>JAFGQN010000021.1 GCA_016935665.1 Deltaproteobacteria bacterium | reverse complement strand
TTTTTCATTGTCACACCTCCATTTCGGGCATGAATCTACACCATCAAAAAAATTTTCTCGCGCGCGTGTTCACAGGACGGATACAAAGGTCACATCTTGCTGAAACATGCAAAATGAAATTTTCGCTTTGAGGGGTTCCGAGGGGTAACTGAGGGGTAATTGCCACCTTGATTCACCAGTAAATGGCAGTAATCACCAGAAAAGCGCTACACCATAACCTCCCAGAATCATTGCTTTTATTATCTGCACATTACTGTTGAGTTCTACTTTTAACCTGATTCGTAATGCGTAGGTCCGGGGTTCAAGTCCCCGTGTTGGCTCGCTAAAAACCCCGTAATTCTGATGGGTTACGGGGTTTTTGTTTTTTGGTGTATCGGGTTGGTTTTTCAATAGTACGCAAATAATAAGCATTTGAGAACAACGGAGTAATGCACCATAAAAAACAGTAAGTTGCACTGTTCAATTTCGTTCGGCAATTGTAGGATGTCTGCGGGTGTTACACCGGTATCTTTGGATAATGATGTTCGGAATCATTGGAGTGAATCGGTTAGCATGATTTCGCCAATATTCTATCGTTCCCGTATCGGATTTTTTTATACTGTGATTAATGTATAAATATTGAAAACAGGGCTATGATTGAAATTAATTAAATCAAAGAAACGTGTCGCAGATCATGGTGAGGTGTTCACACCAGCGTGGATGGTGGATGCCATGCTTGATCTTGTTAAAGGTGAGACTGAGCGCATTGATTCGCGCTTTTTAGAGCCTGCATGCGGAAGCGGCAATTTTCTTATACGAATATTGCAACGCAAACTTGCAGCGGTTGAACTAAAGTTTGGAAAGTCCGATTTTGAAAAACGGCATTACGCACTTCTTGCGTTGATGTGCAGTTATGGAATTGAACTTCTGATGGACAATATCGCTGAGTGCCGGGCGAACATGCTGGAGGTTTTTGCGGATTATTTAACGCTGGAAGAGTCGGATGAATTATATCGGTCCGCCTCATATGTGCTTTCGCAAAATCTTATTCATGGCGATGCTTTGACGATGCGCACCATCGACGATCAGCCAATTACTTTCGCCGAATGGGGCTACTTAGGAAAAGGCAAGTATCAGCGGAGAGATTTCCGTTTGGACACTTTGACGCAGATGTCAGATTTACAAAAAGAGGGGTCTCTTTTTGCTCATCTAGCAAAGCATGAGATTTTTAAGCCGACCCGAACCTATCCGCCGATGTCTATTGGCGAGATTGCTGCTGCTGCATTGGAGGTATCCCCATGACAAGTCAGGCAGCCTTTTCGCTCAAAGGCCGCAACCCCGATGTATTGACGTGTATCGCCAATCTCTCCAATGATGAGGTGTTCACGCCGTCGAAGTTTGCGAACAGGATGTTGGATAGTCTCGCTGACGCGTGGGCGGCAAACAGTAACGGCGCAAATATTTGGGCCGATAAATCGGTTCGGTTCCTGGACCCATGTACAAAATCAGGGGTTTTTCTTCGTGAGATTACCAGTCGTCTTACCAACGGCCTCTTCGCTGAAATTCCCGATCTTCAGAAGCGAGTTGACCACATCCTGCCAAGGCAGGTGTTTGGTATTGGCATCACGAAACTTACCGGTATGCCGGCGCGCCGCAGCGTGTATTGTTCGAAGCACGGCAATGGACCGCACTCCATCGCAAAATCTTTATCCAACGAACAGGGCAATATATGGTTCGCGCGTACAGAGCATACCTGGGTTGGAGGTAAGTGCAGCCACTGTGGCGCAAGCCAGACGACTTTTGATCGGGATGAAAACCTCGAAACTCATGCTTATGCGTTCATTCACACCTACGACATAAAAACTCGGATGGCCGAGTTGCCTGGAGACGATATGCAGTTTGATGTAATAATTGGGAACCCACCGTATCAGCTTAGTGATTCAGGTTTTGGAAAGAGCGCAGCTCCAATCTACCAACATTTTGTAGAGCAAGCAAAGGCGTTGGAGCCGCGCTATTTGTCAATGGTAATACCTGCCCGTTGGTTCGCGGGTGGTAAAGGTCTCGATGATTTTAGAAAATCGATGCTTTCAGATGAACATCTGCGTTCAATTGACGATTTTTTGAGTGCCTCAGATGTTTTTCCCGGAGTTGGGCTCAAGGGAGGGATTTGTTACTTTCTATGGGATCGCGATAATCCTGGGGAATGCCGTGTCACCACCCACTTTAAAGATTGGCCTGTGTCGTCGGCAAATCGCTCACTCTTGGAAGAGGGTGTCGACGTATTCATTCGTTTTAATGAAGGGGTATCGATTCTTGGAAAAGTAGCTGCCATAGAGAGCAAGGGAGCAAACTCTCTGTCATTGCCTATGGAAAAGCGATTCGAACAGCTGGTTAGTTCCAGAAAACCGTTTGGACTGACAACAACGTTCAAAGGCAAAACTGCCAAAGCTGCTAATGATGTAAAGGTCTATCAGAATGGCGGTACGGGATACATTGCTAAAAGTAAATTATCGACCGGTACTCACCTTATAGATTGCTGGAAGATTTTCGCAGGCAGGGCTGCACCGGGGACTGGTAACAGAGATACCTATCCGCATAGAATTATTAGTACGCCATTCCTTGGTGAGCCCAATACCGTATCATCAGAAACATATTTGTGCATTGGACCATTTGATACCCAAAGTCAGGCTGAGAGTGCTTTGTCCTATCTTACGTGTCGACTGACGCGTCTTCTGATTCTCCTTCACAAACCATCCCAGGACACAACACGAAAGGTTTATACCTTCGTACCAACTCAGGATTGGACAAAACAATGGTCGGACGAGGATCTTTACGCGAAGTATGGCATTTCAGAGAGTGAAATTGCGTTCATCGAAAAGGTTGTCCGGCCGATGGAGATCAATGGAGCTTCTGACGATGACTAAATCCATTGAAGAGAACCTTGCTCTTAAGCATTCTGTCCGGCCGCGCATTTATGCCTATTCAATTGATGACGCGGCGCATAAGGGCTTACTGAAGGTTGGAAACTGCCGCACCGTCATCAAATTCAAGGGCGACGCCACAAAGACAGTCCGCGTCAGATACTACAGCGCCGATGCCACCAACTGCAAACAATCCTGATGGGGACGTCGTTATACGCCCCATGTGTTTATGCGTTGGATTTCTTGCTCATCCGCCAGGTGAAAATAATTAAAGCAACCACTGCGGGAAGAAGAGCGATACTGGTTGTATCCCCCTGCAGCAGATTCGTCAGCCAGGAGCGATATGGATTTCCGGCATCGAGAAAGCTGGTGAATACGCCATCATATCCTTTAATTGTATAATTCGTAGCCGCTGCCATTTCGGTGACCACCGGCGCAAACATGGAGGCGTAATACAGATTAATGATAACGACAGGAATGCCAATGAGGAATGACTTCAGCATATTCCCGCGGGTTGCCACAGAAATGATACCTATCGGAACAAGTAAATTGGTCAGATCACCTATGGGTATGAAATTGATGCCAGGCAATACGATTGCCAGCAGTATGGAAACCGGCATCAGTAAAATTGCGACTACCAGCACAGAAGGGATTCCAAATAAGATTGCCACATCCAGGCCAATGAATGTACCAGAACTTTTTTTGAATCTGGACTCAATAAAGGTCTTCATTCCTTCTGAAATAGGCACAAGCGCAGATCCGAGGACACCACCCATCATGGGCAATATAAAGATGACTGCTGCAAACTGAAAGGCAATATTCAGGATGCCTTTAACATCGTATTCGGCAAAGATCCCGAGAACAACGCCCATGATCAGTCCCAGGATCATGGGTTCTCCCAGCAGGCCCAACTTTTTCTTCATTGTTTCCGGATCAGATTTTGACTTGCGAAGAAATGGAATTTTATCCAGCAGCCAGTTCAGTGAAACCGCAATCGGAAAGTGGATAATCCCGGAAAGATGAGGAATGCAGATCCCTTTCATTCCAGACAGTTTATTGGTCAGCGGTGCACTCCATTCCGCCAGTTTTAAAACCAGTATGAAGCTGATGGAGGCAAAAACGATAGCCATCCACACTTCTCCGGTTGCAAAATGAATCAGTGCCGCCAAAAAAATTACATGCCAATAATTCCAGATGTCGATATTGATGGTGCTGGTTAAACGCAAAACCAACAAAACCGCATTTATTGCCATAAAAATGAGGAGCAGAATCGGCGCCCAGTCATAACTCCAGGCAATGGCTGCCAGGGGAGGCCAACCTGTATCGAGGACTGGCATGTTTAATCCTGAGTTTTCGATTAACGCTTTCATGGCGGGATTCACAAAACTCACAAAAAAATCGAATGTCATGAAAATGCCAATAAACGCAATACCCAGTTGCAATGCAGATTTAATCGCAACCACAAATTTTATGCGAAAAATCATTGCCAGAATAAAAACGATAATTGGCAACATTACATAAGATTGAAAACTTAGAAAATATGTAAAAAAATCAGATAGTGTATTCATTTCAGTTTTTGCTCCTCGCAGCGTGTATAGCCCATAAAACAATAATCACCATTCGGAATCGGGATCGAATAGTACCAATAAAATCCAAAGGCCTGTGCCCGGCTTCTTTCAGGCAGGTTGCGGGGCTGGAGCGCTGCGTTCCCGGAGAAAAAACTGAACCCGACTGCCATCGCGTCACCCATTGGAGGGAGAGTTCAGTTTTTCGGCGATCAGTCGGTGAATCTGATCGTTGATTTCCTGCACGGTCCGTTGTCCGGGGTAGACAGGGGGGAGGTAGTCCACCGAAATGCGGGAGAAGAACCGCGGAATACGGGATTTTGAAGGCAGGGCTTTGCCGGAGCCGCTGATGCACACGGGGACAACCGGCACATTCAGTTCTCTGCTCAGGATAGCGTAGGTCTTTTTGAACAATCCCAGACGACCGTCACTGTTGCGGGTGCCTTCTGGAAAAATGATAACATTGCTTCCTTTACGCAGGGCTGATGCCAGTCGTTGAATTGAGTCTTTCAGATTATTCTTTACATCCACGATGATCACGTTGTTCGTGTCTGCCAGTCTGCGCAGCAGGGGATTTCGGATGTGATTTATTTTTGCCAGAAAATAGGTGCGGTACATGGTTTGGGTGGAGAGTGGCGCGACAACGATCAGTCCGTCCATGGCGCTTTGATGATTGGGGGCGAGAATGCATGGCGCTTTTGGCAATTCCGTTTCGCCGGTGACTCGAAGTCGGAACAGAAATCGGATAAACGCTTTGGCTGTTATGTGAAATAGCTTCAGAGTCAGTGCGGCACGAGGCAGGGAGACGGTTACCTGTTCGTTGATGATGCTCTTCCAGTCGGTTATCCCTTCGTTCGTATGTTGTTTGTGCTCCCGTACATGGTAGGCCAGGGCCGATACGGTGCTCAGGTTGTCTATCTCGTCAGAGGAGAGATGCATGCCAAAGGCGAAGTCAAGAAAACTCTGCAGCGAGACTTTGGCCAAAGAATCCAGCGCCAGATCGATCTCCAGGTGGTCCCCTGCAAAAACCGGTTTTCCCGTCTCCGCTTCCAGAAAGGCTTTGATTTTGAAATAGTCGGCGAAATCGGGGTCCGGCACCTGTCTTTCACCGGCGCGATCGATGGTGGTCGCCATGGCCGGCAAATCGAATCGCTTCAGTTTACCAAGGCGGGTGCGCGGCAGTTCCTTTTCGGTGAATGTAAACCCCGAAAGTCGTTTGTACGGCGACGACTTTCTGTTCCAGTCATCAATTGCCGCCTTGCACAGGGCGTCTGGCGAGGCGAATGCCGAACCTTTGTGAATCTGAGCGGTGCCGGTGAGAATTGCCCGCAGGCGGTCGTCTCCTGTGTATATTCCCATGTCGGTGAAAAGCGGATTGGCGTGGAGAAAGGCTTTCTCCATCTCTTCGGGGTTGATGTTTTTGCCATTGGACAGGACGATAATCTCTTTGCGGCGTCCGGTGATATACAGATATCCCGCCTCGTCCACGTGACCCACATCGCCGGTATGCAGCCACCCATCCGCGATGACATCGTTGGTTTCTTCGGGGCGGTTGTAGTACCCCTGCATGATATTCGGTCCCTGGACGCAGATCTCTCCATCCATCACCTGCACCGCGACGCCGGGCAGTACGAAACCGGCACTTCCCGGCCTTGCTTTTCCCGGGTGGCTGAATGAAATCATGGGGGAGGTTTCGGTCATTCCGTACCCTTCCAGAATTTCGAATCCCATGGTCTGAAAATCTGAAGCGATGTTGGCATCGAGTGCGGCACCACCACTGATGAGGTACTTGACCTTCCCTCCGAATTTTCGATGCACGCTGCCGAAGAGCAGTTTTGAAATGGCCGGAGACTTCCCTTTTTTCGCAACGGAAAAAAACATGCGCGCAACGGCGGACTGATTGATCTTTGCGCGGATTCCCCGGATGATGGTTTCATAGAGGCGGGGAACGCCAATGATGATTGTGATTCGAGATGTCTTCAGTGTGTGGAGAATATCCTCTGACAACAGTGACGGACAGAAAACGGTGGTGGCGCCGATTCCCAGGGGGATGAGTACGGTTCCAAGGAGTGCGTAAATATGGTGCAGAGGGAGCAGGGCCATGACCCGGTCGGAACTCTGGTATATATTACCGGTGACGGCTTCCACCATGAAGGCCAGATTGGCAAACGAGAGCATGACGCCCTTGGGGGATCCGGTGGTTCCGGATGTATATATGATTAACGCGGTTGCGTTCTGGTCATGGACCGAAATGTCTTCTCCGGGACTGTCACCCGCAACTGTCGCGTTCTGCAGTTGGTCATCGAGTAATTGCAGCTCGGGAGGATGCGCCAACAGGGAGAAGGCTTCATTGGCCCTGGCCACAAGGTCGCTCGAAACAAAAAGCACCTCCGGAGTGCAGTCTTTCAGAATATAGGCGATTTCTTCGGCAGTACTCAGTGCATCTATCGGAACCGCCACGCACTTGTTAACCCATATGGCGTAAAGCGCGTATACCCACTCGGGCCTGTTTTCACAGAGAATGGCCACCTTTGTGGTACTCTGCGGAATCCGTTGGGCCAGGAGGTGGATTGAGGCGATGACCTCGCTGAAAGAGAACGGTACATTGTGATGGATAAGGGCCGTTTTTGAACTGTTTCGAAGTCGCATCCGGCAATCCTATACCTTTTTGAAGTGTAAACGGCAATCGCAGGCTGAGAAAAATGCGGGCAACCATCGACCGCCGGAGCGGAAATCAGGAAAAAACGGGCGATCCTGCCGACACAATCCCCGATGCATCCTGGGGCGCCATTTTGCAGGGGCCCAGGCATCGCAGCACCGAGCGTCTCCAGGGGGGCTGACAATCGGCCAACACCTTCAGGTGTGCCATTGTCTTTTCATTGGCCAAATTCCGAACATATAAAATCCGTTGCCAACTCGTTTTTATCTGAATATGGTGTGGTTTGGCCTGAAACTGACGCTGAAAGCGACGACAAATGACAAATTTCGACCGAAAATGGCATCTGCTCTACTGCGACAGGGCAATTCGGCATTGTCCAGTGACGGAGTTCATCGATGACTGCCAGCCCAAACATCAAGTGAAAATTATTCGTTTCCTGGATTTGCTCGAAGAGATGGGGCCCACCCTGCAAAGACCCTATGCGGACGTATTGCATGACGGCATTCATGAACTCCGAATAAAACTCTCTGGAGAGCAGATTCGACTTCTGTATTTTTTTTGCTACCAAAAGTATATTGTTCTCTATTATGGCTTTGTAAAAAACACCAGCCGTGTCCCCGAAACACTGATAAATAAAGTAATCGCGTATCGGAACGACTTCATGAGTCGCAATGCGCCCGGTGAGCTGGAGGGAATTGTCCGTGAAGCAATTTAGACATTACTTTCAAACCAAACTGAATGACACGGCATTTTGTGACCTGTTCGACAAAGAGTGCCATGTTTGTGCATATACCGTGAAAATATTTGAAAAGATGACCGCGCAAAATATAGATGTCGACGACATGGCACAAATGGTTGCGTCAACGCCGGAAGCCATTGTGTCGCTAATGAATGCGGATCATTGCATGCCCCATCTTGTCGTTCGTCTCTGTCAAACGTTGGACCTGCCATCGCCGCCCGATTGTCCTCGAATGCAGGCGGTTTTGCGTTAGCCAGGTACCCTGTTTTCAAAGTGACGCCGGTGAGCAACCTGGTTCATTTTCCATATAGCGCATACTGACTGGTTCCGTAAAAGGTATGCCACTGATAATCGCCGGTGCCGGCAAGTGAAAGAATATGTACGTCATCAAATCCGCTGAACGGATTCAACGGCTGCTCTCCTTTGGGCCCGGTCCATGTTGAATAAATGGTATTGCCGGCTATGACAATGTTGCCCGAAGGGGAAATATCGACGCCGGTGCTGTCCTCCGGATGCTCGATGGCGCCGTGGAAAGTGTGCCACTGATAATGCCCAGTGCTGTCCAAACGAATAATCAGAATATCATCATTGAACATGTCATCTTCGCCAGCGCTGTAGGGGTTAATCGATGTTTGTCCGCCTGGACCATTCCATTCCTTGTCAGCGATGGTGGTCAAATACACATTGCCTGAATCATCCACTGCTATTTTCGCCTCAGCTTGAATTGATTTTGGTCCACATGTTGTGTGCCACTGATACTGACCCGCCTCATCGAGTTTTATTACAAACAGATACCCTTCGTCTTCGATCGGCGCGCCAATATCCGCACCAGCAAACCGGGAAGACTCGTATCCGGTCAAATAAACGCTGCCGTCTTTATCCACGGTCATTGCTCGCGGTACAACGGTGTCATCCTCGCCGGCTCCAAAAAACGTATGCCACAAATAGTCGCCATCACCGGTTACCTTCAGTGCAAAAATCTCAGCACCGCTCACAGAGGTGAATTCCCTTATAGGTAATTCATTGTCAGGACCTTTAAATGGACCAACTGTAAATCCCGAAAGCGAAACATTGCCATTATTGTCCACATTCATTGCGTTGACCTGCTCCTTTGAGTCCCCGCCAAAGTAGCTGTGCCACTTATATGCGCCAGTGGAATCGTAACGGGTCAGGACCATATTGGTTTCACCATTTTCAGGTCCTGGAAACGAGTGTATTGGCGCCTCGTTCGAAGGCCCTGGTTGCGCGCTGTTTGAATAGGCCAAAACAAATGTATTTCCCTTGGAATCTCCGTCTGCCAGAATGGCCGTCTCAGGATAAAATGTGTGCCACTGATATGCGCCGTTGCTGTCAAGGCGAATCAGAAACGAGTTGTAGTCAGAATTGTCTGTAAAGGTGTGGCGGGGCGCTTCACCGTCTGGTCCGGGCCACCCGCGTCTGGAGTTGCCAATTATCGTTGGATTGCCACTTTCATCGATATGAATGTGGTTTGCGAAATCACCGCCGTTGTAGTGGCCAAAAAATGTATGCCACTGATAGGCGCCTGCTGCATCCAGTTTAAGAATAAATGCATCTTCGCACCCGCTCTCCCACCAGCAGTCCGCCTCGGTTTCAAGGATGCGACTGTGTTCGTGCAGCGGCGACTCACCGTGCGGTCCCTTCCATGTGAAATCGGAATAACCAGACACATAAATATTTCCCTTGCTGTCGGTGGCAATTGTCGCCGGCCAATCACTGTTGACCGTTTCGCGCTGTGGATTCGCAACGTCGTTAGAATCACTCGATGTATCACCTGAATCAACAGATGAGTCCGTCGGAGTATCGTTTTGAGAATGGGTATTCGAATCGGAGTCGTTAAAATTATCTGTCTGTTCAGTATCGTATTCATCGGTTCCGTTTTCGTTTTTCCCGTTTTGCGTTGAACTGCAACCAATCATTGCAGCTGTTAAAATCAGCAAAAGACATATTATCCAAACACGCATTTTCGGTTTCCTTCCTTCGATACATGGCGGACATTCCCTGAAAGCGCGTCCGTGCATGTATGCCCAAAAAAAATTCTTACACATGATTTTCAACCCATATCCTGGTTATATCAAAATTTGTTCGTTTAATGACTGCAGCGAATGATGATATAATCATTTAAAAAACTGGAAAATTGCAAAAACAGAAGCAATGAAAAGGATTACATGCATTCAACCTGTCCAGTTCTGCAGCCATAACTGTGCACACGACTGTATACGAAGCGATGCTGCCATATATTTATTAGCGAATTAATAGATACGTGTTTTTCTGCCACAGACCTGATGGAATCCACCGCAGAAGAAGGATATCCGTTTGGCGTCCCATAATCCAATGTGAATGAGAAATCGCCAGCAACGGTGACGGTATACGAAGACAATCCGCTCACTGGACAATGGGATTTGGTGGGCGAAAGACGTGTCGCCCCCATGGCGTTGGAAGTATTTGAGCTTGAAGACCTTTAATGCGCATGTTCGGATTGCGCATGTGCAGACAAAAAAAATTGCCATATAAAATTGTCTCAACCGTGCCAATAGTTACACCGAGGAGCAGTTGACTGGAATGCGATTTTGGGGAAATGCAGTTGTCGCATCGAGAATGCCCGGGCAATCCGTTTCGCTCAATCGCGGGGAAACCACCGAGTTGTATACGTCCGGACCGTGGGAGACTCCAGGAGATTTTTATATCAGCGCAAAATACATGAGCCCCGTTGAGCAGTTCCTGCGGAGGCACGTGGTGCTGGTGCCCATGCTGTGGGAATGCAATTATCTGGCTATCACATGCAGCGCGAACACCGGCGTGCTGCTCGACGGTGAGCTGGTGGACGACGCGCTTTTCGTGGATGTGGCAAAGAGCGATTATCAGGTTGCCAGAGTCCCCGTTCAGGATGGCGTGCATACTATCATGAGCGCCGAGAGCAAAAGAGGAATCAATGTGCTTGTGGTCGGAAACGACAGTTACAGTTCCTACGCATATCCAGGCGGTATGGGGCTGGAAGCAATAAATATAATTCTGGAGTAAATGGCTTTGCCTCTTATGTTTTCATGGCGCAGGGATTAAAGCGCAGGGACGGCACCAGGAGACATGCACAGGATTCTTTTTGCCTGTCAGATGCTCTGAGGTGTGGAATGAACAACTTGAGCAGGGCGAATAATTTGCTGTGTCTTATAATCGTCGAAGTTGCCTCTGCCAGCCAGTCGGCTTTCCAGAATGGTTGGAATGTCGTCGTCGGGTAGCGATGATATTAAATCGATAGCCACGATTTCTTCATTTACCATAGATTCGGCGAGGTCATCCCAAACCGGCACTTTACGCAAATCAATTGAACTCACCGATAACACAGGTTCTTTTTTAATTGTTTCGCCCTGTCGCCATGCCACATAGAGTGCGAGTGGCTCGTCTGTAATGTTCAGACTTTCAGCCAAAAGGCCGAGAAGATTGCGGGTTTGAGTGAAAAGCGTGTCTTTATCAAGGTCCTTGTTTTTGGGGAACGATGCCAGACCCGTTCGGATAAAACGCGCTGCCTCAGGCCACTCGTCCCGTTTCGCGTGAGCGCCAGCCAGACTGCAGACGGCTTTCATATCTGCAGGCGACACAATTAGGGCCTTGCGCCAGGAGATTTCAGCGTTGGGCAGCTGTCCAAATTGTTCCTGCGCGTTGCCCAGACGACACCACGCCTCACCATTTTCAGGATTGCTTTCGGCAAGCTCCTGAAGATGCGCAAGCGCCAGCGATGGTCGGCGGACCACTGTTCCGTCCCACAGCTTAGAGTTGCCGATAATGAGGCGACTCCCCTTTTGGGTAATGCCACCAGGGGGCTATCTTACCTTTGGTAAGCAGCCGGATAATCTCTGTGCTAAGCGGCGCATACGACACCGGGTCTATCGTGTAGTTATCCATGGTGTTGCAATGAGTGCATTCAAACGTTGGAAATTTTTTTTTATAGTGTTGTCACACTTTTTTTAGTCACATTCAGGTCGAGACTTTTAAAGATCAGCGTTGATGTCATTCTTTGTGCCGGCATTATGCGTCAATCCAAAACGGATTTGCGGCTGTGCTCGGATTCGGCGAAGTGTTCCCGAAGTTCCTTTGTGGTTTGGCGGAATCGTTTGACGATGACGGGCAGCATGGCCGCCGCAATGGAGGGGCGGCTTTTTATAAGGCCCAGCATGGCCCATTGGGTGAGTATCAGTGCTTTTACGTCGTCTTTGGCGCGAATGGAGGCGACGCGCTGGGCGCCATCAATAATAGATAACTCTCCTACGAATGCACCCTGGCCCAACGTTGTGACCACCACTTCGTCATCGCTTTTGTCAAAATGTTCCACTACTTCCACCTCGCCTGAAACAATCAGAAAAGCGGCGATGCCTCTCTCGCCCTGTCGACAGAGGTACTCTCCGGATTCGTAGTCGGATTCACTGCAGGACTTGGCGATGGCCTTTAATTCCCGATTTCCCAGTTCTTTGAAAATTTCAAGCCGTCCAAGAAAATCTCGTCTCACCTTCCAATGCAAAACGCGTCCTCCCCCAGGTTACGCTGACGTTTTGAGCAGCTCTTTGGCTGCGGCCAGCATTTTTTTGTTATCTGCATCGCCCCCCAGCATTCTGGATAATTCAACCACGCGCTGATTGGATTCCAGACGCATCACCTGCGTGTGGGTGCGATGGCCTTTTTGTGTTTTGGATATGTGAAAATGAGCGTCGGCCATGGCGGCTATCTGCGGCAAATGGGAGATGCAGATGAGTTGATGGTGTTCCGATACGATGGCGAGTTTCTTGCCCACAGCCACGGCCACGGCGCCACCAATGCCGGCATCCACTTCGTCGAAAACGTATGTGCCCACCGGACCCACACCCGCCAGCGCACGCTTTACGGCCAGCATAATCCGGGATAACTCACCGCCAGAGGCTACCTGGCGCAGCGGCCACGCGCCTTCGCCGGGGTTCAGTTCCACAGTGAACTCGGCGCGATCCATTCCAGAATCCCCAAGGGCGTTCTCGTCGGTATCCAGACTGGCGCTAAAGACTGCTTTTTCAAATGATAAATCCGCCAATTCGCCCGAAACCGTCTTCCCGAGCGTTTGGGCTGCACGGGCGCGACTTTCCGAAAGCGCACGCGCCGCTTCCAGCGCCTTTTGGCGCGACCTTTCACATTCTTTGACCAGACGCTGTTCATTGAGCTCAAAGCCTTCAAGCTCGTTGAGTTCCTGCTCCAGGTCCGCTTGCAACTTAGGCAAATCATCTTCCGATATACTGTGCTTTCGCGCCAGTTTTGAAAGGGTTTCCAGTCGTTCCTGCACTTCATCCAGCCTGGCCGGATCGGTGTCCAGACGCTGGCTGTAGGCACTCAGATTTCGAGCGGCCTCTTCAACAATGATAGTTGCCTCATGCAGCTGTTTGGCATCGTCTTCCAGGGTGGCGTCAAAGCGCGTCAGCGATTCCAGCGAACCGGCCAGTTGCCCCAGACGTTCAAAGATGGATGCATCGGATTCGTACAGTTCCTCTGCACAGCGACTGGTGGTTTCAAGCAGTGTGGTCTGGTGTTTCAGAATACTCAGTTCTTTTTCCAGTCTTTCCACTTCGCCCATTTCCGGCGCCGCAGCGATAAGCTCTTCGAGCTGAAACCGCAGATAATCGATACGGCTGGTGCGATCCTTTTCTTTGCCCTGCAATTCAAAAAGGGAGTCGCGGGCCAGCTGGTATCCATGGAACGCATCCTTCATCTGGCGCACGAGGTTCTCATGATTGGCAAAACCATCAATGAGATAGAGCTGATGGCGGTTTTCGAATAAATCCAACTGTTCGTGTTGCCCCATCACACTGGCCAAACCTTCTGTCAGTTGGGAAAGCACCGCCAGAGACGCCAGTTTTCCATTTACGAAGACCCTGTGGCGCCCCTCTGCCGGGATGATGCGGCGAATCAGCAGTTCATCGTCATCGGGCAGACCGGCCAGTTGCAGGCGTTCTTTGACCTCTGGTTCGTCCGCAATATCAAAAATACCTTCCACCTCCGCTTCCTGTGCGCCTTTTCGCACCAGATTACTGGAAGCCCGCTTTCCCAGCAGCAAGTCGAGGGAGGTGGCTATCAATGATTTTCCCGCACCGGTTTCACCGGTCAGCACATTGAATCCAGGAGAAAACGAGAGGGACATCTCTTCAATCAGTACGAGGTTTTTTATCTGGAGATGGGATAACATGTTTGGTTTGTTAAGATGCCAGTACTGCGGCTGACACTTTGTCGGCAACATCTTTGCCGCGCAGGGTTTCAATCAGAGTCAACGAAAAAGACATGGCTGTGGCCGGACCGCGACTGGTAATGACGCCGTCTGAAATCACCACATCTTCTTCCACATAACTTTCTTTGGGAATATCATCCCTGCATTCGGGAAATATGGTAGCCTTGCGATTTTTGAGCAATCCCGCCGCGTGCAGAGCTGTCGGCGCCGCACAGATGGCGGCAACGAGCCGGTTGCTGTTATTCATAGATTTTAAAAGGGAGATGATTCTGGAGTCATCGGTCAGTGTTTGCGCGTTGGGTTGCCCTCCCGGCAGCACCAGAGCGTCGAAGGAGGCATCTTTAAGCGCTTCATCGAGGGTGCAATCCGGCAGAACGCGGATGGCGGATCGCCCCTGGATGGGTCCCTCCGTCACCCCGGCCAAAACCACATTGATTCCTCCCCGGCGTAAAACATCTACGATCGTGGTGGTTTCAATTTCTTCAAAACCCGTTGAAATTGGGACCAATACTTTAATGGACATGGCTACCTCCTGTTGAACGTTCGCCCGAATCGTAAGGACGCTATCAGAACTTTGCAACTTGTCTACAATTCTATTTGTAATTTTCGATGCATAATACTGGGAATTGAAGAAGACATTTGTATAATGTGAAGACATTCGGAGTGCGCATTGGCAAATTGCAGGTATATTGTATCAAAATTGGTGCCATTTTCGCGCGCCGCACATATTGTTTGAAATTGCTTGGAAGGAAGTACAGGAATGAAACGAGGGTTGCCTGAGATTTTTGTGTCAATTGTAACGGTTGGGCTTCTACTGACGGGGCTTCTCATTTCGCCATCCCGGGATACCCTGATTGGGATTGTGCTGGTTTCTACGCTGGGGGTGTTGTTTCTTCTGGCCACCCGGCTAATGGTGCAGCGGGATATCGAAGCATTGGGCAAGTGGCTGGCAGCTGGCGCGAGTGCAGAGCGGCCAGCCCCTGAAACGGGCAACGCGCTTGCTTTTCTTTCCGAAAAAATCAGCGGTTTGGTGCGTGTGTCTCAGAGTGATAGCCAGCGTTCCAATCGCACCATCGCAGAATTGCGAAAAACTGTTGCGGATCTGAACGAAGCCCTCGAAAAATACGACATGGATTTAAAATATCAGCAAGCCGATGTTTTAGCGGCGGAAAAAGCCGTAAAGGAAATGTCGGTTTCGTTTGCGGAGATTGCATCCCATGTTGAAATTCTGGCTTCTGCAGCAGAGCAGGGGGCGTCTTCCATTTTACAAATGACCACCACCAACGAGGAAGTGGCTGAAAATATGACCGCCATGGGCGTTTCGGTTCGGGAGACTGTTAATTCCATTGGCGAAATGGCCATGTCCGTAAAAGAGGTGGCCGCCAACGTGGACGAGCTCTCCACCACTGCGGAAGAAACCTCCTCTGCCATGAATGAAATGGACGTTTCCATCAATCAGGTGCAGACCAATGCCAACGAGACTGCCATTATTTCCGAAGGTGTGGCAAGGGACGCAGAGAGGTCCGCGGATGCCGTGGCGAAAACCATCGCCGTTATCAAGGAGGCCAAAGGGTCATCTCAGGAGGCGATGGATGTGATTTTGAATCTGGGTAAAAAGATTGAAGCCATTGGCCAGATTCTTAGTGTGATTGACGATGTGGCGGAGCAAACGAATCTGCTGGCCCTGAATGCGGCCATTATCGCGGCCCAGGCCGGAGAGCATGGCAAAGGGTTTGCGGTGGTTGCAGACGAAATCAAGGATTTGGCGGAAAGGTCCGGGGTGTCCACCAAGGAAATCGCCAGTCTGATTAAAGCCATTCAATCCGAAACGCTCAATGCCATCTCGGCGGTGGAGCGGGGCAATCAAAATGTGGACAAGGGCGTTCAGGTGTCTGACGACGCCGAGCGGGCATTGCGGAAGATTCTGGAGAGCTCACAAAAATCAACCAGCATGATGCGTTCCATTGCACGGGCCACAGTGGAGCAATCCAAAGGTTCCAAACAGGTGACCGATACCATCAGCCGCATCGCGGAATCGGTGCAGCAGATTGCGCTGGCCACATCGGAGCAGGCGCGGGGCTCGGAGATTATTATTAACGGTGCAGAGAAAATGCGTTCCATTACGCAGCATGTGGAAAGATCCACTATCGAGCAGGCGAAGGGCGGGCGGCAGATTACGGAGGCCATCGAGTCCATTTCCAGGATGGTCAGCCAACTGAATATGTACCACCATCAATACAACAAAAATACCGGCGAAGTGCTTGAGCGTGTGGCCAAACTGGGGGATACCATGGACCGGAACGATGCTGCCCTTCAAATGGTCAAACAGCTTCATTCCAAAATGAAGCAGATTGCTGCCCAGGAATAGTTTAAGCAATTCATAAGGAATAATAGACAGTGTCAGGGATTGGTTGGACCGAGTTTTTAGTGATCGCGCTTATCCTTCTCATTTTTGTTGGACCACAGCGACTGCCGGAGTTGTTTCGGAAAATCGCCTGGGTCATCGCCCAATTGCGCTCCGCCAGCCAGGATTTGCGACATCAGATAGACGATGAACTGGCTGAAATCAGACAGGTGAAGGCCGATTTCACCACCGAAATGAAAGCGCAGACAGATAAGCTGTACGCCGAAGCGCGGGCTATGGATGATGAGTATAAATCGCTGCAGGACGACGTGAACGACGTGAAGACGGCACTAAAAACGGACCTGGATGAAACCCAAAAAGACGCGACCAATGCGTTGGCCAAAGGAGAGAATCGGGGTGAGCAAAGGGAACTGAAGGGGTAACCATGGTTGAGCGCGAACAGAAAGCAGAATCTCATGATACGATGACGTTTATGGAGCACCTCGAAGAGCTGCGTCAGCGCCTCATCAAGTGTCTTGTTGCCGTCATCGTGGGCGTTCTGGTATGTTGGTTTTTCAGAGAGGAATTGCGTCAGTTCCTCGAAGCCCCGCTGTACGCAGCCTGGAAAACTGTGCCAGGATTGCCGGCGCCATCTCCCCTCAACTTCACCAGTCTGATGGAGCCCTTTGTGGCGTACTTGAAAATTGCGGGCATTGGCGGCGTGTTCTTTGCGTCGCCCATTATTTTCTTTCAGTTGTGGCGGTTCGTTTCTCCGGGGTTGTACCGCAACGAAAAACGCATGGCGTTGCCGTTTGTTTTAATATCATCCGCGCTATTTGTCATTGGGTCTTCCGGTGCCTATGCATACGTCTTTCCCATTGGGTTTTCCTTTTTTCTTCAGTTTTCTTCCGGTGGCACGGTGGATTCGCTTGAAAGCGAAAAAGTGATGGCTCTGGCCGCGGGACCATCCGCACAGGCGGTTCCTGAGGCAGATGAAACGCCCCTCAACGTCGCTGGCCAGCCGTCCGAATCCAGGCCGACGCCCGTTGCTCGCCGGAATTCCGAGTCTTTAAATCCAAAAGACAACACCGAAATGGAAAATGCGGCAGCTGCAACAGAAACCGTAGCGCTGGAACCGGACACGACTAATGGCGAAAACAGCCCGCCGGATAGTGCAACAGACGATACGGCCATCGACACTGCCACCAGTGATTCAACCGCAATGGACAGCGGGGATGATGACTCCGTATTGGAAAACAAAGGTACACAGGACCTTGCTTCGAATAGCGCCAAACAGGATGCGGATGGCGTGCCCAAAGACGTCCCCGAAAGCAAAACAAAGGTCCAAAAAAAGAACAGTTCCGTCGGCACAGCCAGGGCCGGTTCGGCGGAGCATGGCAAATGGGAGCGGGTTCGGCGGTTGTACGCATGGGCGCAGCAAAAACTTTTGGGGGGCGATTGTGGTGAGTTTCAAGTGACCCCGCTGAACGAGGGCATTCAACTGAAATACATTTTCTCCATCGAACGATGCGGTAAAAAGCCTTTTTCTCTGCATTTGGAGCGGAATGATAGACCGCTGGATTTGACGATGAGCCTGATTGGAGAAACCGACACGGAAGCCACGTATCAGACCCTCGATTCCAGCCATTTCACCACTCCTGTGTTTTACCGACTGCAAGTGGTTAGAGAAGCGGCGCAAAAACTGTTGCCTGTTCTGATGGTAAAAGACTACCTCGATTTTGCCGTCAAACTGATGCTGGCGTTCGGGTTGGTGTTTGAACTGCCCATCCTTATATTCTTTCTCGCATATGCGGGGATTGTGGATTACATGCAACTCATTCGATTTGGGCGGTGGTTCGTGGTATTGTCTCTAACGGTGGCTGCCATTCTGACTCCGCCGGACGTCATCACCCAAATCCTCCTGGCCACGCCCCTGGTCATTCTGTATTATCTGTCCATTGGGGTGGTGTTCTTCATGGGACGGCGTCGAAAGAGAGATGAGTAAAAAATGCGATTGAACCGATGTTGCCTCGGACGATGGCAACCCACTGTAGTTATCTGGACCGGATTGAGTTTGATGGCGTTTGGCGCCATTGCCATGGCTCAATCCGTCACACCGAATGCGGCGAACAGTGGCGGCTCGCTTGAGGTATTGCATAACCGAACCACTATCAAGCGTGGACCTTCACGCAAATTTAAATTGCGAGGCATCGCTGTAAAGGGGTCGCGATTGCCGGTATTGGCGTCTCAAAAAGGCGATGGGTGCGATGCGGGTATCTGGTACCAGGTTCATGAGGACGGATGGGTCTGCGGGGACGACGTGCGGTTGGTGAAGGACGTCCCCCGTGCGACCGCGCAACCACCGATGACTTCAGATACCGTGACCCCCTGGCCCTACGCGTTTATTGGTGACAGCGCCATCGAATATCAGTGGTCCAGGTTTGGGTGGCTCGAAGAAGTTCGCGAAATTTTTAAAGGCTTTGGCTTTGGCGTTGAAAAACGTGTCACCATAGACGGCGAGCGATACTACAAAACACCGGAGGGCAAACTGATTCCCACCCACGCGGCGCGACTGTCCGGACGGGTTTCCACATTCCAGGGCGTGGCGTTAAGCCGGGCAGACAACTGGCCTGTGGGATGGGTGAATGCGAGTGACGCCTGGGTTCATTCGGACGCGTCGAGAGCAAAATCGACGCGAGTTAGAAAATTGGCGCGGTACGATTTTTTCAAAGTATTCGAACAGACCAAAAGTTCGCGGCATACTTACTATAGAATTGGTGAAAAGGAATGGATTTCTGGCCAGGACGTTCGCGTGGCCACATCGGCAAAGAAGCCGGCAGAGGTTTTGGAAAACGAGCGCTGGGTGGATGTGGATGTGGTGCAACAGATCATGACCGCGTACGAAGGGGAAACGCCGGTGTATGCGACCATGGTATCCACCGGTCGCTATGGCGGATCCCGTACTGTAAAAGGACGGTTTCGAATATGGGTAAAAGTGGCGGCCATCGCCATGGACAACACCGATGAGGAAGAGGAGTTGGATACGGATACTGAAATCGTTGTGGTGGACTCGGAGACGTCTTTAGGCACTTCCGTGGAACGAAAACTGTATTCCCTCCAGGATGTGCCCTGGACACAGTTTTTTCACGAGAGTTATGCCATACATGCGGTATATTGGCATAATCGGTTTGGAAACCGAAAAAGCCACGGATGCGTGAACATGGCGCCACAGGATGCCAAATGGTTTTATGAATGGACGTCGCCACACGTTCCGGATGGGTGGTGGTCCGTCTATGCGACCGAAACAGATAAGGGGACGCTGGTCCGTGTCCGTTGATTGCTGCAGGGCCGTTTGAAATTTATGTGGATGAGCAAAGCATACGGAATCAGGTTGATTTACGGGCTGACATTAGTCAGTGTATTGGCCTGTTCCGATGAGAAACCACCTGAGAGTGCACAAAACAGGCTGGACGCATTCGATGCGGGATTGGAAAGAAGCGAGGTGGATTCTTCTCGAGTCCTTGCAACCGTGAATGGCAATCCCATTTATAAAGAGGACATTGCCCATTATCTGGAATCCGGAATGACGATGGAAACTCCACAGAAGGCGCTGGACATGGTGATTCGCGACACTTTGCTGGCAGATGAGGCCAGACGTCGCGGGTATGCGAAAGCTCCGTTGGTCGTTTCGGAATTTAAAAAAGCGCTTGCATTACAGCAACTGGTCCAAAAGGGGAATGCCTTTACCACAAAAAGTATTTCCAAATCGAAAATTAAAGAGACCTATGAAAAGAACAGGGGGCGATATGTGCACGACCGGTTGCGCACCGTCGTCCATGCGCTGGTGGAGAAAAAAGGGGAAGATACATCATCGGGTGAATTGCGGAAGATGGCGCAAAAAATTTATGAGGAAACTAAAGATTCGGTTACCGAGAGTGAGTTTCGAAACGGGGTTGACAGGGTGAAGGCGATGTATCCGCATCGCAAAATCGTTGTTGAAAAACTGCCGCCGTTTGATGCGCAAAGCGAGCGATTTGTGCGTTCATTTGTGGCGGGCACATTTGCTGTGGCATATCCCAACACGCGGGTTTCCTCCATTGTGGAAACCAGATTTGGCATGCACGTGATTTTTATCGACAAAGAAGAGGCTGAATCGAATGTGTCGTTCGAAGAGGCCGCACCGCGTATTGCCGAAGAGTTGCTGCCGGAAGAAAAACGACAGCATGTTGCAAATTATATCGAAAATGTTTATCAGCGGGGAAATGTGTTTGTGTACGATGAGATTCTGGCAGAAACAGGCAAAGGAACAGGTCGGCAATGAAGAAGCCTGGCGAACTCCACAGAGATATGGAGCGTTCGGCCTTTGCCGAAATACTGTCCCACATCGATGGTGTCTGTCCGGGATTTCGCGCCGCTGTATTTTATGATAGTGAAGGCGAGACCATCGATTATCATTCGTATCTTGAACCATTCGATACGCGTTTGGCCGCGGCCCATATTGGGGTCATCGCCGCTTCGGCGGCTCGCCGCTTTGACTCTCTGAATCTGGGGGAAGTGGAACAAATCGAAATTCACGCGGAAAAACTGGACAGTATCACCATGTCCATGGGCGACGATTTATTTTTATCCGTCATTGTAACCTCCGGGCATCTCAATCAGATGATTTATCGAAAACTGATTGAGATCATTCGAGATATTCGACGCGAGATAAACATCTGAATGGATATTAGGTCTTCATAATCCATCGGGTCGACGCGAATCATAGCCGCCTGGGGCCGGCGAACGCGCCGCGTTTCTTTTTTTTCTTCGACTTTGCAGGACGGGTCATTTCTTCGAATTGCTGATCGAAGAACAGGAATTTTCGCTTTGGCGGCAGGGCTAAGGTAAGCGAAGGGTTTTGCGGGCGCAGCGAAGGATGCCGTTCCGTGTCGATTCTCAGGTGCATCGTTTCATCTGTTTTACCGCGGACAACGGCATGCGCAACCCCGTCCGCATTGGTATGAGTCACTGTTCGCCCGTTTATTTTTACAGGCAAGTCGCTTCGATTCGTTTTTACCACAAGAACATGTTCCCGCTTCAACGAGACACATGCGAATTCCATGTCAACCGGAACGGGAATGGGTTTATCAGATGCGTTTATCTTCTTCAGAACAGTGCGCGCGCTGCCGGCGGGGTGGGCCCGGTGTTCTTTTGGACATTCAATTGAGATGGTTACGGTGTCGCCCTCGTTTCCTTCGAACCTGAAGGTGGCACTACCGGTGTGGTCTGTTCGGATGAGCGTTTTTCCGAGTTGAACCGGGATATCGGACATTGGCACGTTTTCCTCGTTGTGGATGTGTATGGCGATGCGAAATGGCTCCAGCCGTGTTTTTGCATCGCAGCTGACCAACCCGAAAATGAGCAGTGCCCAAATGACTATCATTGATATTCCTCCTGGTTTTCAAGTATGGATTTTGCCAGTGTATAGGATTTGTTTTCGGGATGCCGTTTCGCAAGAAAGCTGTATGCCGCTCTGGCCTTTTTGTAATCGCCGTTGTTCAACCATGTAGCCGCCTGTATTGCTGTGGCGCCAGTTATTACTTCCGTGTCGCTTTTTCGAGGAGAGGGCTGGTTGGGAGGCGTGCTCTTTTTCCTTCTCAAAGAGTGACGAGGGGTTGTGTCGTCGGAATTTGCCTGCAGAGTTGCAAATGGGACGGCAATGGCAATCACCACACTGACCAGCAGCAATATGATTCGCCGTCGATTTCGGGAGAACCATGCGGCGACTTTTTGAAGCTGTGCGGTAGTTGGTGTCCACAGCGCAGTGGCGTCGCCGGACGCCCCGTGACTGGTAATGGGAACATATTCGGCCACAAAAGCAGAGGTCGCCGGTGGCTCCGCGTACGGGTGTGCGGCCTGGACCGTGGCATCGAAATGATGGTTCCCCTTTGGCATGACCCGTGTTTTGTCGAGGGACGGCAGTTCTTCACCCGACACCGGATCTACCCGACACACCCGCGTTTCATTCAAATCGATGGAACGGATGTCTGTCATTTGGAAGTCTCCACGTAACACAGTGGCCCATCAAAGTCGCGTTTGAAAATCGGCGTGACGCTGTAATGCCCCTGCATTACCGCAGATGAAACGGTGCTGATATCACTCACCATTCGTTTTCCTGTGTGCCCTCTTTTGATTTGCACAATTATATCGATGGCGGATGCGATTTGCGCACAAATAGCCTGGTGCGGAATATTGGACTGTGAACTGAGTATCATTGTTTCGAACCGGTGCAACGCATCCAGAGGTGTGTTGGCATGAACGGTGGTCATGGAGCCGGCGTGGCCGCTGGTCATTGCCTGAATCAGGTCCAGCGCTTCGTCTCCACGGACTTCACCAATCAGGATGCGGTCGGGCCGAAGTCGCAATGTGGCACGGAGCAGATCCCGAATGCGGATTTCACCGCGCCCCTTTTCGTCCGCAGAACGACTCTCCAGATAAACAACGTGTGGTTGCTGTAAATCCAATTCATGCGTGTCTTCGATGACAACAATACGTTCCCGTTTTACAAAGAAGGATGACAATGCGCATAACAAAGATGTTTTTCCGCTGCCCGTTCCGCCGGAGACCACCACATTCTGTTTTTGCGCGATGGCTTTGGCCAGGTAAAGGGCAGCGGCTTCGCTGATGGTATTGTTTTGAATCAAATCGGCCACGGTCAGTTTGGATTTGAAGAATCGACGAATGGCCACGGTGGGACCATTTTTGGCAATTGGGGCCATTACCGCCTCGAGACGGGAACCGTCGGGCAGGTGTGTTTCCAATATGGGATGGTTTTCATCCCAGGGCCTGCCGCAGTATTGTGAAATATTGGTTAATGCCGCATCCAGCGCCTGTGTGTTGGGAAAGCGAAGATCCGTGGGATGCAGCACCCCTTTTTTTTCAATCCAGATTTCATCTGGACCATTAATCATGATTTCGCTGATGTTGTCGTCGTTCAGCAGCCCTGCTATGGGTTGCAGATAGCGCGTGATGGAATGCTCAAATATGCCCTGGGGAATCATGGCGTTGCCTCCTTCATCGCATTGGACTGATGAGCGGTGGCGTTGCTGATAGCAATCGCCAGCATGGTAATACTCGAATCATTCGCAGCAATTACGCGAAGTCTGTCCAGACCGCTTTGTGCAGCCAGCAATCGGCCGGCGAGTATTTGTTCCTCCACCAGTAATCGCAGAATGTGCGTCTCCCGCTCCGGGGACTGATCCAGTGCGGCTTCCAGCCAGTAGCTGGCGTTCAGATGGTCTCCCATGTCTCGCAGCGCCAAACCGGTTTCAAGGTAATCTGCGGGCCCTTTAAAATGTCGGGACGTGGGTGGGGAACTGCCACAATGACAGAGCAGAAAAAGCATACCCGCCCATCCGGCAATTCGCTGCAAGGGTTGAGGGAAATAAATGGGGTGATGAAATTGTGGTTTCATTGTTCTTCTCCAATGTTGCTTTGGCGTTGAAGCCATAAAATGAGTCCTTTCTCGGAGGTATCGAGATACTGAATCAACTTTGGGGCGCTCTTTTGAATCTGCTTCACGTCGTCGTTATCGATGGCGTGAAACAGCGTTACCAGCTCGAGTCGATATGCCGCGTTCAATTCCGATTTCCATTTCTTTGAAATGACACGTGCCCGGGCCGACAATGGGGAATTGGGTAGGGGTAGATGCGCGGCTTTGTCCATTTGTTCAATCGCGGATTTTCGCCTCTGAATGTCCTCTGGCATGCGACTGTATTCGGTTTCCGCCATTCGCACGGCGTAAGCGGCCTGTTCCGCATCTGGAGATACGGCGTCCACCGTGGTAAAGGTCAGTTTTAAAGGAAAGTCAGCCATGGATACCCCGGAAGAGGGCCGGGAGGGTGCTGTCCAAATCCAGATGGCGGCCAGAAGCAAAGTGAGCGCACCGACCGCAACGCGCACTGGCAACGAAATGCCGGCCCATGATGGACGCGTTTGTGCTGTACCTGTCGGATTACGAGTTGCCTTGCGAATCTCCAGACCCACCGGGCCGATGCGCGCGGAGAGAGATGTTGCGGCAATTCCCCCCTCCACCAGTGTGCCATTAACGTAAATGGGATTGGTCAATCCGGAGTGTTCCTCCAGGTGAATGATGCCGTCCGGCTCCCACCACACTTTGCACAGTTTTCTCCCAATGACTTTATGTCGAATGATAAAATGGCAGCTGGCGTCTCTGCCAATTTCAAGGGGGAACTCACTGAATCGATAGGTGGCCTGTTTTTTTTTATCGATAAGTACCGCTATTTCTATTTCCTGCATCCCAATTTCCTTTCGCTGGATGGCTTCTCCTCTTCGGCCGTTTTTTGATTTTGTTGCAAAAAAAAACAAAAAAAGTTCTAACGTGTTGAAAATGCAGTTTTTTTGTTTGGCAGTGTTGTCAGTCGGTTCTCCGGAAAACAATATCGGTAAAAGTGCGGCGTTTGTTGCATGTGGGTATTCTGTTAACGCTGATTTTTCCTGTTTGAGGGCCCCAATCCACCAACATGGGAACGATGGTGAAAAGTCCATTGGAAAATTGCACTGCAATGAGACATGTTTCACCGGGAGGCGTTGCAGATTGTTGTCACCAGAAACTTTTTTTTTGATAGAATTGGATGATGGAGACAACGCCGCAAAAGAGCAAATGGCGTGCACACGGGCATTCAACATCAGGAGAAACAAATGAAACATCATCAGGTTGCATTACTGTGTCTATTATCTATCGTTGGAGTCTGGTCAGGATGTAGCGAAGGGGAGGGGGGAGAAGATGGACAGGCAGGCGGCGCTGGTCTTGGGGGCATTATGGGCGGTGAGGGCGACAACAGTACCGGATTGCCTGGCGGCGATGGCGGTCTGGGGGGGATTATTGATGACGGCTTTGACAACACAATTGGCGATGATTTTGTCGCATGCGAAACACTCACAACAGAACTAAATCGGGTGGCCACTCGTGTGATGCTGCTGGAGGACAAGTCCCAGTCCATGCGCGAAGACAATAAATGGACACTGGCCATGGGCGCGATTCAGGAGATGGTGACCGCCTACGATAGTGAAATCAGTTTTGGTCTGGACCTTTTTGCGCGTCCGGGGGGGAGGTCTGGTGGCGGCAATGGCTCCTCGTGCGCGGTGGGAGAGTCCGTGGTGCACGATGTGGCATTGAACAACGGCACTGTCATCACCAATGAATTGAGTCAGTGGGAGCCAGGTGATGCAACACCGCTCCTTTTGGCTATGCAGAATTATACAGATTCGGCATACGCACCGGCATTTTCCGCTGGAGGCGGCAGTTATCTGGTGATTATTTCGGATGGGCAGGATTCATGTGGCCCGGAAGGTGTTTATGACCAGCAGGGTGGCGCCACGGCGCAGGAACTGGCGGCAGTGACCTCGACACTGAGAAATGACGAAGGCATCAAGACGATTGTTATCGGCTTTGGCGAGGGCGCTGATCCAGACCAGCTCAATGCCATCGCTGCTGCCGGCGGTACGCCGTTTACTCAGTATCTGAGCGCAGATAATGGGGACGAGCTGAAGTCCGCCCTCAGTCAAA
Organism: Deltaproteobacteria bacterium; assembly: GCA_016935665.1. Taxonomy (GTDB): domain Bacteria; phylum Myxococcota_A; class Polyangia; order JAAYKL01; family JAAYKL01; genus JAFGXQ01. The sequence continues at coordinate 14,232 of JAFGQN010000021.1, read as the reverse complement.
TCGCAGAGACTGTGGTGGTCAGCTGTGATTTTAAACTGGGCACCTTCCAGAGCGACAACGTGGATTACAATCGCGTTGTGGTGACCTTCGATGGAAAGGCGATTCCACGCGATGACAATTGCGCCAAAAACAGGGGCTGGACGTTTAGCGACAGCAGCCACACCGCCATTGAGTTTTGCCAGGCTGCATGCGCCACCCTTGAAGATGGCGATGTCAGTGGGGTCAAAGTGCAGCTGGCCTGCAGCGACGAAGACGTCCCCATATTGGAATAGCTTTCGTTTTTTCCATTCCGTCAGTCTGCTCTCATTAGAATCTTGAAATTCCCCAAAAAGAAATCATACGAAATAGGGGGCTGGGTCGTATTGGAGAGCTGAAACTGCACCCGGTCGATGTCTCCGGCAGTAAACGGGATGTTGGGTTGGCGAACCTGCATGTCCGAAAAAAGCACTTCGTGTTCTCCGGTCGCCGGAATGCGCCAGTACAGCATGTTGCCCGTACTGGTACAGATAAACGTTATCTCCAGAACACCGAATAGGGGATATGTGCCGGTCATCTCAAATGAAATACCAACCATTTGATCTGCCAGCTGGGGGGCAAAGGGACAGTTTCCAATGGGATAATACGTATCGTTGGTATCGAAACATAGCCCTGTGCCCATACCGATATACATGTATTCATTCGGCGGTGCGGCAGCCACCTGGCCGCTGAGATAGAAAAACCCACCTGCGGAATTGGACACGGCTATAGAGGACGTATCGTCGCTGTATGCATAGAATATGCCCTGTACGCCAGCCGAGTTGCCGGCACTGTCTATAAAACGCTCACCGTCTGGAGGAGCGATGGATATGGCTTCGGTTGGACCGGAATAGTGAAGAGTGTTGTCCGGCGCGGTGTCCTCAGTCTCAGTGTCGGTTGGCGTCGTGACCCAACTGTCCGCATCGGTATCACCATCACCGACAAATTCATGGGAGGTGTCGCCATCCTCAAACGAAATTCGTCCGCATGCCCCACATGTCAGCACGACGAGCAGCACGATATTCAGAAAAAGATGTTGGGTAATCCGGGTCACGTGAAACATTATAGCGCACAATATGAAATGAGACGAAAACATTTGCTTTTCGTGCAACTGTTGCTGGTATGCCTCATCTGCGGCCAGGGTAGATGAATTATGCCGCGGACGTAGCGGTTAGAGCTTTGGCCAGTTGTCCCATCTGGTGAGTGGCGGCGCTTTGTGGAAAGAGTTGAACAAAAGGAACCATCTGGTTGACGGAGTGCTCCACTGTGGTGTCATAGGGGACGAAGCCCGCATTGTAGACGGCCAGATTCAGATTTTTAAGCGCCAGTTGCTGAATGGTGCGCACCACCTGGAAATCTTTTTTCTGGCGAACCTTGTTCACAACCACCTTGACGCCATAGCTTTGCAGTTTCATCCGCATTTCGTGCTCATGGGCCATACTGACATTGCGTACGGCGCGCAGTAAATCTTCAACTGTTTGCATATGAGCATCGTTTCCGGGATTTTTAAATTCCTCTATCAGAATTTTGATTTCCGGCTCATGCTGCCATTCCATTTGCAGTCGGCGGTACAGTGTTGTTTTCAAAAAGCTGTACGCGTCCATCAGAGAGGTGATTTCCGGAACGACCACAATCACGCCCTGTTCCCCTGTGAGAAAAAAATCGGTGACATTGAACGAACTGCCGGCGCCCAAATCGAGAATGACGTATTCCGCGGACAATGTCTCAATATTGTGAATGATGCGCAGTTTCTGTTGCGCGGGAATGTCGGCCGCGCCGGCGATGTTGGCGGCGCCACATATTATCCTGGTGCCCGCATATTTGGTGGGCAGCACCATGTCTTCCAGAGCCACATCCCGATGCGTCGCAAAATGCACAATATTTTTTTCGGAATTTCGAATCCCAAAAATTGCGTGCAGATTGGAACCACCGAGGTCCAAATCCATGGCCACCACATCGTGTCCCTGAGCTGCCAGCGTAACGGCGATATTGGCGGCGATAATGCTTTTGCCGATACCCCCTTTGCCCCCTGCCACAGGTATAATTGCGGGCTTTTTCATGCTTGTCCCCTCTCTTTGTCGTCCGTTGTCGCAGCGGCTGTGCCAATCAGTGTTTCCATGGTGGAAACCGAGAGATTCCCATTCTCAGCGTCCTTGTGCTCAAACGCCGGAGACGCTGCAATCTCATCGACGACAGGGTGCTGTCTGTGAATGACCGCTTTGGCCTCTTCGTAATCGAGGAACGGGGTGACCATACTCAGTGACAATTCATCCTGGGGCTCGCCAAAATTCGGTTCGCCGTCGGCATCCATATCATGAGCAATCTGTCTGACGTACATACCCGATTTTTCCGTTTCAGATTTCAGTGACTGCAGCTCCTGCAGTACATCCACCAGTTCCTCTTTCCGGGTCGGCGCCGGTTGACGGGTACGCCTGAACAGAACCGCGAGGGCGACCAGCATTATCGTAAAGCCCATCAGCAGCACTCCTGCCAGTACCAGAAATCCGATTCCAATGCCGCCCACTTCCTTTGGTACGCCGGAGCCCGCTGCCGTGGGGGATTCCGATGGTTCCGCTTTGGTTTTCAGTACTGGGGGGGCGGATTCGGATTGCGATTCGGAAGGGAGGGGCAATTGGGGGTGAGGTGTCGCTTTGGGCGCCCCTGCTGCGATTGCGGCAGGTGTTTCGGTTTGATAGTACTGCTTTTGTAGAATTTTGTGTCTGGTGGCCACAGCGTCTGGTGGCAAACCGCGATAGTACACACCGTTTGTCCCAACTGCCATTTCCTGCAGCAACGGGAAATTCGCCTTGAGTCCATCGGGCACAATGGCGAGAAGTCCGATTTGTTCCTGACTGAGGGATGGAATAAGACTGCCGCGTAAATAGCGCAGCGAGTTCTCCATGTCCCACGTACCTTTGGGCATATCAATCTGCGCATCGGAATACAGGAGAATGAGTTTGGCGACCTTTGGCCTGGAATTGTTCTTTAACTCGTAGTATGCGTTTTCCAGTCCTGCGGCCACATCGGTGTATTTGGCGCGTCGTTTCAGTCGGTTTGAGAGTTTTGCAAAGTCTATTTCCGCAGCTTCGGTGAGGGGCGCAATGAGGCGGGCCCCATTCCCCATGGCCACGATACCAATGCGATCTCCCTTGACCTTAAAGGTTGACGCCCACGAAAAAAAAGCGTTGAAGCGGTCAGCAGTGTCATCGGATTTCATACTGCCTGACAAATCGAGCACCACAATGATGTCGGCGCTGTGGTCTTCTGACGCCCGTGTGTCCGGAGCGACACATACGATAGCAGTGACAATGGCGGCGCAAATCAGCTGAACACTGGGACGACGCAAATGCAGCTGATGCAAAACGTTTTTCGTTGTGAAAGTGTGCTCGATGTGGTGCCTATACATGATATTTCCTGTCTTTCAAATACACTAATGGCTCAGGTAGGTCAGAAGTCGCTGCTCCAACTCTTCCAGCTTTGTTTGGAGTCGTCGCGTCTGTTCCCGCTCTGCCATGTACGCTTCCCGTGCGCGCTCCAGCGCTTCTTTGGTCTGTCCGAGCCGCGTGCGCAGTGTCGTGTTCTCCAGCGACAGATTGTCAATCCTCTCCCGATATGCGTCCTGCAGTTCCGGGGGAATTATCGGCTTGTGAAGAACCTCTTCGTCTAAATTCGCAATCCGTATATCCAGTTGCTCAAGACATCTTTCCCAGTCGGGAATGTGATCGTTGCGGGCCAGATGAATCGCTTCGTCAATGATGCTCTGGCTCAATTCTTCCACATCCAGGTGTGTTATCATCAGTGGTTGCTCCGGTTCGAGTGGGTTTCTTCCTGTTTGGTGTCCTCGATATTTTCTGCAGGGGGCAGGTCGTCACCTGGAGGAATGGCAACGGCATCGGTGTCCGTCAGAGATTGTGGTGGATAGGAAAACCTGGCTTCTGTTTCGCTGGAATCCATATGGGCGCTGATCATGGCGAACAGCTCTTTTTCCAGTGGATTTACATCATCGTATGCGTTGCCGGAAGCTCCGTCATTGCTGTCAGATGTTTCGGCGTCTGGAGACACATCGTTCTGTGCCGATTCCTTTGCGGAACCATCCAACTGGTGTGTTTTAGGCGAATCGCTGTCTGCCGCGGGATGCTCCGGAGGCGCCGAGGACGCAGCGTTGCCCGGCAACAGCGAGGGAATTCTACTCAACGCAAAATGTCTGTCAAACATGGCGGTGGCGTCTTTCAGGATGGTTTTGTACGGAGTATCATCAGTGGATGGCGATGAAATCGCGCTTTGCTTCCAGAATAGAATACTTTCCTCTGTGCGATCGCGGGGGGCGGCTTCTGTCGCGTCATCGGAGTCATCTGATGCCATCTCTGCAGAGGGATCAGTGTGCAGTTCAGTTGGGGGTTCGGCCTCTGTTTCGTCCGGCGCCAGCATCCCTGCCAGATTGTCGTGTGGCGCATGGCCGTCGGAATCCGGTAAATCCGTGTCGCCGGCGGTAGACTGTGCGAGCCGCAGTGTGTCGGTTTTCGGAACCGACTCCTCCGTTCCATCAATAACGTCTCTAGCCGGTGCCAAATCAATTTTTGCGATTTGCCGTGACGAATCGGGGGCGGGAATGCGCGACGGCAGCTCCGCATAGCGAAACGTGTCTTTGGGCCCGCGAGCCGTCACCGGGGATGTCTCGGACAATTCCGATGCGCAATGGGTATCTTCAATCTTTGCGTCATGGTTTGCGTCGGCGGATTCGGAACTATCCACTGCCACCTGCCCGATATTATTCTCCGGCCCAGCCACCTGTTCCGAAAACGCTTTGACTGCATCGTCCAACACGTAGTCGGGATTCTGTGACGGTGTCAATACCGGCGGAGGCGTGTCGAAAATTTCGTCCTGGGACAGCCGAACGTCGTCGTCTTCTTCAAACTGATACGGTTCATCATTCTCGTCCACCAGAGGGGCGGGCTCCATCGCAAGAAGCGTGGGTTTTTCGGGCGCATAATGGGGCAGCTGAATGCCCGCCGGAACCTTCTCACCGCCTGCGTCCATGTCCAGCGTCACTCTGACCAGAGGGGGTTCCTCTGATTCCGGCGGTTTTTCCAGGCTCGTATCGTTAAATGGCTCGTCAGATCGTTTGGGTTTTCGAGTGGCAAATGAGAGCGTGTTATCCATCCTGGGGTCAGATGCGGTGGAATGGAGGAAGAACGTTTCGTTATTAAACGCGATGACCTGAGGAAGCATTTCATTCAGCTGCCGTTCGACATCCTTTATGCGGTGGGCGAGTTTCTCCATATATTCCTTTGTATTTTTAAAGAGTTGCTGCCTGGACTCGATGTCCAGACTCGCACTGATATTGTCCAGAGATTCATAGAGACCATCGATTTGGTCCGCCAGGAGTTTCTTTTCAAACGCGGCATGTACGAACGCTTTGGCAATCTGTTCCTTATCGAGTGTTGTCTCATCGGGTGTATGTTTCATGGAGCACTCCGGTTTCAGAATGTAAGTCGGCCAGAAACTCAAAAAGGTAAGCGAAATAAAAAAATATGATCCAATGGGTTGCAATTTTCAAAAGGAGTCTCATTATGGGTAAGTGAGCGCTCACTTACTAAAGAATGGAGTGACCATGGTTCGACCCAAAATAGTATCCGACGAGAAAGTACTGGAGGTGGCCCGGAACTGCTTTCTGGAGAAAGGACCGCAGGTGTCCACCCAGGAAATCGCTCAAAAGACGGGAATTTCTCAGGCGACATTGTTTAAGCGATTTAAAACAAAAGAAGATTTATTTATCGCAGCTGTGGCCTCCAAGGAGATTCTCACCAATGTGGTGGGCCTCTCAATATGGCTTTCCACGCATCCCCAAAAGGGGCCCATTGAGCCGCAGTTAACGGAGATGTTTCAGCGGCTATGGGCGTTACTGGTGGAAATATTGCCTCGCATTATTGCCATGCACAACCAGCGCAGCCTGATTTCTCCGGAAAGATTCTTTTCCGCCATGAAAAAGCCGCCTCCCCTGCGCGTGCTCGAAGGTATTGCCGGGTTTGTGCGGCGGGCAAAGGAAAACGGGCAGATTCGCGCCGATGTCGATGTGGACGTGCTGGCCATGAATTTGATGGGGGCCATGCAGGGACGTGTTTTTTTTCGATTAATAATGTCACAGCCAGGGACAGGCATAGAGGACGACAATGTTTATATTCAGGACACCGTTCGCAATTTTTGCAGCGGTATTGTGACCCAGGAGTTTTCGCAATGAATCGTGTTGGAACGGCTAATGCTCTTATTTTATTTGGTTTTATTTGGATGTTTGCAGCGTTTGACGCCATCGCGGCAGAATCGCAGATGGCAGGCCCATCGTCCAACGACAGGCAGAAGGACGCTGCGGTGACCGGTTCTCCCTGGAGTGGATTTGATGATCCGGTGTTAAACGACCTCGTTCACCGTGCCCTCAGGGGAAATCCGGGAATTGATGCCACTAACGCCCGCATCAACGTGGCCGAAGCCGCCGCAGAGGCCACCCTGGCTCCCATGCGCCCGGTGGTGTACGCAGAGGGGTCGTACCTGCTGAAGGACTTTGATGCACCCGTTACCGGCTCTGCATCCAATCTGCTTTCATTTATTGAAGCTGATAATATCGATCAGGGAACCGCAGATTTGTTGGGTATCAACCTCAACCAATTGCGGGCAATGCAGAATGCGCCTTCCCCAGACTACCCCAACTATATGCAAACTGTGTCGGCCGCGTTGGTTGCAAAGTACGAAGTGGATATCACTAGACGCTATCGCATGGCCCGTCAGGCGTCGCTGAAGGAAGTGTCCGCATCAAGGGAGGATGTGCAGGCGCAGGCCATGACCATTGCGTCGTTGGTGGTTCAAAACTACTACGATGTTGTGGCCGCCAACAAACGGGTCCAGCTCATCGAGGCCCAGATTGAAAACTACGAGAAACTGCTTCAACTGGTAACCGCACAATTCAATGCGGGAACGGCCACGTCCCTCGATGTGCTGCAGCAGCGGGCACAGGTGGAATCCAAAAAAGCACAGCTTCCTTTGGCCAAAACCATTGTCGAAAGCGGCAAATTGCAGCTGGCGGCACTGTTGGATGTGCCGGTGGAGACATTGCCCCAAATCCCGGCCGAATTGCCAGAGCTGGGCGCCGCCCCCAAAGTGCAGGCCGACAATCAACTCAACAGTCGTTTGATGACGGGCAGACCCGAACTGCGGGCAGCCACCATTCGGCTCGACGCGTTGAAAATAAAAGAAACCCAGGCAAAGCGCGCCCTGCTGCCCTCTTTGGCGTTTATGGGGAAGGTGGGCTACGGCTGGACGCGCATCAACGAATGGGATGGCGACGAGGCCTGGCAGATTGGGGCCACCCTCACGGTGCCCATCTATATGGGAGGTGCCAACCGCACGGCCATTCAGCTGGCAAAAGCACAAACCGTGAGCGCCCAGTATGCGCTTGAAAACAATGTGTTGCAGATGCGAACACAGGTGCGGGCGGCGCAGGAGCGCGAACGGGCGCAGCGGGAGTATCTGGCGGCGCTGCAGGCGCAAACCAAAGTGTCCGAACTCACCGTGCAGGAGGCCACCCGTCGCTATTTGGCGGGGTTGTCCAACTACATCAACGTACTCACTGCCAACGATGTGTTGCAGCTGAATCAATTAAACCTCATTCAGGCGGAGCGAAATCTGCTGTCGGCCCGAATTAACCTATTGGAAGCGCTGGGTGGCAATTGGACCCGGAAGCTTGTGACTGAATAATTGGAGTTCCCATGAAAGCGTTCGTATTCAAATTTTTTATCCCTGTTGTTATTATCGCTCTGGGTGGCTTTGGGATGATGCACTTAAAGAACAAAGCCAAAACAGCCAAACACGTGGCTCCGACTCAACGGGTACTGCAGGTGGAAACCATGAAGGTAACTGCGGAAACCCGTCCGGTGCGCGTTCTGGCCAGCGGCGCCGTGCAGGCCGCCACTCAGATTGTCATGATGCCCGAAGTGACCGGCAAAATCACCTGGGTGTCGCCCAATCTCATCCCGGGCAGTCGCTTTAAAAAAGGAGAGATTATCGCCCGCATCGATAAGCGCGATTACAAGCTGGCGTTGGAGCAGCAGATGGGTCAGGTGGAACAGGCCAAACTGAATCTGACGCTGGAGCAGAGTCGCGGGCATGTGGCCAAAAAGGAATGGGAACTGGTGAACCGTGGCGACACTGTCGGTGCCGGGTCGGATCTGGTATTGCGCAAGCCGCAGCTGGAAGAAGCCCAACAACAGCAGCAGACCGCCAAGAGCAGTCTGGCACGGGCCAAACTGAATTTACAAAAGACCGTGATAAAGGCGCCGTTTGACGCCATGATTCTACAAAAGAATGTGGACGTGGGCCAGGTGGTGGGTCCCAGCTCGCAACTGATGACCCTGATGGGGACCGAGGCGTTGTGGGTGGAGGTGTCCGTGCCGGTGGAGCAACTGAACGCCATTCGCATTCCCGGATTGAATGCGGAGGATGGCTCGGTGGCCCAGGTCATTCAAAAGGTGGGCGGCAACAAACAGATTGTGCGCCATGGACATGTGATTCGACTGCTGGGACAACTGGACAGTCGCAACCGTACGGCCACTTTGCTGGTCGAAGTGCAAAAGCCATTTGACTCGGGCGATTCGGGATTGCCGCTGCTGGCGGGAGCCTATGTGGAAGTAGAGATTGAAGGGGATGTCATGCAGGATGTTATCAGCATCCCCAGAGGCGCCCACCGTGAAGGCGAATTCGTGTGGCGTGTTTCCAAAGACGATCGTCTGGAGAGAGCAGAGGTGCAGGTGGCCTGGAAAGAGCCTGAACTCGTGATTATATCGGGAGGTCTTAAGAGCGGTGACGAGATTGTTGTCAGTCCTATTTCCTTCCCTCTCGAAGGCATGCCGGTGGCGCGGGTGAACGGTAGCGCCAAAAAGGCAACGGCAGATGCCCCGGTTGAGACGAATAATAAAAAGGGTCGAGAACTGTCCTCCCGTATGGACAAAGGGCAGGAGAAATAGTCATGGCCCCGGAGAAACAAACTGAAAAAAAGAAGACCCCGTCGAATGAGTTGAAAAAGGGATTGCGAAAAGGGGCTATCGGTTGGATGGCCAACAATTCCGTGGCCGCCAATCTGCTGATGGCCATCATACTGCTGGGGGGACTTATCGGCGTGTTTAAAAGCAAGCAGGAAGTGTTTCCGGAGTTTTCACTGGACACCATTCAGGTGCAGGTGCCGTATCCCGGGGCCAGCCCCGAAGAAACCGAGCAGGGAATTGTGTTGGCCATCGAAGAAGCGGTCCGCGGTCTGGACGGTGTCAAGCGGGTAACCTCCACCGCCGCGGAGGGCTCCGGTATGGTTACCATTGAGATTCTGAGCGGCGAAAACGCGGACTCCGTGCTGCAGGATGTGAAAAACGCTGTGGATCGCATCACTTCTTTTCCCGAAGAGGTGGAACGACCACTGGTGAAACTGCTGGCCCCAAGGTCACGGGTGATTTCGCTGGTTATCTCAGCGGACAGGGAGCTCAAGGAACTGCACGAGGCGGCGGAGATGGCCCGGTCGGATTTGCTGGAATACCCCGAAATCACTCAGGTGGAAATCGAAGGGGTGCCCGCTTTGGAAATCAGTATCGAAATTCCGCAGGATACCCTTGAAACATATGGGCTCACGCTGGAGCAGGTGGCCACCGCTGTGAAGGCCGCGTCCATTGAGTTGCCGGGCGGCTCCGTGAAAACCTCTGCCGGCGAAGTGCTGGTCCGTGTGACCGATCGCAAAAAGGCCGGTGTGGAGTTTGAGGACATTATTTTACGCAGCAGTCTGAGCGGATCGCAGGTGCGCCTGGGCGACATCGCCAAAATTAAAGACGGTTTTGCCGAAACAGACGCAGCGTCGTACTTTAATGGCAAGCGGGCCGTGCGAGTGACGGCGTATCGCGTGGGGGATGAAACGCCCAAAGCAGTCTCTCAAAAGGTGCACGAGTACGTGGATGTACTTCAGAAAAAGCTTCCCGGCGGCTTTGAACTCAAACTGTGGCAGGACGATTCCGAGCTGCTTACCGACCGCATCGATTTGCTGGTGAAAAACGCCAAGTACGGCGGCATTCTGGTGGTGCTGCTGCTGGCGCTCATCCTGCGTCTGCGTCTGGCCTTCTGGGTGTCGCTGGGAATTCCCATTTCGTTTCTTGGGGCCTTCTTTATGCTGCCGGCATTGGGCGTTTCCATCAATATGCTCACTCTTTTTGCATTTATCGTCACGCTGGGTATGGTGGTGGACGATGCCATCGTGGTGGGCGAGAACATTTATCATAAAGTACAGCAGGGGATTCCCAAACTGCAGGCCGCGGTGGAAGGGGCGAGGGAAATGGCCATGCCCATCACCTTTTCCATTCTCACCACCATGGTGGCGTTTGCACCCATGCTTTTTGTTCCAGGCATCATGGGCAAACTGTTTATGCTCATTCCTTTGATTGTCATACTGGTGCTGGGGGTTTCTCTGTTTGAATCTTTTTTCATTCTGCCGGCCCACCTGGCCCATTCCACCGGCGCCGACAACGAAAAGCGCTCTGGACTTTTCAGTAAAATTCAGATGGCCATCTCCGGCTCCCTCGACAAATTCGTGGACAAATCGTATCGCCCTGTTCTCAAAGCCATGGTGCGTTTTCGCTACATTGTGCTGGCGGGGGCCATCGCGGTGCTGCTTTTGACAGTGGGCACGGTGCTTGGTGGATTCGTGCCGTTCAAGTTTTTCCCCACTCTCGAAGGGGACCTGGTCAGAGCCACTGCGGAGTTGCCCTATGGGACGCCGGTGGCCGAAACCATCAAGGTGCAAAAGCAACTGGAAGCCGCTGCAAAAAAGATACTTGCGCCCCACGGTGGCGATAAAATATTGCGCGGCATGTTTACCAATCTGGGCTCGGGACCCACGAGTCGTCGCGGCCCTCATGCGGGAACTGCAGGATCGGGAGGAAGTCATCTTGTGACTATCGAACTCAATCTGGTGCCCAGCGACGAGCGGGATGTGGGCTCCGAGCAATTGCGTCGCGACTGGGAACAGGCCATCCCCAAAATGGCGGGACTGAAGTCTCTTACCTTTAAGGACATGGTGGGACCCAGTGCCGGCGCGGCTGTCGATGTGGTGCTGATTCACGATGACATGCGTTTGCTGCAGCGTGCCAGCGATGAGCTGGCCAGCGAGCTTCGGGGATTCAGCGACCTCACCGACATCGAAACCAGTTTTTCCGAAGGCAAAAAGCAGGTGGACTACCGATTGCTGCCCAAAGCCCGATCGCTGGGGTTGACCTCCTTTGAAATTGCGCGGCAGATTCGCAGCGCATTCTATGGCACCGAAGCGTTGCGGGAGCAGCGGGGACGCAATGAATTGAAAGTGATGGTGCGCTATCCCGAAAGCGACCGGAAAAGTGAATTCAACATTGAGAACATGCTCATTCGCACATCCGAAGGCGGCCAGGTGCCATTGCAATATGTGGCCGAGGCCTCACGAAATCTGTCGCCCACTTCCATCAAGCGTGAAGATGGCAAGCGAACGGTTAACGTTACAGCAGAGCTGATGCCAGGCGTGGCGTCGCCGGAAAAAGTGCTTAAAACCCTTAAAGGAACGATTCTGCCAAACCTGCTGAAGAAGTATTCGGGGATGAAGTGGGAAATGGCCGGTGAACAGCGTGAACAGATGGAAGCGTTCAGCGCGCTGGGGATAAACTTCATCATTGCACTGGTGGTCATGTTTGCACTTATCGCCATTCCGTTCCGCAGCTATATTCAGCCCATAATCATCATGACGGCCATTCCATTTGGCTTTGTGGGCGCCATCCTGGGTCACCTGCTGATGGGGTACAATCTCAGTTTTATCAGTGTGATGGGAATTGTGGCGCTGGCGGGAGTGGTGGTGAACGATTCGCTGGTGCTGGTGGATGCCATCAATGTAAAACGACGGAGCGGAGAGAGCGCCTTTGAATCGGTCATCCATGGGGGCGCCCGGCGATTTCGGCCCATTCTGCTCACCTCTTTAACAACCTTCCTTGGGCTGGCCCCCATGATTACCGAGTCGTCCATTCAGGCGCGCTTTTTAATTCCCATGGCAATCAGCCTGGGCTTCGGGGTTCTTTTTTCCACACTGATCACGCTGATGCTGGTCCCCGCGCTGTATATGATTGTGGAAGACGGCCTTGGCCTTATCCGACGTTTTAAAAACTGGGTGAACGCCTGAGACTATCCATGACCATTGGACGGGTCAATCCATCTGGCACGTGCACCGTCTGCAGGCCCAGCGCCGCACAAACATTGGATAATGTAAAAGCAGATCATAATTTCCTCATGGTCAAGTCCGTTAGAAATGTGTGATTATCTTAAGTTTTGCATGTCAACTCGCTTTGGGCAACAGCTCCTTTACGATTGACATTTGAGGTCGTCTTCCTGTGTAAATATCAATTGTAAAAAAACGACCCCATTCGCCGTTTCTTTCCTGCCAAATCAAGCAATTTGCTGCCTTACGGCTTAAAACGAACGTATGTAAAATCGTTGCCATATTCCCCTTGCCCCTATGGCTACGCCTCACGACCTGTTTTTCATTGTTTTGCGCCAAGTATATTTTTTTCACGCATTTTATTTAATACTGTACCTGGTGTTCACATTCATAATACATTAGAGCCGTTACAGTACATAATGAGATTTGGCACTGTTTTTGATTCAGAATATTCTCATGACGCAAAATATATTAATTTCCATATCTATTATTCTTTTCACCACTGTTGCTAATGCTCAGTCTCCACTGACTCATGAATATGAACAGGCGAAACAGTCACCAACTCGTAATTCACAAATCGACACCACAGCTCCAGAATTTCAAGCCGGCTCATTATCGCAACAAGAAATTGAAGTGATATACGGCGGTACAAATCTCGATCGGCATTACTACAAATGGCAACATCACAAGGACAGATGGCCACAATTCGTTGACTACGAATATCGTTATGCCAGGCGAAAATATCGCCGCGGAGTTCTACTGACTACTACTGGAATTATTACATTCACTATGTCTATCCCAACGATGGTTCTCTTCGCACCTTCCAATATCCAGGATGATGAAGAACCCAACAATGAACCATATGAAGGTGTTCCACTCATCTTTTTCGCAGCTGCTGTTGCAGCTGCGGTTGTGAGTGTTCCCGCGACAATATGGGGAATTTTCCTCATTAAAAAGTACAAGAGAATTCGCAATAAGCTGCATCCTTACGTCACTCCCACAGTTTCTAATAATAGCATGAGAAAAATTGACGGATTATACGTGGCATTGACTGTGCGCTTCTGATGAAGTAGAATACGGATAACTTCTCAAAAAGTGCTGGAGAAGGACAGCGAGTGTAGAAGACAGGAGTCATTCAGAGAGTGCTGGCTGTTCAATAAGGCAGGGGAGCGGCGGGACAGCGCCATTTTTACGGATGCGGTCATTGAGGAATCCCCAGAATGATACCTTGAGTTTTCTGCTTGTTTTTTTAAGACTGACGAAAGTGTCCCGTCCCATGCGACCGTTTTCACTTCTCGTACCGCCGCTGATTTTGCGGCGCTTCACGTATTCCCGAATATCGCCTTCGCTCAGGTTGTTGTGCAGCGGCAGGTCCGGTCTCTCAAGGGCGAGCAGCAGTTCAGCCTTGTTTTTGTGCATTCGTTTGAGCGCGCTGTTCAGCGTTGCGAAACTGTTTTGAGTCTCGCAGATTTTGTTAAAGCGACGCGCCAGTTCAGGTTTGGCCTCGGGCGTCGGTTTCTTTTGATATGCTTTCAGGTCGCGGTACAGCTTCCACACCGCTGTGCGAATCTGCCGAAGCTCGTTTCGCTGCGTGCCGTTGAAACCTGTGAGTTTTGCCAGTATGCGCTCGGCGTGAATCCAGCACAGGACGTGCAGCAGCACGTTGAACTGTCCCGCACACATCGTCACTTACGATAACCAGGTTGGGATTTATTTCGTGGCGCTTCGCCGTTAGCGTTTTGCCGTCCGGTGTCAGCCATTGCTCCCGCCTGTAGCAGGTGGTCAGTGATTTGATTATCAGCTCCTGCACATAAAAATCCGCATGTCCCTTGAACTCGCTCCCGGCAGGCACATCTGCGGCTTTGGCTTCTGCTTCCAGGGACGATGAACACCTGGAACGCGTTGGCGGCGTCAGAATCAACGACAGAGTCGAAGTTGCCCCCTGGCTGGAAGAGGCAGGCCGC
>JAFGQN010000178.1 GCA_016935665.1 Deltaproteobacteria bacterium | reverse complement strand
TTTTCATTGTCACACCTCCATTTCGGGCATGAATCTACACCATCAAAAAAATTTTCTCGCGCGCGTGTTCACAGGACGGATACCTTTAATCAGAGAGTCAGCGAGTGCGGGTAATTCCGGGTGTGGCTCAATGGTGGAATTGAGCCATGGAAACCACGAACGGCTGTACAGCAAACCAAACAAACGCAGGGAACGCTGCCATTTTTCGAATACGTTTGAGGATGGCGTGCATGCCAGATGCGTTTTAAGTGTCGCAGATACGTAACTGCTCCAACCCAATGCGGGGAAAAGCCAGGTGACTTTTTGCGTGTAATTGGAGCCAACACCGCTGTGCCCAAGCAATGCATTGTGACAATGCAACCCAATCTGGCGCTCGAACGCATCGTGAGAGATGTTTTGATGCTGAATCCGCTTTTCGATTTCCCGGTGAAAAACAATATCCACCGCAAAATGAGTCAGTGCACCACAGGCCAGTGCTTTTTGCGCGGGCGTCTCAGCGGCGGTACAAAGGGTGACGTTGATTTGACGACAACGCGAATTGTGGATGCATTCACCGTAAGGGTGGTACACCGGAGGCTGATGCAACAGCGTTCGGAACCCGGTTATGAAAATTAATTCGTAATATGGGAGATCGAATACAACACTTCCCATAAGATAATCGTCAGGATGCGTATGTATTAGATTCCGGATTTCGGATGATACGTCGGGGTGGTTTCCGATTTCGTTGGCCAGCGTTAAATGCAGGAGCGTATCGGCCATTACAGTAAAGGAGACATGGTCGGCCCGTCCACCCGCTCGATGCCCAATTCTTCCTCCAGCGCACTGATGAGGTTTTCTGCATCGTCCAGAAAGTCGGGAGCGATGGTTAAGTCCAATATTTCCGGAGTTTCCATTCTGGTGGTGGGGTTTGCGATTCCATCATGAGATTCCAGACACCAGCGAATATAGCCAATGTCCTTAATTTTTACTTTGATGGATCGCACGGGCATGTCGCGTTTCAACTCGGTCATGAGGCGGTTGTATCACAGAAAAAAAATAAAAAGCATTTTTTTTGACCACTATCCTACATATGCCTACAATGTATTCAGGCAAGAGGTGCTTCTGAGGGGAAAAACCATGAATACGTGTACAAAGTTTCTCATTACTGGATTGATTTGCGTTGCGCCCATTACGTCGTTTTCCGGATGCGCCGGACAAATGGCTAAGGACGGCGACGGCAGATTCGCAGCACTGGAAAAACAGATTGTTCAACTGAAAGCGGAAAATGCCAACCTGAAGGCCCGAACCCGTGAACTCGATGACAAGGTGCTGCTCTATGAAAAAAAACAGGCACTGGCCAGGCGGCAGATAGCCGAAGAGGGGTTGCGTACCGTGCGTTTGACGCCGGAGTACGGTGAAGAGTCGCCCGAGCCGGAAGCTACGGAATCCAGTGTATCATTTCGAGATGATTTGGAAGTGGACGAAAAAAATCGACCCAAATTGACGTTGAACGAGAGTTCCCTTGCGAGATATGGAAATTCCGTGCCGGCGACGAATGGCAGCGCAGAAGCGACGCGCCAGAGAGCCTCGATGCCGCAGCCATGGTCTGACATACCGGTGACCAATCGGGGCGACAATCTGGGAGTGATGGGAGCCGACGGGCAAATGCAGCAGGCGGAAGAGGATTCCATGGCGCTCTTCAATGCGGCTTACAGATCTTATAACAACAAGGATTATCCGGGAGCGCTGGCGGGATTCTCGGCATTTCTGCAAAAGGAGAGCAACCATAAATTTGCAGATAACGCGATGTTCTGGATTGCCGAGTGTTATCTGGCGCAGGGTCAGTTGTTTAAGGCGGTAGGCGAGTTCGAACGATTATTGCGCAGATACCCTCGATCGGAGCAGGCGGCGTCCAGTCTGTACCGTATTGGGTTTATCTATGATAGATTGCAGGACGCGGCCAAGGCCAGGGAATACTATTTTAAAGTAGTGGAGAAGTTTCCGGGAACGGAAGCGGCCCGCAAGGCGAGCAAGCGAATGGTGGAAAATAAGGGAAGCGCAACGCTTGTTCGAACTTCGGCAAAAAGGTGAACATTATGAGTAGACTAGTGAAGGTTGGGATTTGGGGCAGTGCCATTGGGGTATGGGTGCTGCTTTCGTCCTCGTCAATGGCCGGAGAATTCAAAATCGGTGGCAGCGCCAAAGGAAGCGCCGGTGTCGATTCTCCAAACTCGTTCAAAGCGCAAGGCAGCGTGGAAGAGAACGCCGACAGCGAAAACGCATTTTATCAGCGCGACGTGAAACCGGGCATTACCACCCATGCGCCCCCAATGAAAGAATCCGCGCTGTCGATTGCTGCACGGAATCGCACATCGATTTCCATTGGTGCAACCAAACCGACCGCTGCGATGGCGAGAGAGGAAAAATCGAGCACCCGGAAGGTGTATACGGTTCAAAACGGCGACACGCTGTGGGACATTTGCAATACCCATTTTGGCGACCCCTATGTGTGGCCGAGAATCTGGTCGTATAACCCCGAAATCACCAACCCCAACTGGATTTACCCAGGGGATACCCTTTGGCTGGTGCCACCGATGGCGGAAATGATGGCGAGCATGGACGATGGGCCAGGGGAACTCGATGCGGTAAAGGTGGCGTCGGCGAGACAACGGGCGGATGCGATACTCTCACGCAACCGGGGGTTTGTGGACAAAAAGGTATTGGAGCAGTCCGGCGTGGTGAGTGGGGCCCAGCGAGAGAATTCGCTTTTGTCACAGTACGACGAGGCATATGTGGCGTTTGAAAAGAACCGCGATGTTCAGGTGGGAGATGAATTCGCCGCTTTTCGAATTTTAAAGGAGGTCAATGCCACCGATGATCCGGATACGGAGGTGGGTAAACTGGTAGAGATTCTGGGGTCTGTGCGCGTGACCAGTTTTAATAAAAAAGACGGTATTGCCAGGGTGGTGATTGATGAATCGCTGCATCCCATCGAGCGGGGAACGATGATTGGGCCGGTGCATCGCCGTTTTGATTTGGTACCCTCTAAAACAAACCAGCAGGAGTTGAAGGGAACCGTTGTGGCGCATCTCGATCCCACCCTGCTGTACAGTCAGCATCAGATAGTGTTTGTCGACAAAGGACACGAAGATGGCGTTCGGGAGGGCAATCGGTTTTTCGTAATTAAGCAACGGGATTTTTACCGGGAAAGCCTTGGTGAAAAAGACGCCCACGAGGGCTATCCCTTCGAAGTGTTGGCGGAGTTGCGTGTACTGGAAGCCCGTCCCAACACTTCCACCTGTATTGTGACTGGCGCCACCCGAGCACTCGAAGATGGTGCAGACGTGGAAATGGTAAAGGGCTATTGATCCACCTCCCTGTTATCCCGTTTATTGCCGCAATCGAATCCATTTTCCCAGTTCAAAAATAGCCTCTGATATCTTCTCATCCAAAGGACCGCTGCACGACAATCGAATCGCGTATTGAAACCGGTCTTCCACGCCAAATACGGGGCCTGGTGCGATTACGATTCTGTTTTCCAGTGCTTTATTGAACAGGGCCATGGCGTCCAGAACGCCTTCATATTCAATCCAGAGAAAATATCCGCCCACCGGGTGTGTTACGCGTGTGCCCAAAGGGAAATGGTGCAGTACGAGGTCACGCATCTGGAACGTTTGACGAGCGATGTTTTTTTGGAATTTGCGCATATGCGACAGGTATCCCCCTTCCTTTAAAAAAGCCGCCATCACCAGTTGCGTGGGTGTGGGGCTGCCCAGGGTTTGGGCCAATTTCAGATTGCGACAGTTATCTCGCTGTTTTCCCGGGATAATCCAGCCAATGCGCAACGATGGGCACACGGTTTTGGAAAATGACGAACAAAACAGGACATCGTTTTGGGTATCAAATTTTTTTATCGGAATTGTTGGACGACCATTGAATGCGCACTCGCCGTACACATCATCTTCGATGATGGCGAATTGATGGCGCTGGGCCAGCTCGATGAGGTGCTGTTTGTGAGTGTCGGGCATGATGGCGCCGAGTGGATTTTGAAAACTGGCGCTTAACAGACAGGCATCAATGGATTGATTTTGCAGTACACAGGTCAGAGCGTCTAAATCCAGACCCGTTTGGGGAATGACAGGAATCTCAATAACGTTTACTTTCAGTGTTTCCAAAAGAACAATGATTCCAAAAAATATGGGACTTTCTACGGCGATGACACCGCCCGGGCCAACCGCAGATTGAATGGCCAGCGCCAGCGCTTCCATGCAACCGTTGGTAATGATGATATCTTCAGGTGTGGTATGCACCCCTTTGTGCAACATCAGACGGGCGATCTCCGCGCGCAGCGACTCGACGCCTTCTGCTGGCGAATATTGATGCCATTCGTTTTTGTGATCTTTGAGTACGCGATTCATCATCTGTTGCAATTTGGGCAATGGCAGCAACATCGGATGTGGAATGGTGCCGCCAAGCTGCACCACATCGTTACGGATGCTGGCATCCATAATGCGTGCCGTAAACATATTGGCCCGAGTCTTTGCAAAACGAAACGAATAGTCGTTTACCTGTGGTTTGGGAATGGGGCCTTTTTCACGCGAGGCGACAAAGAAACCGCTTTTTTCGATACTCAGTATCAATCCTCTGTATTCCAACGCTTCAAATGCCTGGATGCAAACAGACATGGCGCATGAAAACTGCTGGGCAACCTGACGCAGGGACGGCAACTTGTCCCCTGATTGTAAAGTGCCCAGGGTAATGGCTGACGTGAAATAGTTGCATATCGCTTCGTACTTAAACATCCTCGTCTTTCCTGCTGTCCCTTTGTGTCTGGACGCCTGAGTCGTCAGCTGGAAGTATGTCTGTACTGGTTGGAAAGAGCAAATCCTGTATCTGTTATGTTTTTTGGCTTCCTGATAGCCTGCTGTCTGTAACTGGGTTTCTTTACCGGGGAGGTATGGATATGTTCTCGCAATTATTGGAATTTATGACAATCCCGTTGCTTCTCTTTGCAATAACTATGTGCATCACGCCAGGGCCAAACAACATGATGCTTGCGGTATCCGGAGCCAATTTTGGGTATCGACGAACGCTGCCTCATATACTGGGAATCCTGGTGGGGATGAACATGTTGTTCGTATGCGCCGCATCCGGGCTGGCCGCAGTGCTGGTGGCACTGCCGCCCGTGCATTGGATTTTAAAAATTGGCGGTACTGCGTATCTGTTATTTTTTTCGTGGAAAATAGCACTGATTCGTCCTGCGGAACAGACGACGTCGGATACGGCACAATCACCTCGACCGCTGTCGTTTATAAATGCGAGTGTGTTTCAGTTCATGAACCCCAAAGGGCTGGTCACAGGTGTATCCACCGTGAGCGTTTTCAGTGTACCTGGCAGCAGTTACAACACATCTGTCGCCGCCATTATGTTTACTTTCAATATCGTCTGCGTTTTTACCACCAGTATCTGGACCGGTGTGGGAACCATTTTTCAGCAGAAAATGAAACATCAACGGTTCAGCCGAATATTTAACGTTTCGGTGGCTGCGCTGACTGCTACCACCGTTGTACTAATACTTTTTACATAAAATGACCTGGAACAGTATTTCGGAAAATGGTTGCGCCAGGGGACGGTCGTTATTGGGGGGGGCGATTCAGGGTAAATTCAATCGTTTTAAGGAATTTCGTCGGGCAATAGCACACATTTCAAGCTGTATTGAGGGTTTGTTCGAAACCCTGATTTTTCAAGGCATCTTTGCTGGGGGGATTCGCACTGTATGTGTAATAACGGATGTATCAATTGCAAATATGATCGAAAGAAAGAGAAAAATTACTATGCCGATGAAATTAAAATGGTTCATATTTTTAGGTCTCCTTGCTGCGTTGTGTCTGGTGGGGTGTGGTGAAGACTCGAAAACTGAGTCCAGCGACGAAGACAGTTGGGAATCAGATGCAGATTCCGATTCTGATAGTGATTCCGATGGCGACTCAGACTCAGATGCAGATGGTGATTCCGACGCGGATGGGGATACGGATACGGATGGGGATACGGATTCAGATGGGGATACGGATTCAGATGGGGATACGGATACGGATGGGGATACGGATTCAGATGGGGATACGGATACGGATGGGGATACGGAT
>JAFGQN010000020.1 GCA_016935665.1 Deltaproteobacteria bacterium | reverse complement strand
TTTTTCATTGTCACACCTCCATTTCGGGCATGAATCTACACCATCAAAAAAATTTTCTCGCGCGCGTGTTCACAGGACGGATACCATGATTTAAAAGACGATTGCGAAAATTTTTCTTTAGCCTACGCGGGAGAACTGGTTGTCGAGGGCAGTGCCAGTATTTTGGGGGACGTGATGGGATTTGAAGACAACAGTGTATGGAGCAACAGTTCCGGGACGAGTTCCATTGCCACCGAAGGTGACAAATCCGTATCAGTAGTTGCAGGAAGTGCTGAGACAGTTATGGTAAGTGCACCATTGTCGACTCTTGCCGGAGTGCCTGCGGTGGGAAAACTTGATGTTTACATACCCGATGGTATTACAACATCGCCCTACATTCGCCTGGAATACTCGATAAACTCAATTGGAGTCCCATATGGTGTTCTTGGGGAATGGGTTATGAATGCCGGTACTTACCCCCCTGGACAGTTTCATACCCTGACGTTTAACATTGATTCCACTATCCATGACCATTTGACAGCAAACTATTCTGACCTTGTACTGACCATTAAAGTAAATGGAGCGCAGGGAAATGAAATGCTCATAGACAATCTTCGAATTGGCACGCCATCCAGTAACGAGAGTTCAGGTGGGACAACGCCAGTGACAGACCCGTCAGTGAATACGAGTTCATGGTCTTTGCCTATATCGAATACCCATCAATACTGGGTGGTCGAAAGAAAAATGACAGACGACATCACCGAGCTGGAAAAGAACGATGGCTGGTATCCCATTGGAATACACAATACATTGGGAGGAAACATAACGTTCAATGGTGCGTTTATTTTTAGAGGTGAATTACACGACGAGCTTGAACGAATCGTTTCCATGAGTCCGGTACGTCTTCGTGGCGCCAAATGTGAAGGTCCGAACGGTGAATGTCTGAACCCCGACTGGGTGCCTGCAATTCAAAATGAATTGATAGGCAGCGAATCCAGGTATGAAAAATCGTATGAATACTATTTGCAGCTTGCCAGGCAGGCAGCAGCAGAAGCCGGGGAGGCCAGAGAGGTGCTGTTGAGCGACATCTTGAATTCTCTTAATTCATCAAATGTACAGGACGCGCAGATTGACCAGTATTTAAACGAGTACCTGACGGACATTGGCGGCATTTGTGGTGACACGGTCGAAAAGGATGCTCTTCGAAACAAAGTTGCCAGCTGTATCTCGGAGGCGGATTTTTCTCAGTGTCTACTGGATGAAGTTTACAATGGTGGAAATTACTATTCCTGCGAGTTTTCGACCACAGGCGATTCGACCGATTTGGTCCGGAGAAAGGGGGCGGTTCAGTGCGCCCTTGGCCGCAGTTGCGAAGATAAAGGCGTTAGCCTGTCAAGTCTTGGCGTATTGAAGAAAAGTGAGCAAAGTATAGGTGAACTTTCTCGGCAGGTGCTGTCATTTGACTACATTTTGAATCCTGGTTTTGACCAGCCTTGCAGCGAATCCGGTATGGATGTGACCAGCTGCGTGAAGCAGAAGCTATGGCGCTTGAGCAGCTGGGCGGACCAATACAAAAGGGTAGCGAAACAGCTTATCCAGAGTCAAACCATTCCCTGGTTGCCGGACATCTTTGTGCAGGCGGCAGGTACAAATAGTAATGAGCTTGTCACCACCAACAGTGTGAATGCCCAGGAAGGGAATTATGGTGAATACTATGAGAAAGTGCAGCAGATTTATTCGAAGATTTCAGAAATTTCCACAGCGGCGGAGACATACCTCTCCTATTTTGACGACATTGCGAAAAATGCCGACCTTGTAATGGGGAGCATGGATCGATTGGACAAGCAGACTGACTTGAATATTATCGAACGGATACTCAGCGCCCAGGCACAGGAAATTGCAATTGAATCAAATTACAAGGCATCAACACTTGATTGTATTCGCAATCAACGTGCTCTTCTGGGATATCCGCAGACAGGCGTAGATACGACTGGCGAATCTCCCGCGAAGAAGCTTTTAAAAAGGCTTGATGAAAATTTTCTAAACGACCAGACTCATTCGGTGGATGACATCGATCAACCCAATGGCGCATATGACAGTTGCATTTCGTCGGTTTCAGGACTGGGATTAGCTCTGGAGTACGGCGACGCAATCTGTGAATTAGTGGAAAGTCGATTTTCGTCTCTGGTAAAGTCATACAGCAAAATACTAAACAGTATGTATGGCTCACAGTATTACAAATGCGTTGAAGGCCTGTGTGATATTCGGTGGGGCGAACTTGAAAATTCTTTTTATCCAAAGCCAACGACGCCATTTGGATACAGATGCAGAGATCAAAAGCAGGGTTGCAACGATCAATGGCTGGAATTTAAAAACTCGGAGTGTCTGGAAAGCGGCGATCTCAAGTATGTTTGCAACTGGAATAGGCAAACAGGCGACGGTTGCATTATGGGAGCCTGGCATCCCGCCCGGACAATTAGGCATTTGTGTCAGGGCGGTACCTTCAATATTGCCATTTTTGAAGACAATACGGAAGATCAGTATGACGCCTTTGTGGATGCGTTGGATGAAAAAATAACCGACACCATTTTTACCCATTGTGAATCAAAAATCAACGGTTGCTCCATTGACGAAGATGGCTTGCCTGTTTCGTGCAATGGTCCGGCGCTTGAGTCGGCAAAATCGCAGTCCAGGCAATGGTCGGACGATGGCGTCCTGGCAAGTATGACCCAGGACCTTGCCGATTTGGACAAGCTGTTGGAAGTTGAACGATTTGGTGCATCCTTGATTGAGCTTGGAAGAAATATAGCAAATTCCAAAACAACACTGTCGTCAAATATTAGAGGTCTGGTAACTCTGGTATCGGAACTCACCTTACTGGAAGAAAAACAGATTGATATTTTCAATTCATTGATTGCAAACCGAAAAACCGCAGTGGCTTCCAATATCACCGCATTGAAAGAATGGTCTTCCCGCTTTGATTTTCGCAAAGAGGATTATGAACGAAAGTTAAAGCGTGCACGGTACCTGGCGTGGGTGGCTCTTAGGTCTATTGAATTCCGTTTTGGAGTGAAACTGGAAGATATTACCCAGGGTACGCCAACAATGGATCCCCCATCGCAATGGGTAAAAGATTTGTGGGAAACATGGACAACGATTCGAAATACCGATGAATCAGCAATCGATGGCACTGAAGAAGGAAAAGCATTCTCTGACTATTTGGCGCCCGAAGAGCAAATAGAACGGTATGTGGACAGTCTGGGGGATTTCGTTTTGTCATATGGCAACAATCCAACCAGCACAACGCAATGGTGGCTGCACGAAGACGACGATACTGGCGTCATTTCCCTTCGTGACAACATCATGGCCCGCCAGATAGGGTGTCCATCCAGTACAAACAATATGCTCTATTTTTCTGAAGAGCTGGACATGGACGCGTCGGCCATGAATATGAAGTACCTTGACAGCATTCCGTACTGGGACGAAGAACCTTCAACCTGGGAGAAAATCAACACAACATCAAATGAGTTCAGTATTTATCCTGGTGGCAGCGAGTTGGGAGAAGGCTACTCGACAAATATGGTCAGTCAGAATGTGGCAAGTGAAGATTGGACTGACGACGAAAATGGAACAACGGCAGAGTACCTGGAGTATTCGGCCAGTACCGGAGAGAAAGTATACATAGAGCAAGTGCTGAATAGAGCAATGGCGGATTTTGCATGGTATGGAGATGCCAATGTTTCATCAAACGTTTTGGAATTTTCACTGTCACACCGCAGCGCTCCCATCAATTCTACGGGGAAATGCAGTGTTGGTGAAGTTTTCTTCCCGGAAATTGGCAGATGTGGGGTCCCCTGCAGTATTGATTCGGATACGATAGAACCATTTGGTACATGTCAAAATGGGCAGGTCTGCACATCTGCCGGCGCCTATGAAGAAAACGGCGAAACGTTTAACGATGGGCACATGTGCACGTGGTGTACCGCAGACATGAGTTGTCTGGCGCAGGATGGTCAGGCGTTTGCCATGCATTTAATGGATGGTAACGGTACAATAGCGCGACGGAACGTTCAAACCCAGGCAAGATGGTCGAGAGACACAATCAATACGTTTGACGACGCGGTTGACAGTTCCTTCTTCACAGGAATAGCAGCGGATTCCATGGCGGTAGCCATTGAAAATACCGTCACAGTCAACAGGCTGAACAGCAGTGAGGATTTCGTTTCCGGATGGACATTTGATACGCCAACCGTCAACGGGACTCTGGAACCTTTTGTACAAGGACCGGATTACACCAGGAGCGCCACAAAGATTTGTGTGGCCAATACTTCAGGATCATTGCTGTCTTCTGTTGCAGCGGGAAGTAATCTGGGGACGACAGCTTCGATTTGGATAAAAAGCGATGATATTGACGAAACGTCTGGCTTTGTAACTTTATCCCTGCTGGGTGGCGCCGGCGGGACAATCACAGAAACACTCGCTGTTAGAAAGATTAGAGTCAGTGACAGCTGGGAACGCTTTAACATTGAAACGCCTCAATATAGTGAAAATGTACAATTTAAAATTCATATAAACAACGCCCAAGTGCTGGTTTGGGGCGCACAACTTGAAGATGGATTGGGCGCAACGCCTTACCTGGCGACGGACAAGAATCTTTTAGCCAATTCATGGCAATTTGCATCACTGTGGACAGGGCAAGCCGATATTGTTGGGGAGCCTGATATAAAAGCACCAAATGGTCGCATGGGTGTGGAAAAAGTAGTGGATAACAGCCTGACCGAAAATGAGAGTATCACCTACAATATTGATAGAACCAGACTCCAGGTCGGGGATTATGTTTTTTCCCTTTGGGTAAAAAATGTGCAGGACCAGATAGCAGGTAATTCCGAAATAATTGTAAATCAACAGGATGTCTCTGGAGCGCTGATAAGCACGACGCCACTTCAGTTTACGCCAACAGAACAATGGCAACGGATTGAGCTTCCAATCGTGACTAACGCCACGAATACAACTGGAAATATTTCCATTAATATTAGCCCAGTGGCAACAGTGACAGGACAAGCACCAACAACTGGCGCCTTGCTTGTATGGGGACCTCAATTTGAAAAAGGTGCTACGTCCACAGGGTATCAGCCTACGGGTGCAGATCCCTCCTGGTCGGCCATGGACTGGGGATTTGATATTGGCGTGAGCGAAGCCGGTCTGGTACCTTTGAAACCATACGACTGCAGTATTGGAAGCTTAATGCAAACCTGTGTTGCCGATAGCAATGCGTATGCTCGAAATGTTTATCATCGAAATAGTTATCCCGGCTATTGCAATATCGTTAATGGTACAGGCATGCAATACCCAC
The DNA here is from genome assembly GCA_016935665.1 of Deltaproteobacteria bacterium. Classification (GTDB taxonomy): domain Bacteria; phylum Myxococcota_A; class Polyangia; order JAAYKL01; family JAAYKL01; genus JAFGXQ01. The sequence continues at coordinate 21,960 of JAFGQN010000020.1, read as the reverse complement.
CGGCACGCGAGTTGTCAGCGATTCCGTCTTTAGACAAGAGAAAACAACTGTTCATAAACAGTTTTAAAGAGAAGGAATCTGATTTGGGTGAAAAGTACTACTCATACAATTTCAGGATGAACTCGGATTCCATCCGCAATTCAGACAGCCTGAACCAGTTTGGTGTCATCGCGCCAAATAATTTTAACTATCGAATCAAAACGGTTGCAATGAATGTGGCTGGTACTGATGTAATCGACTGCTCGCTTTCGCAGTCTCCGGAAACCTGTGCCGCCAATCAGTGGCTTACTTACGACTTTTCTCAGGTGGGACCGGTATCGGTCAAAAACCATCGCATGGAAAGAATGTATGATTTCGATATTCCCATGGGGAATGTTCGGGGTGGCAAGGCATGGGTGGCAGAACAGATTGTTGGATATCCTGTGTCAGGTGTACATCTCAACGCATTGTCGCAGATTCAAAAGACTGCATTGATGGGGCGACCACTGGATGGGACGTTTGAACTGAGAATATATCAGTCGCCGGATCTGATATGGGAAAACGTTGAAGATATACAGCTGGTGCTTGGTTATCATTACTGGACCAAATCAGAGTAAATTGTTTCCCCTGTTCATTCGTCGGAGGAGGCCTGACCTTTGGCCTCCTCCGTGTGGACGGCCGGATGTTGGGGGAGGTTTACTCTGCGTACTCCTTCCCCCTTTTTTTAAACAAAAATCAAAAGGCGGTCCTGCGTGTCTGCCTGGCAATTGGATTGGAATAAAATGGCTGACTTTAAATTTGATATATTTGGGCACAGGTTTTGCCCAAAGCCCGAAACGGGCGCCAGCATACCAGCCCGGTGCAACGCGCTGGGTTATCGAATAGACAAAATAAACACCAGCCCCAAAAGGGCGCCCCACAAATCATCGGAACGTTATTTTCACAATATGGCGATGGTACGCCCCCACAGGGCTATGGTTGCCTCCTTTCCTTTAAACCCAGCGCGTTGCACTGGACTGGTATGGAAACGCCCCTTTGGGGCCAACACAAAAAAAGAGGGGATACGTCAGGTCTTTTTAACACTTGCGATTCTGTTGCTGTTTCCACTCTCCCCCCTCGCAAATGAACTTCCAGACATCCCCGATTGGGCCCGCAGCGAACTTTACGAAACACAGCAGGCCAACAAGGAAGCAATCCCCGAAGACGAACTGTTCGAACCTGTCCCGGAGGATGACGCTGCCAAAGAAGCAGCAGACGATGTCAAATCATCAGACGAGTCGTTTAAAAGCAAAGATCTTCCCGGCGGTGGTACAGGCAAATCCGGCGTCTCCCCTCAGGCGCTATCGTTACCCGACGGTCCAGGGTCCTCTCAGGGAATGGGCGAATCCTTTACACCAAACCTCAACACCGGTGGCGGTTCATTTTCTGTGCCCATCGCAATTCCCCCTGGCCGTCGTGGCGTACAGCCGAACATTGGGCTTGGATATTCCACCGGCGCCGGGGACGGCGTGTTGGGCTGGGGTTGGAACATCGGTGTGCCGTTCATTACGAGGCAGTCTGACAAAGGACTGCCTCAATATAACGACAGCGACAGGTTTATTTACAACGGCGGCACCGAGCTGGTATCAATCGCCATGCCCACCGATGATGAAGAATGGCCGGCAGGTTGGGTAAACGGCAAGGACGGAACAATCCTGTATTTCCGCAGCCGCCTTGAGGGTACTTTCATGCGGTTTTTCTATAATAAAACCAACGACACATGGCTGGTGCAGGATAAACAGGGCAATCATTATTACTTTGGTGAATATCAAACCGAAAAGATTGTGGGTCCCAAAGGCACCTACCAGTGGAATCTCACCCGCATGGCCGATATTCGCAATGCGCTGGGTATTGGCGGTAACGATGTCCGCTACGCCTACATTGCCGACGGCAACAATCTGTACTTCAGTGACATTTACTGGAACTCTTTTGAAAACGAATACGGCGCACTGGAAAACTACCAGCATCGTGTGCATTTTCGATACGAGTTGCGTCCGGATCCCTCCACCCGTTTTACCGCGGGATTTAAAATTGAACAACGCCTGAGACTGGCCGGTATTGAAGTCTCTTCGTTTCAGGATAAACCCAAAGGCCAGCGGACACCAACTCGAACATATCTGTTCAGTTATGCCGATTCATCTGAATCATTTCATTCCAAATTGATGAAAGTGCAAATGTGTGGTCGCGATTTTCAATGGAACAGTAACCTGGGCGGCGGCACTGGCACCTGTATGCCGCCTCTGACATTCAGCTATACGCGTACACAAAATCTAAATGATACCCCCGGCAACCCCATAAATGGATTTGGCACAGTAAACGAGCTGGTTCAAACCTTTGATGTCTCGCCTGATGTGGCCATAGACGACCCCGATGTGAGTCTCATTGACATAAACCAGGATGGACTCCCGGATGTGTTTATCACACGGCCCGAAGAAGAATACTTTGGCGCGGAGCACGCGGCCATATTGAACGACCCCAGCGGCAACGGTCGACTGGAAGATACCATTCAGGTTGACAACCCGGCTGGATGGTCGCTTCGATTATCCAATCTGAACGTGCAAATCATGGATGTGGACGGCACAGGTAACGCGGATTTGCTGCACATGCCCTATGCGCAAAAATACCATTACTATCGATTGACCGATCAGTGCTCCGGCTCTGAATACTGTTGGAACGAAACAGCCGATATTCCCCTGAATCCCGACATCGATTTCACCAACGACTCATCGAACATTCAGATGACCGATTTAAACAGCGACGGATTAATCGATATTGTTCGAACTGCCGGTACTCGCATGGAACACTTCATGAATCTGTCGGCTACCCGCGACCCCACAACTGAAAAATACATGCTGGGGCAGTTTGGAAGGTTTGATTCCAACGGCTACGGTATCGCCAATGAATCCGTGAACACCTGCGTGTTGATGCGCGGCGGCCCAATTCAGTTTGCGGGTGGCAATGTGCGTATGGGCGACATGAACGGCGACGGCCTGTTGGACATTGTGGATCTTAAAAGCGGGTCCATTGCCTACTGGCCCAACCGTGGATTTGGACAATGGGGCGATACCACAAAGGAATGCAAAGCCGGAGAATATGTGGATGGCACCGAGGTGGAAATGACAGGTTCGCCCTATTTTTCCAACCCCGACTTTGAAGGCGTTTCCATCGCCGACGTGAACGGCGACGGTTTGTCTGATTTAGTCCAGATTCGTTTCGATGCGGTGGACATTTGGCTCAACCGCGGTGACAACACCTTTACCCCCAGACATATCATCGACAACACCCCTCCCACTCCCAGCGGTTCGTTGGGTCAGGTAACCCTGGCCGATATTAATGGTTCAGGAACGGTGGATATTGTGTGGGGCAATGCGGGCAACTGGCAGTACATCGATTTGGGGGGTGACTATCGTCTCTCCCGCGATATGTCACTCGAAGTGGACAACCAGGGAATACGGCCCGGTCTCATGGAGGTGGTGGAAAACGGCCTTGGCGGCGCCACTATATTGCAATACGACGTCTCCACCCACCTGATGATGCAGGCGGAGGCAAACGGAAATCCATGGGACACAAATGCGCCCATGCCACTGACAGTTGTGACCAAATCCATATCACGCGACTATCTGGAGCAGCTGGGCGGTCCGAAAGGACGGTATGTGTCTGAATATGTGTACGCCAACCCATACTACGATGCCCATGAGGCAGAGTTCAGAGGATTCAGCTATGCCGAGAGTTGGGATAGAGAAAGGGACGCGGATGGCGATGGCAGGTGGGACCAGGCATCGCTGTGCAACGCAACGGCCATTGTTCGAGGCGAAGCGCCCATTGTAGGGAGAAACTGGTTCCACACCGGCACAAGGCCCGAATGCATGCCTCGCCCCGATCAAAACGAGGACTGGAACAACAGCTGGGGCCCCCACTCCGTGGCCTGCGCCGAAAAGCTGCACGATGACAATCCGCTGGCGGGCTTAAATGGAGCATCCATCAAATCCGACGTGTATTCCCCCTGTACTGGTAAAGTTGTTGAAGCCACGGTGAGCCAAATTGAGGTGCGCAAGCTGTTTGGAAGCAACAATCCCCACGATATTCGCGGCGTATATTTTGTGACACCCAATCAGGGCCGGGTATACAAGTACAATCCCGATGCAGCTCAGGGCGGCGGTGAGTACGATGAGTATCAATCTGTGAAAGTGGTTGGGGCGGCGTATCCAAGTATCAATGGCGATTACGTACCTGCGGCGGCGTTGGGGAACTATCATTTGATATGGGGGACTACCAAAATTAATGACCATGGAGACCCCAAAGAAAGTTTTTACGGCGGCTTTAAAAGGCTATCTGGCGATTCAGCCTATGAGTATGCCGATTGCGATCAGTATACAGAGGTGTATACCACAACCCACAACAAATCCACCTGGGTGCATTCCGGCACGGACTCCTACATTATTGGCGCCACCAGCGAAAGCGGTAACGGCCAATGCGATAATACTTGCAGCGCCGCCAATCCCTGCCGTCAGGTGCACAAGGCGTACCTGCCCGATGGCAGTGGCGATATGTGGTATTCGCAGTTTTCCTACCGGGACGTGGATGGCACCGGCAGCAGTCTGATTGCCAATTATAAAATGTACAATTCGTTTGGACAGGTAACTCACAACTATGCAGGTTGCGGTTCGCCCTCCCCGGACAGCTGTGAGCGGCATAGCGAGAATGTATATGGGTCCGTCGATGTACAGAGCGGTAAGTCTCCTGGCTATTCCGCATATATTGTTAAGGAGATTTCGTACAAGGGGACCGATCCTTTCTTTGTGACCACTGCCAGGTGGGATGCGGGTTTGGCGCAAATTACCCACACTACAGATATTAACGGCACTGAAGCGGCTGTTGAATACGATGCGCTCGGGAGGTTTGCCGCCTCCTATGGACCCATTCTGTCTGGAAAGAGTGCGGGTCAACTGTGTGGAAGTGAGCCCTTAAAAACAGTGGACTACGTTTACGGGTATTTTGAGAGCGGTGTGCCCATGTCCACAATTGTTACAACAGTCAACACATCGCAAATCCGCTGTGAAGATAATCCGTGGGACCGCTTTCCGCCTGATATGGGCATTCCCGATGGTGGGGGTGGCATATTGGGGCGAACAGAAATAAGTAAAACATTTATCGATTCACTGGGACGCACATATGCCACTGTTGTGAGTGGCGACAACCATTTGGGGGGCGAGTCGAAATTCCCGTATGTAATTAATGGCGATGTGGATGTAAACGCCAAAGGCGCAGCCTATGCCACCTACGAGGGAACTGCGCTGCAAAAAATGCCAGGCTCTCCTGAGGAGGTAGTGGGACGGCTGGGACGAATCAACCCCTCTACACAGCAGTTTGACGCGTGCGGCAGGCCTACGGTATCTGTCGCGCCGGACCACACCATGGCAAAGGTGGAATACGGCCTGGACTGGGCGCATAGTTACGATCATTTGGATATGTCGTCTGATCCATTGCATTCCGGGACGTACAGCACCCAGCGCGTGGATGGCCTTGGGCGCACTGTTTTGTCCATCAGTCGCTACAAATCTGCAACGGATGGCACAGGTTCGATTATTGAAAAATGGTCGGTGCCCACGTTTGATGCCATGGGCAATGTCGTGGTGGCTACCCAGTTTGAACGAATGGGTGGCGCCAGCGCCGTGTTCAACAAAATTGCACGCCGGGCAAAATACGATACGCTTGGAAGGATACGGTTCAACACGGCGGTTACCTTTGGCACCTGGGAGTATAAGTATGATCATTTGGGGCAAATGAAATATGCCCGTAACCAAATGGGCGATGAATTCAGGTATGATTATGACCAGGTTGGTCGCATCATCACGGAGAGCAGCAGGCATCACAATTCCACAGAATGGACAATGGACGCTGCCTATTTTTACGACAGCTATCCCAACCCCGGCGTGTTAAACGCCGATCTGCTGTATCCATTTACAAACATCACAGGCATCACAGACGCATCTTATCCCGAATACGCCACCATGCGCGGTCAGCTGGTGGCCAGTTGGGATGCGTCGGGCATCAGTGTGGTGGCGGCCGACCGGGGGTTGTTTGGCGAATCGTGGCGTATGGTCTTCCCCGATGAGTCAACGGTGTATCACAGCGAGAGTTTAAGCGACTACGCGGGTCAACTTGTGTATGCCGAAAACGACGGCAATGTGCGCACTACCGCCAGCTACTACGGCGACGGAACCGCAAAAAGCTCATTTGTGAGCTACAGGGTGGCAGGCAAACGCATTGACAATCCCATCACTGTTGTGAAAAAAAGCTATGCCAACATTTTAGGGCAAACCGAACTGGTGCAGTATGGCGATGCAGGCAACACGGTGGTGTGGAACGGGTATGACCCGGTGATGCACAGGCGCAAAGCAACGGTGGTGCAATCCAACACAGGGACCTTAATGGCGTTTGGGTATCGCTACAATCAAATTGGTCTGCTTGAAGGCATTGGCGACTTTAGAGGTCGCAATGCATCAAAGGCGGGGACTGTGGCGCCACACCCGGCATCAGTGAAAAATTCGGCGGTGGGGTATCACTTTCCCACGCTTGCTTCGGCGAGCAGTCAGTATGCGTTGGATTCAGCCATGACTGCGCCCACCATGTTTGCAAACAATGGAACCCAAACCCTGTGGCCCATTGGGGCTGCCCCATCCGATGCCGAATTTACATACGACAGCAGGTACCAGCTGGTGGGTGAAGACAGAGACTACATTACCTCGGGTGGCGGTGACGACTGGGCCGATGCTTCCGACGTCAACTCAAAGCGGTTGCGGTCGGTACACTGGGATTTTGACACGCGTGGCAACATGACCTCGTGGAAAGAGGAGGGCGATAGTGCCAATGATGTGGCAGTAAAGAATCTCGGTCGTGCCCTGGGTGAAACCATTTTGAACGGCTGGCAGTTGAATCAATCCACAGGTAAAGCCGATTGCATGTACGACTGGACAGAGACCGATTCCGCTCCGTCAAAGGGCTGCTACATACCGGACGCGTTGTACTTTGCCTCCAATATCGGCCCGGGTGGTCCGGTCGGCGGCAAAGGCACCTGCGTATGGGCCAGTTATGATTCAATGGGACGCATGGTCTCCCAAACCGTGCGCACCGGCTGCTCGAAGTGCAGTTACAACAACGGTAAGCCCGACGGCGACGCCATTGCCTGCACCGACCCCGAAGCCACCCGCACCGATTACATGTACACCTGGGACGCCCGCTCCCGCCTGGTGGGCGCCGAAAAGACAGGCGATGGCGCATCCGACGAAAACATCGTTATGAGTTACCTGTATGACATCAGCGGAAACCGCGTCATCCGCGAAAAGAGCAATGTGGCAGGCGGCGCAATGACCGACATTTATCAGGACATATACGTGGGCGGCACCGAACGCCGTCACGTGCAGTTGCAGGACCAGAACGACACAGTCCGCTCCATTGCCACAGAGGTACTGGCGTGGGATGTGCTCACTTTTGAAAACGTGGAAGACACCCGGGAACTCCACTACGCCGCAGGCGCCCGCATCGAATACGACAACGAGTCTTTGGGCAACGGCATTGCGTTCAACGCGCCCAAAATCTTTTTGTCCTTCGACAACCATTTGGGCAGCACAAGTACCGTTATAGACTATGAGACCGGCAAGCTAGTGGAATGGAATACGCACTATGCGTACGGGGCCGATGAGAGCCGGTGGAAAAATCCAGATTCGAAGTATGACAATGCGGAAGAACCGTACGGATTTACCGGCAAGGAAGAGGACAAGGCGGTTGGGCTGCATTACTTTGGTTCGAGGTATTACAGCTCATATCTGGGCCGATGGCTGAGTCCGGACCCACCGGTGATTCATGGCGGTGGGCTGGGCAATCACTATAACTACGGAGGGAACAGTCCTTATATTTTCATTGACCCGGATGGCAACTCAATCACAGCACTGATTGTGGGGGCTGTTGTAGGCGCTGTGGTCAGTGCAACCACAACCGCTATCAAAGGCGGCTCTGCAAAGGATGTACTGCTGGCTGCCCTAAAAGGCGGTATCGCAGGCGCTATTACCGGTGGGGCTGGCGCTCTAAATGCAGGATTGGGGGTGGCTGCATCTGCAGCGTTCGCAATGGGGGACACGGCTGCGCATGGCGGTGGAATCAGAGATGTAATGCTAAGCGGCGCAATATCGGCCGTTTCCGGCGCCATTGGTGCGGGAATGGGAGGATTAGGTGCTGGTGTTAAGGGTGTTGGGGCGGCGTTTGGTTGCAAAGCACTTTCGTATGTTTCAGGCCTGGCAACGGCCTATGGAGCGGCTGCCCTGACAGGAGGGGTGACCGACGAAAACTGGGATGATATTTTGAAGGATTATTCTGTGAACTTTGCAGTGAGTTCAGTGGCGAGGGGGATTGCTCAGAAAGCGATTGCTAAGCGAGCGGGGATGGGGGACCTTATACATCGGCAAGACATAGAATCCGATGATTTTATGCTCAGTTCTCAAGATGCCCAGCAGGCGACGCGATTAAACGCTGACCATGAAATTTATGATTTAAAAATAGATGCAGTATGGAACGTGAAGGAATCCAGATGGATGAAATCCACAGAATTGATTGGGAAAAATGCGACTTCGGTTACCGGGCGAGAAATGATGGTATATATGTGGGAGGCGTCGAAAGCCGGAACTGCTCAGGCACATGAATTGAGCATGGCTATTGCAAAGCATATGGACTCAGGGAAAGTCGTTGCTTTTTTAAATGAAGGTGACCCGTCCCATGGAGCCATGGTAAATGATTCATACCAGATTCCTCTGTTAAAGGATTCTCGCTTGCAGTTCATTGCTGAAGGTCACACGCATCCTTTTAATGACAAAAGCATGGGCGACCAGCCAACAATGGCTTCAGGGCACCTCGGGGATCGCGATGCAGCATGGAAAGCTGAGGCACTACTGCACAAGTACAATAAAAGCAGTGATCCTAAAAATTATCTGCATTTTATTATTGCATCTCCAACTTTGGAAAATGAAGGAATAATGGGGAATGTTGGATTGGCAGCATACAAATATGATGCTTTCAAAATTGATTATTCTGCAATAGATTTGTATGAAAATTCGAAAGGGAAGCACTAATATGAAAAAAAATATGACATTCACGGTTATGAGATCCTTTTTTTTATCTCTTTTTCTGCTTGGATGTGATCCACATAGCAGACCAGTGCAAAAGAATGATATCGCCGAACGGCACGAAATGCCCTTAAAAAAAGAATCACCAGAAATCAATCCAAAGACAGAACGAGAATTAGATGCATCTTCAGGGAGCCAGATGAACAAGCAATGTTTTTTTTCTTGTGTTGGAGAATTGAGCCAATTTGATTCGAGTCCCGCTGGTCAATTCTGGATTTCTATGTTGTCAAAAATTGGAGAAAATTCACTGTATCCGATGCGAGAAGATGTTGAGAAAACTATTCGGGTAACTTCTGTTGATTTTCGTGTGGGGATCGAAAGCTTGCGAGCAATTTTATTGGGTGATAGAGTATCTATTGTTTTGAAAAAATGGCACAAGGACGAACCAACTGAGACTATTAAAAAAGTGTACTCACGTGATGCTTGGACGTACATTAATGATCTGCTTGAACCCGTCAACGTCCAGAATATGAACACATTGAGACTACACTTGCAAAAAGGTGGGACTGAATTCCTTTTTGAACATTACGCGAATGATAGTGCAAAAATTGTGTCTCGAAAGAAAGGCGCTTTTCAAGACGAAGAAGCTTTTGACAGATTTTGCAGTCATCTTCTATCAGAAGATGTTTTTGAGGAAATGAGTCATTTTCAAATGGAGTAAATAAAAGGTTCAAAGTCAAGTGTAGCTTCCATTCTTGGCACTCGTTCATAGTGGGACGCGCCCAATAAGTACAACGAATTCCATCCTTCGCTCATGCATCGGCAGATTGCTCCAATTCCAATTAACGCCGTGTTCATGTAAATCTTTTCATCTCAATCTGAAAACCCTTTGGCAGCATCGCCAGACAATGTTAATCTGATGATAATTTCGACTGAACAATATCGCACCCGGTAAAGTATTCCGGCATTCTTGAATTTTATAGGGGAAACTCCATTGCAACCATTTACTTTTAGCCCATCCGAACATCAACCTGAAAGTTTGGGCAGGAAAAAAAGTGGCATTCAACATTGGCCTAACCATGGCGGGACTATCATTCCCAGGGAGATTAGAATGCGTGCCCTTCGAGTAATTGCCATATGCATCATGGCTATTCTTTCCGGCTGTCTGGTCGACACAGACGGATATACGTTTGTGTCGGGTGATACGCAGACAGAAGTGGGGACGACATCTGACAATGCTGTTGTTACAGGCTCAGATTCCAACACAAGTGAGACTATCGGGACCAGTACCAGCAGCGACAGCTACAGCGACATCAGTGATTATTTAGATACCCATGTTGATACAATGATCTCAACTGACACGTATTCCGGTAAGGAAAGCGATAGCGAATTCGATTCGGGTTCTGGAAATGACATCGACACAGATACGAATGTGGATACTCAGTCTGACACGGCTGGGTATATCGATACTGGTTCGAGTGAAAGTACCGATTTTGAAACAGAAAGTGATAACGATACCGAGTGTCCGGATGGCGGGTATGGTGAAACCTGCCAAGGTTGCGTTGTTTATGTAAATAATAAACTTGGTAATTTCGAAGGGCATGACGGTAACTCCTGGCAAACTGCATTGCGATACTTGCAGGATGCATTGGAGAAGGCCGAAATATTGGGTGGTTGTGAAATTTGGGTCGCCAGTGGAACATACCTGCCAACGCAGGCGCTGGATATTGATGTCCCCAGAACAAAGACGTTTGCCATGGTTTCTGGTGTCAAAATGTTTGGCGGTTTCGCTGGTACAGAAAAGCAGCGAACAGACCGAAATTTTGAAAACAATCAAACGATATTAAGTGGGGATATTGGTACCAGAGAAAATGTCGACAACGTTTATCACGTCGTTACGGGTGCGAATGATGCAATTCTGGACGGTTTTGTCATAACCGGCGGCATGGCAAATGGTGATGCCCCTCATAATGGAGGTGGCGGTATGTATAATAGCAATTCTTCCCCTACGGTCGAAAATTGCACTTTCACAGATAACATCGCATTTTTGGGTGGAGGCATGTACAATTACAAGTCCTCTCCGAATATTTCGAATTGCAATTTCAGACAAAACTACGGGGCGAATGGCGGCGGAGGCGTATACAATTACTTTCAGTCCTCTCCAGTGGTGAAACAGTCTGATTTTTCGGAGAATATGACGGACGACAAAGGGCTGGGCGGTGCGATTTACAACCACAATTATTCTTCCCCTGTGATTAGCGATTGTAATTTTAATCGCAATGCGACTGGGGCAGGTGGTTATGGCGGAGCAATCCATAATGATGACTCCTCTCCTAAAGTGACGAATTCCTCTTTTGTGCAAAACAGCACGACTGAGCGGGGCGGAGGCGGTGCTATTGCCAGTGTCGATTCAGTTGTTTCCATAACGAATTGTATTTTTTCCGGCAATCGAGCGCCCTCTCAAGGAAGCGGCGGCGCTATATACAACGACCATTCCTCTCCTCAGATAACGAACTGCCTCCTGGTTGAGAACTCCAGTTATGGGGGGGGTGGTATTTACAATAAGGATTCATCTCCGGTAATAAGCAATAGCACACTGACAAAAAATTCCGCGTCGCTTTATGGCGCAGGCATCTTCAACAACAGTTCGTCATCACCTAAAATTACAAATTCAATACTATGGGGCAACGACGACGACGAAATTTATGATTCCGCTGCCGGCCCAGGCTCAACAGTTACTTTCAGTCTTGTTTCCGGTGGCTATGAAGGTGTGGGAAATATTGATGATAACCCTCAATTTTTCAATTGGGATGAAAACAACCTGACTATTTCAGAGGATTCTCCATGTGTAGATACAGGAAACATTGCAGGCATCGGTCCGGACGTTCCAGATCTTGACGGTGACTCAAATACCGGAGAAAATATCCCCTTTGATTTAAATCTCAACCCACGCACCCAGGGGCAATCTGTCGATATGGGTGCCTTTGAAACACAACCTCAATGAATCTTACTGCAAATCCCACGCAATGACGATGCGCGGACAAACAAAGAACGTTGTAGGAGGGGCAAGGTGTGCGGGATCTGAAGTCTGTGAAAGAGTAAAAAAAATAGCATTCGGTGTGTGATATTCGCCCCCACACACTTTGCCCCTCCTTTTATCGCCCTCATTCAGAAAACGCTTTGGCAGTGTCGCCAGACAATGTTAATCTGAAGGCAACTTCAACTGAATGATTTTGCATCGGATTATCATACTGACCACGTTAAATTTCATGAGGTCAATTTCAATTGTGCATCAATTATGTTCAAGGAGATAACAATGGGGAGAAGTGAAAAAATGAAAATGCAGTTGGTCGCATCAATTGTTTTTATTGCCGGGCTGGCGTCCCTTGTGGTGAGCGCCGGTGATAATACAACAACGCGGGAGCTGCGTGCGTTGTATGACCGCGCCATTGAACTTGATGCAGTTGGGAAATATGGCGAAGCAGCGGCGACATTTAGAGAATTGATCGCGCGTAGCGGTCAAAGCAACTACTACTTCAATGTTGCATTATGTGATCTTTCGCGTGACCGTTTTGATTTGGCGTATGAGTCGTTCCAAATTTATCTTAATGCATCCGGGGACACCATTCAGTCGACGTACGTCAACAAAGCAAAAGAGCTGGTTGTCGAAACTGCAGCCCGGATTGGATTTTTGGAGGTGGCCGAATCTGTTGACTCCGCAAAGGTTTGTGACGAAACGGTCATGTTGTTAATTGATGATGAACAACGCGACCTATTGGCCCTGCAGGGACAAATAGCGGTGCTGCCTGGTGAACATACAGTTAAGTTTGTTGATAGCAACGATACAGTGTTGGAAACAGTCGTCACTATAAACCAGGGCGAAACGACGCCGATACAATGCCCCGATCCAGAAGCTGTGGCAGAGAAAACCGTAACAACGCCAAAGCCCCCAAAACCGACGGAAGCGGACGACCTGGAAATACAGGACGCTGCGATTGACAATCAGAATTCCGATTCAGCAGCACAAAAACGCAAGTCTCCTTTAAAACCCGCTGGCATTGCGACAATTGGTGTTGGCGCAGCGCTATTGGTAGGCGGCATCATCACGGGCAGACTGGCAATTTCAAAGAGCAATAAACTTGAAGACAGATGCGGCGACGACAAAGACCACTGCGACCCCGACAACGAACACCTCAAAACAGAAGCGGATAAACTCGAAAAAGTGAACTTGATTTTGTTTGCCACTGGCGCTGCAGTGACAGCAACCGGGATAATGTTGGCAGTAATTGGGCACAAGAAAAACAAATCAAACGAAAGAATCAACACAGCGCCCGTTATTGGCAAAAACATGATGGGGCTGACGCTTCAAGCGAGATTTTAATGTAAGTATTACGAGTCCCAATGGCTTGCCTAATGGCAATTCTTTGCCCAATTACTCAAAGTGAATATTGAAGACGCGGCAAATACCAATTTCCCTGAGAATGACGAATTGCAGCCAATCACTGAAAACAAAATTAATGTCATCCAGTTTAAAACTGTCCTATCGTTCATGCTTTCCTCTTTTTTTGATTAGTGTTTAACACCGACGGCTATTTTTCCACGTGCGCGGGGAAAAAGAAACAACTTTGAGGAATCGATAAATTTTTCAAAAAAAACGTGCTCCAAAAGGTGGATGGTGAGTCTGCAGTGTGAAATGAATTCGCACCGTGTCTTCCTTTTTGCAGGCATACCACAAATTAAACAACAGTTGAGAGCTTAGCGCGCTTTGGCGCATAGAATCATGATAAAACGTTACAGCGCAATGTGCTTACTTCGTATTGCTACTATTTTGCTCTCCTTTGCCGTAACATACGCGAACTCTATTGTAGGTAAAACCAAAGATCCAGGTTGAGTAATTCAAATCTGTAATTGTCAACGCTCGCCATCCTTTCTTGCGATTATCGTTAATTTCACTGAGCGCTTGTCTATGATATTCATAATCAAAACACTGAATTTCTGAATTATTTTCTGCCAAATAGCTTGGGTCAACTACGCTGGTCGACTGGTGTAAACATCCTGAACAACAAATCGCAATAGCTATTCCAATGATGGTATGTTTCAACATAACTATTCGTTTCTCCTTTGTTATCTGTATACCGCCCGGTTTCACCGGAACTTTACTGCGGGGTCCGCATCAAATGTAAGTGAGCAAACGGTCGGTAAACAAGTCACCGTGTGACAGTATTTTGAAATCGAGACGATGGTAGTGCCTGCGAAATAAAAGCTCAAGTTTTTTTGGGATACGTCAAAATAGAGTCCTGGTTGGACCAAACTGACTTATTGCGTCTCTTATTTTGTCGCTCAACTTTGAAAAGCCTTTGGCAGTATCGCCAGACAATGCTAATGTGGCCGCAATTCAAACTGACTGATTTCGTATTTGGCCAAAATATGCCGATAAAGTTTAATTCAATGCGGGCAATTTGCATATGCGCGTCTGATGCAGGGATGCTCAAACAGCTGTTTAATAAAACAAAAAACAATATGTTGATTATGACCGCTGTCCAATCAAGGAGATACAAATGAAATTTTTTGTTCATGCTATTGCAATTTTGGTTGCAACAATTTTTGCATTTTCAGGATGCGAAAGTAACGAGTCAGATGCCAGTGCCATTTGCGATGAATTGTGTGAATGCGGTGACGGTTGCTATGAAGAGTGTATCGAAGTAACCAGAGACAATGGAAAGAAGTGTGAAACGGCGATATTATCATACAATGAATGCTATTCTGACAATGAATGTGACCACTGCAGCAGTGGTGCAGAATCATGTGACAGTTGCGAACAAGAAAAACAGGATATGATAGATATCTGTAATTTTTGATCTCATAATAAAAAAGTGTATCAATTATATTGATTATCGAATTGGCATTACTTGTATCAAGCGCAGGACAGGATATTAATCCCGCTTGACACTACTGGAGAGCACCATCAATCGTGATTGTGCCATTGGCGACCGGTGGTCCAAGTATTGGCATACCGTCATTGTCCCAGAACAACTGTTGCACACGAGTGTGACGATCCGGATTATCCAGGGGATCACCGACGATATTCTCGTAATCGCGGCCATGATAAACAAGCAGGTCAATGGTGCCGCCCGGCGAGGTGGTAAACATGCTATGACCGGGGCCATATACGCCGTTCCCACTTTTAAGCACAGCTGTTTCTGACTTCGCCCACGACGACGCATCCATTAAATCGCTGTCCTGTGACGCCCATAGCAATCCCACGGCGTAATTGGCATCGGTGGCGCTGGCGGAGTAGCTGATGAAAATGCGCCCGTTGCGTTTGATAATCGCCGGCCCTTCGTTAACGAGATAGCCCACTTTTTCCCAGTTGTATTTGGGGTAGGATATTCGTACCTGTTTA
The DNA here is from genome assembly GCA_016935665.1 of Deltaproteobacteria bacterium. Classification (GTDB taxonomy): domain Bacteria; phylum Myxococcota_A; class Polyangia; order JAAYKL01; family JAAYKL01; genus JAFGXQ01. The sequence goes on along the minus strand of JAFGQN010000020.1, from coordinate 6,423 downwards.
GCGGAAAGAGTCCACGGGTTACTCATGGGGGCGATAAAAATAACGGTGTTATGATCCTTCTCCTCCACCAGCGTGGGGTCGTTTTGCGCCCAGACCAGATAACGCGTGCCATTATGTTCAAATGTGGTGGCATCCAGCGAAAACGATTCCCAGTCGGTAGTGACCTTTCCCTTCTCAATCCATTCTCCTTCCATGGGATTGGCGTTGCTGTTTTCCAGCACGTATATGCGAATAGCCCAAACATCTTCGGCCGTACCAGCTGCGAAATAAATGTACCATTTTTTGTCTATGTAATGCAGCTCCGGGGCCCAGATGTGAGAACCCATGGCGCCACTCCGATGCCTTTCCCAGATATTCTTTTCCGCCGCGTTAGAGAGCGCTGCAATTGTTTCAGCTCTGCGCAGAAAAATCTTTTCATAGCGGGGTTCAGTGGCAATAAAGTAGTAAAATCCATCAGTATGGCGAAACATCCAGGGATCCGCCCGCTCCAGAATCAACGGATTGGTGATTTCAAAGGATTCAGGCTCGGATACCGTTTCTGATTCTGAGTCTGAGTCTGTTGCATCGGTAGAACCTGTATCGGTGTCGCGATTCGTATCGACGTCGGATTCTGAAGCGGTATCGCTGTCACTATCTGTATCGCTATCGCCGTCTGCATCGGTGTCAGTATCCGCGTCGGTATCTGTATCGGAATCGGAATCGCTGTCACTGTCCGAGTCGCTATCACTGTCGGAATCGTTGTCACTGTCCGAGTCGCTGTCTCCATCTGAGTCGCCATCAGTTGATGAAGCGTCGCAGTCTTCACTGTTACAATCTACAGAATCAGAACCTTCGCTGCCCCCGCAAGCACACATCAGTATCAGCATCGGCAATAGAATCAATAATCGTATCATTGTTGCTCCTGTCGTCTTTTTCTCTGCCAAGTCAAACATAACACCAGTCATAACATAAACGAAATGTGAAAATCGGTGCGCAGCCGATGACTCTAAAAAGCTCATTACATGAAATTCGTCCATATTTGATGCGAACGCCTACTTGCCACATTCACGGCGTACCAAGGGACAATCCCTCCACTGGTTCTGGATTGCGATTAGAGAAATCGTCTCCTGTATCTGGCTTATAGGGGATGTGGTCACCAAAATCGTTGCCGGCATCTCGCCCCAGCTGGCCATACGCGTTGTTTCCCCAACACTGGATGGTACTGTCTGATAGTAACGCGCACGTATGATAGCTTCCTGCCGATAAAGCCACTACAGCAACACCATCGTTCAGGGAAAGGCCCACCACTGGTTTGGGATCAATGTCAAAAGTTCCATCACCAGTATCGCGCCCCAATTCGCCATTGTAGTTACTTCCCCAACACTGAATAGTGCTGTCTGACAGAAGGGCACACGTATGATTTTCACCAGCCGCCAATGCCGCCACAGTCACCCCCGCATCAAGGGATAGTCCCACCACCGGTTTCGGCATTATAACAAAATTTTCATCACCGGTATCGCGTCCCAACTGGCCAGTGGTGTTAAGCCCCCAGCATTCAACCGTGCTATCTGAAAGCATCGCGCACGTATGATAACTTCCCGCCGATAACGCTGCGACGGTCGCGCCTCCCCGTAGATAAAGCCCCTCCACCGGTTTTGGATTAAGTCCAACAATTTCATCACCAGTATCTCGCCCCAACGCACCATTGTAGTTGCTTCCCCAACATTCAACTATGTTGTCTGACAGCAGAACGCATGTATGATTATTTCCCGCCGATAAGGCCACTATAGTCACTCCACCTTGCAAATCGAGTCCCTCCACCGGTTTCGGTTCGAGGTCAGCGTGTTTGTCTCCAGTACTTCGTCCCAACTCACCATTAAAGTTTCCACCCCAACACTCAACCGTACTGTCCGAGAGCAACGCGCACGTATAGGAGGCTCCCGCCGACAAGGCTGCTACCGTCACTCCGTCATCCAGGGATAGACCCATCACTGGTTTCGGGTCCAGATTAAAATTTTCATCACCAGTATCGCGTCCCAACTGACCCTCAGCGTTATATCCCCAACACTGTATGGTACTGTCTGAGAGCAATATACATGCATGACTACTTCCAGTAGCCAGGGTCGCCACGGTCACGCCGCCTTTCATGGAGAGTCCTGCCACCGACTTGGGAACTATATCAAAAATTTCATCACCAGTATCTCGCCCCAGCTGCTTGCTTGCGTTGTCTCCCCAGCACTGAACGGTACTGTCCGAGAGCGAGGTACACGTATAAAACCTTCCAGCAGACACCCGCTCTACAAATATCCTGCAATCTGGATAGGGAAACACCGGGTCGTCGACATGGCCCAAGTCGCATTCCGCCACCTGACAATGACCGTTAATGCATGTTGCGGACTTCACGTGGGCAGGCATTTGACCGCCAAATTCTCCCCACAGTTCTGGCGTTGTCATACAATCATTTTCACATCCACCGCAGTTCTGCGGGTCGGATGTAAAATCAAAACTCTCATCCGTATTCCCGTCACAGTTGTTGTCAATGCCATCACAGAGTTCAACGCCGCCATTGGTGACGGTGCATTGCACTGTTGTGTCTGGATCATCCTGCGTGTCAGAAAATGTACCAGAATCAATTTGAGAATCAGAATCTCCACTGGTGTCAACGGAGATATTCGTGTCTGTTTCGCTACCGTTCGTCGTATCAGTGATACTTGAATCAGTAGTGGTGTCGCTCCCTGTAGTGACAATCTCACTGGATGCCGTTCCAATATCAGAATCGCTATCGTCACTAATAAAATGATACCCTTCAAGGCCTGAATATTTTTCGCATCCGAGTGCGACAAATAAAATTGAGAGGATAAGACATTTACGCATTAAAAACTCCCCTGGATGCTGACGCCAGCCATGTTGCTGCCTAAGACGGGTAGAGTGTTTACCTTTGTGAGTTTATCTGATTTTGCGCGTTTGTGCCCAGCAATTGTTAAAATGACGCCAGTCAGCGTGATTGCACCTCCCGTGATCAACAGAATATTTGTTGCTTTTGCCAGGGATTTTCCGGTGTCGTAGGTATTTTCGTATTTGTCTGAACATAAATCTTTGTCCGGGCAATTTGTCTCCATTTTGTTGCCTTTGGATACGGCGAGTCTACCCGTGACAATCGCAGTGGCAAGGAGTGCGCCGCCAATTGCTGTTGTAATAATACCTGTCGTTTTTAATGGCGAGCGACCCGGCCTGGGGGAGTTGGTATTCAATATTTCCGGTGGCGCATTGAGTTGTGTGTCTTTATCCTGCAATACTGGTATCGGTCCAGATTTTGACATTTCAGCTTTGGGCTTTTCCTCAATGCGTGCGACATCAACCGTTTGTCTCTGAGTAATATTTATGGTGGTTTCAAAAACAATATCTCCGCCATTTTTTAAACGTACCGCGTGTTCCCCGGGAAGAACAGCAATTGGCCCGCTCAAAGGGGTTTCACTTCGGTGTTCATCATCCACCCACACCTCAAGAGATTCGTTTTCCTGAACATTGACAAATCCAATATGTATGGATGACTCAGCTATCACTTTCTCGGCCCGCTCACGTCTTTCGGATGCTGCTTTTTCTCCAACGTGTTCAAGATACATGGTGAATGCTTCATACGCCAAATCAAACCGGCCCCGCTCAATTTCACATTCGCCCACATTAAATGCATATTCATACCGTTGGGACTGTATCATCAACTCCCTGAATGCCTGTGCCGCATCTCCCGGTTTCCCGGCGTTATAAAAATCAATAGCCTTATCATACAATCCCCGCAGCGCAGCTTTATCATCCTGTTGTGTACCGTCCTGCGCCAGCGCTGTTACAGAAAAAAGCCCTATAGCCATACTGCATAGTATAGTGAGTGTTATTCTCATCTTTGTGTTTCTTTCTCCATAAGTTTTTTCCAACTCGCCAGGCAATTGACCTCGCCCCTTTATTTAACGAGCCGGGGGAATTTCCAAACGTCCTTTTGAAACAATCTAATCAGATACAAACGGTACAAAGTTCTTTCCCCTGGAACTGGGTGATTCCATGGAATCATCGTGTTTCTTTTTACTTCGCTTTTTCGAAGGTCTGAGATGCTGTTGTTTTTCAGGCGACTTAATTGCGGTTTCATTGTCAGTACCAGTTGCACTGTCGGTATTGTCGCCATGTTTGGTATTGTCGACAATAACGTCTTCCTGTGCTGGACTCAGTGGTGTTTGCGATTGAATTTCCGTCTGTATAGCCTCTTTCACTGTTTGCACATCTGGGCTGTTATCCCTGAATAATTTAAATGCTGCCCAGACGCCGGTGACAATGAGAAGTAAAAGAATTCCCATGCCGATAGCATAACCTAATCGAGGGGTTGATTTACGCGAGCTGCCGGACGCTGGCGATGCACCCTGTGCGTCGGCAGCATCGAGATGTATGTCGAGTGAATCAACGGGAATGGTTCTGTCATTTTCATCAGCGTCTGTTTTTTTCTGCTGCTCGGCCATATGATTCTCTGTCAACGTGCGAATACGTTTGACCTCACGCACCAGTCTGGCCACTTCTTCCTGAGCCGCAGCATCAACGCCAACCTGCTTTAGTGCAAAAAGAGCTTCATAGGCGCTGCCAAATCTATCGACGGGATTTGGCGCCAGAATTCTTTCCAAAAATTGATTCATCTCCGGGCGCAAATAGTCGATGGGCGCTTTTTCAAAATGCATCACTTTCGATAGCACACGATGCTCCATGGTGGCCTTAAACAGTTTTCTGGTGGCCAGCATCTCCCAAAACACAATCCCGGCAGAAAACAAATCAGACTGAGCCCCTACAGGTACTTTGCCCAGCTTCAATCGCTCCGGCGCCAGGTAAGACAACTTTCCTTTCAGGCATCCCTGTGTTGTATCCGGCGACAGGCCTTTGGCTTTGGCAATACCAAAGTCTGCCAGTTTAACAACACCAGTTTTGGAAAGCAGCAGATTCTGGGGCGAAATATCCCGGTGAATGACACACACCTCCTGCCCCTTAATGTCCAAATGGTGAGCATAGTGCAACGCCCGAAGAAGCGATTCCATAATATACACGGCGATGGTCACCGGTATCTGCGACGATGTATTGGCCATATGCCGCAATATCCCATTCAAATCCATCCCATCCACCAGCTCCATCACCATGCACAGATCTTTATCCTCGCGAAAGAAATCAAATACCTGCACGATATTGGGATGTTCCAGCTTCGCCACCAGCCTGGCTTCGCTCTCAAAAGATTGGATAAATTCCGGATCCCTTGCCAAATCCCGTCGTATTCTTTTCAGGCACAGTTGCTTTTCGAACCCTCCCGGTCCGGTTTTTTCCACAGCAAAAACTTCGGCCATACCGCCTTTGCCAATGGGTTTGAGCACATGGTATTTACCAATATCTTTTATATTTTTTCCCATGGAATCGCCTTGAGGAAATCAACAAAAATCTTGATCATCTGGCAAACTACTCTCAACAATTCACAAAACACAGTGCCAATACAGGTACTGGCATCGGAATAAACAAAATACAATTATCCTGACGATATTATCATTCAATAGCACATAAATACATCAGAAATGTAATACTATATGATTCCTACCTGCAGCACTACGTCGCTATATGTCGGAATTGTTGCACCCGTCACCTATAAAATTTCACAAAACACCAGGTCCCGGCTGACAGCGGGAACGTATCCGATTCCTGCCTTTTCACACCTCAATCAAATTTGACGCCTCCTTCTCTCCAACGAAATCAAGGTAGATTTTCAGGGAAATCCGAAACAGATGCATGCGACTTTTCAGCCCCTGCCGTTTCCATGCCTCGTCGATTTTTTCCACCAGTGCGGCGTCCATGCGAAGGGGGAGAACCTTGCAGTTGCTGCTTTTTTCTTTCTGTTTTTCGGTATCTGTGCCCATGGTTCCCTTGCCCCGCTTTACTTCACGGATTTTGTGAAGAATTTGCCAGGTGTCATAACTCAGGCCGGGGCGTTCAACTGTTTTACTGTCTTCGCATCCCGACGGCTGCATATTCAGGGCGTCCTGCTCCTGCGTGTTGTCTGTTGGTCCGCCTGCCCCGGCTTCCGTTTTATCACCTGCTTCATTGTCGTCACTGTCCAGGGCGTCATCATGTTTTTCCCCGGTAGTTTCGTTTTCGTTGGCCTCTTCCCTGTCATCGATGTCGGTCGGGTCAATATCCAGCAGCTCGTCAATTTCGATTTCATCGATGACTTCAATTTCTTCATCGTCTTCGCCGTTATGCTGTTCACTTTCAGGCATGCTGTTTTGTTTGGCCGCGTTCTGCTTCAGCGCTTCGATGATACTTTTAATCAGATATGTTTTGTTCGGAGCTTTGGTTTCCTCGCCGGTTACTTCGGCAAAGCGCTGCTGAAGTTCGGGCAGTTTCATATCTTCCATTTCCCTCATTTGTGTTTCG
>JAFGQN010000177.1 GCA_016935665.1 Deltaproteobacteria bacterium | reverse complement strand
ACAACCACTGGTCTGAGGAATTCTTTTTAAGTAACGTAACATTGAAAGCAGCATTTCAGCGATTAATCCGATTTGACTCCCCCCCAATATCATGCTCTATTTTGGTTATTGTTTTTTTGAAAGTAGGGAATTCATGAATACATACATATTAATTGGTATTGTCGCCTGTATCGCTGCTGTTACCCTTTACGGCATAGTTCGCTGGAAGTTTGGAAACGGAATGATGGCCAATATTTTCCGAGTTGTCGAGCCCACTGTAATTGTTGTGGGATATATTGGGTATATACTCGGAGATTATGGTACACATCCAGTGGTCACCATCATTTCTTTCATAGTTGCGAGTATATTCACAGTTGTAATGATTGTTGTGATTCAGAAATACATTATTGATCGAATCAAGGCACAATCAGAAATAATTTCAGGTGTCGTATCCAACCTATCGGCAACCTCCCAACAGGCGGCCTCCAGCGCAAGTGAGCAGGCCTCTTCGGTCGCACAGGTCACCAGCAGCATTGAAGAGATTCATCAGATGAGTAAAACAACTACGGATACCTCTCAGGAAGTCGTCCATGTGGCAGATGAGGCAGTTTCGCTTGGGAATAAGGGCCTTGAGTCTGTGCGGCAAGTTGTTCAAATTATGGAGAAATTTGCTCGAACCACTGATTTTGTTCAGGTTGTTGGAGAAGTGGCTGAGCAATCCAATTTATTGGCGATAAATGCGGGAATCGAAGCAGCTAAGGCAGGAGAGGCGGGTCGCGGTTTTTCAGTGGTGGCGGCGGAAGTGCGGAGTCTGGCGGAGCAGAGTAAAGAAGCGGCTAAACAGATTCGGGAAGCTATCTTGCAAACTCAGACTGGGCAACATGCGTTGTCAACAACCGACGCCGCAATATCCGGTCTTGGTGCGGTGCTCAAGGAATCGTCAAATAAAGCACGGATTATTTCCGGTGCAGCGATACAACAATCTGCCGGAATCAAGCAGATTTCCGACGCCATGAGCAATCTTTCCAACGGAGGCAGAGATACAGCTCTTGCATCGCAGCAAATCAAAGAAGCAGCGGAAGAATTGTCGATGGTCAGCCGACAGCTTCTGGTTTTGATTCAGGGTAAAACAGACACAAGGTCTCAAAGTCTTCTTGCACGATAGCCTGAGCAATCGGCTCTCCGGTCAATTTGTCCGAAAAATGTTCAGATAACCAGTGAGGTCGCCCATCTGGGCTCACCATCACCATCCCACCGCACATACCGTTCCGTATAACGCGGTTACAGCATTGCCATTTGCGTGGAATAAAAACGTTATGTGCGCAACCGGCACATGGAATAACGCCCCGTCAGCGAACGACGATTATCCCTGACAACTAAACAGTTACAGCTGACGCTCCACAAACTGATTGTTCTCAAAGGCGAAGCCGGTTACACATTCCAAACGTGGAGTTGAACCTTTACCAGTGGGAACAGGGTGAACGTGATGAAACGCCTTCTGGATACAGGGAAACAAAAATGCGCCACACCCAAAAGATACTATCTCACTCGCCGATGGCGTTTCATTGCGTACGGAGTATTTTCCATACTCACCTGTATTCTCTGGCTCAGAGGAAAGCTCACTTTTTTGGAATTACGAATTGTACTGCGGCGCCTTCCCTGGCTGCTGCTGAAAGACGGCAGCATGAGCGCCCTGGGATTTATTGTAAACGCCATTGGTTACGGCACATTTGCCCGCAGCGAAATCCAGCGAATAAAACGGGATAAGGCCTCTGCGTCTTAACAGCTCTCGGTCAGTGTTCAAAACACACCGTTTTCTCTGGCGCAACATCGTTTAAAAACGGCCTTCGAAGTACATTCACTACTCCGTTGCTTCTTCCACCTCGACGTCTTCATACGTCGCTCCCGTCTCGCCACCTTCCTCCTCCTCGACATCTCCCATTTCCGCGTCCTCTTGCTCTGCCACGTCCATCACATCTTCGGTCTGAGGCGAGAATTCCGGGCCACAATTTTCACCGCAGTCTTCTTCGGGTGGCGTTTCTCCGTTACCAATACTCGGATTGTTTTCGGTTTCCTCTGCCGCTGACGCATCCTCTGACTGGACAGACATTCCATCGAATTCGCTTTGCCCGATTGAAATTGTCTGCTTTTGCCGGACACTGAAAGGCTTATTTTTTTGGCGATGCATCTCAATGGTCGCCTCATCCAGGCCACCGACGTCCGCAGACGGCTTCTGCCTGTGGGAACAGGCCACCAGAGACATCCCAATCAGTATCCACAATAAATTCAGCATATGGCGGTATTTCCAACGATAATTTTTTCCCAAAATCATTTACTCTCCCGCATAACCAGTTTCTCTTTTCCGTTCAACACAATGTCCTCGCCGTCAACAATGTTTTCGAATCCACCGTTTGTACCGGCAATCCCCACCAGGGAGGGATTCTGTTTTGACAACATTTCAAATGGCGTTGATGAAAAGTGCTCCACCACATATCCAACCACATTGCGCATCATTGGGATATACGTGTCATCGATATACGCCACAACAAGAATGGCATTTTCAAGGTCACTCGTGCGCTCCATGGCTTCTATTGCACTGCCTGCTTTCACCACACGTCCCCTTGCCATTTCACCAAATCCCCTAAGACCATGAACCACCACATCCGCCAGAACATCCACCCGCACGGTGTTGAGCATAATGGGAGACCCGATTGGCATTCCCGCGGCAAGAACGTATTTGTCAAACGGTTTTATAAACCCCTGTTTTTGGGACACGGTCACGGCTTTTTTAATCATGGTATCGGTATCGCTCACTTCGGGAGAAATAAATGGATACACGCCGCGATACAACTGAAGCCGTCGCTGCACGGCGGCAAACGGCGTCACTGCCACAATGGGACTGTGGGGCCGAAACCGGGACAGCAACCGGGGCGTACTTCCCCCATATGTGGGTGCGACGATGGCCCCGGCGTCAATATTTTGAGCTGTCAGCACTGCCGACAACGCAATGCCATCACACATGCCCACCGGCGTATCAAGCGCCCTTTGGAATGGTCCATATTCAGAATTCTCCACCTCCAGCGCAATGCGGTGCATCATGGCGGCTGCTTCCACCGGATATTTTCCCTGAGCCGTTTCTCCCGACAGCATCACCGCGTCGGCGCCATCCAGAATCGCATTGGCCACGTCGGCCGCTTCGGCACGTGTGGGCAGTGGATTTCGAATCATGCTGTCGAGCATTTGAGTGGCTACTATCACGACTTTTCCTGCCGCATTGCACTTTCTAATAATCTTTTTTTGAACCAGCGGTATCTCTTCAGGGGGCAACTGCACTCCCAAATCACCCCGCGCCACCATGATGCCCGATGAAATGCGAATGATTTCATCAATGTTGCAAAGGCCTTCCTCATCTTCGATTTTTGCGATAATGAGTGGGATGTTCTGGTCTGGCTGCCGGTGTGATTCGAGCAATTTCTGGATTTCCTGAATATCGCCGGCTTTACGAACAAATGACGCTGCGACAAAATCCATTCCCATCTGCATAACAAACGCAAGATCCGCGCGATCCTTTTCCGAGACTGCGGGCAAATGAGTTTGCACTCCAATCACATTCACGTTCTTTTTGGAGCCAATGACTCCGTCGCTGAGAATCAAACAATCGATTTGCCTTGCTGCTGTCCTTAATACTTCCAGTTCGATTACCCCATCAGCTATCAGAATGCGTGTTCCTTTTTTTACTTCTCCGGGTAGACCGTCATAGGAAATGGAAAGCAGCTCGCTGGTGCCTTGAACCTGCTCGGTGGTCAATGTGATTTTATTTCCCCGCTCAAATACAATTGGCGTTTCGTCCAACACCTCTCCGGTTCGAATTTCAGGTCCTTTAGTGTCGGCCAGCAGAGCCACCGGAATGCCCAATTCGGCGCTTGCCTCACGCACCATCTGAATCATATCGCGATGGTCCCCATGTTCCCCGTGAGAAAAATTGAACCGCGCCACATTCATGCCTGCCTCGATGAGATTTTTCATCATATCCACTGTCTTCAACGCAGGTCCAACTGTGCATACAATTTTTGTTTTGCGAAACAATCCAGAGTCAGTCATCCCAAACACCTTCTATCAATAGAATAAATTGTTCTCGTATTTTATTCTTCCCTTTGGGTTTTGCAATGGCCATCTTAAAGATATGGGCAGACTCGCTGCGCTTGGCAATATGGCTTTGCCTGCGTCGCTTCGGATAAAGAGCATCTGTCTTGCAAAAAAAATAAACTGTGTGCCGAAAAGATCTGGTCTGGACAAAAATCGGATATACATTTCCAGTACATAGTTTGACCGTGATGACGAACAACTGCACCCCGATGGGCGACGGAATGCGGTCTGCAATCGAGCTGAATAAAAGTGTGTTTGTTTCTCTCTTTTTCTCCAAAGGAAACAGCCGATGAAAACCGACATGAAAAAACTGGAATCCGCTGAATTGAAAATTGGTAAAAAAATTCTGAATCTGGATGTGTATGAAGGCGCTCTTGAGGAGCGGTGTATTGACATCTCAAAATTGCGTCAGGAAACCGGGTACATCACCTACGACCCTGGATTTGGCAATACGGGTATTGCGTCGAGTGATATCACGTTTGTAGATGGTGAAAAAGGCATTCTGCTGCATCGAGGCTACCAAATTGAGGACCTCGCCGCCAACTGCACGTTCATTGAAGTGGCTTATCTTCTGATTTTTGGAAAGCTGCCCAATCAGGAGGAACGTCTCGCATTTTCCGCGTCGCTGAACGCCAACTCAATGCTGCACGAAGACATGCGTCAGTTCTTTTCAAATTACCCCGAACACTCCCATCCCATGGCGGTGCTCTCAGCCATGGTGGTGTCGCTGTCCACATTCTATCCCGAGATTGAGGATGAAAGCGAATCCATTCATTTAACAGTGACCCGACTGCTTTCCAAAATGCGTACCATTGCTGCCTTCTCGTATAAAAAATCTATTGGTGAACCGGTGAGGCAGCCGTCGTGGAAGTATCGATACTGTGAAAATTTTTTGAGCATGATGTTTAAATCTCCGGTGAACAACTACCAGATAGATCCCATAGTGGAGCGCGCGCTGAATCTGTTTCTGGTGCTGCATGCCGACCATGAGCAAAACTGTTCCACCACCGTGGCTCGGGCGGTATGCAGTTCTGGAGCCAATCTGTACGCATCCATCGCCTCGGGTGTGTGCGCACTATGGGGCCCCCTCCACGGTGGCGCCAACCAGGGCGTCATTGAAATGCTCGAAAAAATTCTCGCTGGCGGAATCAAACCCTCCGACATCATCGAAGCGGCCAAACGAAAAGATTCCAAACTGCGGCTCATGGGATTTGGCCATCGCGTATATAAAACCTACGACCCACGTGCGAAGCTGGCCAAGCAATCCTGTGTTGATTTGCTGAACCATCTCGGCATGCAGGATGACCCATTGCTGGATATTGCCATGGAGCTGGAGCAACGGGCACTGACCGACGACTATTTTATTGAGAAGCATCTTTACCCCAACGTCGATTTTTATACTGGCATTGCATATCGCGCCATGGGCATCCCTAAAAACATGTTCACTGTCATGTTTGCCATTGGTCGGCTTCCCGGCTGGATTGCCCATTGGCTTGAAATGAAAGCCGACAGGGAACAGCGCATTGTTCGGCCACGGCAAATTTACGTTGGAAAAAACGTGTTGCCGTTTGTTAAAATTGAAAATCGTTAGTCGTCTGTCAGGTGGACATAGGCGCTTTGCCAATGGCGACAAGGGCGTTTAAAAGGATTAGTAGATGTGCCTTTCGCCGCCGTCTGCCTGATGACCGATGGCGTGCCTCACGGTAAGGAGAAAAAACAGAACTCGACACCCCTGTGCCGCTTACCGGCTGCCATTGCGTTTTTGTTTGCCAATTCAAGCCGCGCTTCTTTCCAACTCCCTCGTATTGGCTCTTATTCGCAATAGCCATGTTGGAACATGCAGTAGTGCGCTTCACAGTTATTCCTTCGGTGTCTACTGTGAACGTACGAACTGAATCATCCTTACGTTCCTGAGATTTAGTCTCAGTGTAATGAGCGTCTGCCAACGCTTACAGAAATTCCGCATCCGGCGAGTATGATTTAAAGATTTCGAGCATGGTAAAAAAAGTGGCCGCCACCCAAAAGCCCGTCATTGTATCGACCGGAATGGCCACCCTCGCCGAACTCAATGACACCGTGCGCACCATCAGAGCAGCGGGCTGCGAAAACCTGATTCTGCTAAAGTGCACCAGCACCCATCCGGCCCATCCCGGCGACAGTCATCTGAAAACCATTCCCCATTTAAGAGAGCTGTTCGATGTAGAGGCGGGGCTTTCCGATCACACCCTTGGCATCGGCGTACCGCTGGCCGCCATCGCCCTTGGGGCAACGGTGATAGAAAAGCATTTCACTCTTTCAAGAACGACGGGGCGGTGGATTCGGTCTTTTCGATGGAACCCGCTGATATGAAACAGTTGGTTGACGAATCTCTACGCACCTGGCAGTCGCTTGGACACGTAAACTACTGCCCCACCCCTAACGAACAGGGCAGCCTGCTGCATCGCCGGTCTATTTACGTTACCGAAGACATCAAAAAGGGCGCCGTGTTCACCCACGACAATATTCGGGTCATTCGCCCCGGCAAAGGCCATACCCCCACGTACCTGCAAGTGGTCATTGGCAAACACGCCGCCCGAAATATAAAAAAGGAACCCCCATGAACTGGGACCTAATTGGCGCATAGCCCGATGTCAGACTTTTCTATCGTGGGTCAGTTATATGCGCTGTTCATCAAATGGTTTCGTTGCCGCGCGATTGGTGAGGTAAACTGTTTGGGTTTTTCAAAGCAAGTCGATTTCACACTTTTTTAGTTGGCGCGGTGCATAAGATTTCATATTGACATAGCATGACCCCCAAACCCCCAATTTCTCCAACAGACATCGCGGACAAAAACAGTTCAGAGGCCTTTGAACAGATTTATAGAGAGCACTACAATCGCCTGTTCACTCTGGCGTTTCGGCTGACCGGCACTGTAGAAAACGCAGAGGACGTGCTGCAGACCGCTTTTACCGATGCCTTTGCCGCGTTTTCCCGCTTTCGGTTTGAAAGCACCGCATACACCTGGCTTTATCGAATTGTATTTAACGGGGCCATGGCATATCTGACAAAATGGCGACAGATGCCAACCGATGAATGGGCCGAATCCCGCAACATGTCGGTGCAGGCTGTTTACGATTACATCAACGGTTTTGGAAACGTCGAAGACGATGTGCTGACACATCGAATCAGAGAGAGCTGCCTTCAAATGTTTATCAACTGTATGCCCGCTAAATACCGAACGGTGTACACCCTGCGCGGCATGCTGCAGCTGTCGGTTAAAGACACTGCTGAAATTCTGGAGATTTCCGAAGACAGCGTTAAAACCCGATTGAGCAGAGCGCGGCAGCTGGCAAAATCGCATCTCGAAGGACGATGTGGACTGGCATTTCCGGGCGCCATGTGTCACTGTCGCGGTTTTGCAGGATACATCACACACAACCATCGAGAGCACAAACTTCAAAACATTAAAGTAGTGCGACGGCTGGAGGAAGACGCTGCGCAACAGTTTAAAACCGAAATGCGCGAAGTGCTCAATGTTGACAGACTGTTTGCCACGGAGCTCGAAAGCACCGATTTCAACTCTTTTAAAGAACGTCTGAAGTCTCTGGTTCAAAAAGGAACCCTTACTGTTCTTTCTTCATGATTTTCTTCAGGTGGGTGCGAATGTCGTCCTGGTGCTGGGCCACAAAATCATTGGCAGGCATGGTGTTGCAGCTGCGGCACGATAAATCATACGCGGAGTTAATAACACCGCAGTTTCTGCAACTGTATTGCACTTCTTTTTCGTTGAACCATGCCTGCCATCCCTTTGCGGCAATGCGTTCAATGTCTGCAAACAATTCAGCGCGATGGGGACGCTCTCTTGCAAACGTTTTTAAAGACGCGCAGGGATAGTCGCTGCATTGCCCGCAAAAATCGACGCCTTTTTCAGCCGCACAGGCAACGAATTCACAGTTGCTGCACACAGGGCCCCGGCGCTCTGAACGATAGCCTTCACAGGCCATGGTTTCCGCCGAGACGCCGAACCGCCCGGCTATCGCGTCAAGGCGCTCCGGATCTTCGGTGGTGGCGATATATACCGTGCACCCTTTGCAAAAAAGGCCGCACACAGCGCTCAGTTCTTTTGACATTGACACCCTCCTTTCTCGCCTTGTGGGCGTTGAACAGTCACCGAAAACTGCATGTCAATATCGTCTTTGAGCATGGCAAACACGGGACATATTTTTTCTTTTGCCGATTGCACCAGTTCTGTGAGCTCGGAATCATCCAAATCCGCAGAAGTGCACCGAATGTGAAATGACACCGCTGTAAAATCTGTCGGCAGCGATTCCCGGCGAACCCCCGACGCATCCACTTCGAGCTTGATCACATCTTTTTTAAGCCGTTTTTTAATTACAATTTTAAGCGCCGACGCCATGCAGCTCGCCGCGCTGATGAGCAGAAGCTCCAGCGATGTATAACTTGTCGCATCGTCGTTTGACCGAAAGTAGTCTACAGTAATGGGCTCACGCCCCGGCGCGTCGGCCAAAAAACGAACCTCATCGTTGACAGATAACAGTGACACCTGCAGCAGCGTATTCATATCCGCTTCCTTTCCCGGTTCAGCCAATCTGTTTTTACTGAACCTGTAAATCAGTCATTTTCTTTGAGAAAATTTTGGCGAAAAGGTGACAGAATTTTTTAGAACTGCTTTTTTTGCAATGATGGTGGATTCTGGCAAAATGTGGGATGTTTCACTTTCAGGCGGTAACAATAGAGCGCGATAGTTCCCTGAATATTTAAAATGCGTTGTCTGGCGCCGTATTTTTTATCTCCCACAATGGGGTGTCCAGCAGCGGCGAGCTGGCATCGAATCTGGTGAGACAGCCCGGTTTCCAGCTCAATTTCAAGCCACGTGCGATGGGCCATGGCGCTCAGAACACGCCACCAAAGTCGGGCTTCTTTTCCGCCGGATTCAACCACTCGTGTAAATCGGATTTTCTCATCCCGTTTCAATTGGTGTGTCAGTCGGCCTTCACGGGCATGAACGGCTTTTGTAGCGTCACCTTCCACCACCGCGCGATAAATTTTGGTTACCTTTCGCTCTCGAAACGCCTTTGCCAGCCGGGACGCGGCTTT
>JAFGQN010000176.1 GCA_016935665.1 Deltaproteobacteria bacterium | reverse complement strand
TTTAGAAAACATTTCATTCTTGCGATTGCCCTGCAAATAAGCACTGGCGCCATTTCGAAGAAGCCACAATCATGATAGTGATTGCGCATCCGGACTCCGATTGTCTCAACGCCAGGAATTTTCCTGTTTTCTTCCACGACAGTTACCCGCCCATATGCATGACAAGACACGCCGCGTGTCGCCTTAAACGCGCCCGTGCGCTTCATTTTGATACGCAGGGGTCTTTTGATGGCGGTTGACCTTAAAAAAAAACTGGCCAAGGTGTGTTTTTTGGGGGGTCGACTGGCCGGAAAAGACACCCGGGGTGTGTTTTTTGAGGGGTCTTGAGGCGTTTCAAGACACCCAATGTGTGTTTTTTTGGGGGTTGCCGTAGAGATTCTTTATTTTTCCGGTTTTCTTTCACTCCGCGTTTCAGTATAGTTGAAACACTAAATCACAACCCATTTGTTTACAGGAGGACGTTATGTCTACACTTGTCTATTCCCTTATTAATTTGCTGCACCTGACCACCGGTCGACGGCTATATGCCTTGAAAAAGTGTTTGGCGGCGGCTAAAAAAGTGGGAGCCAGTGCACAGCTGATTTCGCTCATTGAACAGGCCATTTCGCATGATACGGCTGCGGTGGACATGGAGGTGGCGTGGTCCCGTTCCAAAAAAATATCCACAGCACGCGGCGAATCGGCCAATCTGGACAACCAGATTGACGGTGTGCTGGGCGCCATTCAGTCGTCGCTGAAAAATAATATTGCGGTCTTGCCGGGCGACGACCCCATTGCAGCGGCATCGAATGAACTCATGGGTCAGATTTTTCCTGAAGGGGTTCATGCCATTATTACGCTGCCGTTTGAGGACCAACTGGTAATGAATGAGTCGATCATCTCGCGCCTTCAAGGTGAATTTGCAGGCGACGCCGCCACCACCGGCATCACGCCGTTTGTGGAGAGACTGGCGTCTTTGAACGCTCAATTTCGCGTTGAACTGGAAAAGACATCTGAAAAGGAAATCGCGTGGAACACCATTGCTGCCGCTGCGGACAAAGGAAATCTGTACCTGCGCCAAATCACTGCCATTGTGCTGGGGAATTACTATGAAGATACACCGGAAGCCGCTCAGATGCGCAAGGCCCTGCTCTCTCCCATAGTGGAGCAATGCGATCGCGTCCGCCTGGCCCGAAAAGGCCGCCGCCCCGCCAAAGATGTGGATCCAAACACCGGCGAAGAACTGGAAAACGAATCCGCTGCCGCATAAAAACATGCGTTTGGGCAGCACTGAAGCGCTCCGAAATGTGTCAGGCCCTGGCAGTCTGTATGGTCTGAATCACACTGGCAATTTGGCCAAAATAGAAGTTGCAGGAGAATATCGCCATGATTAGGCGCATTCAGGTAAAAATTATCGCTGTTTAAAATACATCGACCAGTCTGTAAAAGATTTTCAAATACTGATTGGACCCAATCCGTCACAACGTCAACAACACCTGGGACGTTTCGAATGTCACCAATTTTGCCGCCACATAAAAACGGGGCACTTTGCGGTACTGGAGCGCCGCGATACCCGCAAAAAGGCAAGCTGTAATCGCCCTTGCCCACTCCCGGTCGTCCCCGGATTTTTTACTGGCGTTTGCTTTACAATTTTATGATTATGTTTTTATAGATGCATTGCAGTTTGTGCCAACCCCATCTCATATGGTATTGCCTCGTGGCGGGACCGGGAAGGCGGACAGGTATTGTGAACGTATTTACTGGAGTTGAAGATGGAGAAGCAAAAAGTATTTATATTTGATACCACGTTGAGGGATGGCGAACAATCGGCGGGCGTTTCTTTCACGCTCAACCAGAAACTCAAGATTGCCCACCAGCTCCAGAAACTGGGGGTAGATATTATCGAGGCGGGATTTCCACGCACGTCCCCTGGCGATATGGAAGCTGTAAAACAGATTTCCAAAGAAGTGCGCGATTGTACCATCTGTGCGCTGGCCCGCTGCATAAAAGGCGACATTGAAGCAGCTTATGAAGGCATTCGGGAAGCGGCGAATCCGCGGATTCACACATTTATCAATACCAGCGATATCCAGATAGAAAATCAGCTTAAAAAGACCCGTGAAGAAGTGCTGGCGCAGGCCGTTGAGAGTATCAGGCTGGCCAAACGTTTCACTTCAAACGTGGAATTCAGTCCCATGGACGCCACACGCACGGACCGGGAATTTTTATTTCGCATCATCGAGGCCGCCATTAAACACGGCGCCACCACCATTAATGTTCCCGATTCAGTGGGATATGCCATCCCATCGGAACACGGCCGCATGTTCAGAGATATCATTGAAAACGTGCCCAACGCCGATAAAGCCGTGTTCAGCTGTCACGCGCACAACGATTTGGGACTGGCATCGGCCAACGCGCTGGCGGCGGTGGAAAACGGCGCTCGGCAGGTGGAGGTGGCCGTAAACGGCATCGGCGAGCGGGCCGGCAATACCGCCATGGAAGAAGTGGTGATGGCGCTTAAAACGCGCGAAGCGCAACTGGGTGTATCCACCACCATCCACACCAAAGAAATTTATCGCACCAGCCAACTGGTGGAACGTATCAGCGGTATGCCTGTGCAGTGGAACAAGGCCATTGTGGGAAAGAACTCCTTTCGCCACGGCTCCGGCATCCATCAGGATGGCATTATCAAAAAGCGTGAAACGTGGGAAATCATTGATCCCGCTGAAATTGGCATTCCCAACGGCACCCAGCTTGTGCTTGGAAAACTTTCCGGAAGTCATGCGTTTGCCAAACACGTGGCTGAGCTGGGGTATCAATTGACCGAAGATCAAATGGCCAGAGCGTTCGAAGATTTTAAAAAGCTGGCAGATAAGAAAAAACAAATCGATGACCGGGACATTGAAGCCATCATTGCACAGCGCACGGGAGATGTTTTCAGCCCGATTTGGACTGTCGAGCACATTCACGTCGCATCCGGCACCCACGCTATTGCCACGGCCACCATCCGCCTTATTCATAGTGACGGTGAAATCCGAACGGATGCAGCGACCGGGGATGGCCCCATCGATGCCATTTGCGTCGCAGTAAACCGAATAATTGGCGCCGATCCCGCTTTGACCGGGTATTCGGTTCAGAACGTCACCGAGGGCATCGATGCGCAGGGCACTGTGGTGGTGCGTATAAAAGACGAGGACGACATAATTTACAGTGGTCAAGCCTCAGATACAGATGTTATTATCGCCAGCGCGAAAGCATACGTAACCGCAGTAAACAGAATGCTGCTCATGCGCTTGAAGAAAATCAAAACGTCGTGACAGCGTCCCCATGGAGGAGATCCAGTTGCCCAACCGCAAAAGACCCCAGTTTTTCATCATTGACAGAGCCATTGTCTCTGAAACGCTGAAGAAAGTTGTTGATGCCAAGCGCTCCCTCAGGGAAAACGACCATTTGAGCGTCAGTGATGCGGTCAAAGCAGTGGGATTGTCGCGAAGTGCGTTTTACAAGTACAAGGACTACATCTATCCGTTCTACGAAGATAGCCTTGGCCGAAACCTCACATTTTCATTCGATTTGAAAGATGCGGCGGGGATTTTGTCGAAGGTGCTCACCACCATCGCCAAAACAGAGGCCAATATCCTGACTATCAATCAGACCATCCCCATCAACGCCATTGCCAACATTGTCATCACCCTGGAGACCACCAACATGATTTCTCCGATGGAAGATCTGTTCAACGAACTCAAGGCGTTCGATGGTCTTTTCAACTTCCGAATTATTGCACGGGTATCGTAACCATCAAAAAAGAGTGTCCAGCCAATAATTTATCTGAAACGACATCCCATCCCTGTGCAACCGATGGGAATTATTCCACAATTTTTATCCGACAATTAAAACAAAAATGAATTCGAATTTGTGGAATGAGTTGATTTTGGGTAAACTGCGTAACATGAATTCAATACCACCATCCGGAAGATCAGATTATACAGCGGATTCCTTTGTTCCCGTTTTATCCACAAACGATTCAACCCGGAAACGAATTGGCGTCCTGATGATTGACGTTGAAGGCGCTTACAGTCAGATGATTTGGCCGGAAATCGCCAAACAGACGCGCGCATCCGGATTTGATTTGGTCATTCTCCCTGGCGGAAATCCCAAATATCCTTACGATTTTCGTTATCAATTCAATTCGCTGTACAATTTTATTAATGCCCGCGTACTGGATGCATTGATATTTGTCCCCAGTATCATCGGCAATTTTTTATCGGCGCTCGAAACGGACAGATTATTGGAGCGCATCTGCGAAGCGGTGCCCGTGGTCAGTCTGAACATGCAGCTCCCGGACGTTCCATCGCTGCTGATAGACACTGAAGTGGGAATGGAAAAGGCCGTAAATCATCTGGTTTCCGTTCACGGATACAATCGGCTCGGTATACTGGAAGGTCCAAGAGACAATGAGGAAGCCATTCAACGTAAAAACGCGTTTGTAAAGGCTCTCAAAAAAGCAGACGTGCCATTCAACGACAAGTGGTGTGTCCATTGCGATTTTACAGAAGAGACTGCGCGGAAACTCGCCCGGAAAAATGGTCAGACATGGGTTGAAAATCTGGATGCCATGATATGCGCCAATGATCATATGGCATTGGGACTGATGGATGGGCTGGAAGATTGTCACATCGACGTGCCAGGTGATTTGGCGGTGGTGGGATTCGACGACATTAACGAAGCGCCTTACCTGAAAACGCCATTGACCACCATTCGACAGCCATTTGCGAAACTGGCTCGTCGTGCAGCAGAATTGGCCATGGATTTGTGTATCGGTGAAAAACACAACGGTATATGGGAGTTCGAAACCGAGCTGGTGGTTCGCGGCACCTGTGGTTGCGACCATTTTGTATGCGACGACATTCTTTCTGGTCCCAAAATCGATGAATCCCATAATGAGGAGTCCATTCTTTCCACCTTTTTTATCGAACGCTATGCTCCCGCATCAGCAGCCCGTTACAGGGACACCATAAGGGGGCTCATCCAGTTTTTGCGAGACAATCAACCGAATCCCGAAAATACGCGACAGTTTCTGGTCCAGCTGGAAAGCGCCATCGACACAGAGTATTTTACGTTTAATGCGACGCCGGACTGGTCATTCCTTTTTACATTTCTCGTCGATTTTTTCTCCCTGTTTGCCAGGGAGAGTGCCGGACAATGGAAACTGACCAATGTATTTGAACGCAGCCGATATCTCATCGAGCGCAAACATAAAATGCGGGAGGGCTATCGAAATGTGCGCGAATACGAAAATGTGACCGTGCCGTGGCGAAAAACCATTGAACGCCTCTCCTTCGTGCAAACCCACGAAGGTCTGACCGATGCATTGGATTTGTCATTGCCGCAGCTGGGCGTATATAACTGTTATCTATCCATATTCGAGGAGGGGTCTTTTCGCAGAGGCCTGTTTTCAGCCATGCCCAAGTATTCGCGATTGATACTGAAATGTCTGAACGGCAAGCGAGACGATCGCATCTCTCCTCTCACCCCCGTAACATTTCCATCGCTGAATCTGTGGCCCGACGATCATCAACCCCAGGCCCAGGGACGTGTCTGGGCGGTGGGGCCCCTGTTTAACCGGGAAACGTCGTATGGATTTCTCATCTGTGATTTGGCCGACATGGACATTGAACTGCTGGAGAGCCTGCGCCATCAGTTGTCTATTACGGTACACAGCTGCCAGCTAAACAATAAACGACTTAAAGCAGAGACAAAACTGCGTGAAATCCTCAACGAATTGGAAGTGTACAACCGTCAGTTGAAAAAGGAATCGCTCTTCGACGAAATGACAGGGTTGCTGAACAGACGCGGATTTATGAAATGCGCGCGCGAACTGCTGGAGAGCGACAATGCCCATGGCACGCAATTCGCGTTATTCTACGCCGATATGGATTGCCTCAAACAAATCAACGACTCCCTTGGCCATGCGGAAGGCGACCGGGCCATCAAAGATATGGCACGAATCCTGTCGCAGGTTTTCAGAGATGAAGATGTAATTTCCAGGCCAGGGGGCGACGAGTTCACGATTTTCACCATCGACGTGCCCGACGACTTTCCCCAGCGAATTCAAAACAGGGTGCTCAAGCTTCAGGATCATTTCCGGCAGGTTGAGAAACGTCCTTACGAATTGCAATTCAGTATTGGCTGGGCCATGGGTAAAACACGAATGGCGCCAACGGATTTAAACGATTTGCTGAAAATCGCCGACGAGCGGCTTTATGAGCAAAAAAGAGCTCGAAAAGGAAAATTCAACCCGGTGCCTTTGGCGACAGGGAAATAATCCATAGCCCTTCCAGACAACGTTTCGTTTGAGTTCCGGAGCTATTTTCGCCAGAATTCGGGCGTTAACACAATGAGTACCGAATAAATTTCCAGTCGTCCGATGATCATTAAAAAGATCTGATGCCACTTTAGGCCGGATTCAAAAAAATTGTAATTCGCCGCGGGCCCCACATCACCCAGACCAGGTCCAATATTGCCCAGGGTCGCCCCAACAACGGTGATTGAGGTGATCAAATCATAGTCCATCAGCGCGAACAACACGACACTGATGAGGTATACCCCCAGATAAAGCGCGATGAACCCTGCCACCGAGTTCACCACCGATATGGGAACAACGCCTCCACCGAGTCTGGACTGGATGACGCCATGGGGATGTACCAGCCGTTTCAGCTCTGTAATGGCCAGCTTTCCCATTAGGAATACCCGGACACATTTGATGCCCCCGCCCGTGGAACCGGCACAACCACCAATAAAAAAAGTGGAGAGAAGGAGCATCTTCGCACCCACTCCCCAGAGATTGAAATCTGTCGATGAAAATCCCGTTGTGGTCATTACGGACAATATTTGAAATACAGATGCGCGTGTCGCCTCCAATGGACCATTTTTATTTTCAATCCACAACACCAGTGCCAACACCACCGAAATGACGGCCACAACACCGAAGTAGAATCGAAACTCGCTGTCTCGCCAATGAACCAGACGCCGGCGTCGCAAGGAATTGAAGTGCAGTGAAAAGTTGGCTCCGGCGAGCAACATGAACAATGCAATAATCCATTCAGATGCCGGACTCTGCAACGTTTCGATGGATGACGCCAAAGGCGAAAACCCTCCCGTTGCCATTGTGGCAAACGCATGACAAATGGAAAGAAATGGTCCCTGCCCTGTTGCAAGTAACAGCAGGAATTGCACAATTGTCAGCCCCGCGTAGACTTTCCACAAAAGTCGAGCGGTTTCGGCCACCCTGGGCGCCATTTTGTCCTTCACCGGCCCGGGCACTTCGGCTTTAAAAAGCTGCATGCCGCCCACCCCCAGCAATGGCAGCAGCGCAACACCAAAAACAATAATTCCCATGCCCCCCAAAAAGTGAGTGACCGCTCGCCAGAACAGCAGCCCATGAGGCAACCCGCCGCGCCGCGAATCGGGGGAGGCCCATAAGCCCGCCTCGAGAATAGTGGCCCCGGTTGTGGTGAATCCGGACGTGGACTCGAAAACGGAATTGGTGAACGAACAAAACTCCCGTCCAAGACCTGTATCCTCTGCACAATCTGCCTTGTGCGTCAGCAGCTCGCTGTTGCGTTCAATCTCGCCTGCGGCATTCAAAGGTGCATCGGAATTAATAAAAGCGGGAAACTGTGCGTAGAAAAAATACGGCAGAGCCCCCAGAATACATGCCGCCAACCAGCCGAATGTCACAATGGCGAAAGCGGAGCGGTGGGACACTTCCATTTTTTCAGTTGGGCGGCCCGAACCAAAAAACATGGCCATACCCACCACCATGGTGGTCACTCCGGCAACGATCATGGAAAAGAGGTCTTCCTCCTGGTAGGCAGCCGCCACCAGTGAACTGAGGAACATGGCAAAGGCAAGACCCACCATTAACACGCCGATAATATGTACAATAGCCCGTATTTGCATTTTCAGTTATCCGATAAAAGTTATTTCTGAATCAGTTGCCGCCGCGCCGCGACAGGCCGGCAAGCTGTGCCACTTTATCCAGCAATAAACGAACGGTCGACAGAAGTTTGTGAACAGTGGGATATGGGCCAGTGAATGTGCTGCCAATCGAAATTGCGGAGCCGGCTATTGCCAGTCCAATTGTCATTGTGGGAGTATTCCAGCCAAACGCAAAACATATCCCTGGGCCAAACAGAAACAGCGTGGCGAAAAGATTCATCCGCACACTCCGACGAGCGGCTTTGGACCACTCCAGCACCTGCACCACATCACCCAACGTCCTGTCCCTCAAATCCACGTCGGCCAGTGTCATCGTTTTGCTGTCCCCACCCAGATTCACCGCACATGCGGCGTTTCGTACATTCTCCTCAAACACCCGGCCAGAACCAACAAAAATCACCGGTGTATCTGCCTCGCGAAACTGTGCCAACACGCTTTCATAATCGGCTTCCGTTTTTTCGAACAGTACATGCTCGATACCGAGACGCTCACCGAACGCAGTGGCCGAATCCACATCTGCCGAAGAAATCATGACGGGCTCGCACCCTGCAAGTGCCATTCTCTGAACAGCATTCTCAGCCCCGGAACAAATCTGTTCGTCTATTCCAAACACTGCGGCCAGCCGCTCGTTCAAAACCACAAACAGAGCACGCCGTCCGCTCTGTTCCAGGTTATGCGCAAAGTCGTCCGCTTCAGCAGTGGAGATGCCACACTCCAAAAGATATTGCCGGGAGCCACAGTGAATTTTTCCGTATGCGGTATCCGCACATATCCCTTTTCCCGCACGCATCTCCACCGCCCCACATTCGGTTTCCCGAGCCCCCTGTTGTCTGCAGTACTGTGCAATAGCTCTTGCGTAGCGATTCCGATGTGGCGACTGTGCAGTCAGCAGCGCACTGAGAACATGATTTGTACTGGGGACACCCTCCTGCCAACGCCAATCCACCACACGGACATCTGGCAATACAAGGACGCCGTTGGATTTCATCACAACTGTTCTCGATTGTCCCAAATGCGCGACCGCATTGGCGTCTCGAATATTGCCAGCCATCTGACGCACCAGCATCGCCACTTTCAAATGAGCATCCCCTGTTGCCATTCGAAGCAGGCGAGGCTCCAGTACGATTAGGATAATCGCTGTGGTCATCAATGCAGACGGCAATGAAATCCCCCCCCAGAAAAAAAGTCCGCCACCGGTCAGCAGCCCAAACGGAATACGCGCCCAGTCCAGCACCATGGCCACTTTTCGAACCGTGAGCGCCATCGCAGAGTTGTCTCGCCAGGCCGCCGACGGATTCTGATTTAATATCATGGCCAGTACCCCGCTCTGGTAGCGGGAAATCGCTTCAGCCACACGGCCAAGGCTTTTTACCAGCAACACACCGGGTGCTGCCAACGCCATGATGTCGACAAGCTCCCTGTTAAATCGAGACACGGAAAGCATCATGAACGCCGCTAAAGGGAATGCGATGCTGTTGAGCACAGCGGCGTTACCGTTTTTTCGGTCCCGCCAAATGCCAAAGCCGAGACTGAAAACAATAGCTCCACCGGACACAATCTGAACAACCAGATCTTTGGCCAGCTGATGTGCCAGGATAAAATTTAATAAAATCAAAATCAGCAACAGCGCTGCTTCCACAACATGCAACAGCAGAAATGACGTTTTCAATAATTCCCACACAGATGAAGGTGTAGAAAAAACCTTGCGAAACGCGCCAGTATCTCCAGCATCAACAACGGTCTCACTGATTTTGGCGATCGCTCGAGGCTCGGTTTCGGATTCGAATTGACTCGAACGTGAATCATTCACAACATCTTCGTCTTCAGAAATATCCAAATCAGCTGGAGGACTGTTTTCATCTCTCTGCAGGTAGGTTTCCCGACACGCGTTGGAGCAGAAATAAGCGATTCGGCCATCGACAATGCTCACCGCAGCCGCACGCAATGGATCAACCTCGCTGGAACAAAAAGGGCACTGTTTCAAATTGTCTTTTTCAGAAGTTCCCACAAATTACCTTTCAAGAGGATGTGGCGGTGGCCCTGTCCATGGCAGCCGTACGTGGATAGCTGTAACACACATCAGTTTTATGAGTATATTATAACCTGCCCGAATTTCTTTTATGCCAAATGTCATAACACCCTGCTTTGAAAAACGACATGTTTGATATGCCACACAACACACCGTACGGGGTCGCATATTACTTTTTCGTCAACGAATTTCAATGGAAACCATGTTCCCAAAATGCGAAAAAAAACCCATAAGGAGCAGAAAATGACAGTTTCTTTACCATGACGATAGATAAATCCTAATATATTAAAATAACAGCATAAAATAAATTCTTTATGGATTGTAATTTTAGATCTTTTTTCATAAGTACACGTCTGCTACTATCGGGAGCGAGAAAATTTAGAACTCCCAAATCAATCAGGGGTTATTTGAACAAATCATTACGAGTCAATACGAGGTCAACATGGCAAGAAAGACTGATAATAGCGAAAATTCTGTAAACTTCGCCCTTCAGGAATTGATGGGAATGGAAGACGAGCGTCAGGCCAGAGAAGAAGAAGAGCGAAAGCGCAAAGAAGAAGAAGAACGTGCTCGTAAAGAAGCTGAGGAGCGCGCCCGTAAAGAAGAAGAGGAACGAAAGCGCAAAGAAGAAGAAGAACGTCGTCTTGCTGAAGAAAGAGCCAAAGAAGAAGAAGAACTCAGGAAACAGGCAGAGATTGAAGGGGCTCGAGTTCGTGCGGCCAAGGAAGCCGAAGCCGAAGCGCGACTCAAGGAACAGCATCGTCTGCTTGAGCATGAAGCGGAACTCAAACGAATTGAAGCGGAAAAGGGCGGCGTGCCTGTATGGGTATGGGGTATTGTTGCGGCTGTTATTCTGATTGGTGCGGGAATCGGATTCTGGCAGTACCAGTCTGCTCAGGCTGAAAAGGAAGCCATTCGCAAAAGCGCGGAACAACAGCGTATTCTGGCACAAGAAGAGAAGGATCGTCAGGAGAAGGAAATGCAGGCGAAACTTGAAGCGGAACGCGCTGAAAAGGAACGGCTTGCCCGAGAAAAACAGGAAGCAGAATCGACTCTTGCTCAAAAAGAAGCCATGGAGCGCGCCAAGCGCGAAGCAGAAGCACGCGAGGCCGCCTCAAAATCCCGGCGTCGCACGCCCAGCACTCGAAAAACCGGCGATGACCCCAAGACAAAAAAGAAAACGGGAATGGGCTCCGCGGATCCGCTTAGCGGACTTGATCTCTAATATATTTGTCAAATCGATTTTTTGGGGCCTCATATTTCCTGGGGCCTTTTTTTTTAGAAGAGAGGTTTTATGACGCTCAATCTTGATGAAGCAAGAAAAAGACTGATACTCGCACTGGACGTGCCAGGACTGGATGACGCCAGGGTATTACTCGATAAAATTCAGGGAAAAGTGGGACTTGTCAAAGTCGGCCTGGAGCTTTTTACCGCATGTGGTCCGGCCGCAGTAGCAGCCGTTCGCGAAAGAGGGATTGATGTATTCCTGGACTTGAAACTTCACGATATTCCCGCCACAGTCGCGGGTGCTGTTCGAAGCGCACTGGCTCTGGATGTTGCGATGCTAACCGTTCACACAGGCGGAAGCACTGCGATGCTGGAGCAGGCAGCTGCAGTTGCGGCAGACAAAATAAAATTACTTGGTGTCACACTACTCACCAGTATGGGAGAAGATGATCTCGCGCCGGTATGTCTCTTTGGAAAGCCATCCGAAATTGTTGCCGCAAGAGCGGCACTGGCAGCGAAATGCGGGCTCGGTGGCATCGTTTGCAGCCCCAAAGAAGTTCGACTCGTTCGAGACGCAGTTGGCCCCAATGTTTCCATCATCACTCCAGGCATCCGCCCTGCGGGGGCGGCGATGGGAGACCAGAAACGTGCGGCAACCCCAGCCTCCGCAATCGGAGATGGTTCTGATTATCTGGTTGTTGGGCGCCCAATCCGGGGCGCGGAGAATCCCGCTGCTGCGGCTGATGCCATCGTTGAGGAAATCGCTGTCGCCCTGCAAAACAAGTAACGTCAATGAAACGAATTATCGCTGGCCCCAATCAGGTTGTGGAAGCCATTTCGGCCGGAGTCACCATACAGGTCCTGTACCTGCAAAGTGGTTTGGCCCAAAAAACCGCATCCAAACTGTTTTCACTGGCATCCAGGCACCATATCAAAACGCAGTCAGTCACCAGACAACATTTGGAGGAAATGGCCAGGGATTTGAACCATCAGGGCGTTGTTGCCGTTTGTGGGGAATTCCAGTATCGGGCGTTGGAAACTCTACTGTCAGAGATTGACAAAACCACCAGGCAACCCCTTTTGGTCATACTGGATCAAATACAGGATCCTGGGAATCTCGGAGCCATTCTGCGCAGTTCTCACAGCCTCGGTGCACACGGAGTAATCATCACCAAAGATCGCTCTGCGCAGGTGACTGCTGCGACAGTACGCGCCTCTGCCGGCGCCAGCGAACTGATTCCCGTGGTTCGTATCGTCAATCTTGTTTCCACTATTCAACAGCTTCAACAAGATGGATTTCAGGTTTTGGGTGCGGACATGGATGGCGCCATTTCCCTGGATGAGGTGGAATGGCCGTCTAAAACCGCCATTGTTTTGGGCAACGAAGGAAAAGGAATCCGGAAACTCACCAGGGAAAACTGTGATTTAGTATTTAAAATACCAATGGCCAACAGTTTTGAATCCCTGAATGTCTCCGCATCCGCGGCCATCGTCCTGTACGAACATCAGCGGAGTCGACGCCTCTGCGTTCGTCTCTGACCGCGATCTTTAAACACCCCCAGAGCAAATGCCGTCGCCTGCATATTTACCGTATGAAACCTGTTGAGCAATTCTGCAAACACGGATATGATGACATCAAAATTTGAACGAAATGATTCAGGAAGGACGGGCACGATGAAACGATTTTCATTTATTCTCACAATCATTGCTGTTTTCGCAGCGCTAATGACGGTCGGATGTGGCGGCGCGACAGCCGGCAGAGGATCAGGGGACGATGCAACCGAAGACAATATGGCTGGCGGTACCATTTCCAGAGAGCTGCAGGAATACAATTATTTTATGGAGCAGGCAGGTCTCGCCCAGTCTGAAGAACGCAAAGAAGATGCTATTGATTTTTATCTGAGTGCCGCGGATTCAATGGCCAAAACGGGAAAACCAACGATAAAGGAAGCAGACGCACACTACGAAGCTGCGCAGCTTGCCTATCAGATGGTCCAAAAAGAACTGGCGATACAGGAATACGAGAAGGCAGCTGAAATTTATCTCCGATTTGGTGGCAATGCACTGACCAAAGGCGCTGTTGTCTACACCAATCTGGGTGTTATCTGGAAAGAATTGCATGAGAAGAATAAAGCGCGCAGCTGCTGGCAATCTGCCCTCGATTTATACCAGAAAGCGGAAGCGGGAGATCAGAACAAGGTGCACATTGAAAAAATCCAACAGAATATCCGGGACCTGGATCAGGGATTCTAATCCAGACCTGGCTCATCTATTTGCGGACAAGCGACAGGTTGCAGAATGACCGTTCCTGGTTGCGTTCCAGACTTTCCATGACCTTGCAGAAGTTTCGCACCGAAAACTCGGGAAACAGCGCCGTGCGCAGCATGTGGATACTCCGCTTCAACCCGGGATTGAATTACTTCGCTGATTGCTTTTGCATTAATTTTGACTGTATCTTTTTCCAGGGCGCTTTTCGAGAATGTAACCTTTCCTACTCGGCTATCCCACCATCGCTGATTTGCCAATTGTGTGCATCGATAAGATGCTGCCGGGCTTCGGCGGGTGCGCCGTTGCTGTAACAGGAATTATTGGCATTGAATCGAAGACCATTTTTGACATCCTGTGCGGCCCAGCCAATCAGTATGGCGTCGTAGTTTTGCAAGGATAATGCGGTGTCGTCAAATATGCGCCATAATTCCGGAACATTATTAATCTGCCAGCGCGATAAGTCCTGATCAAACATGGCAGCGCCGCTGAACATCGCTTCCATATCAACGACATTTGAAGTATTCCACCCGCCAATATTCTGATTGAATGATATGGCGCTTGAAAACATCTGGTACATAAATTTGAGACTGTCCGTCTGCCATCTGCCAATATCCTGATTAAACGCGTACGCAAAGTGAAACATTTGCGACATGCTTATAACACCCGAGACATCCCAGTTTCCAATATCCTGATTGAACGCCTCGGCACCACGAAACATTTCTGTCATATCCGTCACGTTGGCTGTATTCCATCCGCCAATAGGCGAATTGAACGATTTGGCTCCCGAGAATGTGAACCTCATGTTGGTTACCTTTGAAACATCCCAGCCGCCAATTTCCTGGTCAAAGGTCAATGCGCCCGCGAACATGGACTTCATGTTTGTCACTTTTGATGTATTCCAGACGCCAATATCGCGGTTGAACGATTTTGCCGCCCAAAACATACTGCTCATGCTCTCGACGTTCGATGTGTCCCACATACCCAACTCCTGATTAAATGCCAGTGCCCCCCCGAACATCAAATCCATACTCACAACCTTCGAAGTGTCCCAGCCGCCTATCTCCTGATTGAATTTTTTTGCATTGCTAAACACCGCTGACATCTGAGTAACATTTGATGTATCCCATTGCCCAACTTCCTGGTTGAATTCATGCGCGTTTACAAACAAACCGCTCATGTTTTCAACACTGGCCGTATCCCAATTGCGAAGCGGTTGATTAAACTGATACACATTGTAAAACATGTCAGCAATGGTGGTCACATTTGAAATGTCCCAATCGCCAATCCTCTGATTAAAGACCCGTGCGTCATAAAACATTTCGTTCATTTTTTTTGCCGCTGTTGTATTCCAACCGCCAATATCCTGATTAAATGCTTTGGCACCTCGAAACATATGCCCAAAATCCTGGACCGAAGACGTATCCCAACCGCCAATATTCTGGTTAAACAACCTGGCGTCCCAAAACATTGCAGACATATTGGACACTCTCGATGTGTCCCAGGAAGAAATATTGGCGTTAAAATCAATATCGCCTCTAAATAGTGCGCCCATGTCTTCGATGGATGATGTATCCCAGCTGTTGAACGCGTTGTTCACCGGGTTGAGCGCTCTGCAAAACGCAAACGCACCGCGCAGACTACGTGTTGCGCTCAAATCCGGGGCATCCAACGCAAAAATATTGAGATTGCAGGCGGCAAAAAACTGGAAATCCGTCACACCAAACTGCAGGGTTCCCCACTGTCGGATTTCCGTGAGTTTTCTTTCGTCCGCAAATCTGACAGGGGCTTCATCATTATCATACATCAAACAAATATCCTCCCAATCATATAGGGATGTTGGCAACTGTTCAGATTCGGGCAAAAAGCGCCATCCCGAAATTACACCCGAAATGCGCACTTCGTACGTCCCTGCTGATGGATAAGTATGACGTGTATCCGGTTCATCCCAACGGGTAATCACATCTCGTTTGCCATCCCCCCATTCCACCGCAAAATTGTACGTGCCGCCGCGCACCAGCGGCAGTTGAATCTGATTCGATGCAGAGACGCCCACATCATTGGTTTTCCATACCGAAACAAACTGGTCTGCAGCGGCTGAAATGGCGGAAATGGTATCGCTGTCGCTGTCGTCATATGCATCATCATCGCCGGTACCCTCTCCATCACCCGTTTCAGAATCCAGGGAAATCGCCTGGGCACGGTGGCAACTTACGAGGGACAAACAAACAAACGGCATCAAAGCGAAAAAGAAAATCTTCGCAATATTGAACATACCTTTTCGCCGCCACGCTTGGTGACAGCCATCCGCCGTCCGCAATTCCATCATTTGCCATTGTCCACTCATTTTCATCGACATACTTCCCAATCACTCATTTTTCAATCAATCAAGGTTACAGATTCTTTCACCAATCATGCCGCAACTATACACAAAATTTTCGGATTACAGGCAGAACAATGTTACAAAGCAGTCGGACCGAGTCCTTAGGATGGACAAAAGCCCTTTTGCCTTTGCCATTCATTGAGCTCAATTGCTGATTTTTCGTTCTCAATTGAATTCAATCCTTTTGCAAATTGAATGTACTTGCGAGTAACGCAAGCCCAGAGAAATCTACTTTTTTGATTTGCCTCGCGTTTTCTCCAGCTCTTTTCCATCTAATCGCGACTGGCTCGCGACGAATGGCATAGACTCTCAAGCCCATATTTGTTGCCTGCAGCGATGCGCCGCGCTGCATGATGCGAAAATCCGCGAGATGCGAAACACAGATGTCCCGTCGTTACACCCTCGGCCGGGTACTGCAATATTCTGCGTACCTGCTAACCGGCTCTTTCCCCTACGGAAACCCGCCCGATGACCGATGCTGACGTCATCCCGGCAAGCACAGGCTGTGTTCCTGTGCGAAGTCATCGTATGCGTCCTCGGTCAACACACCACGCTGCTTCAGCATTCGAATCACCCGATATGCTGTGGTTTCGACAATTTCTTTGACATCTTCATCTGCAAGAGGCGGCGCCTGAAGTGCCTGATGCAGCACTTCCCGCGGCGGCTCGCGGCGTTTGTATTCACATTTTGGAAATGTGACCGGGGTGCATAACATCGCCCTTGGAACCGGCAACGCCAGCGTCTTCCGTAGCTGCTTCCTGTCCAGCGTCTCGGTCACTGTAACCGTTGACTTCTCCGAGCCCGTGTCCGTCAGGGTATCTCCCTCATCTGTATCGTAGACGAGGGACGAAATATCCGCGCAATCTTCCCTCACATTGAAACGCTATACTTGGCTGTTAACCAGGAAATCGGGAACGACCCCAGAACTTGAATAACCTGCGACTGGTGAGGTCACTTGTCAGCGATGCGTAAAAGAAGTTTTGTGAGATGTGTGGGGCGAGAGAAGAAGGGAGAGTGGTCTGAGTGGATGGTGAACACTTCTTCGCAAGGGGTTGTTGTATACATATATTCCTGAATGTCAGGTGAAATGGAGTTGTCGTTGGTGGTGGCAATATAGTAGCGGGGAACGCTTCCGAAATTCTGTTCGGTAACAGATACCGGGGTAACGATTGGAAGTAGCGGATTGACTACCAGAAGAGATTTAGCCAGAGTAATATCAGATTCAGGCGACATACCGTAGAACGCCTCTTCTACAACATCTCTATTAATATCCAAAATGCCATTTCCAGGGATAAGGTTGGCGCCAACAGTGGATTCTGTATCAATGCTGGCAATGTCAATAAGAGAAACACCATCTTCAAGTAAAAATGCGGCGAGATAAATGAGTTTGTCAATGGAATCAGGACGTGCTTCTGCTGCCATTGAGATGGCAACACCTCCCATGCTATGCCCAACTAAAACAACAGGTTCATTTGCATCATCCATAGCTTCAATCACTCGGTTTGCGTAGTCGGCAAGAGTGACGGTTTCCGGGGCTGTTTTGTCAATCCCGTGACCAGGCAAGTCAACAACAGTGACTTTATGTCCCGCTTTTTCCAGTTGAGTTTGAACCTTGTACCAGGCCCAGCCACCATGCCAGGCGCCGTGAACCAGGATGAAGTGATACTTATCCGAACATTTCGGTGTGTTTTTATGACCCGCCTCCGATTTTTGAGGGCTGACACTCGCAAGCGCCAAGGCCAACAGAAAAACAGCCAACACTTGGAAAACATGAGATTTTTGATTGTTACCATGGGAGAACCAGTTCATGAGTGACCTCCTTGAGTAGAGTTACTTAATTCAATTGTAACCGAATAAAAAAGTTATTTCCACAACGGATTTTTTTACTATATATGAATTCCATGAAGTGTTGGTAAAAACGATGGAAGACGTGGACTTGAAAGGAATGGATTTCCACGGATAAACCTGAATAAGTTCACACACTTTCAAGAGTGACAGTCAAATTTTTCCTGAGTGAGGAGGTCGGGCAGGAATTCAGTTCACCTTTTGTATAGGCAGAAGCTGTGGGACGGCATCTTACCACCAGAATGTTTACATCCAATTGCAAGGCGTTTACTCAATGCACAAGTGCATTTGCCGGTTCAACAGACGCCACAATATGCCAATGGCTCCTCGCCACAGCGGCTCAGGACAATCAGATTCCGCTGTCATGGGGAGGCCGCAGGCCGTCTCGAAGACGTGGAACAGGCGAGCGTCTTTTTTTTATTTCCCTGTATAATTGTAACCCAATTGTTGACTGCGGTTGAATAAGCGATATATGATTCAGTTAAAACGTGAAAACATCATCCGGAGGAATTATGACCTACGCTACCGAAGTATTTGGCGCACTGATACAGGGATATGTCTCCGCCTGTCGAAATCTGAATCTCTTTGCCGGCCAACAGGTGAATAAGATTATCCAGGACCTTCAAGTCACTAAATGGTATTCTCTCGAGGATTTCGTTGCACTCCAGAATATCGTTAAGGATACTTACAATAACTCTCCCGTCATTTTTGAAAATGTTGGCGTTGAGATGATGAAAAACTGGTATGAATACGGGCCAGGCAAAGATCTGGTGAAAACCGGTGTGAATTTTCTCACGTTCCAGACGAGTTCAGATGGTTATTATAGTGTCATCAAAGGACCAGCGCAGTCCATTGGGGAATTCAAGCTGACCAGTCTGGACGAAGAAAAAGGCGTGGCTGTGATTGAAAGCTCTACGCCATTCAACAGGGATATTGAGCGGGGAGTCATATATGGCGGAATGAAAGCGCCAGGGGATCTGAGTTTTCTTACCGTAAAAAACGATAAAAATGAGAATCAGTTTATCATCAACTTTTTCTAGCAGTCAGTCAGGTCTCCAATTGGGCAGAGGCGTCAAAGCGTGATGCGGGCGTCGTCGGATTTAAATTGCCATGAGCTTGAACAAACGGTCAAATCCCTGTCGTTCACTCTCCAAACCGACGATTGTAAGTAAAAACGCAGCCAGCGCAAAAGCAAACAGCAGTCGTTCCCGTCGCTTTTGATTTTTGTGCGTTTAAGACCAGGGTCGAATCACCAGTCTTTTAAATCGCGAAAACTTTCTTCGCACTCGAAACGTCGTCCGTAACGGTTAACAATATCCTTGCCATTGTTGCATGTGGTGATGCTTGTGGCTATGCACCATGCCACTTTCATTTTGGCGGCCTTGCACAGCACCAACGTGTACGGCCCTTTTTTATTTGCAATCAGGCGCCCATGATGAAATACACGAATACGGCCATTAGGCGCAACGGTGTTCAGTGCCTGTCCAGAACAGGTTTCTAACTCGAAGTAATAGTTTTGTCTAAAACGAATGAATAATGAACATCGAGGCATATTTCCTATTCTTTTCCAATTCTTACGATTTGTACAACATATCGTTGCAACGTATCCGTCCTGTGAACACGCGCGCGAGAAAATTTTTTTGATGGTGTAGATTCATGCCCGAAATGGAGGTGTGACAATGAA
>JAFGQN010000175.1 GCA_016935665.1 Deltaproteobacteria bacterium | reverse complement strand
GGCTCCTGGGGTATCTTATTTCTTGCTTTGTCTCTGGCCCTGCTGTGGAGCGTGTTTCCGACATCGCAATTAGCTCCGGCAGGGGAATCAATTGCTTCGCGGGACGGTTGTTCCCGACGCAGCGAGTCAGCGATATTACCCGCTGACGCCGTTGTTTGAAACGGAACGTTGTCTATTTGAATCGGCGATGCCGCAATTTAAACGGATGGCTCGTCAGTTTGAACGCGCGTTTGGCTCATTTGAAACAGGGAAATCAATATCTGAACCACGCAACTGGTCGATATTACATGCGGCAACAGCTATTTGAAATCGCGTCTGGCAAATTTGACATGTCAAAAGGCAAACTCCCTATGTTAAAAAGCAGTTTGGCTATGTTAAATGCACCGACTGCGATAGAAAATGTCGATTCGTAAGCTTTAAATATCAGCTCCATTGGCTTAAATGACAATTCCACCTTTTCAGATTGCACAGTCATTTGTGTCAAATGTCCCCATGCCCTTTCAGATAGCCAATTTGACTGTTATCGTAAAAGCAATGTGATTTATTGTAGCCCAATCCGTTACCGACTGGTATTCAACGAGAAGACTTGAACTGTTGTTAGCGCGAGTCCTGGCAACTTAAAATACAGATCAACTGACAACACGAGGCATCATTATGGGAAACACCTGGATTACTGACATGACTGACTTGCCTGACCTCCGAGATCCGGATGTTGATATCCCCGGAGCGGCTCGAAGGCTTACGGAATACCTTGGCAGCATAGTCGAAACAGCAACTACACTTCCATCCATGGAGGAACAGGATACAAAATTGCGCTGTCGCCGTCGTCCTGGTCGCAAACTCTGTCCCGGCAATATTCAGCTGTTTTGCGATGATGAGGAAGAAGAAATTGAGTGGCAATGTACGTCATGCGACGACCGTGGCATCATCAGCGGCTGGGCGGGGACGCACTGGGATAAAAGGGTTGTTCAACTTTTTAAATGAGCCTTTTGCGATGACCATTCACGAAACAACGGAATCTGACCGCCCCCATCTGTCCTTTAACCGAGGCACGCTTGAAATTCGTGGATTAACCGATGAAACGCTGCTTCCTGCCACCTGTACCTTTGATAAGCGTGCGCGCTGTTTTCGCGGCCCGGCGTCGGCATATGCGGATGTGGTGATGACCTTTGTGCGCGGAAAGATGGCGTATGACGACGAAGCCCGGGATTACGCCATTCTGGATGCCGGTCTGCGGGTTAAACGGGAAGCAAGGCCTTTTCAGTCACAGGCGATTGATGCATGGAATCGAGCTGGCGGGCGCGGTGTTGTTGTGTTGCCCACCGGCGCAGGCAAAAGCCATGTGGCGTTAATGGCGGCAGACGCGAAACGGCGCAGCACGCTGGTGGTCGCCCCCACCCTGGACCTGGTGCGTCAGTGGTACGATTTATTGCGCATGAGTTTTAATGAGCCGGTTGGGGTTATCGGTGGCGGCGAACATTCGGTCGAATCACTAACTGTAACCACATACGACTCGGCCCACCTGCACATGGAACACCTGGGAAATCGGTTTGGCCTGATTGTATTTGACGAATGTCACCATTTGCCCGGAGAGGTTTATGGATATGCGGCAAGGTTTTGTCTGGCGCCGTACAGGCTCGGCCTTTCTGCGACGCCGGAGCGGGCGGATGGACGGCATACAGAACTCGACGAACTCATCGGTCCACTGGTTTACAGGCGCGATATCCGTGAAATGACAGGCGAGTATCTGGCGGAATATGACGTGGATCGGGTAACGGTGGATTTAAGCCCGGAAGAGCTGGCAGAGTACCGCGAGGCCCGTACGATATACCGCAATTTTATTTCTTCAGCCGGGATTAACATGCGGGAGCCAGACGGCTGGAACCAGTTCATCATTCAGTCCGCGCGCAGTCCGCAGGGACGCCGTGCAATGGAGGCGTATCAGAAGCAACGCAATCTCGCGTTTACTGCGCCATCCAAACTGGAATATGTGGCCCATCTGCTCCATCAGCATCGCCTCGACAAAACAATTCTGTTTACAGAGGACAACGCCACCGCCTACGCCATTTCAAAACGCTTTCTTGTTCCGGTGATTACTCACCAGACAAAGGTTACTGAACGCAGCGCGATTCTTTCCGGGTTGGGGAATGGCACATATAGCGCGATTGTGACATCGAAGGTGTTAAATGAAGGCGTTGATGTACCGGAGGCCAATGTCGAATTCATTGTATCCGGCAGCGCTTCTGTGCGGGAACATGTCCAGCGGCTGGGGCGAATTCTGCGCAAGAAAAAGGACGGCACAAAAGCGGTGTTATACGAGCTGGTGGCAGGCAGTACCAGCGAATCATTTGTAAGCGAGAGGCGGAGGGATCACAATGCTTACCGCTAATCTTGTCAGAGCCTGGCGCAGGGGAGACCGCCTGTTTGTTCGGCAAATGAATCGAAATGAACTGGAAGAGGCGCTGGAGATTGCACAGGCGTATATCGATATTGCCATGAGTCACGAAGGGCAATCCCGCGAGGATTTTGATACTCGATGCGCCGGAGTTGATATACGCGTTCAGGATCGTAAACTGGCTGCCGGACTGCTTAAACTGGTTCATGACCGGTGCGTTTTCGAAATGTTTGATGATGTGGATCCCGTTGCGCTGCGTGAAGCTGTGTTCAGAAAGGCCAGCCGGAAAAGGCAGGCCGCAGCAAATACTTCCGATTTCAATCGCGACGACATTCTCAATGCAGCAGGTGCAGAACTGACCATTTCCGGTGAAACGGCGGACAGTCTGCTGTTTTGTGACCTTAAAGACGCTCACCGTCTGCAGTCATTTGAGTCGGTTTCTCCTGCGGCGCTTGTTGAGATTTATCAAAAGAGTCAGGGGCAGGCAGTGCTGTTGAAGGCGACCCGGGTGACGGTGGTCATTCAGACGGATGTGGCGACGTCTCTTCGAAGATTCTTTCACAAACTCAAGTTTCTAGGGCTGCTGCACGTGATCACGGCGCTTCCCAATGGTGGCTATCGCATCGATATAGATGGACCGTTCAGCATGTTCAGACAGGGGACGAAATACGGATTGAAACTCGCATCGCTGGTACCGGCGCTGGACGAATGTGGCACGTGGAAACTCGACGCACAGGTGATTTGGGGCAAAGAGAAGCAGCCACTCCGGTTTCACATGGAAGGCGAATCCCAGGGGGATTCTACGCCGGATGAACCCCGGCTTGCTGATGAAGTCGCCGTTCTGCTCGAACGATTCAATAAACTGGGCTCTGAATGGAATGCCTCTCCTTCGACTGACGTGCTGGAACTGCCGGGGGTTGGGCTCTGCATTCCAGACCTCACCTTCGTCCATCACAGCACAGGTGAAGTGGCATACCTTGAAGTGATGGGGTTCTGGAGTCGCGATGCCGTCTGGAAACGGGTTGAACTGGTAGAGGCCGGTCTCCCCCAGCGAATCGTTTTCGCCTTCTCCAGCCGACTGCGTGTCAGCGAAGAGGTCCTTGGAGATGATGTTCCAGGAGCGCTGTATGTGTACAAAGGGGTTATGAATGCCGCACGTATTGCGGAAATGCTGAACGCCAAATCTCCCTGACGGGTAGAGCGATACACCTCGTATTCGCATCGGCGTTTATTGGTATTTGGAGCTGGAATTGCTGCGGATGATTTGTTATCGATTTCGACGAAACACTTTTAACCGGAAAGAATCATCAGACCATGAACAACCACACTGAAGAATTGCTTTATTCATATGAAAAATTCTGCGAATTGCTGGCGCATCCGGACAATGAAATTGTACTGTGGTCGCTAAGGCATTTGAACCGGCTGTATTATCCGCGCATTCCGGAGAATATTTTTGATGTTTTTATTCGGAATCATGATTTTTCATGCGATCTGGCGGCAAAGTTGATTGCGAACCGAGGGAATCTGGAGACCCATGGGCCACAGTTGCGAAAACTGCTTGAGGAACTTCCGCCGAATGATTCATTCGCAAGAATTGCGGATATTTGCAGGCAGTTCAAAGATTTGGACGCACTGCGAATTGTCGAGGAGAAAATCGAAAACAATCCTGACGATGCGACGGAGCATGCATTACTGACCCAATTGCAGTTTATCTGCGAATGCACTCCCGAAAAGGCGCTGAAACAGCTGGAACACTTTTCATGGAGCAGCATGGCCACAAAATACGGGTCGCCTTTTTTGGTGGTGTTCATGCTGCCTTTCATGCCGGAAGCGATTTTGCGCAAAGCCGTTTGGGCATGCAGAATATATGTACCAGCGGCACAGCGTTTCGAGCAAAGTCATCTGCCTCTGATTGAGGATCTTCTTGAATGCCATTTTTTTGCCAGACAGCTTAGGCAGGATTGGGAAACCGCTGAATGGATGCAGGAAGAAATGAATTTTTTTCTTGGGGGGCAATCCCCTGTGGGGTCAGATTTTATCGATTCCCTGATATCGATTCGCAGCGCTTCCGCCGGTCAGGTTCCCTCTGTTATTTTTGAGGCGTTTGAAGCGCTTGCGAAAAAAAACAAATGGGATGTCCACACTTGGATTGAAGGTCTCAACGTTGATAATGCGCTGACGCCGTTTCAGAAATGGATTGCACAGAGTTACATCGTATTGGACGAGTTGCAACAGCCCCTGGGTAGAAGCAAAGAAAAAGATATTGCCAACAGCGAAGCGGCCCTTGCCACAGCACTGTATTTCCATGCCACGGTGGCGCGAGATGATCAGATGGTCGTGGCAAAATCAGATAGTCGCGCAAAAAGCATCACAGACCTCATCGCATCAGCAAGACCGCAACTGTTTGTTGATTTTGAACATGAATGCCTGACGCTGGGACCGGACATCGTCGTTCCAGCGCTGGTTGACGCGTTGGCCGATGTTAGCGAAACGAATTACAATCGAATTTTACGTATCGCCAAACTGATTCCGCGATTGGAAAAAGAAACGCCCGGTATGTGTGCTCCCCTTGCAACTGGTTTGATTAACGTAATTGAAGCTGATCTTGGAGATTTCACCAATGAAGCGGCGAACCGCGCATTAAAGTCGCTGGGCGGCGCTGCCATTGATGCGGTGATCTCCGCAGCGATACCCGGCAAAGGAGATGGCACGGAAATATATCTTCAAAGTGTATTGGCGGCCTGGCCATGCAAACGGGTGGTGGACGCCATTTTAAACGCAGATATGGATGAGGATGAAATTGCCCTTGAGAACATGAAGCATATTGCTGCGCCAGAATTTATTCCGTTGCTGTTGCCCCATGCGGAATGGAGAAGCGGCGCCAGCGCACTCAAAATGATAGATGAAATCCATGGGCTGTCCCACCCCGACCGGGAAAAATGGGAACAAACCATAGTAGATGCGGAGGCGAGGCGCCAGGCGTTCTGGGAAAGGGACGCTTTTGAAGTGCCACTTAAGCCGCTCAAGGCGAACAAGGACAAAAAGAAAAAGCGAAAGCAGCAAAAGAAATCCCGAAAGAAAAATCGAAAGACGTAACCATAGAGTGCAAAATGAGTAAAAAGAAACGAAAATCGAAAACAAAGAATACATCAACGCCCCACGGTGGCTTTACATCGGCGGAACGGCACACTCACGGCATGCCGCAAAAGGCTGCTGTCGACAAGATGTCAGAAAAACTGGAAACGATGGCTTCACAGCTGCTGGTACATCCAGCATCGTCGAATCCTGTAGTGGTGCAGGCGGCTGTTAGCCTGGCACAAATTGCATGGAACCGCACAATTAAAGATGTTGAGAATCGGGAAACAGATGCGAAGCTGTTGGCACACGTGCAGCACATAATCTCTTCTGTGTTTGAATCGCCCCTGAAAAAGGAGCTTCGGGAAACCAATGTTAACATCGCTGTCGAACGATTGGTTCAGTATAAAAAAACGCATTTTGCCGATGACCCCCGTGAGATACTCGCTGCCATGATTCATCCGGATGATGATGTGACATCTGATTTCGACGCGAGAATTCGTGTGCATTGGACTTATCCTGACGCTGAACAACTGCGACAGCCAATGGCGCCATCAGGCATCATTGATTTGGCTCAGAAATTGGAAAACCGTGCGCTGTCCCAAAAAGTCATTAGCGAAGTATCTCGTTTTCGCCAAAACAAAGTGGTCGATATTAATTCATGGAAGACTGGCAAATTGAGCGCCGAGGCATTTCACAAGGAGATTGCTGAAAATAAAGACCTGTCTGCGTTGAAGTGGGATCACGCAATATATATGTACGTACAGAATGTTGTCTCCCATATCACAGAGCAGGTTGTGATGTTGCCACAAATGTCGTGGTTTCATGATATTTTATACAGGGCCGATAATGAATATACGCCCACCGGACCGCCCATGAGTCCGTTGACAGGTACCTTCTTCTTTTGCTGGTCCATGTTCGATGTGTGTAAAGGCGCATCACGGGAAACCGTCGCGTCGGTTGCCACTGCTGTTTATGAATCCATCACTCCCGACCCGGACATGCTGCGAATGATGCGGCTGTTTCATACATCCAGAATGGGATTGTATGAACATCTTGGT
This sequence comes from Deltaproteobacteria bacterium, assembly GCA_016935665.1. Taxonomy (GTDB): domain Bacteria; phylum Myxococcota_A; class Polyangia; order JAAYKL01; family JAAYKL01; genus JAFGXQ01. The sequence goes on along the minus strand of JAFGQN010000175.1, from coordinate 801 downwards.
GTATCCGATGGCAAAATAAAGTTTCGAGAGTTGTTACTCGACCGAGAATTGACGGCCCGCTGCCCCTCCGGATACAACGGGCGCAAAGGCGAAATCTGGTACGCTCGCATTCTCCCGCCACCTTACCCGGAAAAGGACGATACCCACGTGGTGTTCACAACACCGTATGTGGTGCTGGACGCATCCGCGGCAGAGTGGGAGACGTGCATCAGTTCTGAAATTCAGCGAACTAAAAAATCCGGCCGCTGCACAAACTATGAAGAGTACATGAAGTACGGCCCCGGATTTTTATACTGGCCGGAATACATTTTTGAAGCGTACGTGAACCACACCCCGGATATGATACTTTTGGAAGGACTGCCCAATCAGCCCGAGAGCCGGCCGCATTCGCCTGCGTATAAAGACGAGTAGCGTGTTTTGACATCCCCAAACCCGAAGGCCGCATCGTCGCCGGATTCGATGTGGGACGCACCCACGACCGTTCCGAACTGGCCGTATTCGAAGAACACAACACCCGCTTCACCTGCCGCTTGCTCCGCTCTTACAACCAGACTCCATTCTCCGAACAGGAAGCCGACCTGCGCCGTCTCCTCGAAACCTTACCAGTCGCCAGACTTTCCATCGACAAAAGCGGCATCGGCATGACACGAACTGTACGAAGTCCAGCCCGCTGGACGAAGTAGCAGTGAGAGCGACGGAGCGCAGCGCAGTCAACCTCGCCGAAAACCTCTCCCGCGATTACCCCCAGGTAATCCCCGAAGCCTTCTCCAACGAATCCAAAGAACGCTGGGCCACCGACTT
>JAFGQN010000174.1 GCA_016935665.1 Deltaproteobacteria bacterium | reverse complement strand
TGAAGAATCCCGGGCGCATCAAGTCTGGCTGTTCTCGGCATGCTAAAAATTTATCAGCAAGAATATTCCTGTCAATGACTTTCTTTACCAACTTGACTACGTCCCCTTTTTTCTCTACGTCTCCTCATTTCTTTTTTTTCCGCTTTTGTCCGGGGGAACTCCCATTACATTAGTGCAATGGAAACACATACTGTTCCAGACTGCCACCGTGACATGGATTGCCATTGTCTGGCGAAATCAGATCTTGCGATTCTAAAAATCGCTTCAGTTCGCTTTTAATTATTTGCTCCATATACCGTGCTTTTCCCCTTGTGATTTGCAGTTGCCTCGCCACTCTTAGCAGTGGCATCTCCTGATTGAAACGCAACTGGGCAAATTGCTGCAGGGTCACATCCAGACGAACAAGATAGTCATGTACCGCTTGAATACGTCGCTGCCATAACAGTCGTTCTTCGGGTGATTCATAATATCTGCTCTCGTCCGAAAACGTCGAATGCGCATTCATCCGTTCAACATCGGATTCCCTGTCAATACGAATAGTGATGTTATCCGAATGTGCGGCTACAAAGTTAAGAATGACATTTCGCGCCAGCATCAATAAATAGTTTTTGTAGAATCGAACGCCGTCATAAGACAACCGCGCTTTTTTTGAAAACGCCCGAAGAAAAATCTCCTGAATCAATTCCGTACGAAGGTCATTATCTCCGGCGGTATTGATAAACGATCGCGCACCTGTTTTTTTGCTAATCCACCCTTTGGAAATGAGTCGTTCAACCTCCTTGAAATACGCGTTGTACACCTCGTGCAACGCTTCCTTTTTTCCCGCTTTGAAATCAACGAGCAACAATCTGTTTTCTAGAAAAATGGTCATGGCATCAAAACCTCACAATTTTGCGCATGAATTCACTTCAATGCGATGATACTCGGGTCATTCATTATCAACGTTTTTTTTTTTTTGGGCTTCGTTATTTCCGATATGTCTATCTGATTTTAACAAAATTTAAAATGCCGTTTCGCATGTATATCAAATCATAGCGTTCACGAGCGAGTGGGCATCGTTCCAGATCGGTTTCCTCTCGGGGTCACGTCACCACGGCATTTCGGGTACGGGCAGTCTGCATGTGCTTATCAATACGAAATCGCATTGGGTTTCAGTAAAGCATAATTCAAACAGGTCGCAGTCGAATCGGAGGTTGTCTCTAAAGATAGAGGCGAAATATGACAGAATCATTTTGATTCAGTGATAGTTTTTTCAAACTGCAAAACAGGCGGGACCAGGGGGATGGATTTCTGGTTTCAAAATAACGCCGGTTTTTTTTTTTTTTCAGCCAAAACCAACGGCAAATCTGTAATACAGGGTCAGACGCAAATAGTAATGGGGCAGCAATGCAAACGGACGAGAACCCGCCATACATCAGATGAACGGCGGTTTGAACGACATGATTTGTTTGTTTTACCAACTGCGAAATTTGCAATAACGCAACGCAGTTTTTAACGGTAGAAATGGAGAGTCAAAATGAAAAAAGGTCTATTTTTAGTAATGCTCGCAAGTATGGTGTTTTCGGGATTTACTGCCTCTGCCGGCGATGGCAAGTATTATGGAGGCACATTTTGTCAGGCCAATACCGAATCCGCAATCACCTATATTCGCACACGTGCATGGAATTCGAGCACCGCTGACAACTGGTTGGATTGCGGGGTGGTTAAAGACACCGATAACAGCGTTGGCAGTGCCTATGTATGGGTTGTTGACCAAAACCCCAATAGCGGCAAAGATGTCAAGTGTCAGCTTTTTTGTCTCGACCCCAATGACAGTGGCTGGTGGACTACTGAGAAAAGTTCCAGTGGTTCAAACCCCAGCGCGCAACAGCTTTCTTTGGGATCTGTCACATGCGGCAGTAATACCGCACTGGAGCTGGCCTGCTTTGTTCCAGGATCCTGGAGCGGAAATGCATCCGGCGTCGCCATGTACAAAGTGAATGAGAACTAGTAACAAAATGTTACCAGGCTGAAACCTGCCGTTTATTGGGCTTTGAAACTGCCCAATAAACGGCTTTTTTTTTGTTCAGTCATTGTTTTAAGGAGTGAAAAATGAAACGAAACAAAATTTTTTTCATGACGATAGCCGGGGTCGCCGCATGTACAATTGGCGTGCTTTTTTTCGTTGGAAAAATGCGACTGAATGCGATTTCCCGGAATACCGAAACTGTACCGCGTACCGTGGAATCGACGGGTAACAATTCAGATGATATGAGCAAAATGGAAACAAAAATGGCGGCGCTTCAAAGGAAGATGAATCATATGTCCATCAGGCAGCTCTCGATGGCACAAAATCAGCAACCCACGACAGAAGTGATGGATGACGCCGACGACGGAACTGCGGGTGAGGACGACCGAGAAATTGTTGGTGACTCGGTGGATCTGATGGAAGCGTCTTATGTTGAAGCAGAAAACCAGGGGCTATTGATCGATTCTCAAATGATGCGCGAGGGCAGGGATCCCCAGTGGAGCAACGAGGCAGAAAGCGGCATCTCCCAAAACATATTAAACTTGAGCCTGCCGCAATTGGCATCTGAAGAGGTCACGTGCAGTGCCAACATCTGTAAGGTATCATTGGACTTTGGTAAAAAACAAACGCTCGACATCGCGATGAATGAAAATTTTCGACAATTCACTTCTTTGGCCACTTGGAATTCAGGCGGATTTTTCAGGGCGGATAAACAGGGAAGCATTCATTTATATTTCCCAAGGGAAGGATCTGAGCTGCCGCGACTGTAACAGGAGATCCGTTGACGCCCGGCAATGGGGGTCTGGAACGCTCTCAGATCACGCGGCGATTACAATGTTGATGGTATTCTTGTCGTTGATTTTTTTCCAAAAGGTCGACAGCCGTTCACTTTGATATAAGTCCCCGCAAAGTCAGTACAGAATGAACGCCTTTCGTATGCCACCGTTGACCGCATCCTTTTGCTCTGATCATTATAAGTTCCCACGCAGGCCATGCGGTAATTGACCTCTACTGCGTCCGGCTTTTTTCTCACATAAGATTTGGCAATCCGTTCCAACGTACTTCACCATCGTGGGACCATTGCGTGCGCCGGCCTTCCGGGCCGACCTCAAGTGCGGCGTTTTTAAAATTCCACAAAGTCATCCGTTTCGGGAAATATCTCACTCAACATATCTGCCAGCTGTTCAACAAGTGCTTCTTTCTTTGTGGATTCTAATCCAAATGGCCTGACTCATCCGAACTATCACTGCCGTGAGGTGAGGCGTTCCGGAAATGATGGTGTATGGAAAACAACTCGGGACAGTGTGCATAAAAATAGAAACGTCGCATTTAGCGCGATTGAAGTCACTGTGCTCAATAGCTACGCGTATCATATCTATCTGTGGACATCGCATCCGTAACTAATGGCGTTCACCCCCGATTGAATTTTCTGCGCCCCCAAAGGAACCGGATTATGATGCATCACATGGTTTCATTGCATACGTCCTGGTCGATACAGACCTGGTTGGGGGGGCAGGGAATACATTCAGGGGGCGGTGCAGGCAAAGATTCGGGAAGGGGACCGAGATCAACCACGTTGCTGTAATCGCTGTATGGATTTCCGGCGCTGTCAATGAATCTGAATCGAATTTCCTGTGGCAGTCCGCGTTGTCGAAACTCGGTTTTAGTGCCGTGATACCGATACGTGCTGCCGGGCCACTGCAAACTGCCTGGGTAATACAGATTACAAATATTGTTGAGAACGTGATAGCTGCTCATTCGGCCGATATAGGTGCGGTTGGCTGTAAAAACGCCAATATTATTCCAGTGGGGAGATTGACCGAAGTTTATAATAGGAATGCGAACATCGAGTCGCGGACAGCCATCTGTGGCGTACCATGCGTCCACATCATGTGGTTTCTCGTAAATGGTGGCGATCGAATTTTTAGAAAACCGTTTGCCCAGATAATGCACAGTGCGACCTCCTGACCAGGTGATTTCGCCACTATTGACCGAGGCACTGCCAATACCAAAATGCTGTACAATCGGTTCAACCGCAAATCCTTCTGCCTTGGAATTGGCAGCGACCAGTCGCGTGACTGTTTTTCCATTATTAAGGTGCAGCGTAATTTTGGCGCCTATGCCCATTTTATTGCCGGGATTGCCAACCAGTTTAACTTTCACCCAGCCATTGTTTTTTATTACTGCATCCTGAAACAGCTGATTTTTCATCAGTTTGAGCTTAATGTCTCCTGGGTCAAAGCTGGATATTGCACTCCAGTTACCGGACCCCACAATGATATCGGGAAACCCGCTGTTATCGTAGTCGGCGGAGGCAGTGCCCCATGAATCCACGATTTCCATGCTGCTGTAGCCGGAATTTGTCAGAACGCCATTGGTGTTTGTCAAAAACAATCCAAAATACTTTGCACTTCCAATCGCTGTGCCACCCTGTGCCGAGCCGGTAATATACGCATCCAAATCGCCATCGTTGTCGTGGTCTGTAAAGGTGGCGCCTATGTCGTGAAAACCGGAACCTCCCAGACTGGAATAAACCGCATTCAACCCACTGGACGATGTGATTTCCGTAAAATTGCCGCTGTCATTTCTGAAAAGTGAAGACGCATAGCTTCTGCTGCTATGGGTCAAGTTTGTTACAAACAAATCCAAATCCATGTCATTGTCAAAATCAATCCAGTCGATACTTGTGCTGTGCCGGGAGGACTCGGCAACGCCTTTGGTTGAAGCGACATCAATAAAGACAGACTGACCGGTTTCCTTTAATTGATTCTGCCACAGAAAATTTGCTTTCATTCGATAATTGGCAACGTACAAATCCAAATCGCCATCGTCATCGTAGTCTGCCCACGAAGCTGCTGTTGCGGCGCGATTGCTTGAAACGCTCATTCCAACAGACTGAGTGACGTTTGTAAATACTGGTATGCCAGAAGCATTTAGACCATCATTTCGATACAGGAAATCAGGCTCCGGCACCATTGTGTCATAGTGGTCTTCAAATCCACCTAAAAACAAGTCCAAATCACCATCGTTATCAAAATCGCCCCATGCAACGGCGCCATAGACAACATTGGCGTCAATTCCCGCATCCATGGTCACATTCTGCATGACTGGTGAACCAGAGGAGCTGACGCCTTTGTTCATCAGTAGTTTGTTGCTCCCGCTCCAGCCCTTTCCCACAAACACATCCAAATCGCCATCATTGTCAAAGTCTGCAAAAATTGATGCTTTACCCCCCAATCCGCCGTATAACAGCGAAAATTTTTCGTTGTCGATATTTCGTTGATACAGCTTGCCATTAATCACCACGTCCATTCGGCCATCCTGATTGAAATCCACAAAGGTTGCCCCGCCCGCATCCACATTCGCTAAATCCACAGCACTTGTGATATCAATAAATGCATTTGCGCCCGTCACCGCATTTGCCGGTGAATTGTCAAGCGCCATTTCGGTGCCAGTTTCAGAGTTATCGCATCCGGTGAACAGAAATACGAACACCAGTGCACCCATGACACGCCAGTAAAACTTACTCATGGTCAATACCTCCATATTTGGTTTGTTGGGGCAAAGATACCGCTAAAAAAAAGGTGTGCAAACACAGCTGCACCTTTTTAGTTTCGGTAAAGGGAAACCGGTTTTTTAAGCACAGACCTTGTGAATAGTATGCCGCGATAATGTCGATTATAAGGCGCAGGAATACAATTAACCGGCGTGCCAGTGTGGATTCTTTCCGCTTTGCCTGATACTCAAATTCCCAATGTCCGAAAAATACAACGACGGTCTCGTACAAAAAAGTCTATATAGAAGTTTGTGTAAAAAGAGTCGTTTCGGCTTTTCATTTTCAGTATCATCTCCCCATGAAAAACGAATTTCGTAAAACACTGTTGGCGGCGCTTCAGGCGAACGAAGGCGCTAAAATTCCCACATCATCCCCCGGCAGGCTGGGGCGCATGGCGCTCACTGCGCTCACGGGCGGCGCCATGGCCATTACCCGGTCCCGAAAAAGGGATAATGACGATATTGGCATCGACCCGCAAAAGATTGTTAAGCTGGTAACCTCTGTGGGACAGATGAAAGGGATTGCCATGAAAATGGCGCAAATCATGAGCTATATCGATGTGGCGATTCCCGATGAGATGCGGGATGCACTTTCCGTATTGCAAACTTATGCGCAACCCATGCCGTTTGCCAAAGTGACACATATTATTAATGACGAACTCAAGGACCGCGCCGATGCGCTGCTTTTACAAATGGAAGAGGCACCTGTGGCGGCGGCGTCCATCGGTCAGGTGCATCGCGCCCATGTGGCGGGGAGGGTAGTAGCGGTTAAAGTACAGTATCCCGAGATGCACAAGGCCATCGAAAGCGATTTTGGCCCAGCGTCCGCCGGCACCAAAATAGCCTCTCTGTTTTATCCCAACGCGCGGGTCGATGATTACGTGAAGGAAGCCAGAGGTCGCTTTTTGGAGGAATGCAATTACGTGCACGAGGCGCATTGCCAAAACAGTTTTGCTCAGTTGTACCGGCAGCATCCCATTCTGTTTGTCCCCGACGTCCTTTCCGAGTATTGCGCGACCCGTGTGCTGACGACGGAATGGGTCGATGGCCGATCATTCGATGACTTTCTGGAATCCAATCCCCCTAAGGAGACGCGCAATCGCATTGGCGAGGCGCTTTTCGAGTTTTACCTGGGCTCTTTGTTTCGGCATTGCATGTACAACTGCGACCCCCATCCCGGCAACTACCTGTTTTGTGAGGACGGTCGCATGGCCATGCTCGACCACGGCTGCACCCGGCAGTTTGAACCCTCCTTTGTGGCCTCCCTGGCCCATTTGACGCTGGCAGTCCACGAGGATACCCAACCGGCGCTGCACAATGCACTGCTGCGACTCAAAATCGTCCGCGCCGATAAACCGTATGATTACGATTCGATACGCGGCTTTTTACGCTCCTTTTACGGTCCCATGCTCAAAGATGACATCTGCCCGGTGGACCTCTCCAGTCGCATCGAAATGAAGGAGATGTTTAAAAAGAAACAGCAGTTGATGAAAGTGGCTTTCCCAGGCGAATTCACATTCCTCTATCGCATTCGCTTTGGGCTCATGAGCGTTCTGCACCGCCTTGGCGCGCAAGCCAACTGGTACGAACTGGAAACCCGCTATGTAAATGAGTTCACTCAGAAATATTCCATTTTGATGCAGTAGTCCGCCACCCTCAACGAGACATCACGCCTTTATCGTTTCACACTTCACCTGGTTGTCGGGTTTAAGTATTTTTTTTGATACAACAAAAGCGGTTGATAAAAGAATACCAATATCAATATTCAATGTGCGATTAAATCCAGCAATGACCAGGCGGACCATCACAATTGAAGGTTCGTCAACTGGCCAGGTCGATATTTATTTTAGAAGGGCGCAATGAAAAGCGACCATTGGGAATGAAAATTATATGGCGTCTGAGCCGGACTCTTCGGTGCGGATGCGGTACACCTGCTCCAGTGGCACCACGAAAATTTTTCCGTCGCCAATCTCGCCATTCTTGCCGTGTTTGGCGGCTTTCATGATGGTTTTAACACAGATGTCCACAAAATCGTCGTTACACGCAATGTCCAGACGCACTTTGGGAATCAGTGTCGGGGGGACCACCTGGCCGCGATAAACCAGTTCTTCATCTGTGGCCTTACCGCGTCCAGTGCACCGGCTGACAGTGATGCGTGTAATCTCTGCCTCCACCAGGGCTTCACGCACCTGGTTCAACATATCGGGCTGTATAACTGCGATGACTAATTTCATATCGTTTATTTCCTCCAAATCGAAATCGGTTGGTTATCAATCCAGGTTCAGCATACCATAGGCATGCTCCGCGTGAACTGTGTGGTCCATACCGGCCATTTCCTCTGCGTCCGTCAGTCGGAACTTGAACAGTTTGTCTATCACAAACACGAGGATGAACGATACCACACCGGCGTATCCCAGCGATACGAGCACGCCCTCCGTCTGGTACCACAATTGTGTGCCGAACTCGGGACGTCCTTCCGCCGCGCGCAGGAAAAATGTGAGACCGATGGCGCCAACGATACCGGCCACGCCATGAATGCCAAAAACGTCGAGGCTGTCGTCGTAGCCAAGTTTTCCTTTGAGGATAATCGCCAGATAACAAATGATGGATGCGATGAATCCAAGGGCAAGTGCGCCAACCACGGTTACATCACCGGCTGCCGGGGTAATGGCGACCAGGCCGGCCAGGATGCCGGATACCAAACCCAGCGAAGTGGCTTTTTTGTGATGAATGGCCTCAATCAGAATCCATGAGAACGCGCCGGCTGCCGCCGCCACCTGTGTCACGGTAAGCGCCTGAGCCGTTTGAAGACCACTGGCCACCGAAGAACCGGCGTTGAAACCGAACCAACCCACCCACAGCAGACCCGCACCCATCATGGTCATCACCAGGTTGCTGGGATGCATGGCGGTTTTGGGGTATCCGCGTCGGGCGCCCAGATAAATGGCGGAGACCAATCCGGCGATACCGGCCGAAATGTGAATAACGGTACCGCCCGCGAAATCGATGGCTTTACCGGTTAGGAATCCGTCTGCAGACCATACCCAGTGGCACAAAGGAACATACACCAGCAACGACCACAGCGCGATGAATATACAATATGCCTTGAAACTCACGCGCTCGGCAAAGGCGCCCGAAATCAGCGCAGGTGTGATAATGGCGAACTTTCCCTGGAACATGGCAAATACCAGCCACGGAATGGCTCTGGCTTCGCCGTTTACGTCGATTTCCATCAACTTGGATTCAATTCCTCTTAAAAGGAAAAAATCCCAGTCCCAACCGGCCCAACCGGTTCCGGGCCCAAAGGCCATGGCATAGCCCACCACAACCCAAAGCACACCCACGATGGCCATGGCAGCGAAGCTGTGCATCATGGTGCCGATAACGTTTTTAGTACGCACCAGTCCGCCATAAAACATGGCCAAACCAGGAACCATCAAAAGCACAAGCGCCGTTGAAATCAGCATCCAGGCTGTCGTTCCTGTATCCACTGGCAACTCTGCGGTATCGGCGTGTGCAAATTCCGGAACAAGCAGCACAAGGACGCCGGCCAGAGCCCATAGCCTGTTCAAACCAGATAACTTTTTGTTGGATAGTGTGTTCAAGATATTCATAGTTCCTTTCCTCATTATTCCTGCGTCAATCAATCCCACCCAGGGCAGATCACATTATTGAATCGCTCAAATTCCTCGTCCGAAACGTTTGCTGCCGTACAACTATCGCCAGCGTTCCGGAAAGATACCGAGCATCGACATCGACTCGCCCCAACTAGCAATACTGATACCAACTTCCCGAGCCACTCGTCAGAGCAACGAAATCGCCCGATTTTCGTTACATTGGGGAACATCATTCCATTTTGCATCCATTCGAATGTAACACAAAAGTGTGTTTCCACTAAAATGTAGAACAAAATTGTGTCATTTTTTTCACAATTACATCAAAGAAGCAGTTACTCTACGGGCGATGTAACAAAACACCTGGACGCTTAAAACTAAGGATGTACTTATCATCGCGCATCGTTCTGCCTGAAACATCTGGCTTGCATTCCCTTGCTGCATGCGCAATGTTACTTTTTTTGGGCTCGGCGTGTCTAAGCGCTCTCGTCTTAAGCAGAACGTCTATAAGCGGAATAATTTATAAACGCTGGTCGATTTGCAGCTCCTCAAGAAACCGGGCGATGGCCAGATTCACCAAATCGGGCTGCTCCAGAGGCAATGAATGGGTGCCTTCTTCAGAAATACGCAAAACGGCATTTGGAAGTTTTTCGGCCATTTCCCTGGAGCGATAGCTGGGTGTAAATCGATCTTTGTTACCAGCAATAACCAGGGTGGGTGCGACTATTTCATGAAGATTTGGAAGCATATCGTGGTAATTGGCCTGCTCAAGAATTCGAGTGGCAATGTTAATATCGGTTTGTACCATTCCCTCAAAATAGGGTTTGAGATCTTCCATATTTATGAGCCGACGGGCAATCTCGTCGCTTTGCTTCACCAGATTGACAATGAGATTCACCGGCATTATACGCCATAGCGACGAAAGTTGCCTTGGAACGAATCGCGTTCCCATACCCAGCAACGGCAAAATCGCCTCCATCAGGCGGCTGTCGTGAAACGTCTGCACCACTTTTCCCGGCGCGCCACAAATAAGTATCAGACCGTTGACCCTATCTGGAAATCGATACGCGGTTTCAAGCGAAACCTGTACACCTAAACTATGACCCACCAGAACCGCCGAATCCAACTGCACTGCATCGAGAACTCGACACAGGTCCTGACCCAAACGTCGGATGGATAAATCGGCAGTGGATTTCGGGGATGCAGATTTTCCATGACCGGGATAATGCCAATGGATCAGCTGATTGGTATCGCAAAATCTGGAGATGAAATATTTCCACACGTGGCCATTGCAAAAAAGACCATCGCACAGAACCAGTGGTACGCCTTTGGAACAGGTTTCATAAAAAAGGCGGGTATCGTCGACACCAATGGCAATGCCATTTCTCCACGATGGGGCCAAGTCTCACCTATTCAGCTTCCATTTCGCTTTCGTCGTCATCATCACTGGGCTCATTCACAGATGGATATTTCGAAATCTCGGTTTTGGCAATTTTCCATGCCTTTTGCACTATCCATGAAAGAGAGCGATCCTGTCTTGTAGCTTCAGCAGCAATTTCATTCAGCATCTTTTCGGGAAAGTATAAACTCTGTTTACGCTTGTCACTTTTGCTCATGGCAATCTTCCTTCTGTCTGGGTAATACCATTGAATACACAATACTCTATTGCACACCCGGGTTGTCGTCAAGGTCAATATACAAGCCTATTGCAGATGTTTTTAATGAAATCAAAACATCCCTGGTCGAATATTTCGACTAACTCGTATTGTTCTCGCCGATTCCGATATGCGCCTGACCTGCAAAATGACTGGGCCATGGATTCTGAAGCACACTCACTGGTCGTTCTCCAGGTGGCCCAATAGTTTAAAACGAACATTCTGTCCTGGGCGAATCGTTATTCTGCTGATTTTGAACGCTTTAAAAAAAAAAAGAAAATTCCACTTTTTTTTGTTTCAAAATAATGTATATTGAAAAATTCGCACTTTTGTCGTTAGATTTATGTTAGGATAGAATTACGCAGTGCTGCAATTCTTTAACCGGGCATTTGCCGTACACGAAAGGGAATTGGGGTAAAATGAAACTCAGCATGACATATCGCTATTGGATATTAATAGTGTATATGGTTGGTGTTTTTGCCTTCCTCCTGTCATCGCCCCAATCAACCATCGATAACTCAAATGGTGGTCCCGGCATCCGAATGGCAACGGCCGCAATTCCATCTCAACTGCCAGTAAACACCCCCTCGGAATCCGAAAACGATTTTGAGTTTTGTGTTTTACACACCCATTTTCTGCCGACTCTCCCATTCCTGAGAACAATAGATCTCTCTAATTGGGACACAAACAATACCGGCATTCAACTCATTTTTGATCTGGAACGTCCTCCAAAATCGACACTCGCCTGACGTTATCAGGCAGTGAACAGCAGGCTGAACCAACTGAGATACCCTGAGGGGTCTGCTGTTAATCTGTCTTGCAGGAAAAGAATCACTGTTGCGCGCGACACCGTTTGCAACATTTCGACAGCTGCATCTGAATGGCCTATATCTGTTCAGTTGCGCTTACGGAGGTTAAAACCATGTCAAAACAAATTGCCAAAAAAAGCCGGCTAATTCCCAGTAACAGTCGCTTTGAGCAACTCGCCGCCATTACGGTCAGCGCTTTCATCGTCGCGAAAGTCCTGGTAATTGGAATTCTGCACGGATTGTTCTAGAACCGTAGCTTAGTGGCGAAATATGAACCGAACAAATATCGCCCGTTATTACATATGAAGTGACGGTTCGAAACCACTCCTTCTGCCCAAAACTCGCTCGTCACAACACTGAATCGTCAAATCAAATATCGAAGGTAAATATACACTGTCGCAATGAGAAGCGACAGGAACGTAATAAATGCACCGTATTTGGTAAAAGTTAAAAATGAAATTTTAAACCCACTCTTACCGGCAATGCCGGCACTAACCACGTTGGCCGAAGCACCGATAAGCGTCCCGTTGCCGCCAAAACAGGCGCCGAGAGAAAGGCTCCACCATAACGGCATAATCGCATCTGCACCCAGTTGTTGACCCATATGCTGGACCATTGGAATCATTGTGGCCACATACGGAATATTGTCTACAAAAGCGGAAAATACACCGGAGATCCAAATAAGCAAAATGGATGTACTGCGGATATCTCCCCCGGTAATGGCCAGCGCTTTTTTGGCCAGAATTTCGATGGCGCCCATCGCCACAAGCCCATCCACCATAACGAACAGGCCAATAAAAAAGAAAATGGTGCTCCATTCAACTTCATGGAAAAACTTATCGACTTCGTGTTCTCCGGTTAAAAGCATGAGCAATGCGGCGCCGCCGAGCGCAACGGTTGCAGGCTCCACATGCAGCACGCCATGAAGCGAAAAGCCGAGAATGGTCAAACTGATAATCGACAGACTTTTTATCAGCAGGCCTTTATCTTTCAGCGCTTTTTTCTCATCGAAATCCATAATTCGAGCTCGCAATTCACGGCTAACGCGCAATGATTTGCGGAACATGAGATAAAATACCACGCAGTACACAACCATGGTGATAAGCACTGCCGGAGATGCATTCACTACGAAATCCATAAAACTGAGATTGGTCGCACTGCCAATGAGAATGTTGGGCGGGTCCCCGATGAGCGTTGCAGTCCCGCCAATATTGGACGCGATGGCATTGCTGACCACAAACGGGATGGGAGAAAGCCCAAGTTCCACCGCGATAAGAATACTGATTGGAGTAATAATCAAAACGGTAGTCACATTGTCCAGCAATGCGGAAAAAACCGCAGTGATTATAGACAACAATATTAAAATCCTGATGGGATCGCCTTTGACGGATTTGGCCGCCTTGATGGCGACGTATTGAAAAAGTCCCGATCCTCTCGTGATTCCCACGATAATCATCATACCCACCAGCAAAAAGATGACGTTCCAGTCAACAGCTGCAAAAGCATGATCCTGGTCAATAATCCCCGTTGCGATGTAGAGCACAGCGCCAGCGAGAACAACGGTGGTTTTATTGAACCACTCAAAAGTGATAATGATGAAAGCGATAATAAAGATCGCTGCCACAAATAGTAACTGCATTGTGTTTTTCTTTCCTGTTGTTTTAAAATCGCAGTACTTTACTCAGAATATCCATGAAGCTGACAATTCCTTTCAGAATGTTCTGCTCCACGACAGGCAGGTGTCTACGGTTGTTTTTGGCCATTTCAAGGGCGGTTTCTATCATGGACGTTTTAGGTGTCAAAGAGACGGATACTTTTCTCATAATGGTTTCGACATGAATCGAATTTTCATTGGCCAGCAGCGTTTCAAACGGCTGGAAATGATTCAGGAAATCAAGATTTCCAATTTTAATGGCATAATGAGGCAGTCCCGCCTTGAGCAGGTCATTCATTGTGATTTCCCCGAGCAGCGCACCACTTGAATCCAACACCGGTACATAGCTGATTTTGTGTTCAAACAAAATATCTACCAGTTCTCTCACCGTTGTATGCGGTGTGACAGACACGATATTTGTAGACATGATGTCCCGAACAGACAATTCCTTCTGTACTTCTATGGTGTCCAGAATTTCAAGCACTTCATCTGAAGAATGGCTCTTTAGAAACCGTTCGTATCGTTCGTCGTCTTTGACCAGGCTTATAAAACTGGAAAGTGTCTGCAAATAAATCGCCGATCCGGTTTTTGCCGTCAGAAACATAATTACGCATTTCACCGGCAAGTTGGAATCATCCGTAATTGGCGCTTTTGGAATCACAATTCCAACAAAGAAATCATTGAAACTTTCAAGTCTCGCATGAGGAATGGCCAATCCTTTATCCAGAACCGTGCCCCCCTGAGCTTCGCGGTCAAGGATGGCCTGTTTGACTGCCTGCAAGGTTGTTCCCGTCTGAAAATACTGTGAAAAACGGTGCAGAATTAAATCAATGGCTTCTTCTTTGGTCTTCACTTGGGCCTGTGGCAAAATAAACGCACTATCCAGCAGACTGCTAAGTTTCATCGAATTGCCCTTTCAGCGACGCGTGCACCTATCGTCGAGGTACAGTGTGCTATTGTTTAGTTGCAGATTGTCCAGATGCAAACGTCAATTCGCAATTTCATCCGATTACCCATTATTGGGTAGCCGTTTTAAGTGGCACTCCTATGTCTCTGGGAAAAACAATTCAAGCCCCAAATGCATTTTTATTCATCTATTAACGATGCGGGAAACCCAAATGTCGAGGGAATAGAAAGATATTCGATGAAACGAAAAACCAAAAAAACATAACCATTCATACCAGTATAAAGAGATAGGAGCAAACAGCAATATTTATGTCACCCATATAAAACTGGCTTTATGCCCGGCTGCCGTCAGAATATGGCGGCAAATAAACTTACCGCTCTTCTGTACAAATTTTATTGATTCATTGCTGAACCGGAGATTCTGGTGGGGTTACAGCCGTTACGACAGGTATCTTCGTTGAAACACGTGAGGTACAACCCGACCCATACGCGAACGTCAGGCGCTAATTGTCAAATAATCCCGTTAATTCCAACGCCCGAAACGCATAGAGACCATTTGGATACTCATCCAAATATTGCTCCGCAGTATCCCTGGCACGAACCATTTGACCAGATTCCCAGTAGGCCGTCATCAAACTGCGATATGCCTCCTGTCGCATTTTCCCCCGTGACGCCTCCTGCAAATACATTTTAAACCATCTGGCTGCCAGACCCTTTTCATGGGGATGTGCCAGCAGTATGTGGCCCAGCATGTATGCCGCCACTTTGGACTTATCTGATTCTGGGAAACGCTGTCTGATTCGCTCCAACACCTGTTGCTGCAGCTGTGCTTCTCCCAGTTGTCTGGCCGTTTCCGCCAGACACCACAACTGGTCCGCCGATGATTCCTCCATTATTTCGTCCACACCTGTCGCACGAGCCCGCAACAATGCCTCGCTGTAATTCTCTCTCCGATACGCAAGCAGCCACTCCGGTATTGGGCTCATTGCCCCAACTGCATCGCCATCCGGTGTTCTCCGTATCACTAATCTGTCGTTGTTTGCCTCGCTGTTCAACAGCACTGGCGCATCAACGACAGTATCCCTTTTATCGGACATTCGCAGCCGACTATTAAAAACATCGACCTGATACACATCTATCGGCTCCAATTGGATGGACGCGTGATGCACTGCATCCAGAGATAATATTTTGGGAGACATTTTCACGGTACCATTCTGGGCGTCCACCCAAACTGCGTTTCCCCCCTGTAATTCGATACCGTGTTCGGACAACAGCGCCCCCTGAACCAACACCGGCCCCTTTTCAACTTCTACCGCGATAATACTTCGGTCGGCTTTCCAAATCACCGAAAAAGCCGTCCCCGAAACCGATAACACAAAAGGTCCCGCATTGATTTTCCATTGTGTCTTTCCATTTCCAATCACCCGCGCATGCATTTTCCCGGATATCAGTGCCAGTTGCACCAGATCACTGGAATGAGACATCATTTGCACTGACGAGCGACTGCTCAAACGAAACTGGGATCCCTGCTCAAAACGTATCAGCCCCTCTCCGTCGGATGGCGCCAACAACCAGTCCGCAGATGTGGAAGACATTTGCACATTTGTAGTTCTATAGTTCAACTGGGTTGGCGATTGACACAGAAGCGCCAAAAAAACGGTTATGACGGTTAGCACCGCCAACGCGGTGGACACCACCAGCCAACGCTGCCGGAGCCGCTCCCTGTTGCGTGCCATTAACGCGTTGATGAACATCTGCTCGTGGCGTACCATCATGGAGTCTTCTGCACCGGATCCAATCTCCCGCTGTACCTGCCCCATCAGAGCGATAAAACTGGCATCATTCGCCGACATGGTTTTGTTCCTCCGGATTGGCCATCGCAACACTATCCTGATCAACGAACACTTCTCGCACTGGTTGCAGGCGCGTCAACGGCCAAATCAATCCACCGGTACTCTTGCCAGACCGCCGGTGAAACACAAACACCCCATCAGTGTCCCCCAGTTGCAGGGCATTCATCCGCTCCAGATGGATATACATATCAACATTTACTCTTTTTAATCGCAATGATTTCGCCATGTCTTGCTGAATCTCCCGCCCTCTATCCTCGTTTCTGGTGCAGGTTCATTTGCAAAAAAGGGATGACTTATTTACCCTTCAATCACGCCAGTACACAGTCGGAAAAAAACAGCCCATTTAAAACGCAAAATCGGAGAAAAAAAGAACGGATTCTCGGGCAGAACAGACACCCATCAAAATTATGAACAAATAACAGATGTTTTAAAGCGAAATATCAAAAACGATATATCCGAAATTGGGAAAGGATATGTCTCGATTTGACACTGATATCCACTCCTGCCGACACGCCTGCTATCCGAGTCATCAAAAGTGAAAATCTACCCGCAGGCGGCTCCCTTTTTGGAGGGATAAGGGATGTCTTCGTGCGCGCGCCCTGGAAACAGTGGAAGAGGAGTGCTATCCGGCTTCAGGATTCAGGATTCAGAAAATTCAATTCATTCAGCGCGGCCGTCAATAGCCGGGTATCCAAATCATCGGGGGACATAATATTTCCCGTGCGAATGATTACCCGCGAAAACGGTTTGGGCAACGTGTACTTGTCCCATGCTTTTCTAAAAATCCATGCCTGCGTCGCAAACGAAACCGCCGGAACCAGGAGGGCGTTGCTTTGTCTGGCGGCCGCCAATGCACCGGGTTTGGCCGTGTGATATGGTCCTCTCGGCCCATCTACAGTAAATGCGCCATCGCAATTATCTTTTTTGATACATCGAATCATGGCCTTTAGCCCCGCACCGCCGCCGCGACTGGAAGAACCTCGACAAACAGTATAGCCCAGACGCGCCAGAATTTTTGCCTGCAGTGTGCCATCCTGCGACAGCGATGACAAAACAGCGATGGGTTTGAAATGGTGGTATGCCAACATGGCTGCCTGGGAACCATGCCAGAAACAAAATACGATATGCTCGTTTCGTGGCAACGGCATCAGGTGTTCGATTTGCACGCGCCAGGTCCAACGCAAAATACGAATCACAAAGGTGGCCAACCAGGCCAGAACGGATATTTGGATTTTCTTAAGACGGTTTTTCCTGGTGAAGTGCACGACGGTTGTCGCCTTTAATAAGAAGGGGGAACCCGGCTCAAGTAACTGTGTGTGTCAGCATTTTTCAACGCCTTCTTTGCATCCCTCGTGGTCCGGATTCTCATCGAGACCGCGACGGAACATGCCTTTGGCTTTTTTGGGGTCGCCCTGTTTGAGTTGAATGTCGCCAACATAGTAGTAAATATCGGCCTTGGTAAGCCCCGCCGCCTTGTCAAATCGTTGCAGCAGCAACGCCCGAAACAGCTTTACGGCTTTGTCGAGATCGTCACGCTCGTAGTGCAGCTTTCCAAGTGTGACCAATACCTCAATATTGGAAATGTCCATCTTGTAGGCGGCTTCCAAATGTTCCAGCGCTCTGTCTCCATCTCCCTGAGCCATCAATGCCTTCGCCAGTTTCTGGTGATATACAGCCGCCTTTTTGGAACGCTTGCGACCACCGTCGGTTTCGGCGTCAATCAGGTTTTCGATAACTGGAATTGCATCGGCACTGCGCCCCGCATCAATATAGGCCTCCGACAACAGCAGCAGTACATCCAGATTGGTCTGATCCAGCGCATACGCTTTTTCCAGGGTATCCACCGATCCGGTGGCATCTTCCAGTTGGTCCGCCTGTACTTCTGCGATTTCCATCAGTTTATCAAATTTTTCCTTGTCATCTGTTAAAGCCATTTCGTGCCTGAGCAGAGCGTCAAGCAATCCCTGATAATCCTGTTTTTCTCTGCAGATTTCCGCCAGCCGCTGGTTGGCCGGAATATGCTGTGGAAATAGCGAAACCGCGGTCTGCAACGACTCCAATGCGGCGGCGTGATCATCCCGATGCTGCTCATTCAACACCGCAATACGATAATGAACCTCGGCGGCGTCTTCACCACCACCACCGGATTCCGCTGCACGCTGCAGCACTTCGGCCACTTTGTCCCAATCACCATCCGCTTCATACAATTTGGCCAACGCGCTCAATGCGCGTGTATGGTTCGGATCCCGTTCCAGAACACGCTCGTAGATCTCAGTTGCGCGCATGGTGTCGTCGAGCCGGCTCTGCAAAATTTCACCAATTCGAACAAGGAGTTTAAGTTCCTCGTCGCCATCTCCGCGATCAATGGCAGCATTGGCCTTTGTTTCAAACAAATCAACCAAATCCTGCCACCGTTCCTGTTTGGTATAAATTCGTTCCAGAGCCGTGAGCGCCTCATCATCATCCGGACGCGACATGGTAATTTCACTCCATCGCTCTGCAGCGTCGTCAAGCTCGTCAAGTTTGCTCTCGCTCAGTTTCGCAAGCAACCGAATAACCTCGATGCGGGTATCTTCATCTGAGGATATATCTAGACGATGCTGGTAAATCTCCTGCAAGTCATTCCATTGTTCCGACGCTTCAAATGCGGCCACCAACGCCCCGATGGCCTGCATATCCGCCGGTTCCATATCAAGTATTTCCCGATATACATCAATTCCCCGGCTCATGGCATTCAGCGGTCCTGTAAACAACGCCGCAGCCCGATGTCGGAATCGGTTGCCATCTGTGGCATCCGCGGTGAATGATGCCCGTGACAGAAACAGGTCAACCAACTGATCGAAATCCTCTGTTTCTTCATTCAGTTCAATCAGCGCATCCAGCGTTTCCAAATCGGACTCGTCGTTTTCGAGCACCTGTCGATAGTACGCCACCGCGCCATCGAGGTCATTCAGTTCGAGCTGACAGATTTTGGCGGCCCGTACCAGAATTTCTTTTTTCTGATTGAAATCGTATGAAATATCCGCCTGTTTCTGCAATACGGGCAACAGATCCTTGAAACGGCCCAGGGAGCGCAGCAGTTCCACCAATGCATGCAGGGCCTCGTGATGCTCCGGGTCCTGCTCCAGCACTTTCTGATACAACGCTTCGGCTTTCCGCAGGTCGCCCACCTGATGGTATGCCCACTCAGCGATTTTCAGTCCCACCGATATTTTCGCGTCCGCCTCAATGGAAGATTCGGCCACTGCTTTTTCGGACAGATCCACCAAAGCACCCCAGCTGCCGGTCACTTCGGCCAGACGCTCAATTTCAGTCATCAGTTCGGGATCGTCCGGCATCAGCGCAAAAGCCTTGCCCATGACATCGAATGCAGCGCCCGAGTCGTGAACCACCTGTTCATGATGCACCGACAGTTCGCGATACAAATCGACTTTTTCCATGTCATCATCGGCGATTGCCAGCTTGCTCTCCAGCAATCTGGCAATTTTGTGCTGTTCACCCCGCATTTCGTACGCCGGCTTCAGTATCTCCGACACATCGAGAACACATTCGTCGTATTTGAGCATGGCTTCCAGCGCATTCACCGCTTCATCGTTGTCCGCTGACGCTTCCACCACATCCCGGTAAACCATAATGGCTGCCGCATGGTCTTCAAATTGCTCTTCCTTGATACGACCCTGGCGCAGTTTCAGACGATTAATATCATCTATATCGGATGCCACCTGAATTTCCTGTTCCAGAATTTCATCCAATTCGGTCCATTTTTCTTCTCGTTCATACAGTCTATCCAGCGCGGTCAGCACCTCTTCAGAGGTATCACCATTGTCAAAAATGCGACGATACGCATCAATGGCCCCCAAACGGTCCCCCATCTGGACTTCTTTGATTTCACCCAGCTTCAACAAAATGGCTTTTTCCGCCGCAGGATCGTAGACATCCGCAGTCACCGACTCGTACACCTGGGCCAGTTCCCGATACATATCCTCCGCTGACGCAATCTGCTCCAGGACATATACCGTCTCCATGCGAGATGGGTCTTCTTTAAGCGCGCGCACATAGGTGGCAAACGAATCTTTGGGAACACTGCGGCCAGACATGTGAATCTCCGCCAAATCGAGCAGCGTTTCCAGGCGGGAGGCGGGATCGTCCAGCACTTCCAACTTCAATTCAATGATGTCCACCAATCGATCGAACCGGCCCGCTTCCCGATGCAGAGGCTCCAGAACTTCGATGGCATTCATGCGAACGGTCTCATCCTTTGCCAGCGCTTCCAGACGCGAAATGGCGTCCCTGTGGGTGGGTTGTTGCGCCAGAATATCGCGATAACTGTCGATGGATCCATCCAAATCACTCAATTCCTCCCGCTGCAAATCCGCAATACGCAAGGTAAGATCCACCCATGCCGACTGGTCCACCGCCAGCTCCTTTTGCCGCCGGAGGTTCTCCAGCAGCTCATCGAAGTTGGCCTCTCTGGTGAACAGCCTATCCAGCGCCAAAATGGCATCCATATCATCCGGGTTGTCTTCCAGAATCAGCCGCCACGTGGAAATGGCCTCAAACGTATCGGCCAGCCTGGTCTCATAAAGCGCGGCCATCGATGATGCGATTTCCTTGCGTTCGGCCACATCTGTAAGCAATTCCAGATGCTGCCGTCGCACTTCCACCAAATCGGTCCACTTCGTTTTACTCTCGTACAATCTCTCAAGCGCGAGGATGGCGTCAAGGGATGCGGGGTTGGCCTCCAGTGCTGCCACATACGTGGTAATGGCGCCGTCGATGTCGTTCATAAGGTCTTCCTGAATGGCGCCCTTGGCTCTCAGCAAATCGCACTGGTTATCGGGGTCTGCCGCGAATTCCGCCTTTCTGCCCAAAACGGCCACGAGGCTTTTCCAATCGCCCACCAGATTGTACAGACCTTCCAGCGCATTGAGCGCCTCAGCATCGGTTTCGTCGATTTCCAGAACGTTTTTGTAGGAATCAATCGCTTTGCGCGGCATATCCAGCTGAAGATCGTAAGTGGCGCCCAACCGCAGCAGCAATTCCTTTTTAAAATCGAGGTCGTAAACATCAACAACGGCAGCGGCGATGCCAGCGGCAAAATCTTCCCAGTTTTCGATACCCTCCACCAGTCGGCACATCTCGTCATACGCGGTGCGATCCTGTGGATCGGCCTTGAACGCACCGGTCAGCGCTTCAAATGCCAGCAGGTAATTCTGCCCTCTGGTTTCGTGAAGCAGTGCGATTTCCCGCAGTTTTTCCACCTTGTCCCCGGGGGCGTCCAGATATCCCACCTGTGTCTGTAAAATAACCACCAGCTTCTTCCACTCATCTGTCTCCCGATACACCGGTTCCAGAATATCAGCAATTCGCTCCCGCAAGTCTTCATTTAATATCAGACGCTCCAGCTGGGAAACCGACCCGGGATCGCCTTCTGGCTCTGCAATGGCTTCTTCGTACAAATCCACCGCCGCGCTGGCATCTTCCAGGTTTTCCTCCATGATTTTAGCCAGTTCCCGGCGCAACGCATTGCGTTGACCAGTGCCTTCCGCCAAATCAATCTGACCGCGGAAATGATCCGCAAGGTCGCCAAATCGCTGTGTCTGGTAGTACAACCGATCCAGGGCGTCGATGGTGCGCTCATCCCTGTCATCCAACTCCAGAACCTCGCGATACAATTCGATCGCCGCATCTTTGTCGGCGAGGGATTCCTCCCGTATCTCGGCCATTTTAAAAAGGAAACTCTTCTGCTCATCCAAATCCACCGCGGCTTCCGACGCGTTTCGATACAACATGAGCAATTCGTCCCAGTTGGACGTCGCCAACAACACTCGCTCCACTGCATCGAAGGCCCGCTCATCATCCGGATCGAAGGCCATCACGCGCTTGTACGCATCCCGGGCCTTAACCAGTTCACCCATTCGGTTTTCGTATAAATCACCCAGTAAATAAGACAACTCTGCCGTTTCCGGCGTGTCTCCCACCACATCCTCCAGCACCTCCGCCAGCACCTCTGCAAACCTCTCCCAATTTTCAAGCACCCCGGCGAGACGAATCAGCAGATCTTTGGAATCAGAGTCTTCAGGCTCTTCGCGGAACAATCGGGCAAACGTCTCAAAGGCTTTTTCCAGGTTGCCCAGTTGCTCCTCGTAAACGGTGCCAATGCGACGCAGCAACTCTTTGCGAGTCATCACGTCATCGCTGGCTTCCAGCTGTGCATCCAGCACACCGGCCAGTTTTTCCCAATTGCCCTGGTGCGAGTACACTGGCTCCAGCAATTCCGCCACCCGACTGCGTTGATCTTCGTCTTTCATATACGATTCCAACAGCGAAATGGTGGGAACAAAATCCGGATTGTCATTCAACGCTTCGGCGAACATTGAAAACGCGTGTTCTTCATCGCCCAGTTTATCGTGAATCAAACCGCCCAACTGATGCGCCAGCATCACGCGGTTGCCCGGTTCATTTTCCCTGCGTCGCTCCAGCAATTCCACCAGATCCGCCCAGCGTTCTTCCTGCGGGTACAGTCTTTCCAGCGCTGAGACGGCGTCTTTATTGAGCATATCGGTTTCGAGAATCGTCTCATATGTCTGAACCGCACCAGAGACATCGTCCAGTTTTTCCTCGCATACTTTTGCCTGTTTAAACAAAATTTCCCGTCGCAGACCCTCGTCGTAAATGTTCTGAACTTTCTGACGATATATTTCAAACAGTTCCAGATATTCCTCGCCTGCCTGATAAATTTCCTCCAGCGCATTCAATGCCTGTTCATTCTCGGCGTTGGCGTCCATGATTTTCAGGTAGTACTCTCTGGCGGTTTCCACATCATTCAACATGCGGTACGACAACTCCGCCACCTGCAGATGACATCGGGTCTGCAAATCCGAATCCAGGATGTCCGGCGCCACTTCGCGAAACAGAGTTACCACGGCCTGATGTCCTTCCACGGCACCCATCAGACGTTCCACGTTATCCATCAGGTTGCTCAACTCCCCACTCGATGCACCGAACCGCACTGCTTTGCAATACAGCTCAAATGCCTCTCCAATCCGGTCGAGACCTACCTCGGAAATTTCCGCTGCCTGCGCATAAAATTCGGATTTTTCCATGGGGTCGTCTGCTGTCTCAGCTTGAATCAGCGTGTATTTCACCAATTGAGTGTGGTTGCCTTCGCTTTCGGCGATGGGTTTCAACAGATCAATGGCTTCGCTTTTGGCTCGGCTGTCCAGAAGCTGTTCCAACGCGTCACGGGTATCGGTGTGCAACGAATCAATCTCCAGCGCCATTCCGTATTGCACCACCGCATCCTCAGGCTCATGCAGATAGTCTTTCTGAACACACCCAATCTTGTAGTACAACTCCACTTTTTCTCTATCATCTTCCAGCAGTGGCAGTTGCATCTGATAGCAGTCGTAAAGGTCATTCCATTTTTCGGTTTGTGTATACAATCTTTCCAGCGCCGTCAGAGCGGTCATATTGGGACCGGTCTCGTCGTTGGTCTGAGTATAGGCGTCAATGGCGTCTTTCGCATCTTCCAGTTTGTACTCAAACAGTCCCGCCACTCGAATCAGCAAATCCCGTCGCTGCATCACGTCGTCTTCGTAAGTGGCACGATGACGCAACACGGAAATCAACTCTGTCCAATTCTCCTCCAGAGTATAGAGTCGCTCCAAACCACTCATGGCGGAAATATCGGTGTCATCCACGTCAAGTATTTCCTTGAAAAGAGCGATGGCATTGGCGGCATTGTCGAGCATCGTCTCTTCAATCTGCGCCATGCGGTGCAATACCGATTTCTGCTCATCCGGCGTATTCATCAGGCCCACTTTAATGCGCAGCACCTTCAGCAGTTCGCGATAATTTTCTTCCCGGGCTAAAATGGCATCCAACGCCTTAATGGCGGGCATGGAGGTTTCGGCGTTCTCAGGCTCAAACATGAGCAACGCTGTATATGCCTGTTGCGCTTTCTCCAAATCGCCGATCTGCTCTTCATACGTTCTGGCGATGGCCAGACGAAATTTGGGAATCAACAGGTGATCGTCCAGATCTTTGGCGATGTCTTCGAGCAGATGACAGAAGTTTTCGTTGAAATCCCGCTCCACTGCCAGACGCGCCAGTTCGTTGAATACGTTTTCGTTGTCGGGTTCTTCCCGCAACGCGGAACTCAGGGCACTAAATGCCCCCGCAGCATCACTCAGACGCCGCTCGCGAATACCCGCCACCTTCAGCAGAATATCCACGCGCTCCGCCACCGCTATTTCCTCATCTTCCAGCATAATCATCAGTACATTGGCCAATGGCTGCGCAGCGCCCTGATGTTCGTAATTCACCGACAGCAGTTGTGCCGCCCGTAATTTCATCTCATCGATTTCGAGCAGTCGCTCCAACGCTTTTTGCGTCTTCATGTTCTCCGGGTCAGCTTCAATCACCTGCTCGTAATAAAGGATGGCATCCTCATAATGCTGCAGTTTCTGCTCGGATATTTCCCCGATTCGGTATCGGATGGCCACTGCCACACTGTCGCTTGCGGTCTGCAGCTGCGTGTGCAGGATGTGAATCAGATTCTCCCATTGCTCTGCCTCTTCGTACAGATTAACAAGGGCCGAAATCGCTTCGGTATTTTCGCCATCGACTTCAAGTACATCATTATACGCCACGATGGATGCGGCCACGTCATGCTTGACCTCGTAGACCACAAAGCAAATCTTCACCAGCAGTTCCAGGTACCCACCCGTGTACGAATTTCGTTCCTTTGCGGTGTGGTACAATGCCAGCAGTTCGTCCCATTTTTCCTCTGACGTGTATAATTGTTCCAGCGCATTGAAAGACTCTACCGCATCGGGGATTTCGTTAAGTATCAATACATGGAATCGCTCCGAAACTTCGGGTTCTCCAATTTCCTCATCGTAAAATGCCGCCAGCTTCTGTGCCAGCCTCAACTTCATGTGATCTTCAATTTTGTCGCTGTCATACACGTCCTGCAAACGCCTGCCCAGCTCGTCCTTCAGCCCCAGTGTGGTTCCGTAACCAGTGATTTTGTCCCATAGTTCAGGGTCATTGGGTTGCTCGTTAAGCGCCACGCCAATGGTTTCAAACGCCAGACGCTCATCATCGAGCTTCATGGAATAAATATCCGCGAGCCGAATATTGAGGGCGACACGCTCAAACAATGATTTGGTATTTTCAATCAGGATGGAGAGTGCCCAGGCCAGACGCTTCCAGTCTTCCATTTCCACCAGATGGGGCTCCAGAATACGAGCCACATCGAATTGGTGATCCGGGTCACGCAGGAATTTATCCAGGCAGCCAATGGCCTCGGGATCCTGAGGCGTGGCGGACAGAATCTCCTGATAAATAGTGACCGCACGGCCTTTTTCATGCAAATGGTCATCCAGAACCTTTGCCAGTTGAAACGCCTTTTCGCGCCACAGATCTTCTCCGGCCACCAGCATGTTCTTGCGGGTCTCCAAAATCTCGGCCAAATCGCCAAAGCGCTCTGAAATATGGAATATGCGTTCCAGCGCCTCCAGCGCTTCAGTATCACCTGAGTCAATTTCGAGGACCGTGCGATATCTGGCGGCGGCCCGAATCGGATCATCCATGGCTTCTTCGTACATCCGCGCCATTTCAACAATCAGATTTCGTTTGGTCTCGTCGTCATCGGCGTTTTCAATGCGGATCTCAAAAATTTTCTCAAGCTCAGACCACTTGCCCGTGGACCGATAGATGGCGTCCAACGCCAGCAATGTATTTTCGTCCTGCGGGTTGTCTTTCAGTACCGCCTTATATTGCGCAATGGCATCTTCCACATTGCCCAGCTTATCGAGGGACAATGCTGCGATATGTTTTTCCATCTGTGCGCGCTTCTTGCCTTTGAATGCACCCAGATTGTGTTTGTATATATCCACCAGTCGATCGAACGCGTGTGCCTGCTCCGCAGCGGCTTCCAGATTATCGCGTATGGTTTTTTTAGAGGGCTTTTCTTCAAACGCTTTCACCGCCCATTGAAACGCCATTTCGCGATTGTTCATTTTATTGGCGGCCAGTTCCCGAAGTTCGTCCATTCGGGTGATGCGATCATCCTTGTTGTCAATGTCTTCCAGAGTCAATTCCAAAACACCAAACAGACGGCTCCATTTTTCGGCGCGTTCATAAATGGGAATCAGCGCGTTGGCCGCGCGCATGTTTTTCGGCTCCACCGACAGCACCCGCTCGTAATGGCGAACAGCGCGATCGGGCTGCTGAATTTTTTCGTCGTAGATTTCGGCGCATCTGAATGACAGGGCCACTTTGGTTTCAGAATCTTTTGTGCGATCGGCTGCAATGCCGAACACCTCCACCAGCGTTTCAAAGTCTTCGGCTTCGGTAAACAATTCTTCCAAAGCATCCCAATCCTCAGATTCCTGGTAGGCTTCCTTGAGGGAGCGCAGCGCCTTTGGATTTTTGGGGTCCAGCGCCAGCAGTCGTTTCCACGCATCTGCCGCATCAGCGGTTTCTTTGGCGCGATCTTTATAAATGGTGCCCAGTTTGGTGAGCAACTGAATCTTTTCGTCTGTGTCGTCGCTGGTGTTGATGCGAATGTCCAAAACCCGCGCCACACCGGCCCAGTCCTTTTTCCGTTCCGTCAATTTCTCCAGGATGGAAAGCACCTCGGCGGTATCCGTGCCCGTTTCGTAAAGCTCCCACCACAGCGCAATGGCGCGGTCGGCATCGTTCAACCTATCCTGTGCTGTTTCGGCCATTTCCCTGAGTACCGCCGACCTCTCCGCTTCGGACGCCAACTCCAGCTCCCGTTCCAACAGACCCATTAACGGCTTCCAGGAACGTCTCTTTTCGTAAATTTCCTTTAACTTGCGAATCGCTTCGGCATTTTCAGAATCGAGAGCGAGAATCTGCTCCAGTGGCTCCACCGCTTTATTGAAATTGTTGAACTGACCCACCCACAAATTGGCAATGCGATTCAGCAGCGCGATTTTTTCATGTGCGTCCTCTGTAATCTGAACCCGTTTCGTCAATACCTTGATTAAATCGTTCCAACGGCCGGCGCTCTCAAACGCATTGATGAGATTTTCCAACGCATTCAGGTTGTCGGGCGCCAGTTCCAAAATGGAGTGATACACCTTTATAACCATCATCTCCAGCGACAGTTCATCCCGATAAATCTCCGCCATCTGTTCGTACTTGGCCACTTTGCCATCCACATCGTCATCGGCTACTTCTTCCAATTCTGATTTCAGAATATCCACCAGATTGTTCCACTTGCCGGACTGGCGATAGAGATTTTTCAGCTGCTCCCTGGCTTCCAGATTGTCGGGCTCTCGCCGCAATACCTTTTTCCAGGAGTCAATGGCTTTTTCGACGTTCCCCGCATCTTCAGAAAGCTGCGCGATTTCCCGAATCAGACCCTCTTTCATTTCTTTGGAACCCGTGCTGCGCATGGCGCTCTCCAGCACCTTGAGCAACAGAACCTTGTTCTGCGTATGAGTAGAGTAATTGCGATAAAAATCCAGCATGCCCGGATGCGCAGGCGCCAACTTGGACAAGCGTCTGAAATATTTTTCCGCGGCGGCAAGGTCTTCACGATATTTCCAGTGAACCATGCCCACCTGCATACAGGCGGCGATTTCGTCTTCGGCTTCCAGCTTGCCGTGCAGCGTATCTTCGTATACAGCCACCAGATGGTCCCAGTCTTCGCGCTCTTCATAGTATTTCACGAGAAACTTAAGTGCCGAGGGGTGTCCTGGCTGATAATCGAGCACCTCGGCGAAGCAGCGCACCGCCTCTTCCTTGTCATCCAACCGATGAGCAAACGTGTAACCGGCCGCCAGATACATTTGCAGTCTTTCGTTTTTCCCTTTTCGCTTTGACGCCAGCGTCAGATACAGTTCGCCCAGCGCCTTCCAGTCTTCCTGCGCCTCGTAAATACGCTCCAGCAATCTGGCGGCTTTCTGATGGGTTCCATCTTCTTCGATGGCGCTGTTCAGCAGGGGTAAAATTTCGTCACTGTCGGGTTCGTTCTTGTACAGTCGCTCCGCGGCGCTATAAAGCATATGAGCCTTTAGTGACGAATCCGTGGCCGCCTCCGCCTGCTCCTTGAATGTGGCAACGATTTCGCGGTAACGCGACCGTTCGGCACGTATCAGCGTCACTTTTTCCTGAATGTCCTCATCGTTGGGCAAAATTTCCGCCACGCGTTCCAGCCTGGACAGGGCCTGTTCCTGCTCAAACAGTTCCTCGTCCATAATCCTGGCCTGCAGCAGAAGCAATTCAGCTTCTTTTTGCTCGTCACTGCAGATAACACACTGAATCTCAATCAAATCGCTCGCGGCCAGGTGACGGCCCGCCTTTAGCAGACGCTGCACCCCCTCACTCAGTTCTTCCTCGACTTCAGATATATCGTCCGGCAAATTGTCTCCGGTAACGATTTCTTCCAATTCCGAGAATACTTCTTTGTTAGCGGGGTTGTGTTCGAGTGAAGCAACGAGAGACTTGATGCGTTCTTTCATATGGCTTGCCCTTACCTTACCAATCGCCGCCTGTAACGACGGAGTTAAAACGGTTGACTGAAACGGTACTCGTTTATCAAAGCCTGTCTTACATACCAGATCTTGCTGGAACTGAAACCACATACTATGTCGAGTAAGTCTATAAGTACATTTTAAAAAAGGCAACAACTGTATTTTGTACAGCAGAACTGAACACCGACACAGTATCCCACCTTCCTCTGACACGAAACCCATTGCCGTGGACATTGGAAGTATATATAGTCTGGCCGGAAAAAAACGGGGTGCAATACACCAATGACGCAAGAGAAGATAAAAACCCTGGGGCGATATGAGCTTCGGGAGGAGATCGGACGCGGTGGCATGGCCACTGTGTATCGCGGCTATGACTCGACTTTAAAGCGGGAAGTGGCTGTGAAAGTGCTGCATCCGCATCTTATCACCCACGAGGAGGCCAGAGCCCGTTTTGAGCGGGAGGCCCGATCGGTGGCGCGCCTGCATCATCCCTCCATCGTTGAAATCTACGACTATTCCGAAGCGGAAACGGGGGAAGCATTTATTGTAATGGAACTCGTTGAGGGCTTTACCCTTCGGGATTTTCTCAACCAGCATCCAAATCACGCGCTCATGGCGGAAGGGGCCGCTTTGGTGGCCCGGCAGATTTTCATCGCACTGCATATCGCCCATGCCGAAGGCATTATTCACCGGGATGTGAAGCCCGAAAACATCCTCATTGGCAAAGAGGGCAAAATCCAGTTGTCAGATTTCGGTATCGCCTTTCTGGCCGGCATCGGGCAAATGACCGCCACGGGGCAGATTCTCGGTTCGCCCACATACATGTCCCCGGAACACATTGAGAGTCCCTCTGTGGACGTTCGGGCCGATATATTTTCCGTGGGCACCATTCTGTACGAGATGGTTGTGGGTCAGCCTCCTTTTGTGGGCAATAATCCCCATCAGATCATCAAACGCGTGGTGGAGGGCTACTACGACCATCCGTTAAGCGTAAATCCGTCCATCGGACACCCCGTCTCCTCCGTTATTGTAAAGTGCCTGCAGCAGCAGCCCGAGCGCCGATACGCCTCCGCATCGGAAGCCATCGCCGAACTGGACGAAATCCTGTTGCAAATGGGGATTGAAGATTCCGACAAACAGCAGAAAGCCTACGTCCAGAAGCCCGTGGAATGGGAAGAAGCGCATCTCGCCGATGTGGTCGCCCGAACACTCAAAATGGGTAAGGATGCACAGAAAAGCAAGCAACTGCCCGAGGCCATGAATCACCTTAACCGGGTACTGGCCATTGAACCATCCAATGATACCGCCCTTTACGCTGTCAACGTGCTGTCCCGAAGACGGCGTTTTCGTCGGAATATCGAGCGGGTGGGGGGAGCCGCGGCCGTCGCATTCGCCATCCTGGCCATTGTCGCCGGCATCATTCTCTATCGATACAGCTACCCCGCCCAAAACACGTCATCCGTCCAGCCACTGGACCTGGGCGATAATCTTTCCACCGTTGGGGATAGTGCGTCCATTGGCAGTAAAGACTTTTCCGATAGCACTGAATCCGATAAAACCGGAGATATCGCCGGCGCCGATACCAGCGGCGAAACCGACAAAACATCTCTGAGCAACGGCGGTGACACCGTGAATGACACCGCCACGGATGCCGCCACCGAAAAAAAGGTAATCATTGTTGAGCGGGATTCGGATATGCCCGACAACTCGCCCCGGGTGATTATTGCAGACACTTCGGCAACTAATGGAAATGACCACAAACGAAAGATCCGCTTGCCACAACCCGAAATGGCCGTGGAACGTCAGGTTGTCTTTAATCCCATTCCAATGAGTGTGGAAATCGTTATTGATGAAACGCAGAAATTTGTTTTCAAAGCCACCGATAGATCACGAAATCTGACCGTGGGAACGCATACTATTCAATTCGTGCCCCTTGATGACCGCCTCGAACCCTCGACGCAAACCATCGTCGTCACCCCGTCGGAAACGCCCCTCACGGTACCGGCGCGCCTCAAGTGGAAACCGGCCACATTGATTGTCCGTTCCAATGTGGCGGCGGATGTGGCCATCAATGGACGCTTCAAAGGGCAAACCAACGAGCCCATTGAGTTGGATATACGCAAAGGCCCCAGCAGCCAATTTCGCATTTTATTGAGCGCCAGGGGTTACCATCCCATAGAAAAGCTGGTATCTGTGAGTGCTGGAAAAACAACAGAAACTGTTGTTCAATTGGAAAAGGAACAACACTGATTTTTGGTGCTTTGTTTTTCACAGTTGAAAAGGTACTGATTAGTTGTGAAACAATCTGTCCAATACATATACGCAGTTACGGCTTTATTCATTGTAATGCAAAGCGTGCCTGTCCGCGCGCAGGACGCGATGGTTGCGTTTACCAACGCCAGGAATGCGTTTGACACCGGCGACTATCGGGAAGCGGCGTCCCGATTTTCGGCCATGATTGATAGCGGGCTCGACAACGAGGCGCTTCTCATTGAAACGTACAAGTACCTGGGGGTGTGCTACATCTTTTTATCCGATGAGAAGAATGCGGAGCAACAGTTTTTAAACCTGCTCAATCTGGAACCCGACTTTAAGCTGGACCCGCTGGTATTTCCCATCGATGTGGTGGATTTTTTCACCGCAGTGAAGCGCGAACACTCTTTGGAGCTGGAGAAGATTGCCAAAGCGGAGGCCCGGGCCGAAGAGGCGCGAAAACGTGCCGAAGAAAAACGTCGTCTCGAAGAAATTGATCGATTGCGAACCATTGTGTATGTGGAACGCAAGGAAAAATGGCATTCCAGACTGGTATCGGTGATGCCACTGGGGGCCGGACAGTTTCAAAACGGTCACCGCATCAAGGGTATCGTATTTCTGTCCGGAGAACTGCTGCTGACCAGCGCTTGCATTATAACCTATGCACTTCACGAAAATCTCAGGCACAAGTCCACCACCATTATCTACTCCTCCAGCGTCATCGAGAACTACGAAAAAGAGGAAAGAATCTATCGAACTTCAAACCGTCTTCTGGTGGGCGCCCTGGGACTCATGACACTGGCAGGCATCATAGATTCAATGATTCACTTCAAACCCGTAACCGTCACCTGGAAAAAGGTGGATGAATCGGAGGTCCCCCAAAACCTCCGCAGGAAAAAGAAAAAGAACACGCCGCAGGCCCTGTTGACGCCCTGGCTCGATTCCCTGGGCGGTGGTGTGGGCGCAGTCGGATTTTTCTGAACATCTACTCATGAAATCGTTTAAAGTCTACATAAAGTCTCGTCTTGTCGCGATTATCGTTGTTACAGCGATTGCACTTATTTACGGGTTGTTCACATGCATTTGGGGAGGCAGTGGACCGCTTCACCGACAGTTATCCGAGGCCACCGGGCTAAAGGTGCACGCCGACTCCATTAAATGGATTGACCAGATGGACATCCGCGGTTTGAAATCCGCCACCGGTTTTTCCGATGTGGCGTTTTTGGCCAGCGCCAAAGGCGAAAAAAATGCCGATTTGTTTCTGGCGCAAATCAAATTGACGCCCAATGAAAAACTGCTGGAGGTCTCCACCCCCATCAACCTGACCCGATCGGATGCCGGAGATGATTTTCAGTTTGAGGTTCGGCACAAACACATTGGGGTCATGACCCGGGTGCTCGGACAGGTTCGTTCGTTGACGGTTTTTGACCTCAACGGCGCTCCGCGGCCAACCGATGGGTCGTGGTCGGCCCTGCAACGTCTCCTGGGACGCATCACTGATTTTCAGAAAACCGGCCGATTCAACGGCATTGGAAAAACCACCATTCGCTTTGTCAGCCCGGGTAAAAGCGCACAGTTCAAACTGTCGGGGCAACCCGATTCACTCGCGCTGAACCTGCAGTGGATAGACAGCAAAAAGACTGCTCACAGCGCAAAGGTGAAACTGAATGAAATGACCGCCGGCACCGGCAGCGAGGACGTACAGATTCTGAAGGAAGTGCGGCTGCCCAAACGCCCCATCCTCTGGATGGTGGACTCTGTGCGGGAACTCAGCTGGATTGGGCCCGGTCCCATTGAATGGGCCGAAGGGCGATTTTTCGCCATGAAAGACCAGCTAAACCAGTGGAAGTACTCCATCTCCGGCGACGAAGGCCAGGACACCCCCGAAGCGTTCGTTGCCGCATCCAGAACTGTCAAAATTGATTTGCCCCAAGGCACAGAGGTGGGCGATTATAATCAGCTCGACTGGCCTCCCAAAGAGCTGGAGGCCCCGGTATTTGGCCGAAAGAAAAGTGGCGAAGGCGAGTGGATACCAGCGAATCCCGAATTCATGAAAACACTCCCCAATGCACCATCGTCGGTGTACAAAACCTATATTCGAAGCGACATCAGACGGCCGTATACGCATGTAAAACTGTACGCCATCGATACACGGCAGCTGGAACTCAACATGGTGGGGGGGCATGAGGATCCCATTTCCACCACCGGCGAAGTGGGGACAGGGCAACTGCCACGGGACAAACATACCGTCGAACGCGTCGCCCTGGTGTTTAACGGCGCGTTCAAAACCATACACGGCGAGTACGGCATGATGGCGGATCGTACCGTGCTGCTACCGCCCAAAGATGACGCCGCCACTGTGGCAACGGACGATCAGGGACGCATCGCGCTGGGGTCCTGGCCCAAAGAGACCCCCATTCCCGACGCCATGGTGTCTTTCCGGCAAAACATGGATCCGCTACTGGAAAACGGCGTGGTCAATCCCCGAAAACGCTATCTGTGGGGGTTCACTCTGGGCAGCGATATTACACAGATGAACACCGTCCGTTCGGGGCTGTGCATGCGGGATGACGGCATCATGGTCTACGCCTGGGGAGATGATTTAACCGCTGAAACCCTGGGGATTGCCATGCGCGCCGCCGAGTGTTCATACGGAATTCATCTGGATATGAACCCGTTCCACACCTCTCTGGTGGCATTTCAGATGGAATATCGGGGCGAAGATATGCTGCCCAGGTTTAAATACGAAAAGCTGATTCGAGACATTCGCTTCTGGCCGGACCGATACGTCCACGGCGCCCCCAAGGATTTCTTTTACATGACTCTGCGAGACACATCTCCGCCTCCCATTGGCGGAAAAAACGGTTGGTCCGCCGAACACATCACCCAACCCGCGCCGGCGTTTCTGCCATCTGTATTTAGACAGGAGGATTCCGGTGTCTCAATGCTGGCTATCGATACCCGAGCGGTACAGCCCCATTTGCTATCAGGCGCCATACCCACCGATATTGTTGGAGAGGTGGATACGGTGAACGACTCTGCACCTGACGATACACATATGGTTGCCGAAGCGATGCTTGGAAAATGGTCCAGCAATCGCGGCCAAATGACTCAGGGAACGGTGGTCGCATCCCTCAGGCGCGATAAAGCCACTCTGTATGCAGACGACGATACAGGCGCCCTGCATATTGCCCCATGGTCGCCGGAACAAATCCGAACTCGCTCAGCCATACAGGGCAACTGGTTCATTCGAAATGGCGAGGTGTCCGAAGAGGTGTCCGAAGCGTCTAATGGTCATACGAGTGGGATTGTTCTTGCCATCAAAAACAACTGGATATTCATCGCCCGGGGGAATGGTTATGCCATTGCTGAAAAACTGAAGGCCATGGGAATTTTGCAGGCCATATCGTTCAACGATGACATGAGCCGCATTCTGGTGCGCAGCAATGGAAAAATGACAGATATTAAAGGAAACCCCCAAAACAGCCGAGATCTGTCTTTGACGGCGCTGCGTTTCAACGCTCGGGCCAGAATGTCATTCGGTACACGGTTGAAAGATTTTTTTACACCGGGGGAGACCAGATAATCTAGGCGAGGCCAATTATTTATGCTAACATATCTTTGCAAGTAAGTCACTATGGGAAAAGTCAAAACAAATTCACCACTTCTGGGCTATAACACGAACGTGCGTCACGGGGGACACCTGTTTCATATTCAGACAGAGGATTCCGGCGTTGATCATCCGCACGTGATTACGCACCTGTTCACCGAAGGTACCATTCTGTCTTCAAAGAAAACATCATACGCGGATCATCTCGCAAATGATGGATGGGAAGACATCGTCCGCCAGCTCATGAAAGACCAGCACAAGGCCATGTTCGTCGAACTGCGCGACGGTGCGCACGACGAAATTGCGGAGAAAATACTCGGGCATGCGCTCGATCATTCGTCCGGTATGAAAACCAGACCTGTGAAACCCAGCCCAAAAGGTGGATTCACGGTTCAGGGGGGAGACAATGGTCCCACAGCCGACGCCGACAGCGCCAAAGTGGTGGCCGCCGTTGCACCAGCCAGCATGACCACCCAGAGTGACGGCAGGTCTCCGGCCTCATCCAGGGGAATCTCCATTTTTGACACCCCCGATTCCAACGGCTCCTTTGGGGAAAGCCTCATCAGCGACAAGTCCCTCGACGAAGTGATTTTAAATTACCTGTCCGACGAACTCGAAGAATAAACACGCGACGCAGGTTGGAGAGTTCAGCCCTGGCAGGACAGCGGCACAACCGCAAAGCCAGGCAGATTTCTCCCGAAATTCCGGAATTGGGCTTTATGCCAGGTCGCTTGCTGGACTCGGCGGCAGATAAACGGCCGCCCTGCAATTTTTTCATTATGCTTTTTGGCAAAGGGGGGGGTTGGGACACAAAACGAATTTAGAGACCGTATTCCACACCCACAGTGAGCATCAGATTGATGAAACGCAGTTTCACATCGGCATCTGCCAGGTCCCCTTTGGTATTATTGAGCAGGTCAAATTCCCACATCAGTCCTGGTACGAGGTTGACCTGGCCCACGGCAATCACATATCCAGCGGATAATCTCGGTGCAATATTGAACCGCTGGATATTGTCCCAATCTGCATCCGTAAAGTGCACTTCCACTACCAGATCGTCCGTTTCGCGTTTATATTCTCCCATCAATGCGATGCAGGCCACCAAATCCAAACCGAACGAAAAATTATGCAGGTTCACACGCGCACCCAACGGAATTTCCAAATATCGAAGCCGCGCCTTTTCAACAATATCAACCGCATTGTCGCCATTGCCCTGAGTGTATTCGGCTTTGTAACCTTTGCCCAGTAATTCCAACCCAACATTTAACGAAATTAAACTGGTTAATGACCTCCGAAAGAAAAAACCCAATCCGCCGGCAAAACGCGCGCGGAGCTCGTCGTCGTTTACAAAGTCCGCTGTATCCCCCCAATCCTCCGCCACTCCCGCACCTCCCAGAAGAAGCTGGGCGCCGATGATATTTTTCGACTTAATACCAGGGTTGGCATCGACAGGGGGAGCAACCGTTGTTTCCGCATCTGCGTACATCTCCCCGGTTTGGGCATTGACACACCAACCGGATACCAGCAATGGCAAGAGCACCAGCAACATCAGGGTTGTTTTTTTCATGAGAACACTCCTTTTTTGAAAGATGCAACTTCAGTTTTCATTCGCACTGAACTCTGGATATCAACACATAAATACTGCAATTTCAACCTTATTAAATATTGCGCATTTATTAACGGTGGCAGAACTCCGGTACAGGGGAAAATTTTTTTTCACCTGAAAAATACAATCCCTATGGTAGCGGCACCGGCACTTCAACATCGCAGTAAATCGGAAAATGGTCAGAGGCCAACGTGGCTGCCGCATCTTTTTTTGCGATGGCGCCCGAATTGCTAATATATCGAAACTCACTGTTTTCAAGGAGCATTCCCGGTGAAACAAAAATGTGATCCAGCCATGCCCGATGCATGCTGAAATTGGCCACAATTCTGTCGGGGAACTCTGTGGTCCACAAATCCTTCTCGCGGCCCGTTTCCATGTAGTGCCACAAAGTGTTGTGAAAGATACGATGGGGATAGTAAATGTTGCCGGTGATGGTTTCCACCGCACTTGCTCCCAGCAGTTTTTCAAAGTGGTCAAATCCGGGTTCATCATTCAGATCTCCCATAATCACCACCGGCGTCTCCACGTTTTCTTCCAGCAGCGTATCCACTCGCTCACGCACCTTTTTAGCCTGACCGTACAGCTTCTTTCGATTGGCCAGCGCCAGATGTTCGTACTGATGAATGTCCGTGGTTAAAAAGACGCCCTTGGATTTAAACGACACCAGGATAACTAAAAGCGCCTTGCCGGTGTGCCTGTTTCTGAAAAGCACCTCCAGCGGTTTTCGTTCAAATGACAGCTGCTCCTTAATGGAATCGTTGTCAATATCTTCAATCCACGGATCATAAAATGCGTAATGGGTGTCCACCGATACCACTTCGAAGGGGTCGCGATAGTACATCACCAGGTCCTGCTTGCCCCGTCGGTGAGTGCTTTGGGCCACCTTGAGATTCAATTTCTGCAACGCTGGATGCTGTAAAAAGAACTCGTGGTCTCCCCCGCGATCGCTCGCTTCCACAATGCCGGCAATATGGGGCTCAATTTTCCCAAGAGTGGTGGCCGCCGCATTCCCTCTGTCCGCCGTATCATCGGTAAACCGATTTTTTCTGAAAAGCTGGCGCATGTTTTCGATATTGTATGAAGTGATTCGACACTGCATTTTCATCTCCTCGAAATGGGTGCCGAATAGTACCAACGCTGTATCCTCCTGGGAAGAGAAAAGGCGACGCCCGCCACTGGTTCCTTTTTGATGCCATTCCAAATCACCCCCCAATGCCCCAATGACCAGGATTGACAATATCCAATGGATAGGGCTATACATTGCCCAGGGAAAGGAAGGGGGGCTACCCCCAAACAGAAGGATTGAAATGATAAATTCAAGCAACTTAAAACGTGGATATATTCTTGAGCTCGACGGCGCACCCTGGCTGGTGACCGAGGTGTCCTTTCAGGCGCCATCGGCACGGGGGGCCAGTACACTGACCAAAGCCAAAGTTAAAAATCTGATTACCGGCGCCGTGCTGAAAAAATCCTGGCGAGGTGGTGAGATGCTGGCCGAAGCCGATTGTGAAAAGCGCGAAATCCAGTACCTCTACAGTGACGGCAGCGAATATCATTTCATGGACGAGGAATCCTATGACCAGTTTTCACTCACGGAAGAAGTCGTGGGTGAACTGTCGGGCTACATGCTGGACGGGATGCGCATGCGCTCCATGCTGTACAACGGCGAAGTGGTTAGCATTGAATTGCCCAGCACCGTGGAACTCGAAGTTGTGGATACCACGCCCAACCTGAAAGGCGCCACCGCTCAGGCCCAACTGAAACCCGCCACCCTGGAAACCGGTCTGGTGGTTCAGGTGCCCCCCTACCTCGAGAACGGCGTAAAAATCAAGGTGGACACCCGGGACGGCCGCTTTATCGAACGCGTGAAATAGTAATTTCCGGTTTTAGGTATCAATGTAATACTGCCGCCACTGTTTCACTGTTTCAGGGAAAATGTCTCTATTCCTCGAATGGTTCTGGACGGACAAACGGGTCAGCCCCTGCATTGTCTTTCAGGAACGCGCATGCATAAATGCACTCCTTGAGAGAAGTTCACAATTTCATTAGAAAATCCCGAAGCGGCGTATGGCACTCCGGATGGTGCAGACTGGGATTGAGTTCCAGCAACGGTGCGAGAACAAATGCGCGGCTGCGCAGATGCACATGGGGAACAGTTAATTCGGTATCATTAATAATACGTTCTCCGAACAGAAGAATGTCCATGTCGATGACCCTGGGGCCCCAATGTTCGGATGGCGT
Source organism: Deltaproteobacteria bacterium (assembly GCA_016935665.1). Taxonomy (GTDB): domain Bacteria; phylum Myxococcota_A; class Polyangia; order JAAYKL01; family JAAYKL01; genus JAFGXQ01. Next base: position 32,031 of record JAFGQN010000174.1, on the reverse strand, counting down.
TCGTCCCAAACGCAATTCGCCTTCTTTTAAATAGGCCAGTAAACTCAGCGGCGAATGGGATGTGACCAGCTGCAGCGCCCCATTGAGAAACGACCCCTGCCGGGTATTGCCCCAGGGATCCGTCTCTATCCACGATGACACCGCGTCCACACGAATGCGATGAGATTGTTTCAAAAATGAGACCGCACGCGCCAGATGTGCTTTCCGGTCTCCAAGGTTCGAGCCGAGACCGATATACACCGTTTCATTGAATGCAGATGCCGGTTGCGTCATCTTACTGTGCCGACCAGGTGATCCCCAGCCGCGGCCCCACCGATACCAGCAGACCGGTATCCCAATCTTCTGTGCTGTTGGGTTTGATAACCATCGCCGGTCCCCCCTCTGCCACCGCCATCAGGTCCAGCTGCCACTTGTCGGTCAACCGGATTTTGGCGCCAAAACGCACATCAAACGCAAACCAGGCAGCCCTGCGGGAGACACTCTTTCGCCAGATGGCACTGGGCGCCGCCAGAAGGTTGGTGAAAAGAGAAACTCTCTCCTGAACTTTTTTTGTCATGCCGACGCCAATCGCCAGCCCCAGATGACTTTTGGGGTCTTTTGAAACATATCTTTCGTCACCTTCGATATAGGCACCGATCAACACTCCACCGGTGATGGCAAACCAGTCGTTGAGAAAAAAGTGGGCCAGCACATCAATGGAAAAATAATTTCGTTTCTCAGGATCGCCGCCAGCCACATCAATTCCGGTATCCGGAGTAAGCAGCACAAAGCCGGGACCCATGTCCAGCTCCAAATCAAAATGGTCGATCCGTTTCCTGTCATCCGTTTTCGCTCCGTCCCCGTCGTCTTCATCCATTTGCCCGTTTTTCCCGTCGCCGTTGGTGTCTGCAACAGCTGTACTCGAGCTCCCCACGGCTCCCCCCAGCGCCTTGATTTTCTTCTTCACGTCTGCGGCATCGTCACCACTCGATGTTTGTAGGTATTGATTATAATAGGCCACCGCCTGTTCATTCTCCTGCTGCGCTTCATAGCACATGGCGATGTTGTACAAAATCTCCGGTGACCGCGTTATGTCGTATGCTTTTTTAAAGTGCTCCACCGCCAGGAGATACTCTCCGCTGTCAAATCGCGCCTGTCCCTTTTGAAAATGCGAAAGCGCCTCTGCCTTTTCCGCGTCACTCATTGAGGTTTCGGCGGGGGCCGTCTGCCCATACCCCGGTATCGCTACAACGGTAGCGAGAAAAATACAAAATGCTGCCAGTAGAGACAATCTGCAGAATGTCGATAGCATATCAGTTATTCCTCGGTTGGAGTGTGACGCAAAGGGACGACTCCTGTTGAAATGGCCAGTTTGAGGTCGATAAAATATAGCGCTACTTTTTCAGATTTAACCGCCCAAAACGATCCTGGGCATGAAAATCACCCCGCATCGGCGCAGACCAGGCGCTGTATTCGGTCATCTGGGACATTTTATCCACCCGAAAGAAATTAGCGCGAATGGCGCTGTCTGCCAAATCCCCCGGCAAAATATTCGCCATGGGAATGGCCGCCTCCAGCGTCCACCCAGTATCCGTGGGTTCAGCCGTATCGTTCACAGTTCCCTTCACCGAAACCGCCACCTGCGCATTGCTGGTCCATGATACATCTGCTTTGCGATACTCAACATAGTGCGCATCAAAAACGATACCATTGGGACTGATTTGCAACTCGTAATATGGTCCGTCCAACATGGGCTGTAGAAAAATATCAAGGGCATCCGCCATCCAGACATCGTCATCGGGATTGGTGTATGGGCTGATGAGCTCATTGTCATCGGCCGTCATGGCCACATACAAATACTGCTCGCCCCATAAAAGTTTCACGTCAGTGTTGCCACGCACCGGACGTCCATTCAGTGTACTGACGAATCGAGTCAGCCCTGCGGCATCTGCCCACTGAGCGTCATCGATTTTTCCGTCAATTTTGGGAGCCTTTGCGGTGAATGGCACATCCAGAGTCGCGGAACTCGGCGCAACCGGTTGCGGCGCATTGGCGGAAATGCTGATGACCGGTCCCCGGGCTCGATTCTCATCGTCCACCGGACCTTTGATGACGCGCATTCGCTCAGGGCCCTGCCATAACCCGGTGCGCAACTCCATTGACTTGGAGTCCCAGTCGGCCGGTATGGTAATCCGTTCGGAATCCTTCATGATTTCACCGGGTTTCCACATATGCGGCTTGTATTTGGAGCGCATGGGCCCTTCGGAATTGACACTTTTTACCAGCATCCCATCCTCATCAAGCAAATGGGTAAAATATTCCCAGGATCCATCAATGGCTTTGAGGGATTTCCAGAACCAGTTCACCGTGATCACCTGACCCGGTGCGGCGGCGTCCGCATTCACCGTGTACCCCAACAACATTGCCTTGTTCTCAAAGTTCGCATCCATGCGTTTCATATCACTGGGAGTACCTGTCACAAGAAACGCTGAACCGTCGACCATGGGCAGGGTTGTTTTTTTATCCAGCTGGAGTTTCTTCTCGTCCTTGCTTTCCTCAGCCCCGCCGCAGGCAGTCGCCAGGATTGAAATCAGAATACCAATCAAAAATTGTCTACACATGTTCGCCTCCCCGACAAATCCGGTTGCCCGGTTTGCAACATATTACCTTTTTTTACGGCCTTTTTTTCGCGCCTGTTTTGCGCTTTTCCGTTTTTGTTTATTTCGAGACTTCTCTTTACCGCTCTGTGACTTTCGAACCCCGGGGCTTCCGGCCACCGCGGCCTGGAGCATCTCCTCTGAAAAATCACCCATCCCCGGTAGTCCTGGCATCCCCGGCATTCCTGGCATTCCCGGCATTCCCGGCATTCCACCGCCGGCCATGGCATTTTTCATCTGTTTGGCCATGGCCATTTGCTTCATCCCGGGAATTTTAGATAGCAACCCCGCCTGTTTGCCAATGGCCCCCATCATGTCGCGCACTCCCTTGAAGCGCTCCAGCAGGCTCTGCACATCTTTCACCGTACGCCCGCACCCTTTGGCCACACGTTCCACCCGCGTTGGCTGTTTGTCAAACAGACTCACATCGATGCGCTCCTTCCTGGTCATGGAGTGGATGATGGACTCAATTTTGACCAGCTCTGAGCCGTCCATGTTTTTCACTTCGTCCGGCATGCCATCCTGGAAGAAGGGCAGTTTTTCCATGAGTTCGGACAGGGACCCCATCTTTTTGATCATCTGCATCTGGTCGAGAAAATCCATCATGGTGAACTTGCCTTTAAGCATGCGCTCGGCATCTTTTTCGGCTTTGTCCGAATCCACCACCTGCTCGAAATCCTTCACCAGACCCACCACATCACCCATACCCAGAATTCGGGAGGCGAGACCGTCGGGACGGAACTCTTCGAGTTTGTCCATACCCTCGCCCATACCCAGGAATTTAATGGGAGCGCCCGTGGCTTCTTTAATGGAGATGGCGGCGCCACCGCGGGCATCACCGTCCAGTTTGGTCAGCACCACTCCGGAGAGGGTCAGTCGCTGATGAAACTCGCGTGCGGTGATAACTGCGTCCTGACCAATCATCGCATCGGCCACCAGGAAGATATTTTTGGGTTTGACCGCCGCCTTAATGTCCTGCAGCTCGGTCATCAACGTGTCATCAACAGTCTGTCGGCCCGCTGTATCGAAAAGCACAATATCGCAATTGCGAATACGGGCTTCTGTCATGGCCGCCTTACAGATGCCCACAGCGTCTTTGCTGTTAAAATCAGCATACACCGGCACATCGAGACGCCCCGCCAGCACCTGCAACTGCTCAATAGCCGCCGGGCGATAAATGTCGGCCGCGCAAAGCAGCGGTTTATGGCCTTTTTTCTTCAGCAGATTTGCCAGCTTGCCAGTGGTGGTTGTTTTACCCACACCGTTCAGCCCCACCATCATGACACCGGTGGGAACATTGCCGCTGGCCATCTCCAGTTCGGTGTTGACCGGACCCATCATGGCGGTCAGTTCGTCCTGACAAATCTTTACAAAGGCATCCGCCGCGGAAATGCGAACCCGTTTGCCGCTTTTGGATTTGGCGGAGATCTGAATGACCTCGCCCAGCGCCTTCTCCTTGACGCGGTCGAGAAAACTTCGCGTCAGTTTGAGATCCACGTCCGCTTCGAGCAGGGACAACCGAATATCTCTCAGGGATGCATCAATAACCGACTCATCAATTTCGACTTCTCCGCGAAGGCGTTGACGGGCTTTGCTGAATCCTTTTTGAAGAGTTTCAAACATCTATATACACAGCTCCATGTAGGTGACCAGGCTGATTGACGGGAAAAACTTCCATAACATATGGCAGCGCGATGGGAAAATAAAAATTGGATACCAGGAAATATTTTCGAGATTATCCCGCTGTTTTGCATCAAAATAAGAAGGCGGCGACGAATGTGGCAAACCAGGTTTACATGTTATATTAACGATGCATCAATTTTAAAAAATGAGATGCGTTCGGGTCATTGTTAAGCAATGGCGGCCTTAACCATTTGATTTTATTTAACGCGCTACCTTTAGCAAAACAGAAAAGAGGCAACATGGCTGACACAATCAAAATAATCCCTTTCGTTATTTTCCTGTCACTGCTCCTTGCAACAGCATGCGGCGACGATGTGAACAACGACAACGGTGAAGGCACGGACAGCAACGGGGATTCCATCAGTGGGTCCACCGATTCATCCGGAGGCGATTCCGATAGCTTTACCCCTGGCGATACGGCCACATTCGGGGACACCGCCACTCATAGCGGTTCCGCCACCGATTCCGAAAGCGAGGAAACCTGCGGCAGCGCCGACGTGGACTTCACCTCGCAAATCCCCACGGTAGTCCTTTTAATCGATCGCTCCGGCAGCATGGATCAGCCGTTTCCACAGCAGGGTGATCCCCAGCGCTGGGATGTGGTGAAAGAGGCCCTTATCAATCCGGACAGCGGACTGGTAAAACAACTGCAATCCGATGTGCGCTTTGGACTCTCCCTGTATTCCAGTGAAGGTGGTGGTATTGTACCGGATGAATGCCCCATTCTCATCAATGTGGACCCCGCGCTGGATAATTACAGTGCCATTTTCACCCCCTACGATGACGCTGGACTCAGCATTGACACGCCCACCACCGAAAGCATTCAGGCAGTGGCAGCGACACTGGCAACCGTTACAGACCCCGGACCTAAAGTGATTGTACTGGCCACCGATGGGGATCCGGATACCTGTGCCGACGCAGACGATCATTCCGCCGCCACGCAGGCGAAGGCGGAAGCGGCAGTGGCCGACGCATATGCAACCCACGGCATCACCACGTTTGTCATCAGTGTGGGTGGGGACACCACGCCTTCGCACATGCAACGAATGGCCAACGCCGGTCAGGGTGTGGCCGATGGCGAGCCCGACGCCCCATGGTGGGAAGCCACAGACGCCCAGGGACTGGCCGATGCATTCGACACCATTATTAACGGCGTTCGCAGCTGTGTGATGGATTTAGATGGGGAAATGGTTGCGGGTAAAGAAGGAGATTGCGCTGTTGCATATGAATCCGCGGGACAAACCACTGCTTTGACCATGGGCGACGCCAACGGCTGGCGCGTCAATTCCGCAACGCAGATTGAATTGCTGGGGACCGCTTGCGAGGCCATCAAATCCGGCGAGGTGACGGCATCGGTGAAATGTCCCTGCGATGCCGTCATTTCAGTGGAATAGGAATTTCATCCCATCATCAAATCTTTTCAACAGTCATCGACCAAACTCGCTGAACCCTGCCCGACATGGATTAAAATTTCCATTGTTACGGGACAACACACCATTCAGTGAGTAAACATTAACAGTTCTCTCAATCAACCTGATTGCACCGAAGAGGTGGTTTTAGAAAAACGTTGGGCGCCTGGCCCGGGCAAGGAGATTGCAAAATGCGCGAAACTATCGTGGAATTCATCACCAACAGCTGGGCGTCTGTGGCGTCGATTCTGGCGGTGGTCGCCGTTTCGCTGTTCCTTTTTGCCATTGCCAAAAGGGGTCTGAATCTGATGCTCAAAAAGGGCAAACTGGCGGCCCCATTGGCCACCACACTGCAGTTGCTCCTTCGATGGACCTTTATTATTGTGGCGGTCCTGCTGATTTTGCAGCAGGCAGGAGTGCTCGAAAATGTATGGTCCGCAGTATTGACCATCGTGGCGGCCATCGCCATTGGATTTGTGGCGGGATGGAGCATATTGTCCAACGTGTTTTGCACATTGCTCATACTGATTTATCGCCCGTTTCGAATTGGCGACCAGGTGGATGTCCCAGGAGAAGCCGTCAAAGGCGAAGTGGTGGACATCAATTTCATGTTCACCACCCTTAAAAGCGATGGGAATCTACTGACCCAGATTCCCAACAATATTTTTTTCATGAAGCCCATTTTGCGCTCGCCTGGTGAAGTGGAAGTGCCCCTCTACGAACAACTGAAATCCGACAAACCATTCGATAAATAAATCAGACAATTATCCGCTGGTGTCGTCCATCGTACCATCCCTCTGTTCGTTGTCAGTTCACATTCCATTGCAGTCCCTGTCGCCAATTATCGGGAATAATCTCCGGTCCGAATGCGGCCGCCATGAGCATTCCCGACACCATGCCCCGGGCCGCGGAGTCGCCGCCGGCTTTGGCATTTTCAATCATGGCGGTTTTGTAGTCCGACCGATATCGCAACAGCAGATACAGTGCGCCCGGCATTGCCTTTCTGGCGTTGCAATCGGGTCCAAAGCGCAAAATGGCGTCAACCGGTGCATCGTTGAGAGCACTTTGCACGTTGCGCACCATCTCCTGAATCCATGTCGGGGACTGGGCAACCGAATCTGCCAGAGCGTCATCAAGCGTCGTTCCCTCCCGAAGGCGCCAAATCAGCTGGGCACAAAAACAGGCGCAGGCCCGGGTGATTTCGGTGAAGTGGGTGGTCCGCGTAAACAAATCCACAATTTCAAGGAATCGGGGCTCCGTGTCGCCAAACTGAAGCAGTGGTCCAATGCGGCCGACCACAGACAAATCCTCCGACCCAAAGCCACAGGGCAGGGGACTCCTGGCGCGCATATTCTCCAGAGTATTGCGAGTGGCGCCGTCGATGTATCCGTCGTATTCGCGCATGTAAAAAAACCACTTTTTAGCGTAGCTGCTCAGATGAAACTGTTCATTTTCCGATACATATTCCACCAGCAGTTTCAACTGATCGCCGTAGTGGGTAAATTGCCCCGCTTTTCGGTTGGGATGCCATTGGCCTCTGGGGTCGTTCAGTATTTGCCAGTCCATATCCAGATTCCGAAGCGCTGTTTCGTCGTATATCCAATGGGCGCCCAGACAGTATGCATCCGCCACCAGCGCCCCTTCTGTAATTATTTTGATGAACGGGTCCATAAAGCACACGATAAGTTCACCCCCGAATTTCGCAAGGGACGCGGTGACAGCAAATCAAAAAAAGACGTCAAACTGGCGTTCTATCGCTTTTTGGGTTATGCAACGGCCATGACTGACACACCGTCACAGGCAGATTTGGAATTGCACGAACGCATACGTCTCGATACCGAAACAATTGCATGGAAAGATTTGGCCGTTTTTTATGCCAAAGGCAAAGTGATTGCCGTGCATCCGCAGCTCAACCTGGCGGAAGTGGCGTTTCAAATCTCAAAGGACAACAAAGAACTGGTGGACGATCTGATGCAACGCAGACTGATGCAACTGATGCCCGACCACACCGCGCAGGAATGGTTTGACAGCAACGCCATCGTGCGGGCATCGGTGGTATCTCCCTTTGTGCTGGTGCAGAAGGTGAGCAGCCAACCCACGTGAACGGGGCGCCATACCAACAACGGAAAAATGGTGCCGCGGCGATGGAACGGCGCCTTGAATCCGAAACCATACAACCGGAAAAATACGGGAGATAAAAATGGCAGTGACAGGGATATTTTTAAAAGGAAACGTTGCCAACATCGTAACGCTGACGGGCACGAAAAAGGACCATTCGTTTGTAGATGAATCATTCAGCAAATTGGAACTGGGCAAAAACCCCACTCAAAAAGATGTGGCCCAGCTGCTGCAAACCCTAAACGCGTATGTTAAAAAAAACGATGTCAAATCCATCATCCTGAATCGTCGGATTACTGCCGGACAAATGGCGGGTGCTGCCGGCACGTTCATCTGGGAAGGGATTCTTTTGGCTGCCAGTCCACTGCCCCTGAAATTCATCCACGCCGCCACGCTGCGGGCCACCGAAAAGAAAAGCGGCGAACTCAAACGAAAATTTGAAGAAAGTGAAGTCCTCAAAGCCAAAGCCTACGACTTCGCTTTCGAAGGTTTGAAATAACCCGGACCTCCTCCTTCATTCTCCCGTGTATTTTCCACAGGTTTCCGAAGCTCCAGCTTTCACGGCCGTTACTGGGACGCAACGCCTGTGACCAACCGCTTTTTGCATCGTCTTTTCTTTTCCAGGTTTATTTTTATGGTAATTATCAATAAACAATAATTGTCTGACCGGGGATTGGCTCTCAATGCGATAGTTGGCGCAAGTTGATTTTTGCGTCGATGTTGCGTCGCGGTTTTGGAGCGGATGACTGGCAAAACACGGATTGCAAGGAAGCCATTAATGAAATTTCACCACTTTGGAAGTGTTACCGTTTTTGTGACGCTTATATGCACCGGTACTGCGACTCTGTCGGCCAACGCGCCGCTCGGTTGGTTGTGTCCGGATAAGGACTTTGGCAACAGCAAATGTGATTGCGGCTGCGGTGCACTGGACGAAGACTGCTACAGTTTAAGCGCCACTGTTTGCGAGAATGACTGGTGTGAGGATGATGAATTTCCCGGATATCTCGATAACAGCCAGTGCATTCCATTTGGCCAGGACGACGCTCTGCCGGACGGCTGGATTTGTGGTTCCTACTGGTACGGCGATGGGGATTATTGCGACTGCGGTTGTGGTGCATTGGACGCGGATTGCACCAATTCCAGCGTAAACAGTTGTCAGGATGAACTGTGTTACGATAAGGAGGATCCCGACGCGATTGTCTCGTATCCCGGTTATAATGACAATTGGAATTGCTACCTGCCCGGAGCCGACCCCGCGCTGGAGGGATGGGTGTGTGCCCCGGGTCTGATGAGCGACGGATATTGCGACTGCGGTTGTGGTAGTTTCGACAGCGACTGTGGCAGTGAACAGTCAGATATCTGCTACGACGCACACTGTGATGCCAGCCATGTGGTGGATCCGGAAAACAATGCCATCTGCGTCCTGCCAGGGATAGGTGACAGCGATACTGTTGTTGCCGACACGGATTCAGGCAATGTCGATACGGGTTCAGATTTAACTGAAACCGATTCGCAGTCCCCCGTTGACACGGACACGGCGGAACCCGATTCAGCACTGGATTCCGCCACCAGCAATATGGACACGGATTCGCAGAGGGACACCATAGACGCAGGAGATACCGGTACTGCCGTCGCCACAGGCCCGACCATCAATATCTCAGGCGACACTGCAAACACCGTAAACGACAGTATCATCGTTCCCAGAAACGTGGAGCAAACCGCCCAGAATGCCACCAGCAGCAACGACGCGGAATCAAACGGCAGTGAGAATCTGTTTGCCTGCACCATGGGTGCAAAAACTCAAAGCCAATCTCTGCTTCAGCTTCTTTTCTGAAATAATTGGCCAACATTCGCCATGCGTTAGAACCCCAGTTCCTGCAGGGCCGCAATGGAACGCTGCGCATCGCGATGGTGGATAAACACCCCTCCCAGATCCTCAAGGGGCCCGCGCAGTCTTTCTCTGTCGTCCACCAGAACCGGAGTCCGCGCCGGATCGTACGCGGCGGCTCTTTCAGGCTTCTGACTGGATAAACAGGTGATCACCTCGATGTGCTTTCCCAACTCGCGGGCACACCAGCTGCGTTTTTGCGGTTCCGCCCATTTCCCAACAGGCATTCCCGTCAGGATGACAGGCTGATGGGGCTGACAAAAGCGCCAGAGTATCTCGCCGTCCGGCATCCAGCCCAGCGTATCGTAAAAATGCGGTGTTTTTGCCAGTCTGGGCCACATATAGCGGGGAGAAAGCAATTCGGGCGATTTTCCAAAGAGATCGATTATACCTTTTTCGAAATCCACCAGCACCCCGTCCAAATCCAGAAACAGAATATATTTTTCGGTAGCGGTCATTAATGCAACGTAACATCGAAATGTTCGGTGTAAACCTGCCAGCGGCGATTTGCCCTCTCAACAGGTCCGTTCATCAATAGTCTAACTGACCGTAGCGGGATTTTGTGCGCCTGGCCACGATGCTCACCAGATCGTCGGCCACGATGCCCCAGTTTTCCACCCACCCATTGGGGTCTTCCTTGTCGATGATGGTTTTGGCGCCGCTGCCACACATTATTTTGATGCGCGTGCGACCGTTGGGCCCCCGAGTGGTCAGCAATCCGCGGATTTCGTACAGAGGCGTTTCGCCCTGGGAGTGCATCATTACTGCACTGCCCGGATGTATCAGAAATTGCAGCGGATTGGAGGCGATCCCCAATGGAACGTGCATGTGGCTCGACAGAAAATCCGCCAAATCCACCACCGATGGATCCACCAGGCATTGATGAATGGGAAGATAGGAGTCAAAGCCATCCACCCGCACCATCAGCACAAAAACCGGTATCCGGCGCCAGGGAAGCATGCCGTGACCCGCCATGATACCGCGTATGGAATTGAAGGGAATCACCAGTTTACGGCCAATAAACAGCGTTTCCTTTTTAAAATCTGCAAAGGCCGGAATTCGATTGGGACCGCGCAGCCCCATGTAGTAATCGCCAATCCGCACAGCTGCCCCCTGTCCCTTGTGAACGCTGCTGTCCACAGCGCGGACGTAGCGCCACAGAGGATCGTATGCCCATTCTCCCCTCGAAAAAAGGACACGGGTCACCACGTTCAAAGAACGCGTCCCTTCGGGCAATTCCACCACCCGGATGAGGGAGCGGGGATCAAAAAATCGTTCGGATTGCTCGTTCTTAATAATCATTGGGATAATTCGCGTTTGTTCATCACATTATCTGATCATTTGGTCATCGCATTGGCTCAATCATTATTACCGCAAATTCTACAAGGTTTTCCCCCGTATGTCACCATTGGTAAAACCGAAACACGGGAGGATCGTAAAATCACAAAAACTGTAAAAATATTCTAGAAAAGTGGTTTATCTGCCGACGGGTCGATTGAGCGGCCGGGGATTTGCCTCGGACTCTATTTGGCGTTGAAGCGCTGACGCTGGGAGGCGGACAAAATTCTTTTGCGTAATCGAAGGGTTTTGGGGGTCACCTCAATCAGCTCATCGTCGCCAATGAATTCGATGGCCTGCTCCAGACTCATTTTTTTGGGGGGACTGAGTAAAATAGCATCATCCTTGCCGGAAGCGCGGATATTGGTGAGTTTTTTCTCTCTGGTGCAGTTCACATTGAGTTCCCGGCCGTTGGGGGTTTCGCCGATAACCATACCCTCGAACACCGACGTTCCCGGATCGATGAAAAGAATACCTCTGGGCTGCAGTCCAAAGAGCGCATATCCGGTGGCCGTTCCCTGTCGATCACTCACCAGCGCTCCGGTGGCCCGCCCGGGCATCTCGCCCTGTTTGGGAATCCAGTCGTTAAAGGTGGAATTCATGACGCCCGCGCCGCGGGTTTCAGTGAGAAAACGCGAATGCAACCCGATGAGTCCCCGCGTGGGAATCAGATAAATCAGGGTACAGCGCCCCGATTCAATATTCATGTCCAGCATTTTGGCCCGCCGCTCCCCCAGCATCTGGGTGACCGCGCCCATGTATTGTTCGTCGCAATCGATGCGCAGGCGCTCTTCGGGCTCATGAACCTTGCCGTCAATTTCCCGCGTCACCACTTCCGGCCGGGACAGCATCAGTTCGTAGCCTTCCCGCCGCATGGTTTCCACCAGAATGCCCATTTGCAATTCCCCGCGACCGATAACGCGAAAAATTTCGGTGGAGTTGGTCATCTCCACGCGAATGGCCACATTCATCATGGCTTCGCGCAGCAGTCGATCGCGCAGATTGCGACTGGTCACGTACTGACCGTCCTTGCCCGCGAACGGTCCGGTGTTGACGCAGAAGTTCATGGCCATGGTGGGCTCGTCCACTTCGATACGCTCCATCGCCGGCGTCTCGCGATCGGCCACAATGGTATCGCCGATAGTGACGTCTTCCACACCCGCCATCGAAATGATGTCGCCGGACACCGCCTGTTTGATTTCAACCCGGCCCAGCTCGTTGGCCATATACAAACGCATTATTTTGCCGGATACCACCTTGCCTTCCTTGCCTTTAACAAACACTTCCTGGCCGGCGCGGATGGTGCCCTGGATGACACGCCCCACCACGATGCGCCCCACAAAATTGTCCCAGTCCAGATTGTTCACCTGGAGAATCATGGATTGATCGCGGGTATCCTCCGGGGGCGGAACCGTGGCCACAATGGCATCGAACAGCGGTCTCAGGTCTGTGGACCCGTCGTCCAGTTCGTTGTGGGCCACCCCGGCGCGGCCATCGGTGTACAGCACCGGGAAATCAATGTTGGCTTCGTCTTCCCCCACCTCTATAAAGAGATCGTACACCTCATCAAGCACCTCTTCGCAGCGGGCGTCCTTGCGATCGATTTTGTTAATGGCCACAATCACCGGCAGATTCAGTCGCATCGCTTTTTTCAAAACAAAACGCGTCTGCGGCAGCGGCCCCTCTGCCGCATCCACAAGCAGCATCACGCCGTCGGCCATAATCAGAGTGCGTTCCACTTCGCCGCCAAAATCGTGGTGGCCCGGGGTATCCAGAATATTAACGGTTGTTCCGTTATATTCGAGAGAGGTGTTTTTCGCCAGAATGGTGATGCCTCGCTCCCGCTCCAAATCGTTGCTATCCAGCACGCGTTCGTTGTCGGTGGAGTCCCCCAAAAGGCCGCTTTGACGCAGCATGGAATCCACCAGCGTCGTTTTTCCGTGATCCACATGAGCGATGACAGCTACATTACGTACATTATCGCGATATTTCTTTTCCAAATTTCATTTCTCCAAAAGCTACCGAAAAATTGGGGGCTAAAACCAGCCCACCATCAGGCACTGCCCTTTTAGCCCAAACAAGCCCCGCGTCAATTGAAATCGGTGGTTAATCTGGTTCGACTTTCGAAAAATCACCCATTGTCGCCGCCTGGCGCCTGACGCATCTGTTTAATTCGAGCGCGATGACGCTTGGCTTCGACACGGCGGCGTTTGGCGCCCAGTGTGGTTTTTGTGGCAATGCGCCGGGGGGTGATTTTGAGGGCGTTTTTAACGATCTCCGCCATTTTTTCACGGACATCTTCCCGGTTGCGATGCTGGCTGCGATGGGTATCCGACGATATTTGCAGTACGCCATCACTCGAGATACGATGTTTCAGACGGGTCATAATGCGACTGCGTTGGACATCGCTCACCGCCTGCGACGAAACCACCTGCCAGTACAGCGTGATGCGCGAACTGACCTTGTTCACATGTTGTCCCCCCGGACCGCCGCTCAAGCTGGCAACGGCCCACAGTTCCCGTCCGGGAATGATGAGGTCGTCCTGAATGTACAGATCTTTTTCCACCTGATACTTCTTCGTTCCTTGCGATTTAAATGCGATTTTTAAACTTTACGGTGCCTTCACGGGTGTACACCTTCCCGCTGCACATCGCGGCGCCACCGGATTTATCCACATTGAAACTCACCACTTCGAAGCTTCGACCGGCGCTCAGTTTGGGAATGCGTACATCGGCGGTGGCCTTCTTGTCGCCCTGAGTGACCGCCACCTGCACCCGCACATTGTGCCAGGTGAAAATACCCGTATTCTTGATAAAAAAATCATCATATATCCAGTCGGCCTTCATCTGACAGCGGGGTTTCACCTTAAAAAACGCGTCCTGAAATTCCGGGCGCTGAAACTCTTTTTCCGCCCGAAGGGTTTTGAGCAGAATTCCCTCGTAATTAATTGCAATTTTCAAATAATCCGCAATGGCCTGACGCAGTTTGGGCTTCAGCGTGGGGGTATCGTCGTAATGGGCCGCCAGAAATCGGGCCACGTACACCGCCGGCTGCTGGTCGAGCATCTTGTCAATATCGAATACCGGCGTCAGTTTTTCCGGCTCCTTTTTGGGAGGCTCTTTTGGGGGGTGGCGTTTCATGTAGTCGATTCGAGCCATGGCAGTCTGGGCCGAACGGGTTTCCTTATAATCGGTCACCACTTTATTATACAGCACCATGGCGGCATGGTAATGATTCTCGGCTTCCTGCTGCTGCGCGATGCTTAAAAATTCCGATGCGCGGTTTTCCTCATTGTGAGGGCGATAGGAAATGAAATAGAGCAGTGCAAAAAAAACAATATTGCCCACCACGATAAGGCCATATTTTTCCCAGGACTGACGCAGATGTTTTTTATGGGGAATCAGTTTCTTCATAATCCCTGCTCATTCATTTCTCTTATAATATCGAATCGAATGCATATTTCGCATACAAACTCACCGTATAACACAATGTGTATTGGAAACAAACGGCGGAATCAGTGTGGAATCCAGGTGAGCTGGTCACCTGTTTTGGAATTGGAATCGATAAAACTCACTTTTTGTTCGATGCAACGCGGGTCGGTGATTCATGCGTAAATTCTTTATCGCATGGTTTTTCCGGTGGACGTCGTGAGATTTTCGTCCCTTTCTCTTTCACTTTTCCCTTGAAATCAGCTCCACAGGGTTTTGACCGGGATCTCCCATTCTTTTCAGACGAATCCGCTTTTCCCACCCGATGTCGATTTTTCTGACGATTCGCGTCCCGCTCCTTTTTGGTTCTGTCCGTTCGCACCTTGTCCCTGTCCTGAGTTGAGGACTGAGCCATTTTATTTCTGATTTTGTCTTTAAATCGGGACCTGTCTTTCTCTCGAAACGTTTCTTTACGCGCTCTCCCATCGTTCATTCCCACGCGCTCCTTTTTTTTTCTGTCACGCTTTTTTTTCCTGAAGTCATTTTGGGCGGAGCTGTTTTGATACGGTCTTCGCTCGGGGCTGTCTCTGTACTGGTGTTGATGGTGCGTTTCGGTTGGGCGGCGCACATTTTTTTCATAATGGTAATTTTCATAATTATTTATCGTTGTATCCCGCGTGACGGAAATAGTGCGTGCGGTCTGTGTGCGACTTCTGCCATCCTGCATATCCGGAGAATTGTAAACGTGTACCGCACAACCACTTCCCAGTAATAACGCAGCAACCGCCACCAATACATGTTGAACTAAAAACGATTGAATCCCCATGGCACTGCCTTTCCTCTCTTTTGAACCGATTTTCCAGGATATATCCACTCACTGAAAACGAACTCAATGTTACTTAAAGTGCGTTCCCTTTCCCAAAACAAAGGAGCCGGTCACGAAGGGAGCGCCGCATACAAATACTCGACCCGAGAATCGTGCTAAAATTCAAAGGGCCGTCCATGAAACTGGTCCTGGAGGAACCGTTGGGTGTCATTTGCGATACAATTCCGTTGCAAAACACAGGTTTCCTGTCATACTGGTCGCCTTTTTTTGGAAAAGGGCATTTATCCATTTCCCACGGACTTTTTTTCTTGAGCGAACCGGGCGTGTGAGAATCCGGGGAGCGTTATAATTTACTGCAACAGCAATGGAATAGTATGTGTTAAAGTGATATGGCAACCGTTTTGGCCCAACGGACTATAGGATTATGAACCGAAAGCGACCTTTGATAGCTGCTATTTTTACCGCAGTCCACGACGATTGCCAGACCCTTGTCTGGCCCGGTGTCGCCGATTATGCCAAAGAAAATGACATTGATTTACTGACGTTCATTGCCACATCCCAAAATAAAGTGGCCACTTTCGAACCCCACTATGATATCATCCGCGAGTTAACCCGTCATCTGGAGCTGGACGGACTCATCATATACACCGGTGTATTCTCTGACCATTTCAACGCGGATGAACTCAGTTCGTTTTGTAAATCGCTCAATAACTGTCCCATGATTTGCATATCTCAAAAGGTGGAAGGCATCCCCTCCGTGCTCATCGACAATGAGCTGGGCATTCGCAAAACGGTGCAGCATCTCATTCACGAACACAATTGCAAAAGTTTTGCCTTTGTTCAGGGCCTCATCAACCATACGGAATCCGAACAGCGTTTTCACGCATTCAAGTCGGAGTTGGCCGCCAATCATCTGTCGGTGGACGACACGTTAATTTTTTCCGGTCACTTCATTAAAGAGTCCGGAAGCGAAGCCGCTCGTAAAATGCTGGCCATGGATTCTCTGCCGGATGCGGTGCTGTGCGTCAATGATTCCACAGCCCTTGGGGTAATCGCCGAATTTTCCAAACATCACATTCGCGTCCCGGGAGATGTGTGCGTGGCCGGTTTCGACGATGTTCCCGAAGCGCGTAATCATGTACCATCGCTCACCACCATCAGTCAGCCGCTGTATGCCATTGGGCGAATCGCCACCGAAACCATGATGAAGATCATAGCTGATCACGAGATAAAGCACGATGTGTTTGTGTCCACCAAATTTATTCCCAGGCAGAGTTGTGGCTGTATTCATTCGCATCTGGTGGACGCCCGACTCATCAACGAAATCACCGCATCCATTCGCATAGACGCTGAAAGCGGTCGCAAAGAGTTTATCGATCACTGTGTTCGTCTTATTCTCGACGACAACAAAGAGTTTCAGCCGAAGGTGGCCAGCGACTGGGCCGAAAAATTAATCGCGGCCCTGGAGCAGGACATTGCGTCTTCTGACGATGATGAAACCCCCAATCGCTTCCTGGAACTATTGACCATCAGTATTGTGCAGCACATCTCCGCCGGCGGTGGCGCCGAAGTGTGGCAGGATGTGCTCACCAGTTTCTCAGCCCGCTGGCGCGGGTTTGTGGGCTCGCCGGAATCTGCACCGGTGGTGGACGGTATTTTCAACCAGGCACGGATGATTGCCAGCGACTTTGTCTTGCGCATGAATCTGAGCGATGCGCTGGCCAAAGACGACAGCCGCGCCCTGATTCGCAACATCATGTTGTCGCTGATTACCGCTTTCGACATCGATCGCGTGAAAAAAGTACTTAAGGAAAATCTGCCCAATATCGGTATCAAAGCCTGTCACCTGGTGCTCTTTGGGACCGACCGGGAAGGGATCAACCTCGATATGCTGGAGATTCCCGCCAACTCCTCTCTGGTGCTGTCCTTCAACGAAAACGGAACGTTTGTGGATATTGGCGACAGCATTCAGTTCCCCACCCGCACTATTTTACCCGAGCAGGTGTGGAATTCAGGCATCCGTAAAAATCATTTGCTCTTTCCCATCGTGTTTGAGCGTCGGACGTATGGATATGCCATTTTCCAGCGGGCCCTGGAGCTTCCACACTATGTATACGAAGAGCTGCGCATCCATATTGGGAATGCGTTGCGCGGACACAACCTGGTGCACGAACTGCGGGAAATGTCACTGCGCGATGAATTGACCGGTCTCTACAACCGCCGGGGATTCACATATCTGGGCAACCACCTCATCAGTCAGGCCAAGCGCTCCTGTTCATCGGTGACCATGATGTACGGTGATATGAACCGTCTTAAAGCCATTAATGACACTTATGGTCACGCCGAGGGGGATTTCGCCATTTCGAAAACTGCTGAACTGCTGAAAAATTCCATTCGCGACCAGGACATCATTGCCCGCATTGGCGGCGATGAATTCACCATTATCGCCGTTGGGATGGATGAACGGGATTGCGATGGCATTGTGGACCGCATTGACAGCACTTTTTTGGACTTCAACCAGAAAAAATTGCGGCCGTACCAGCTCTCCATCTCCATCGGCTACACCCATCAGACCGACACATCATCCCTCTCAATTGGTCAACTGCTCGAAAATGCAGACCAGATGCTGGGCAAAATCAAGCGTCGCCGCGGCTGCTAGGCGAAACAGCGGCGGCAATCGCTGCATTTCGCGCCAACTGCGCTCCATGAAAAAAAAGCACGCAATAATTGAGAAAAATACCCGGGCAGCGTAAAGTAAGATCTTTAAACATTTACTATTACAAATTAGAAGGGATTCTGATGGTTGCGGCAAGAGTTCTGGTCATTGATGACGAAAAAAATATTCGAAAAACCCTCAGTCTGGTCCTCGAAGGGGAAGGCTATGAAGTTGCCGCGTTTGGCACAGCGCAGGAGGGGTTGACATACCTCGACCGGGAAGGCGCTGACCTGATTATCCTGGATATAAAATTGCCCGGCATGACCGGTGTGGAAGCGTTGTCGAAAATACGCAACTCAAATACGGATTACACCGATATTCCCATTATCATGATTTCCGGTCATGCATCTCTGGCAGAAGCGGTGGAAACAGTGAAATGCGGCGCCACTGACTTTTTCGAAAAACCGCTGGATCGCGACAGTATTCTCATCCGAGTGGCCAATTGCCTCAAACAGCGACAACTGGCCCAACAGGTGCGCAATCTGAAAGCTCAGGTGAATTCGGAGCACGAGATGATTGGGCAGGCCGCCATCATGAAAACGCTGTTCGCGCAGATTCAAAAGGTGGCGCCCACCAGGTCCCGAGTGCTGATTACCGGTGAATCGGGAACCGGCAAAGAGCTCATTGCCAGAGCACTGCACGATTTGTCGCCTCGTCACGATCAGCCATTTATTAAAGTAAACTGCGCGGCCATTCCCGGTGAATTGATTGAGAGCGAATTATTTGGTTACGAGAAAGGTGCGTTCACTGGCGCTCGCGGGCGTAAACCCGGTCAGTTTGAACTGGCGGATGGCGGTACGCTGTTTCTCGACGAAATTGGCGATATGACCATGAGCGCCCAGGCGAAAGTGCTTCGCGTCCTGCAGTCCGGCGAACTTACACGGGTGGGCGGACAAAAAAATATCCACGTGGATGTGCGTGTGCTGGCGGCCACCAACAAAGATCTGGAATCGGCTATTTCCACTGGTACGTTCCGCGAAGACCTGTACTTCCGACTGAATGTGGTGCCGCTCCATTCGCCACCGCTGCGCAAGCGTCTCGAAGATGTTCCAGTGATGCTCAACACGTTCATTAACCGTTTCTGCGAAGAAAACGGTTATCCAAAAAAACAGATAGAAGAAGAAACCCTGCGCAAACTGAGCGCATATGCCTGGCCCGGCAATGTTCGCGAGCTCAAAAACATGGCGGAACGTCTGGTCATCATGAGCGGCGCCACCATTGGCCTGGATGATCTTCCCGAAACCATTGCCGGTGTCAAACCCGCGCCCGGCGCGCCCAAATTTGAGGGACACAAACCGTCTCTCAAACAATATCGGGAGGAAGCAGAGCGCAAATATGTTCTGGAAATGCTCGAAGAACACAATTGGAACATTTCCAAAGCTGCACAGGATTTACAAATCGAACGAACCAATCTTCATAAGAAGATCAAAGCTCTTGGATTAAAAAAACAGGACTGAAATTCGCTGTGGCATTTGTCGCAGTGCCTCGTGCATGCTACATTTTCGATTCAGGACAAGTTGCAAACGCTATCAGTGGGAGAGATGAATGAAAACTAAGCGAAGTACAGAGGATGCTGTTTTTGACTTCAGTGCACGCAGCGAGGAATTCCTGGAAACCTTTTTTCGAAAAGGGGCGGAGTTCACCGAACAGCTTTTGCAGGAATCCCAGAGAATGAAGTCCAGAATTCAGCAGCTATCCGATGAAAATATTCAGCTGCGCAGTCAGCTGGCCTCGGATGATGCAGTGAAGGACCTGTTGGTGAAAATTCAGGCACTCGAGGAAGACCGCGTTCGGATTCGCGCGTCTGCCGATGATGTGAAACGTGAATACAAAACATACGAGGACCGCTACGTGGAAATGGAACAGGAGCTGGACCAGATGGCCAACCTGTACGTGGCATCGTCGCAATTGCACGTGACCATGGAATCGTCGCAGGTATTCAGTGTGATTGAACAAATGCTGATGCAGTTTGTGGGAGCGGGCAGCATTGGCATTTTTCTGAGGGGATTTGGTACAGAAGGCAAGCCGGTGTTGCGTCCAGTGCACGCGTTTCACTGCGATGAAATAACCGGTACAACCATTGAATGGAACGCCGGACCGGTGGGAGAAACCGCCGCGACCGCCGTGCAATTTATTATGGAACCGGAAAAAGCAGAGGACGAATCATCTCCAATTGCATGTATTCCTTTGATATTTGGCGGTGACGTGATAGGGGTGATTGCGATATACTCGTTGCTTGAACAGAAGAAAAAATTTGTAAATGTGGACTATGAGCTGTTTAGATTGCTTGCAGGACATGCAGCATCCGCTATTATCGGTTCAGGACTTTATGCCCGTACAGAAAGTGTGGCAGCTGCTTTGGACTGTTTCGACAGTCTTTGAGCGCAACGGAGGCTCCAATACATGGCACAGTACACTTGTTTGATCGTGGAAGATTCACCAATGATGCGACAATTAATCGTGTTCGCACTCGGCCGAATTCGAAATCTCAAAGTGGTTGAAGCCGATGACGGTGTGGACGGGTTGAAAAAACTCGCTGGCGGCAAGTTTGATTTGGTGATTACAGATATTAATATGCCCATCATGGACGGACTGAAACTGGTGAAGCGCATTCGTACCGATGCGGTGCACAAGGATGTTCCGATTATGATTATCACAACAGAGGGTGCGGCCGAAGATCGGCAGCGTGCGTTGCAGTTGGGCGCCAATGAATATGTCACTAAACCCATTCAGGCGCCTCAGGTTATCTCCAAGGTTAAAGAACTTCTCAAAATACAGTAGGACTCGTTTTACCCCATGCGTGCAATAATCGTTGGAACCGGACAGGTGGGATACGCCATCATAGGCGCCCTTTCGGGAGAGAATGCGGATGTGGTCGCCATTGACAGTTCAGATGCCAATCTTCAGGCCGCCAGAGAACAATTCGATATACAAACCATCTGCGGTTCCGGCTCAAATCCGCAAAATCTGCTGGACGCCGGCATCGCCTCTGCCGACATGCTGGTGGCGGTGACCAACTCAGATGAAGTGAACATGGTGGCCTGCTCCATTGGCGCCATGAAATCCCCCCACGCCATTCGCGTGGCGCGCATCCGGGAAACCGCATTTTTAAAAGACGAAGCCGTGTTGGGAGAGGATGGATTCCACGTCACCCACGCCATCAACCCGGAGATGGTCACGGCGAAACGTCTGATGGACATTTTACAGGTGCCCATTGCCACCGATGTGGCCGAACTGGGTCACGGACTGCAACTCGTCGGTGTTCGCGTACCAACTGGAGCGAAAGTATGCAACAAAAGCTTCGCCGCCATACGGAATATGGCGCCGGAGCTGAAAATGCTGGTGACCACACGCATTCGTCGCGGTGAGAGCATTGTCCCCAAAGGCAACGATACGGTTGAAGCCGGCGATGTCCTGTACACAGTAATCGCTCCGTCGGATTTGCCCCAGCTGGCAGAGCTGCTCGATATGCCCTGGCGGCCGGCCAAACGCATCACCATTGCCGGTGGCACCGGCATCGGATTCACGCTGGCCAAAGAGCTGGATAAAGGCACCCGGGCCAATATTAAACTCATCGAATCGGACCCCACCCATGCCAACGAACTGGCCATGGCCCTAAAACGCATTCTGGTACTGCAGGGCTTTCCCACCGATGAAAACCTGTTGCTCGAAGAAAATATTCGCGACTGCGATGTGTTTGTGGCTGCGCTGAAAGACGAGGAAGCCAACGTGATGGCGGCATTAAACGCCAAGCGGCTGGGCGCCCACCGGGTTATCACGCTCACCAACAAGACCGGCTATATTCCCATCATCGAAGCTGCGGGAGTGGACGCCGTGGTATCACCGCAGGCCCTGGCCATTGGGACCATCCTGCATTATGTGCGCCAGGGTAGGGTGAACAGCGTCACCCCTTACGGTCTGGCGGGCAAAGCGGAAATTATTGAATTTGAAGCGCTGGAAACCGCAAAGGTAGTGGGCAAACCCCTCAAAGATGTCAAAGTGCCCCACAGCGCCATCATCGGTGCTCTTATCCGCGACGGCAAGGCCATTATCCCCGGCGGTAACGACATAATCCAACCCAAAGACCGAGTATTCGTGTTCACCGAAAAAGAAGCCGTTAAAAAGCTTGAAAAACTCTTCAGCGTTTCATTAACCTTCTTTTAGCGGCCAAACATCTTTCACTGTTTTTGAAAAATGTATTCCATGTGGGTGGACTGGTACAGTGAATATAATTTTAATTCACCGGCAGAGTAAGAATAGTCATAGTCGCGGCTTACTGA
This sequence comes from Deltaproteobacteria bacterium, assembly GCA_016935665.1. Classification (GTDB taxonomy): domain Bacteria; phylum Myxococcota_A; class Polyangia; order JAAYKL01; family JAAYKL01; genus JAFGXQ01. The sequence goes on along the minus strand of JAFGQN010000174.1, from coordinate 9,709 downwards.
GTCTCCACAGGAAGAAGTGAAACCGGCTGTTGCAGCACTGCTGTCAAACATGGCGCTGCCGGCGGCAACCGTTTGTACCGGATTTCCAGTGGCGGCACTCGTTGTGTTTTCCCAGATTTCGAAATGGTATATGGGGTTCAAATACGTCAATCGCATTGTTTTGGTGTGTCCATACGCTACTGCCTGAGACGATGGTCCATAATAATTTAATTGTATCAGCACATATTCACCATCCGGAACCGAGCCACCTGTGGGTTCCGGCTGAAGTCCCGAAACCGCTGCCCAGTCTATGCCTTCGCCCTGTTGCGACAGTTCTGTGCAGATGCACATCCCGGTCGATCCGCAAAAAGGCGATGGATTGGTACAGGCCGCCTGATTCACCCAGCTTCCAGAAATACACTGGCGAGGGGTGGTGCTGTTGACACACTCCAAAGTGTCTTCCTCACAGATACATTTCCCACTCTCACATATGGGAAAGCTGCCGCTGCAGGCGCCACTGGCACGATCTGTCCAATATCCGTCTATATCGCAATATTGCGGTGTGTTATTGGAACAATGAGTAAGTGCTGTGTCGGGGACACATTCCCCCGTATCAATTTCTGTATCCGAGCCGGTATCGTTGGTCGTATCCGAATCGGTATCATTGGTCGTATCCGAATCGGTATCATTGGTTGCGTCCGAGCCGGTATCGCTGGTCGTGTCCGAATCGGTATCTCCCGTATCGTTTCCGGAATCCGACGAGGCGCTTTCAGTGTCGCCATCGGTACTGGCAGTGTCGATTTCTGTCGCACTTGCTGTATCGGTTGCACTGTCTTCGCCCGTGTCAGAGGATGCGGAATCCTGTGTCGAATCCCCTTCCTGAATCGCACTGTCAGAGAATGTGGAACTATCACCGGTACCGGTATCATCAGAGTTATTTGTACCCGTTTCGTGTTCAGAAACAGTATCCTCCCAGCCCCCTTTTTCCGCATCATCCAAAATAGCGCTGCATCCCAAAATCCCACTGGTGACAAAAATGATTAAAAAGAAACAGTAAAAAATATTTATTTTCATTTAAAAACTCCATTCCAATCCGGTGCCAAACCCTTTTGAAATGCGGGGGGACATCAACGAGACGTTCGCCAGTTCCTTTTGTCTTTTTTTGGCAATCACTAAAAACACCGCACCCAGCGTCGTGGCCACCACCCCGGCTGGAATCAGAATATCAGTGGTCAACGCCAGTGCGTCCTTTTTGTCCACCGTTTCATGCATGTCCGGCTCACAGACGCGATTTTTGCAGTCCGCGTCAATATCCCTGCTGGCGCCAACGGCGGCAATACCAGTGATAGTGCCTGAGATGAGCAATGCAGCGCCAACGCCCGCGGTGACGAAACCGGCCACTTTCAACCGTTTGTTTTTCAACACTCGCGTATCCTGGACAGTGGATTTGGACACCGATTTGTTTTGTGAAGGCGGCGTTGCTGTAGCATTATCCGGAGACTCCAGAAAATTCACAGTCAACACCTCACCGAACCCCACCTTGACGGTGTGCTCTGTTTCGACCCCATCAATCACCGCTTTCACAACGTGGGATGTCCCCACCGCCAACGGCACATTTCCAGGCAATGGTGCGGTTCCCACCACGGTGCCATCTACAATGATATCGGCCCCTTCCGGTGCGGTCACGTCGATTTTTCCCACCTTGTTGGCGAGGATTTGTATCTCGTTCATAACATCGTTCTGACGCGCGGCATCAATTTCATCACCGCCCTTTGCCAGATACTTTTCAAACGCGTCCAGTGCCTTTCCATAATTTTTGAGAGCAGCTTCGCACTGACCGATGTTGTAATACAGTCGCCACCCCGGCCGCAGCGCCATCGCCTGTCTGAACGCGGTTACCGCAGTCGCAAAATCCCTCTGTTCAAATGCCTCAATTCCGCGATTGAACAATGTTCTGGCGTCATTAGAGGGGTCTGCCACAGACTCATCCGCCCGGGCCAAAGCGGTTTGGAAACAGAGGGCTGTAAGCAATATGAATATCCACTTTCCGTTATGCATCGTGCCATTCCTTTTCACGCCGCGAACAACGCCAGGCCATCACCGGTGGATTCCCACTCTGGTGCCGGCGGTCATTCAATTCCAATTACGGTCCGCGCGCTGTCACCGAGTATACGATGAATTCCGATTTTCTACAAAATAGGATTTGGAAGCATGCGCATCCCTGCACAACACGATGGATTTATGATTTGTACATCTGATGCATGCGTTTACGAATGAGATTGAAAGTGAGCATCAGTTCGGGAATCTTTGATTCGGATACCAGGGTTTCCGCAGAGTGAAACAGGGATTCAATGGCGCGGATACTGTCAATTTTAAAGGCAACGATTTCTCCGGGGTCCCGAATTTCGAATTGACTTTTGAGATGCTGGTCCTGCTTCAGGCGTGTGGCTAAATCCCGTGACGCCTTTTGCCCGGCCACTTTGGAAATGGTGCGCATCACTTCGTTGGCCAGCGCCAGCATCTCCGGTTTTTGCTCATTGTATTCAATAAGATCCATTCCGACCCGCAGTTTCTGCAACGCGTCCATAACGACCGGAATCTTTTTTTGTGAAATAATATTGCCATGTTGAGGGGCGATGGCCCTGGGCGCCGGATTCAACTCAGCGATTCTCTGCAGTGCGCGCCGCAGCGCCCGGCCACTGGGCATGTACACCTGATGATAGAGTTGAATCCCATCAATGTCGTCATCGCTAAAAAAATATCCATCCCTGGCGGAGGCGCCTGCAAACAAATCCCCGGAGAACAGCACTCGACTGTCGGGGTCGTACACCATGGCAGCGCCCCTGGCGTGGCAGAACGGAGTGGGAATAAAACAGATGTGATGTCCCGTACTGAAGCCAATACGATGTCCCGGTATACTCTCAAGGGAGATATAGCGTTTGGCATCAAGGCCGTAATGACGCGCCATACGCCACGTATCCTCGGAGCAGATCACCTGGACCTGGGGATTTGTGCGCTGAAGCTCCGCCGCATTGCCAGCCACATCCGGGTCCTGATGGTTGATGTAAATGTAATTCAGATTTTCAACGGATTCTATAACGCTACTGATATTTTTGGTAATGCTGTCCAGGTCCCTGGGAGGTCCCGGATCGATGAGCATGGCAATTGTGTTGCCCTTTCCGGTAAATACCCTCAAATACGGATTGCACTCCAGTTGCGTGTGATGACGCCGGCCCACCCAGTATACACCTTTGGTAAACTCGAGCGTGATGGTCCGGGATTCACCGGTATCTTCTGTGGCTGCATCCGGCACGGGCATCAGCGGCTCGGTTCTGGAATGCACCATCGACGGCGTACTCTTGTGTTCCAAATGACGAACGGTCCGCCGCACTTTTTCAATACTGGGAAACCGGTACTGCGGCCCACGGCGGACGAGACTGAGCAAACCGGAAATATCTTTTTGCAAATCCAGCATGGTTTCGTGGCGTTCGGCAGGATTCTTGGCCAGCGCCTTGAGTATCACTGGTTTGGCGTTCTCGGGTATGTGCTGCCTGGTGGCCAATCCGTCGTCCCAATAGGGTGTCTCGCTGATTTGGCGGGGAAGGATTAACAACGGCGACTCGTCATCGAACGGCGCGCATCCAAAAAGCATCTCATATAGAACGATGCCAAGGGAGTATATGTCGGATGGCACTCCCGCATCATGCCCCTTGCACTGTTCGGGGGACATATACTGCGGGGTGCCAATCACCATGCCACTGAGGGTCAATCCCCTCGCAGTGCGATTATTAAACAGTTTGCCAATACCCAAATCCAGAATTTTCACAACGGGAGGACCATCACCGCCGGTGCTGTGAAGAAAAATGTTTTCGGGTTTCAAATCCCGATGCAATACACCCCGTTCGTGTGCAGCCGCCATTCCCTCACATGCCTGCAGCATAATTCGAAACGCTGTTTCCGCTGGAATAGGCCCCATCTTCAAGGCGTCACCCACTGTGTATCCATGCAACAATTCCATAACCATATAGCTGGTGTTGTCCTCCAGCACGCCAAAGTCTTCCATGGCAACGATATTTCGATGGGCTATCAGCGAAATCATCATGGCTTCCTGGCGGAACCGGCTATTGAGTTGAGAATCGCGGTTCAGTGAGGATTTTAACAGCTTCAGCGCCAGGTGCTTCTGAGTGGTGAGCTTTTCCACTTCGAAAACGTCTGCCATGCCGCCGGCCCCAACAAACCGAACGACTTTGTATTTTTTATCGATGGTCTTTCCAATCCATTTGGCTTCGCGCGTGGACACCAGTTCCACCGGTGTTCCGTCTTCCGGACACCGAGTGACGCCTTCGTCGGTTCCCTCAATAAAACATATCGGGCAATACCAGATGGGTTTGGTCAAGTTGTCGCTCCTCACTAAGTGAAAGCAGATGTCTGTATCGAAAAAGGTAGCACAAAAAAGCAGTGGGGCGATGTTTACCCCCATCGATTGTTACGTCCCCATAGACCTAACGCTGCAATTGCGGTACTGTTGAAAATACCGGGAGACGGAAGGCACTGACATGAAAATCTGGCGCTTGTTTTTGATTCTATTGATACCGCTGGTGGGAGCATGTGGAAAATCGGACAATACCGATGAATCGACAGCGGAATTCAGCGACAGCAGTGGAATAGGCGATGCCGATACGGATGCCGATGCCGATGCCGATGCGGATAGCGACACCGATGTCGACGGCGATACCGATACGGATGGTGATGCCGATGCGGATAGCGATACCGATACGGATGGTGATGCCGATACCGATGGCGATACCGATACAGATACAGATGGCGATACCGACTCGGATGGCGATGGGGATACAGATACCGGCCCACCAGCAGGGACTGGCCCTTTCTCCAAAGAGGTGTACCTGAGCGATTTATGCGAAATCGCCGCATCCACCAACGCATGGGGACCCGTGGAAAAGGATTTGAGCAATGGGGAGCAGGCCGAAAAGGATGGGGGGCCACTGATTATTGCCGGTTCAGTGTACAGCAAGGGTCTGGGCGTCCATGCCCCAGCAGACGTGCGATACATTCTCAACGGACAATGCGATAGCTTTATTGCCGAGGTGGGAATAGACGAAGAAATGAAATCCAAAGGCAAGGTGGTGTTCGCGGTTTATGGAGACGGCGCCCTGCTGCACCAGACCGACGCCATAGGCGGTTCCGACGATCCGGTGGCTGTGGAGGTGGACATTTCAGATGTGACTGAATTGCAGCTTGTCGCCGGAGACGATGGCGATAATGGCAATGATCACGCAGACTGGGGAGATGCACGAATTCGCTGTCGCGACGTGGCGTTCAACACATGTATCCCCGGGCGGGACGATGCCATTTCGGTTCCAGATGGTTACCAACTGGCCTGGTCCGACGAATTTAATGAAGACGGCCGTCCCGACAATGCCAATTGGGGGTTTGAAAAGGGGTATGTGCGCAACGAAGAGTGGCAGTACTATCAGGAAGACAACGCCTGGAACCAATCGGGATTTCTAATTATCCAGGGGAGACGTGAGCCCGCGCCGGAGGGGGACTACACGTCATCCAGTTTGCGCACCATGTCCAAACAGACGTTTAAATACGGCATTATTGAAATGCGGGCGCGGCTGGTGGCCGAAGAGGGACTGTGGCCCGCGTTTTGGACCCTGGGGGAAAAAGAGGAGTGGCCCAGCAATGGTGAGGTGGATATCATGGAATACTACAACGGCGGGATTCACGCCAATGTGGCCTGTGGCACCAACGAACGATGGGTGGCCAAATGGGATGGCGCGTTCAAAGCCATCAGCGCTTTGGGGGTGGATGACTGGGACGCCAAATTTCATATCTGGCGCATGGAGTGGGATGACGAACAGATTCGCCTGCTGCTGGATGGCGATGAGCTGAATCAGACCTGGATTGACGACATGCGCAATCCCGACGGTTTCGCCCCCTTCAGACAGCCCCACTATATCCTGGTCAACCTGGCCATCGGCGGCACCGCCGGCGGCGACGCCTCCAGCGCCTACTTCCCCACCCACTACGTCGTCGACTACGTCCGCGTCTTCCAGAAAGAATAAACGTTCTTCACCCGTTCAGTGGAACACTTGCCCGCAACTGGAGGTGGGCGTCGCTGTTTATCCATTCGAAGGGAATATCCGGTCCAACGGGGTAGGCGAGGGGGGCGATGCGGACCACTGCCTTTTGCAGTTTGGTTTCAAAATCGGGATTAATGCGGGCTTCCTGAATCAAAGCGGCTTTAACGTCCTGTTGCAACGCCTCGGTGTGGCACACCAGAATGCCCGATGCACCGGCGCGAATGGTGGCCACTGCGGCTTTTTGCGTGCCCATGCCTCTGGTAATGGCGCCCATCTCCAGGTCGTCCGTAATCACCGCGCCATCGAAATGCAGTCGGTTGTGCAGCAGCGTGCCTAAAATCTTTTTGCTCATGGTGGCGGGGAACTCGGGATCCAGCGCGGGGTACAGCACATGAGCGGTCATGATGGGGCCCAGTCGGGTACGCGCCCACGCGATAAACGGTTCAATTTCAATTTCCATCAGCCGCTGTTCATCGTGCAAAACAGTGGGCAGTTCCAGATGGCTGTCCAGCGTGGCATCGCCGTGACCTGGGAAATGCTTGGCACACGGGAAGACGCCTCCTTCCCGAAGCCCCCTGGCAAACGACAGTCCGTATGAAATGACGTCCCTGGGGGTATTGCCAAATGCCCGATCGCCAATAATGGGGGAGTTGGGATTGGTATTCACGTCAAATACCGGCGCGAAATTCAAGCTGATGCCCAGCGCGCGCAACTCCCGGCCCACCAGCTTGCCTATTTGGAGCATCTGTTTGGCGTCCAGCTTTTCTGCAAGCGTCAAGGCAGGGGGTAAAACGGTAAGCGGTTCTTTAATACGCGCCACCCGACCGCCTTCCTGATCAATGCATATGAGGGGCCGTTTTCCCTCGGGCGCTCGTGCCTTTATCTCACTGCACAACGCCGCCACCTGGGCGACAGACGTGATATTGCGTGAAAACAGAATCACACCCCCCAACTCACCGGCCTCGATTTCTTTTTTCAGATACGGCGTCAGTTCCAATCCATCGAATCCGGCGACAATGGTGCGACCCGCCAATTCCTGTAAATGTTCGTTCATGATGATTCTCCAGGCTCCTTTGGTTTGTTGTAACATGAGTCATCAAAAAAAAACAAAAATACAAATAGTGCGACGCTGCCCTGCCTGAAAAAACGACATAACCATTTTCCTGTAGACCAGATGACGGCGGGGTGCATGTCTGATTCGCGATGGGTTGCTGGAAATTCTCTTTGCCCGGCAGCACACCAACAGTGAATAATCGTTGTTCACGTTGATCAGACAGCGCGAACTTTACCCATATCACGTCTGCGTTTGAGGTCCCAGAACACTGTGCACCTTTGGCATCCATTTGGAAACAGCGATTTTCTGTGGGCAAATGTCTTCGCAGGCGCCGCAGGCGGTACAGGCGTCGGCGCGGTGATTCTGTGGCACAAAATTGTTGTAGGCAAATCGAGGGGCAGTCAGGTTATCGAACATCTCGGCATCATTGTACAGTTCCAGCAGCCAGCCGATGTCAATGCCTTCAGGGCAGGGTTTGCAATAGTTACACCGGGTGCAGGGAATGACTGCGCGTTTGGAAAAGACGGAGTGAACTGAAGAAATGAACTGTTCCTCCTCAGCTGTCAGATGACCGGGTGTTGCATCGTTTGCAATGCGGCAGTTTTCCTCCACCTGCGCGTTTGATGCCATGCCGCTGAGCACTGTGGCCACAGCGGGATGATTCCATATCCAGGACAGAGACCATGCGGCGGGGGAGCGCTGTGTTGGGAACGCGTCCATCATGGCTGTCACGTCTTTGGGGGGATTGGCCAGACGTCCTCCCAGCAGCGGCTCCATTACGATAATGGGAACGCCTTTTTGAGCAGCGTAGTCGAAGCCCTCCTGGCCCGCCTGTCGATTCACATCCATGTAGTTATACTGCACCATGCAGAACTCAAAGCCGTCATATCCATCAATGATATGTTTAAACGCCGTTGTGTTGTCGTGAAATGAAAAGCCGATATGACCTATTTTGCCGGCCTCTCTGGCTTTTTCCATTTCCAAAAGGAGTCCTTCCTTTAATATAACGTCATCAAAGTACCGCTGACCAATACCGTGAAACATGTAGTAGTCGATATGTTCGAGACCCAGGCGCACCAGTTGTTCATCCAGGATGCGCACAAAATCCTTTGAGGTATTCACCATAAACGAGGGCGATTTATCGGCCACCCGCACCTTTTTTCCATATCCGTCTTTCAGCGCTCTGCCCACAATGGATTCGCTCTCGCCGTTGTGATAGATATACGCCGTATCAATATAATTGATACCTTGGTCAATTCCGTAACGCAGCACATCTACAGCCGCTTTTGTGTCAACCGTATTATCTCTCAGGTTTGGCAACCGCATGGCGCCAAATCCCAGTGCTGAAACATTCCATCCGTCTTTTCCAAATTTCCGATACTGCAACGAAACACTCTCCTTACTGATATTTTTTCTTCATGCTGCCTGTTGCAGAAGCGTTTGGAATCGCGCTTTGGCAAAATCCGGCGGGTTGAGCAACAGACCCCGGATAGCGTGTTTTCGCGCCAGTTGCACCTGGCCCTGTATGAGCGCCGTTTCCGCCGCCGTGAGCGCATCCTGCCATAAACGGGTATCTGCGGCCCGATGCACCACCGGGCGTTTGCGTCGACTCGTGCGTTGTTGTTTTAACCGTTGATACGCCGCGGATACGGCGCCAAAGGCGGTGTCGCAAACGCTGCGAATTTCAAGAGACTGGCCCTGATTGCGGTCGGGATGCAATTCGAAGGAAATCCGGCGAAACGCTTTGTCCACATCGGCAGGGGACGCATCCTTTGGTAATCCGAGCAATTGATAATCATCGATGATCGTGGCGAGCTGTTTAAGAATCCTTTGTGCGGGATGGATTCTGGGCAGGTGTCCCGGCCGCCAGTCCGTGGCCCATACCCCCAGCAGATTCAACGTGGTCAGCAGCGCCGCCGCATGGGACGGGCAGAGACCTCGCTTCCACAAAATCATGGGAACGGGCGTGGGATGCAGCAGCCGGCTGAAAAACGCCTTTTCTTCCTCCAGAAACGGCAGCTTGCGCAGCGCCAGCAACTGACCATATTCGATATTCAGAGCTGTTACAGGCACCCGATCTTTAAACAACACCGGATCAAACAGGTCCTGACTGCGCGTCATGCCGCTGATGAGCAAATGCACAGGGTCCAGAATCCTGCGGGACGATAGCGCCAACACATGGGGCGCAAATGTCACCAGTGGTCGATTGAGGGCAAACACATCCGTGGCCCGTTCGTCTTTCACCATGCCACCGGGGCCCCGCACTTCGCAAATGCTCCCTTTGGCGATAATGATCTGATGGGACTCCCTGCCCGCTTCCAGTGAAATGGCGCCATTGACATCATGATGCCTAACCTGCGTCAGCATGCTGCCCAGCTTCAATACTGGCGCACAGGGATCTCGTCTCTCTATGAGGTATGACCTGCTCATAGTCCGAATACTAGCGAGATGAATAATTGGAAGCAATTTTTCGGCATAAGGCGCTAGGGCAATCGCAAAGTCGTCGCTGCAGCAAAATAATGTAGGGCCCGGGGTTTATCCCCGGCCGAAAACTGGTTGCGGCGGCAGA
>JAFGQN010000173.1 GCA_016935665.1 Deltaproteobacteria bacterium | reverse complement strand
TCTGCCGCCGCAACCAGTTTTCGGCCGGGGATAAACCCCGGGCCCTACATTATTTTGCTGCAGCGACGACTTTGCGATTGCCCTAGCTGTGTGCAGCCCAAACTTGCTATTTGGGAAAATGTTGTGCGATATATTGATTTTTGCCTGAGAGACAACTGAATGATTTTTTGGAATATCGGCAGAATTGGCGTTGACGTCACACTAATCCTGCTGCTCGCTGGGTTGATGCGACCGGAGCGTGCGATAGCGGTCGTGGGAGACGATGCCCCTGTGATGAGAGTTCTACTGCTGTATCCGCCCACGGGTTGTGTGAACACAGAGGCGTTGCAAAAAAATATACAGTTGGAAACAGCGTCATTGCCCGTGGTGTTCATGTCTGAGCCGGAACCGGATAAAAATGTGGATGCAGCGGGTGAACAGTGGCTTAAAAATTGGCTGACGTCAAAAGAGGCCCATGGCGCCATTTGGTTCACCTGTAGCGATGGGGGCATTCACCTGTTTGCAAAGGCAGAAGACTGGCTTAGAGAAGATCGCCACCTGGCCGCTGGTCCAGCTGGAATGAACGAGGAAGTCGTCTTTGCGGTAGTGGAATACTGGATGATGGGGATTGTTCCAAGGTGGCAAAAGGCGAAGCGTGCCGCCGAGGACGATATTCTGGACAATCCAAAGGAGTCCCTGCCCCTCCCAAAAAAAGTGACCGATACACCCCGGCGGAACGACAATCCGCCTCAACCTGTGAATTATCCCGTTGATACGTCAGGAATCACGGATACCTCCAGCGAGACTCAAACAGGATTGCCCATCCGTGTCCGCGAGCATCATATGAATGTGGAGGTCAACGCTGCAGGCGTCCTTATACGGAAAAATGCGTTCCTGCCTGGGGTGTGGGCCGGTATGAGCATAAAAGTGCACACATCGCTGGAGCTTTTTACGTTCTTTGGACTCCTGAAAACCTATCGCGTCCATACCCTGGTGAACCAAATTGACGTTGAAACAAATATTGATTCTTTGTCGGCGGAGCTGGGCGCCCGTTGGTTGTGGACGGTGAAAACAGGTACTGCAGATGTTTCATTGGGGGTGGATGGATCCGCTTTACCCTACGAGACGCGGGTTGCGAAGACAGGTATCACCCATGAGGGGCGCACTTATCAATTGAGTCTGCTGGCAATGGTTGGCATATCTCTGCCGCTGTTTCCCCACGGTTATCTGACAATACGGGGCGGAGTGAGGGTTCCTTTGGTGCGCCCCAATTTTGAAGCGAAAACATCCGAAAATAATGCGACTCTGGTACGCTTTTGGGCAGTTGAGCCGCTGATTCTCGCGGGTATTGGTGTTGAATTCCTGTAAATTCATTTTTTTTTGTCAAAAGTTGCTCTGTAAGTACACAAAGAGTCAATGAATCATTTCAGCAAATTTTCGATGACGGACACACAGTGGGACGAAATAACTCTCGCTAAAAGAGTGTCTGCAGGCGATGAACATGCGTCCATTTTGCTGTTGGAAATGGCACAACCCAGGGTTGAAAAAACAGCCATGTATCTGTGCCGCGACCTTCCGGAGAGGGAAGACGTCATCCAGAATACACTGATTGAAATTTTAAATTCAGTGGCGACATTTCAGGGCAACAGCAGTTTTTTCTATTGGGTCGATCGTGTCACATTGCATACCGCCGCGCGAATCATCAAAAAAAAAGTGCGACGGCAGCAGCTGTTTGAACAGACGTTTATACCGTTGGCTGAACCAAAATCGGTTGAAGATGAAATGGACCATCGGAAAATGCAGCAGGCGCTCGCCCTGTTGCTTGAGAAAATTGGACTGAAGGAACGTACCGCATTGGTGCTGCACTATCTGTATGGGTACGCGGCGGATGAAATTGCCGACATGACACAGACAGGCGTGTTTACCGTTCGCGGACGTTTGCGCAATGGCAAAAAGAAATTGCGAAAACTGGTGCTGGGAAATCCAACATTGGTGGATTGGATAGCGGTAAACAAATGACCGACAAGATACGCGGGGGCAAACCTCATTTGGATGACAACGCACAACAGCTGGATGATGGTATTCGTCGCTTAATGCGATGGGATACAGAGGCGTCAGTGAACGAGTTGCATCGAAAGCGGCGTATTGTTGAAGCCATCGCCACTGTCCGCAATAACCACATGTCGACCCACGAGCAGAGGAAGGGGCGTTTTGGGTCAGCGCGTTCGAGTTTTGAACAGGCGGATGCGGGGCGACGCCGACTGCAAATGATGGTACTGGCTGCGGTATTGCTTTTGGGTGTGGGACTGGGTGTTGTTTTTTCCAGGATGGCTCGAATTCAATCCAATGACGCATCTTTTAGCGCATCCAAAGACGTAACGGCGAAACGAATCGTAACGGGAATCACTTCAACCCACGAAACCCAACAGGTGGTTTCAACAAAGCAAACCAATGGCATCCCACAGGAAGGCGCGTTTAGCGCGGCTTCCCATGTTACGTTGACCAAAGGTGTAGATGCGTTGCTGGAGTCCGATACAAAAATGGTCGTGCAGCAGTCAAGCGATCGTTTATTGAGGCTGTCACTGACTGCAGGACGCATACTGGTTTCTGTAAACCCCAAAGGACCTCATCCGCGGGTCGAGGTGGTTACGGAGGAAGGCGTTGTTGTTGTAAAGGGGACTGTGTTTTCCGTGTCCACGTCGCCGGAAATCAGTGTATCGGTGCTGCGGGGTAAAGTGGAGGTGGTTGATGCGCGTGGAAAAACGCTGGTAACTGCGCAACACAGATTATCTATGGAGACGGGTGTCCGTCGGGAGATGAGCCCGACCGAAATGATAGAATTGGCAGACGTCGCTGCGAATATTGGCGTTTCGATAAAAAATTTGCCTCACGTTCAATTGCTGTCTTTAAAAGCGGATTCGATACAGAATGCACCAGGAAATGCCAGTGCTTCAAATCGAGTAGATTCAGGCGGCAAAATCAGACCAGGGGAATTAAAAAAACTACTGTCTGACGCGCGTGCCAGAAAACGCAATGGCGACTGGAAAGGCGCGTTGGAAAAATACGAAGCTGTAATTGCACTTTCGCCGGATTCAACGGCGGCAGCGGGTGCACGGATTGCTGCGGGAAATATTCGACTCCGGTTGAAAGACGCACAGGAAGCGCTGGACCATTTTTCGGCGTACTTGTCTGGAGGCGCCACTCCTCTTGGTCAGGAAGCCATGTTTGGCCAAATAGAGGCATTGCGGCAGCTGGGCGACCTGGAAAGAGAACTGGCTGTCTCCCGTAAATTTCTAAACCGATGGCCCAATGCCGTGCACGCCGAATCCATTAGAGACAAAGTGTTTCACCTGGAAATCTTAACAGGCATTCCCGCAAAACCATCCGCCAGATAGTCCCATTTATCATATCCACGTAAGCATGTTGACACCTGTGAATGAGTGCATGAACATATTCGTTGGTGCGCGATTTTTTAAAGAACAATTTTTTGTCAAAACTTTTTTTATAAACGCACTCCATAGCAGGATATAAAACAGAAATGGAGTGTGCGATGAAAAAACAGATCAAAACAGTTATGAACTGCATGGAAAAGTGTCTTTTATGTGGGATGATTTTGTTGGCAGCCGGTTGCGATTTAAGTGAAATTGCGGCCAATCTGGATTACTCAACAGATAACCAATCGACTGGAGGTGAAACGGCAACCGACTCGGAAAATTCAACCGATACCCTGTCCGACGAGGGGCAACCAGGAGAACACAACACCGTGGTGAGTTTAAATTTCTGCGGCGATTTTAATGTGCGTTATACGAATCAAAGGTTGGAGGATTCCTATGTCAATTCAGATGGTCTGGGCTTCACGACCAAAAATGAAACTGCTGTTCTCATACAACCGTTTCACTCTGAAGATGAAACATTCGGTTTTTCCGGTCGTGATATTGAATACATGAGTCCCCTGGTAACAGATATGACATCAGGGATAGTCTATGGCACCTCACCACTTTCCGTTGCCGGTGAAGACAGCCATACGCTGGAAAACATTTTTTCTATTGTGGCCGTCGGACCAATCGAAGGCGTCAAACTTAATAACCTGATGTGGTTCGTACCGTTGGAGGACCGTTTTGACTTCAGCGATATCAGTTCTGCACAGCGAGTGGCCATGATGCTGCATCCTGTTGACGGAATTGTTGTTGTGGGAATGTTGAATGAATTGTTGGTGCTGGGCGCTGGAGAATCGAACGAAACGATGCTCGAAAACACGGCGGATCATGCGGTCACTTTTATGGCTCACTTTCTGGACGACGGTTCGCTTATGTCTGCACGGGTGCTCGAAACGGACATTGTACCTTCCAGGATCTTATCCGTTTCAGAAAACGGTCAGGACGTAATGATTCTGGCCGGTCAGAACTACAATGTAAACTGTACCCCGGCAGCCCTTGCAAAATTTGACTTGTCGGGAAACAAAATCTGGGAAACATCCAACGAATGCGACTCACAGTATAGCGGTATCGATGACATGGAGGCTAACCCGCCAATAGTATTCGATGGACCTGACAACTCATTTTATATGGTTCAGGGGGTATATGCCGGGGCGGTGTTTAAAGGCACGCAAGCCAATACCATTGTGATTCCACGTATGGCGTTCACCAATACATACTTCGATGAAGAAGCTGGCGCTGAAGCAACTGAATACGATGCCTACTCCCTCGTGGTGGCGCGGTACAATATGAGCGGGGAGCTCCTGACTGCGAAACGCCTGGATGAATCGTTGAACGTCCGAACCGATGCAAATACCAATGGCGTGGCATACAACGGCATAGGTCTGTTGATGGGCGCCACATTAAACGAGAACGCAACGTTTGATGCGTCAAAACCAATTCCGTTTGATGTTCCACCTGCGGGTCAATATTTTATTGGTGTGTTTGACCCCATAACGCTTAATGCCATCGGCACCGCCCCATTGGAAGTCAACTACGACGGAAATGTTGCATTGCTCCCAACCGAATACTCCGAAAACTCTGTGGCTATTCTTGGCGTGGAACGAAATGAGGAACAGGGTGATTCCGTTCGCATTAAAGATTTGTGTGGAATAATTGTTATAGAATAGCAACGCCATGGCGTGAGCGTCTCATTTTTCCTGAAATCAGAAGGAACCCGTGCCCATCATCTTCCATATTTTTGGAATACTTTCTATTCACACCGTTTTTCTTTCCTGACACATCTGCGCATCTTTTGCGCTCTTTCCGTACACAATTTGAGTTGATACAGTTTTAACCAGTTAATAATTTTGCACTTTAAACGTAACACAAAGCACAGCCACTTTCCCGGATGCGGCACCAGGGAGCATCCGGAATAACCATGGAAGGGAGTTTCCAATGAAATACATCCGCATTTTTATAATGGCATCACTTGCAATTGGCTTGCTTTTGGGGTGCGATACCGGTTCGGACAATGACAGCAGCAACGATGTTAAACTGCCTGTTGCTGAAGACACACCGGCATCCGAACTAACAGATGAGGAAGCCCAAAAGGTGTGCGCGGCCATTTACGACGTGGTCTCGGGGCAACTCGAATCTGCGCAGAAGCAAATCGAAGACGTGAAATGTCTCGCTGTTGGAATCATGATGACGTCCATGACTATTCAGATGGGTGGAAGCGATACGGATATTGCAGCGACCTGCAATGAAACAAAGGCGTCGTGCGAAAACGGGGAGATGGATGATATGATGGCACAGTACATGGAAGGCGTTGAAACTGAAGAAATTACCGAGGAGGATTTTTGCGATGGCGCGTCGGAAGGACTGGAGGATTGTGATGCAACCACCGGCGAAGTTGCGGACTGTGTGGTGGCCATGTTCAACACGCAAATGACCGCGATGACGAGCATGTTTAATGATTTGCCGCAGTGCAGCGAGTTGACATCTGAATCCCTTGAACAGTTAGTGGATTCATTCGACAATGAGTCTGAACCCGAAACACCAGAGGCCTGCAAGATTGTTGAGCAAAAGTGTCCAAAGATGATGGAAGACATGTGAATTTTCGAATGAGGTGACAGCTACTGGCGTGGACGAAATCCAATGGAAAAAGGGTTATCACTATTTGTCGGTGGTATATCAAATCAACGAAGGAGCGAGGCGACTGATGTGGGTGGGGATAACAACGGAAAATTAAAAAAGCTGCTGAAATTTTTTCGCTGATTTGGCAAGGAAAACGCCGAAAAGGCTTGAGTATGTCGCATCTGATATGTGGAAACCGTATCTGAAGGTGATTGCACGCAACGCAAAGAACGCACTCAATATCCTGGGCCGTTTTCAGATAATGAAGACGATGAATGAAGCGGTCAACGATGTCGGAAAAGCAGAGTGAACTCAAAAAAAATCAAGTATTTTTTTGACTGGTTCCGCGTTCTCGTCGTTCAGTCGAAACAGTATCCCTGGGGGGTTAAAACAGCGACAACAGGAAATTGAGGAGTGAGAAGAGGGCGCCGTTGCGCGAGCCCACTGTCTGACAGGAACAGGAATCGGATTTTTTGCTTTCGGTGGGCTGGGTGGCGGTGTCGGAATCCGTGTCTGTATCGGGTTCGGCGGTGCAGGCGGCGGTTCCGGCGGTATCCACGGTGCATACCGGTGTTTCGGGCAATGTAGCGCAGTCGGTAGTCACCAGACCCATGGTGGCGTCACATATATTCAGGACTGCGTCGGTGCACTGTCCGTTTGCGGTGACAGTGCCGCAGGGATGGCAATCGAGCAAATCCGAACCGGCCGGGCAGACGCCGGGGGCATCGCATACACCGTCGCCTTCGTAGGGACACCAGTCCGCCGGTGCGGCGATGGCGGCGGCCGAACCGTCGTTTACGCAGTTGTAGCCCACTTCTTCATCCACAAATCGACATACCTGGCCCAGCTTGGGACAGTTGACCGACTGGGTTGTGAGGGTGGAGCCATCGCAGTAGACCAGCACATTGCCGTCACAGGCGCCATAGTACGCACTGCCCCCCATCACATCGTTGCAGGTGGCTTTGATGTTTACCACGTCATCGCAATAGGCTGAGGTCAGGCACGCCCGGGTGCCGTCACTTACCGAACCACAGCAGGCAAACGTGGCGCCGCAGTCGTCATTCACCTTGCACTCCAGGGAACAGAAGCCCTGTGTGGCGTTGGTTTCGGCCACACAGAATGGGTTATTCGCATCGCACTCCTGGTAGCCATCCGCTGCACAAACCCCCGCTGCGGCAACCCCGCTGGGATTGAGACAATCGTAACCAATGCGGGAATCAAACAGACCGCATACCAGGCTGGAATCTCCACAGGCGACAGTCTCTATTCCATCCGGACCGCAATAAATGAGAGAATCACCCACGCAGCGCCCATAAAATGACTCGTTGCCACACCCTCCCGGAATCACGGCGCAGCTCTGGCTGACCGCGTCGTACTCAAATCCGCTGTTGCAATCACACTGATACATGTCGGTGTCCGCGGACGGTTCCCCGTTCCATACCGGATGGCTGTTTTGGGGACAATCCGACAGAATCACGGTACATCCGCCATCGAGCCCATCCGGATTTCCCTCGAAGCCTTCATCGCAAACGCATTCCTGTTTTGCGGCATCCCACGATGAATTTTTGGGACAGGCGGTCTCTTCGGGCTCACAGGTCATGGGCGCCGAGGTGTCATCGGATGGGGGGACGCGAAATCCGTCCAGGCAAAAGCACTGACCATTGGTAGCCACACTGTTGGCCGGACACGTCAATGAGTCTTCCAAAATACATTCATCGCTGGTCATGGACGGGGCGTATCCCGAATTGCAGTAGCACAGACCGTTTTTTTCGGTGGAATTGAGCGGACAGCCGGATGCGGGCACTTCGGTCAGAACGCCCACTCCCACCCATGCGGACACCACGGCATCGCAGTTCTGTTGCGTGAGGCTCGCTTTTTGCACCAGTTCGTTACAGGCCACCAGTGATCCTTCAGCCATGTCCTTAAAGTTGGCGTACCGGCCCACATGCCCCTGATTGAGGGTGCGATACCATACCTTTTCGGTGACTTCGCGACTGGCCCGGGGATCGACTGCCACCAGATACGCCGCATGGCTGGGAATACCGCAGTTGATATGAACTCCGCCGTAATTCCAGCTGATATCGCGATAGTCGTCCATATGACCGGGGTGACCATACAGGGAAGGGTCGGCTAAAGAGCGAATGGCGGAGCCTGCCGGCAGCATGATGTCTTCGCCCTGAATCCAGTCGTCCCGGTCCACCATCACCGACATTACGTCGGCAAAACTTTCGTTGAGCGCACCGGATTGATTCTCGTAAATGAGGTTGGCCGTGGCGGACACCACTGCGTGACTCCATTCGTGGGCCACCACATCGAGGGCGCCCCCAAAGGATTTGAACTGGATACCGTCCGCATCGCCAAACACGGTGCGTTGTTCGTAAGGACTCCAGTAAGCGTTGTTGTACTGCTGACCAAAATGAACCACAACCCGGGCTGGAGCGCCCTGCCCGTCCCAGGAATTGCGGCCGTGGGTATTTAGATAGTAATCCATGGTTTTTTGCACGTTGGCATGGGTGGAGCCGCCAATCTGATCCCACTGGTTGGCGTTGGCCGATGCAACAAGGGTGGAGTTGTCCATGGTCAGGTCGTACGCATTGTTGGCGTTGTAGGTCATTATCTGTGTGGCCGCCAGTCCCCGGCTTTGATCGAGCAGCACGTACATGCCGTAATCCTGGCTATAGGACACCCGAAGCGATTCGGTGGCGCCCAGTGTGTTGACCACCGACCCGGTGGCAGACGTTAGTGCAGCGCTTACAGTAGTGGCGTATCTGGCGGCCAACTCGCCGCTTTGTGCATTCACGTACGTTTCGTAATACTGCGGTGTTCCATCGGCTTCTCTTGCCATCTGTACGAGGCGCCATGTGTATGCAGAGGTGCCCTTGCCTTTGAGGGCCGGCATGATGCCCAGTTGTGGCGCCACGGTGTTCTCCACGTTGCCGTCATTGCTCAATGGCAAAAGGGCACGGGCGGCGGCGTCAATGGCGGCGTCCGCGTCAAATCGCACGGCGCCCTTTGGTGTCACATCCGATAGGTTTTCGGCGTTGATGCTGCGCACATTGCCCCCGGCATCCAGGTGGATGGCGGCAGCGGCCATCCACACCGGCAAATCCCCAACAGTGGGAGTGACCACTACGTGCCGGGCGCCGTCTTCATCCACCACTTCCCGCGACACATCGAGGGTCAATGGAACATCGGTTTTCAGACCGTACCCGGGCAGATTTTCCTTAAGAAACTGTACCGCGCCGGCGGTGCTTTGGCCGTGGGGGTTTTTCAGGCGACCTGAGAAGCGGCGCAATGTGCCGAGTCCTGAATCAATGGTAACCCGAACGGGATGGGTCGACTGTGTGGCCATTTCAAGCACGGCCGCTTCAACATCAGGTTGTACGCGTTGCTTGCCTTCGATGGCAACGGCCACTGGAAGGGTGGGATCTTTTAGCGATGTCACATTGGGGGCGCCGATGGTTTTCCATGGATGTTTACCATCGGAAGCCTCGTTTTTTTTGCCGACGATGTGCTCTTTTAATTGAAAATCTTCGCTTTGTTCTTGCCCCTCCTGTGAATCCACCGAAGAATAACAGCATGTCAAAAAAACGGTAAGCAGCATGCTTGATGTGACTAAAATCTGTTGCAGTTTTGTTTGTTGCATTTATTGCCCTCTTTGTTTCAGTTTGACATCCTGTTGATGGTCAAAACAAAATTTTTTGAGAAGGAAGAAATATATTATGAAGTGTAGACGGAAAGACGCAATTTTGAAAAAAAAATTAGCTGTGACAATTGGTCTGTTCGCTTTGCTTTGTGCGGCATCCCGGCCGGGTATTGCAGGTGATACACCGGCCATGCAAGAGGTTCAGGTAACGGCGGTTTCGCCAGCCATCTTTGGCGCGGATGCCACTATTTCCATTAATGGCAGCGGTTTTGTCGAAGGGGATATTGTGTCTCTCGATGCAGTGACACTGGAATCCATTGAGATAAAAGCCAATGTGATTAGTGCCAAAGTTCCTGCAAAGGCAAAAAAAGGCGCCAAACTCATAATCAAGCGCGGCAGGAAGAAGCTGGCCACATTTTCAACATTCACCTTTGCCAAGGCGCCAAAGGTGCTGCGTACCACTCCTTTATTTGGTACACCCGGGGAATCGATAAAAGTGGTGGGGGATAATCTGGATTCGGTCGAAAAGCTGAGTGTGGGCACAACCGTTATAATAATTGCTGACAAGCAGAAAAAATCGATTTCCTTCACCGTTCCCGCCGGGCTAACCACCGGAGAACTGACGGTATCCGGCCCCGGTGGTTCGGCCACATTAAAAAAGCCGCTGGAAATATTCTATCCGCCGGTCGTGGGTGCAGTCCAACCTGCTGCCGTATTTCCAGGGGACGATGTGACGGTGACAGGCAATTACTTTGAAACCAAAGGAATTAAATTTTCCCTTGGGAAAAAGCAACTGAAAGCCAAAGATGTGACGGCCACCAAAGCCACCATCAGTATCCCCAAAGTCGCCAAAACCGATGTGATTCGCGTCACTGCACGCAAAAAATCGGCAGAATCCCAAAGCCCGCTCACGGTGTATGCGGTACCGGCGCTGAACGTTGCGCCCAAACTGGCGCCATCGCCAGGAACAATAACAATAAAGGGGAAAAACCTCGATGTGGTGCAGCAGTGGTCCATTGGCGCCAAAAAACTGGAGGTGGATACCACGGCGAAAAATTCGGCCAAACAGATAAGTCTCAGGCTTCCCGAAGATCTGAATATTTCGGACAAGGTGATAGGAACGTACATGAACCGACAGTTTGCCGCAAAAAAGGCCACGACCGTGGCAGCGGCGCCGCAGATTGGGGCGGTTCAGCTGAAAAATGACGCGGCCCAAAAGAGTTGCGAGTACACTGTTTACGGAAAGAATTTTACTTCGAAAACGGCATTTCAACTGGGCAAAAAGAAATTGAAATCAACACGAATTACAGATACCGACGCGATATTAACCACAAAAGGCGCCTGCAGCACCAAATACAATCAGATGAGCGCGCAAAACGGAGCGGTAAAGGGCGCGGCCTACACGTTTAATCCCGCCGCCGGGGGATATACGTTTACACCGGAAGAGACAAAAGCAGCACTGACGGCGGGGAAAATCGAGTACTCGCCTCGTCAGATAATGTCCGACATTTCTCTGATGAATGCCACGTTCCAGGGAACGTCGTCCAGCTTTGAGTCCAAAGGGAAGGCCGCCACATCCACAGCCGCCCAAAAAGAGGTGGAACAGGTGTCGGAGGATGTGGGGGATGCGCTGTTGCGATTGGCCCTGGCCGAGCAGGCGGTATGTACTGCCATGCAGGCGGACCGCAAGGCGGCAAAGGCCAATGCGGAGTTGGGCCAGGTTCTCGACGAAGTTGTAAAAAAGGAATCTCATCTCATGAAGAATGTGCTCATTCCCCTCTGGTCCAGGTTGCCACAGGCGGCCATGGCCAAAAAAGTGCGGCTGAATACAGTGGACGACGAAGTGGTGTTGATTGATTCGGTGGATAAGAAGCGAAATCCATGCGCCAACAAATATTACGGCGAGCGTCTGGTGGCCGATGCCACTAAAACGGCGTCTCTTGATTTGAATGCATTGCACGAGCAGGCACTGCTGGGCGCCCTTTCAAATCTGTCGCAAAACAGCACCAACGCGGTGGTCATGGAAAAAGAGCTCAACGATGCGCTGTGGTCGTTTTCGAGTACACGGCGCACGTACTGGGTGGCCAAAGCCAAAACCGAGGCGGGCAAGGTGCAAAAAAGCGGTTCTACAACCGTTGGCAAAGGCGCAGGGCGCAACAAACGGGTCGAAAAATCGAGTAAACAAAAACCCACCAGCCTCACTGGCAAGGGCAAATGAAAGGGAGGGGACCAATGATTTTGGCAACGATAAAAAACACAGCGTGGGCGATTGTGGTGTTCCTGTGCGCGTGCAGCGGCAGTGCTCCCAACCAGAATGCCAGTGACCCGTCCGGCACTGCGTCAACAGAAAATGATGGCGATAATACGGGAAATTCCGAAAAATCGGATATAGGCGAAAACGGCGCCACTGACTGTGGCGGACAGGTTTGCGTAGATGGCCAAAGCTGCATTGAATTTTATGGATTTGCCGGAAACAAACTGTACACCTGTGGCATCCCGTGTGAGAAGGGCGCCCCCAACGACGGCTGCCCCGACGGCATGGAATGTCAGGTCATTCCAGACGGGCCCACCCAGTGTAAGTAATCCCTTTTTTATTTCATCAGCCGAAATGCATGGCGCCACTGGTTTTCTTTAAAACCGGGGATACACCACAGCATGCACAGTGAAAAAAAGGACACATCTCCCATTCGTATCACCGATTGAGATGACCCGTCCCTGGCTGGTTTCTGTGTGAAATGTAAAATCGAATTGAAGAACGAAAAGGGTCCAGGGCCAGGGCAGGTATCGATTTTGATTTTGTCGGCCAATCGTCGCCTGCACCCGATAATCCCCACAGTTGGCCGTGTACAAAAAGCATTTGAAGTCTTCGGAACATGTCGAGCAAGAGATTTCATTTTGATTTTCGCCGGTTGTGCGCATTTGTAAGCAACTGAAGGTAAATATGACACCGGATGGGTTTCATTTGATACAGTTGATATTGTGTAAAAGTATAAATA
This sequence comes from Deltaproteobacteria bacterium, assembly GCA_016935665.1. Classification (GTDB taxonomy): domain Bacteria; phylum Myxococcota_A; class Polyangia; order JAAYKL01; family JAAYKL01; genus JAFGXQ01. The sequence continues at coordinate 151,955 of JAFGQN010000173.1, read as the reverse complement.
TATTGATTTTTAGACGTCACGAGCTGGTGGCGTCTGTCTCCGGAAGGAGGCGCTGTTAGAAATAATCAATTATCCGACACCAGTTGAAGAAGGCGGGTTTCGTTTCAACTGAAGCTAAAAAAAGTCGGAATCAAATCATACCCGATGCCGGCTGCTGCAAGTGTTGCAGATGGGCGCCGGTGTATGTGCGAGAACCAAAAAGGGGGGTATTTATGAAAACACGGACATGCGCGTTGTCGACCAACCGGGACAAGGCTGTTGGACGACTGTTTTTTGTGCTGTTTTTGGGCGCAATCGGACTCGGTTGCATGCCCGAAAGTCACAAGTCCAGCCGGGACAAGTCGCCAGAGAAAATGCTGGCCCATATTCCCGGTTCGGCCACATCGACCGTTTCGGTATCGTTTATCGAAGATGGCGATGAAGCCACGTGCGAATCCCTGGGCTATGATATTGGATTTACAGTGGATTCCAACGGGCAGGGAACGCACATTTACTATTTTTACGAAGAGGGTGGGGAATATCGGCATGAAGTGGAGTTTGACGACAATAGAGATTATGCATTCTCGGTGACTGCGTCTTCAGATAGCGGTGTGTCCCTCAGCTGGGGTATTCCGTTCCTGTATACATCCACAGGCGTTGTTATCCCGGTGGACGTGGCGGCGGTGATCATTAACGGTGGATCAGAGGCGCTGCTTTACAAATATGATCCGGACGTACAGGGAGACGCGTATTTGTTGCCGCCGTTTAATCCCCGGGGTCAGCGACTGGAAATCCGTCAGTTCTCATTTTGCCTTAATTTAAAACTGGAAATCAGTACCACCTTTACCGCCACAATCGAACGCACCAGCGATTGGGATGTCGTCAAATCCGCTGCCACCTCCCATTTAACGTTGTCGGAGGGCGAAGCCTACTCAATCGAATACACCGTTGATGCCATCCCCAAACCGGCGACGGACGTTTTGGTGGTATCGGGGACGGTGAATGTGAAAAATCCGTGGTCGTATGCCGCGCTGATTACATCCATTCAGGATGAACTGCTGGATATGCGCGAGGTATCGCTGCTTTGCAAACTGGGCGATGATCCTGTTGATTTTAAAAAAGACGCCATGGATGCGGTGATACTTGACATGGATGAGGAGATTGAATGCGGTTTTTACCAGACGTTTCATCCGGAAGATGAGCGGGAATTGTTTGAATTTGAGTTGCAGAATATTGTGAACATCGCCACGGTGACAACCGATGTGACGTCGATTGTTGAAGGCGCGTCCACTCGTATAACCAGTCCTGTCCACGTGGTTGAGCGGAGTCACTGTGTCCTTGTTGAAGATTCCCTTCCTGAAGTGGGTGTCCTGAGGGATAAACTGTGTGAACCAGACCGTATCACCTATTCGGTCGTGTACACCGCCGGCGAATGTGGCAGTACCGATGCCTTTGAAAACAGCGCCACGTTGATTTTTGGCGACAGCGGCCGCATCGTTTCCGATACGTCCGTCGTCAATGTAACCGTTCATCCCTGTTTGTAGGCGAAATCTGCGAGTCGATACTATTGCGCCAATCGATAGACCGGTATGTAATCGCCCACCAGGCGCATGCGGCCCTGGTGGCCGAAGGCTTTTACCAGCTCGTCCACTGCGTTGAGGACTTCGACATCCCCAGTCACCGGGAACGGTCCGAATTTTTCAACAGCGGCAACACCATCGGGTTTGACATTGCCCCATACGACACATGAGAAAAATCGGCGCAGCGTTGCGGCAAAGGCGGGAATGTCGGCGCTTTGCCGCACTTCAAGCCCGGCGCCGGCCTCATGGGAAGGAGTGAATCCCTGCTGAAACACCGGGGGAATGAAAAGACTGCGGTTGAAGTAATAGGCGTTGGCCAGCGTTTCTCTCGAAGCTTTTACGGCCAAAAGTCCCTTGTTGAGTTCAGTGGCGACCTTTTCCGGATCGTCGAGAATAATCTGATATTTGGCGGCGGCCGCATCGCCCAGGGTGGACCGCACAAATGCATCCAGCTGCAAAAAAAACGTCTGACTGGCGGCAGGGCCGGTCAAAATGAGGGGAAATGGAATGTGCGCATTGTCGGGATGACAGAGAATTCCCAGCAGGTACATGAGTTCTTCGGCGGTGCCGGCGCCTCCGGGAAAGATAATGATGCCGTGGCAAAGGCGGACAAACGCTTCGAGCCGTTTTTCGATGTCGGGCATGATTACCAGCGGGTCCACAATGGCGTTGGGGGCTTCGGAGGCAATGATGCCCGGCTCGGTGATGCCAATATAACGACCGTCTTTAATGCGCTGTTTGGCGTGAGCGATGGCGGCGCCTTCCATGGGGCCTTTCATTGCGCCTGGACCACAACCGGTCACCACATCCATGAAGCGAATGCCACATTCATAACCCACCTTGAGAGTGTAGGCGTACTCTTCGTCGCAAATGGCATGTCCACCAAAACACACCACCACCTTGTGACGCCCGGTTTTTGAAACACCCCCGCGTTGCGCAGCATCAAAAAGACCGCGTCGGTAATCCCATCGGGAGATTCGAGGTCAAATTTGGCGGTGCGCTCGATTTCGCTGTTGATAAACAGCAGGTCGCGGATGACGGCAAACACGTGCTGGCGCAATCCTTCAATTAATTTTGGCACTTTGACATATCCGTCGGCGCTTTTTTGCTCATAGATTACAAACGCATTGATGGGCGCGTGATGGAGCACCAGTTCGATACCCCCCGCGGTTCGTTCCACATCAATGGCAAACTGCTGGTGTTTGGCCAACATCTGCCTGACGTCGTCGGATTCCTCACCACTGTTGAGGACTGCCAGCACACAACGCACCAGCAACTGGCGGGCGTCCTCCAGACTTTTGGCGAAAAGCGCATCAATTTCCCGTGGCGACAGGGACTCCAGGCAGGTATTTTCCGGCGTCACGCGAAATATCCGTACGCTGTTGTGGGTAACAATTGGATGTGTGTTCAATTTTCCCTCCGGTGACAGCATATCACTGTGCTGCAGGATAGCCCCTTTTGGGGTCAGGTCCACCTCGGCCCCGGCATTCATTTTGTGTGCACGGATGGCTCTGGCGGAAAAAAGAAATCTTTTTGGGATTAAGGCATTGGAATATATTGTCAATGTTCCGGTGAAAAACCGGATGAAATGTTGCGCTTATGTGACATATACTCAATTGACAAACCCATCGGTTTTCGACTGGGGCACAACCGATTTGATGATATGGCGAACAGCAGCACGGTACAGCGGATAATTCACAGCAAATTCTTTTGGCAAACGGGCATGGCAGCAGTGATTGTGCTGCTGTGTATGGCGGGCTGTGGTGAGGAAAACCATCAACATCGCCCCGGCAGGACACGAAATACCGGGCGGAAATCCAATGCGCCGGGAACGCCATCTGCAACGGAAAAGCGTGCGGAAATGGAACTGGCATCCACCTCTGCGTACGATTTTTCGGAATTGGACCAGTTTCTGGCCGCCCATCGCAAGCTGTTTTCCCGCACCGGCGTGATGATTCGCAAGGGGGGGCAGATAGTTTATTCGTTTGGGGACACGTCGGCGCCGGTCAATGCGGCGTCCTGCTCCAAATGGCTGGGGGCGGCGGCCATTATGCGGCTCGTGGAGCAGAATCAACTGGCTTTGGATACCCGGGCAGGAAAATATATCGACAATCTGCGTCCCCGGGTGCGAAAGCTCACGCTGCGTCAGTTGCTCAGTCACACCGGTGGCTTGCGCGCCTTTGACCCCTGCCAGGAGAATGGCGACGAGGAGTCTTTTCCGCCATTGCGATCGGTTGTGGACAATCTGCGGTTTCAAAACGGTCAGTCCCCGGCGTTTTGTTACGACAATATCGGATTCAATTTTGCAGGTACCATCGCCTCCAAAGTAGTGCACAAACCATGGCCCGGTGTGTTTCAGGAGCAAATTGCTGGTCCACTGGGACTCAGTCAGACGTTCTTTAGTAAACAAAAACCGTCTCTGGCGGGTGGGGCGCAGGCCTCGGCGGCGGACTATTCCCGCTTTTTGGAAACCATGCGCCACATGGGTGTGACCCCGGAGGGACGTCGTATTCTAAAAGCGGAGACTGTTTTGGAGATGCTGAAAAATCAGACAGCGGGCATGCCCATGAAATGCGTGCCCAGACCCTCGCCGCGCAAAGCGTCGTACGGTTTGGGGATGTGGCGTCAGGGACCCGATGACAAACCCTGGCTGGCCAGTCATTTTGGTACCAGCGGATACAAAGTGTTTCTCGATTTCTGCAGGGATGTGACAGCGGTATTCATTCTGGAATACAAACCCCTGCAAAAACAGAAGGGCAAAGATGTGACCCGCAATATTTACGAAATTGTCGAGCGGGCCATACCGGTCAACACCTCCTGCGTCCGAGATATGGAACGCGACAAAAATCAGTGGAAACCCCCGCTTCGAAGACCCCGGCATAAACGGAAACTGTTGCAAAACAGCGTCGGAGCGAGAATGGAATCAAAGACCGTCCCGGCCATTTCGCCGTGCGAGGCGCCGGAGGCAGCAAAGATTGACCCGTTAGTCCCTGGTCAAATCGAGGGATTGAATTGAGTTTTGAAACCCCATCTTGTCTTTGGTGTGTAAAATAGCCACCGTGTTGATTTTTCCCGGCTCCAGGTGAGACTGAATGTCCACGCGAAAGCCAAAGCGGCCATCTCCCATGTTTTGCCCGGTCAAATCCGGCCTGGGGTCGGATGCCTCCACCTCGCAGACTTTTTTTTGGTTTACCCATATTTCGAGCGAGACCGGCTGCATGCTGTTGGTCTGTTTTGCCCAGCCACTGACAATGCCATCTCTGCCCACATCCATCACATTGCCTGCCACGCGATTGGTTCTGGTGCTTTTCAAGTACAACCGGCTGTCCACCTGAATGGCGGCTTTGGCACGCTGTGTTAAATCGTCTGAGAGCGGCAGGTTTAAAAAATTGGCCAGAGAAGTGATGAATTCGATGTCTTTGACAAGGGCCTTTTCATAGGAAAACACCATGCAGGGATGCTTTGATTTATCAATGAATTTAATGATTTGCGTGTACCGGCGGTTCACAAATTTCATTTTGTGCATCAGATTGGAATCCACGGATATCACGTGACGATTGGCAATGGCCATCAAGTCTCGAAAGGGCACCACATAATGGATGTTTCGAAAGTATTTTTCGAATTTTCGAATATAGTTTATCGCGGAGGGCCGTTTAAAACCCCATGTGCCGTATGTCTCGTTGCGTTTATTGATGAGCGATTGCAGTTTTTGACGATCGACTTTTTTCTGCTCCAACAGATTAGCGATTTCCACATCTTCATACACGGCCAAATCCCGCTGCGTGCCCATGTAAACACCCATATTTTCGAGCATTTTGGCCACCATGGAGGTCCCGGACCGTTCCATGCCAATAACAATGACCGTGATGGGCTCGTCGGTGGCAGCGTCTTTGCGAAGTACCTGTACGCCGTAGTTTATCAGAGGCTTCATAATACGGCCCTGTCTATATTCGCCGGTTCTGTAGAATGGGCGACAGCTCTCCATGCATTTTAGTCAGCAACGTTTCAGTGGTATCGAAACCAATGCAGGCATCTGTGACGGAAACACCGTATTTCAGTTCCGACGTCGGCAATGACAGCGACTGACTGCCCTCTTCAAGGTTGCTTTCCAGCATGATGCCCATGATGGATGTATTGCCCTCGCGAATCTGGTGCACCACATCCTCGGCCACCAGCGGCTGACGTCGAAAATCCTTGCGGGAATTGGCATGACTGCAGTCCACCATTACCGTGGGTTTCAGCCCGGCTTTTCGAAGTTCCAACTCACATTCGGCCACCGAGAGCGAGTCAAAATTGGAATGCTGCCCGCCCCGCAAAATTACATGCACATCGGGATTGCCGGCCGTGGAAACAATGGACACCTGTCCCTCCTGGTTGATTCCCAGAAAACTGTGTTCGCTCGCGGCGGCTTTCACGGCATTGGTGGCCACATCCAGACTGCCATCGGTCCCGTTTTTAAATCCCACAGGCATGGAGAGACCACTGGCCATCTCGCGGTGGGTCTGGCTCTCTGTGGTGCGCGCCCCAATGGCAGACCAGCTGAACAGTTCCCCAAGGTACTGGGGGCTAATGGGGTCGAGCGCTTCCGTGGCCAGGGGCAATCCCAACTCCAGCAGCTGGATGAGAAGCGAGCGAGCAATGCGCAGTCCCTTAAGAATATTGAACGTGCCATTCATGTCCGGGTCGTTGATGAGTCCCTTCCAGCCCACACTGGTGCGCGGTTTTTCGAAATAGGTGCGCATGACGATGTACAGCTGGTCCCCCAGTTTGTCGCTCAGTGTTTTGAGTTTTTCGCCATAGGCCAGTGCCTGCTTCGGGTCATGAATGGAGCATGGGCCGCAAATCACCAGCAGCCGATGGTCTCGCCCATGAATGATGTCGGCGATTTCGCTGCGGGTTTTCATCACAAATTCCAGAGTGGCGTCGCTTAAGGGAAACTCTTTTTTGAGCTCCGCAGGGGACATCATCACCTGGACATCTTTCACATGAATATTGGTGAGCCGGTCTCTATACATCGAATTCCTTCCAAAACTGGCGCCTGTTATCGGCGCATCTGGACACTGAAGATATTCAATTGGCCATGGAATGCAAAACAATTCGCAGCTTTTGGAGCTGTCGGGCAGATTAGGGAACGGGTGTTAACTCGTGAGGCACTGCAAGAATGGGTGTATATTCAACGGTGCCTTCCATCTCCAAATCGTCTTCCCGGTCAAAAATCATTTGATCAATGATATTCGGATCAGTGGTTCCCCAGTAATTGTCAGTTGCCACAAGGAAGCTGTGATGCTCAATTTCATCGGCTTTCAAGGCCGTTTTGGATTCTGTGGCAAACGTGTTATATCGTAGAACGGCGGTTGCTGGTGAGTACACCACATATAGAAACAGTGACGTGTTTGTCGGTTGGGTGAAAAGATTGTTTTCGAATCGTATCTCGGTAGCGGCGGTGGTTGTCACATTGCCGCCGGAGAGGACTGTGATGTCAGAACGTTGGAAGATGTTTCGATAAAATGAACAGCTGGCGGCCGGATACCATAAATAGGTAGGCGAATTTTTAACAACACTATCGGCAACGTGCAAAGACGCATAGGTGTATCCACTAAGTCGGTCGAACATCTTACCACCATTCACTTCTGCATAGCGAATACTGGTAATTGCTTTGGCTGAAAGTGCTCCTTTTATACTCAAGGTAGTACTGTTCAAAACAACCGGATCGTCTTTTGTCCCATTGACGCTGATTTTTCCCCAACTTTGAATCTGACTGCTGTTGACTACGACTCCCGGCGCTATTCGCAACCATTCATCGTTGTCGATTTGTAGTGGTTCGCTTAATTGATAGGGGTTGTCCTGAGGCAGCCAGTCCCGCACAGCAATACCGGCTGTCGTTGTATCCAGGGTAAACATGGCGAAGCGAGAGACATCCCCTGGACCATCTGCGAATTGTGGAGTGATTTGCCAGTAATAGTTGACTTCATTCACATCGGCAAACGCAGTAGTTGGAGTGAAACTATTGTTGATGATGTCAGATTCGTCCAACACAATTTCCCGTCCTTCACAATCTTTGGCAACCACGAGGCGATAGGACACTGCATCTTTATTGGCGGCCCATTTGAATGTTGGTGTGGTATCGCTTACCAGCGCCCCGTTCCAGGGAGACAACAATTCCACTCGACCAATTTTTGCCTTAATGAGTGCGGGCCCTGACCATATATCTGTGGCGCCATTTGTATCAGTACTTGTCACTCGCCACCAGTAGTTCTGCCCGTGCATCAATTTTAAATTTTGCAGCGTGTATTCGGAGGTATACAGTCCATTTGCTTCTTCCAATATTGTGTCGAATGTCCAGCTGTCGCTGATTTGGAAAGTATAGCGGGGATTGGAAATGCTCGTGATATCGCTCCAATCAAAAGACGGCTGATCATCTTCTACTGTGCCCTGGGGAGAAGTGAGGCTGATATCTCCAAATCGAATCATGAATGACGCAGCGCCGCCCCAGTTTTCCTCAGCGCTCAGATTATCCCCGGACAGCAATACCCGCCAGGTGTAATGCACGCCAGGTTTCAATGTTTTGGTGTGCTGGTATTCACTTTGCGTTAATCCTGCTTTGTCGAAAACCAGTGCGTTTTCAAAATCCCCTTCAATGGACAGTTGTATGCGATAAGTGGGGTCCGTGTACACTGTATCGGTCCAGGTGAACAGCGGCTGACTTTCCATGATGGTGCCGATGGGGACCTCCAGAGAGTATTGATAATTCAGAATGTCACCTGTTCCGGTTTCCGATTCGCTGTCTTCATCAGTGTTTATATCTGTTTGTGTATCATAGCTGGTTTCTGAATCATTAACGTCTTCCGAGACACTTTCGGTCTCAGTATCTTTTGTTTGATCGGTTTCATATGTCTCAGTCCCCGTATCTTTGGCAACACTGGTACTGTCTTTAAAATCTGTTCCATCGCTAATCAATGTGCTTGTGTCTGCCATCGTATCTCGATTTATGTAGCTGTCCTCTGTGGATGTTTGAGACGACGTATCGTGTTCCTCGTTTGGACAAACGCAATCACCATAAGAAGACCCGTCAGTCGCGCAGGTTTGTACGCCCATTTCAGTCTCTCCCGCACAAGGACATGAAGACATTTCGTTTGGCACACACGCCGTCACTGATTTGGTGGAATTTCCGGGCGAGCTTTCATCCCGGCATCCAAGCAGCGTTACTGCAACACAAAATAAACACAGAATTGATTGGGACATCTTTCTATCGACCATTAAATACCTCACCTTGTGCTTCCTCAACGTTAAAGGTTGATTTTTTTTCGGCTTTATTCGCGCAGAATTCGAGCTGACAACCCGAATCCAATGCGGAAAATTTTGTTCGCAACCAAATAATAACAGCATGCGCTGTATTTGGTACTAAAAAAAGTGCCATTAATTGCTGAAGAGGAGGTACCCTTGAAACGTTGGCGAGGATGGCCCGGCGATGACGTCACACGTTTACTTTGTAATTGAGTTTGGCTTCGTCGCCGGTGATGCCGCGAAATCCCCAGCAGTGAGGGGGTTGTTCGGTGATGGTGATTTCCACGTCCGTAGGCAAAATGCCCAGTTCCGATTCGAAGGCGTCGAAAATGGATTTAATGAGCGCTTTTTGCGTTTCTTTGGTGCGCCCCGCCATCATGTTAATGTCCAGCACGGTATACGCGTCGGTCCGTCCGCCGGGATAGTAAAAATTTTCTTTGGGCATGGGCACAAAGCGCTGGGCCTTTTTGTCTTCCGGCATACCCAACACAGACACCATGCATTGATGCAGAACATCGGACATTCTGGCTTTTACCGGGTTCAGGTGTTCATCAATGCCGTAAATCGTGATCATAGTTCCCCCTTGTGACTGGCGTCGCTCCAAAAAAAAGAGCTCGCTGAAAAATGATTGTTGTACTATTTGCCGGAAATGGATGGGTAGCATCCCAGAAAGTTCAGATTTTTAGAGTGGCTGCGCACCGCTTCAATGACGCTGCGAATTTTTGGGTCGTTTTCATTTCCTTCGAAATCCAGGAAAAAATTGTAGTTCCCCTTGTCCTGCCGGTGGGGCATGGAGGCGATGCGCGTCAGGTTGACTTTTGCCTCGGCGAACACCTGCAACACCTCAAACAGCTTGCCGGCCTCGTGGGTGGTTGCAAACACCAGCGAACATTTATCGCCATCCTCTTTATCGTATGGCGTTTTGGACAACATTAAAAAGCGCGTTTGATTGGATGCGTCATCTTCAATGTGTTCCTTGAGGATTTCGAGTCCATATATCTCCGCACACAGCGGGCTGGCGATGGCCGCCGCGGTAATATCTTCTTCGATGAGCATTTTGGCGGCGCCTGCCGTATCGTAGTAGGGTCTTGGTTCAAGTCCGTTGCGTTCCAGAAATCCGCTGCATTGTCCCAGCGCCTGTGGGTGGGAATACACGGCTTTTATCTCACGATGATCGGTCCCCGGGCGCACCAGCAGGCAGTGATGAATGGGAACAACCGTTTCGCCCACCACCTTCAATTCCGTCTGGGTGAGCAGATTGTTCACCTGGGTCACTGCACCTTCCAGTGAATTTTCGACGGGCACAATGCCAATATCGAATCCGCCATCCATCACGCCCGAAAACACATCCGAGAATCGGGTACACGGAATGTAGGCGGCTTTGTGGGGCACCAGATTGCGGCTGGCAATTTCGCTGTATGCGCCATGGTCGCCCTGGAACGCCACCAGCGACAAATCCATATTCTGAATGCGTTTGCTCTCGGCCATAATGGCCATAAACGTATCGGTGACAAACTGTTCTTCCAGCAATCCCAGTCGTGCCTGATTGGCCCGCTCCAGCACTGCCTTTTCACGGGATGTATCCACCGTGTTTTTTTTGTATGGACGGGTGCGCAACCCCAGTTCCATCCGTTTGGCGAGCAACGATACCAGTTCCCTATCGGTCTTATCGATGGCTTCTCGAATTCGCTGCAGTTTCATTGTTTATCGCTCCTTTTCCAAAATCGGCTCCTGTCCTGTGTCGCCCTGGTTGGTTTTGCTGCTGAATGCTGTCTCATCAATGGGCCGGAGCATGCCGCCGCTGTCTGATTTAAAACTCGATATTGCCGGCTCATTGAATCTTCGCCCCCACCTTTTCCATGTCTAAAAAGAAATCCGGATACGATTTGCAAATGCTTTCATCCCGTTCGATATGCACCCATCCCTCGGCGGTCAGCGCGGCCACCGCCATGGCCATGGCAATGCGGTGATCGTTGTGGGAATCCACGGTGGCCCCTTTTGCGGCGCCGCCGGTAATGTGCATCACATCGTTGACTACCGATATGGAAATGCCTATTTTTCCAAATTCAGAAATGATGACCTTTTCACGATTGCTTTCCTTGTTGGCCAGCCGGTGAACGCCGGCAATGCGGGTCACACCGTTACAATTGGCGGCCAGTGCGGCCAGCGGTGGAAAGAGGTCCGGGCAATGGGTGGCGTCAAATTCAAACGCCGACAGGGGCGCCGGGGCCACTTTGATGGCATTGTCAAGTGGGGTGACGTCCGCGCCCGCGGCAATCACCGCATCCACCATTTTTTTATCGGCCTGGCTCGAATGGAGATCCACTCCGGTAATGGTCAACGGACCGGCGATAGCTGCGGCCGCCAGTAAAAAAGATGCGCCGGACCAGTCGCCGGGGACATCGTAAGTAAACGGCGCATAGTCTTTTTTCCCGCGAATGTGGATTTCCTCCAGGGCGTTGCGTGTGTCAATATGAGCGCCCAGCTGCCGCAGCAAATCCACGGTCATCTGTACATAGGGTTTGCTTTTCAAACCTGGCGCCAAAATGACGGATTGTCCCTCGACGTTGGCCAGTGCAATGAGCAGTCCAGTTAAAAACTGGGAGCTTTCGGTTGCATCCACTGTCACGGCGCCACTGTGCAGCGGCCCCTGCACCAGAACCGGCGGTACCCCATTGGTGGTCTGACAGTGCACCTTCAGTTGCGCCAGGGGATCCATCAGCATATCCACAGGTCTGCGGGACAGCGACCCGCGTGCGCGCAATTCGATTTCCTGTTCAAACAGAGCGGCGATGGCGCTGAACATGCGCAGGCAAAGTCCGGCTTCACCGCAATCCATGGCGGGTTGCAGCGGATATGCTTTTCCTGTCACCAGCACGCGATCCATTTGCCTCACAATATGTGCGCCCAAAGCTGTGGCGGCTCTCAGCGAACTTTCGATATCGTCGCATGGGGTGCCCATCAGGATATGACTGGTACCGTTAATAAGGGATGCCGCAGCCACGGCACGCTGGGCCATGCTCTTTGACGGCGGAGCTTTCAGCTCGCCACTGATTGTTCCTTTGGATACTGATTTCATCCGTTGAAAATCCTTGCGTAACAGGGGGAAAACTCTACATCACCTTGAGCCAGGTGTACATCTTTTCAAGAAGTTTGGCGTCGATTTGCCCCGGAGCGGTTTCTTCGCCGTTGAGGGAGGCGTAGGTGAACGGTGATCCCACAAATGGAGCAGCGACCCGTGCGATGCGTCCCGCATCACCCATGCCGATGGGAATGACCGGGCGTTCGCTATCACCAAGACCGATTATGCGCGCTGCTTCTGCCTGGGTGTGCACAAGACACGCCACTTTGGCAATGTCAGCACCGTGGAAAAAGCAGGTTTCCACAATACGGCACAACTCCTCAGTATCGGGCGTTCCTTCAAAATTGTGATAGGAAATGATGACCTGGCAGCCCTTTTCTTTGGCCAACTGTGTTAATGGAGATTTGAATGATGAATCTGATTCGATCTCCAAATCCACGTATGTGGCACCTGCTTCGATGGCCCAGCGCAACACCTGCGCACGTTCTGCGTCGGATTGTCCACTGGGGCGGCAGGTGGCCACAATTTGTGCATTGCACGAAAATATGGCAGTAACGTCGTCCTGGGTGAGTGCCGGCAGGGTTTCGAGACGCACCTCCGCCAATTTCAGTGTCTTCAATGCGGTCAGCACTTCGCTGACACTTTTTTTAATCAGGCTAACGCAAATCACGCAGAACCTCCTCCAACTCATCGAACGCAATGGGAACCACCGTTGCCTCTCCCAGCGACTTGAGCAATACAAAATTTACTTTGTCGCTCTGCCTTTTTTTATCTTTGCGAATGGCGTCCATACTTTTTTTCAAATCCATGTCAATGGCTACAGGCAATCCAAATGCGGTCACCACGTTGATGATTCGCTCCACATCATTGCTGCTTATCATATTTCGGTCCCTGGAAATTCGCGCAGCGGCAATCATTCCCACAGCCACTGCATAACCGTGGGGAAGCTTGGCCACCTTTTCCACCGCATGGCCCAGTGTATGTCCCAGATTGAGATGCCGACGTTCCCCCTTCTCGAAAACATCGCGATTCACAACGCCCACTTTGACCGCAGCCGCCATGGAAGCCGCCTTCCCCATATCCAGGGTATCATACGGAGAATCCGTTTTTGCCGCCTGCTCCATTAAATCGAAGAGCGCTGCATCTGCGATAAGTCCCGATTTGATGATTTCCGATGTTCCATTTATGATTTCACCTTTGGGAAGGGTGTCCAGCATTGCCGTTTCGTTGAGCACAAACTCCGGCTGACGAATTATACCGATCAGATTCTTAAAACCGTCCAGATTCACGCCATTTTTTCCACCTATAGCCGCGTCAACCTGTCCCAGCACGGTGGTGGAGACAAACCCAAACGCCACTCCCCTCAAAAACGTGGATGCCACAAATCCGGCCAAATCAGTGACTACTCCGCCACCGATGCCCAACACCAGGGATTCCCTATCCACTTCTGCATCCACCAGACTGCGAAATACGTCCCCGGCGCTCTTCAGAGTTTTGCTGCTTTCTCCAGCGGGAACCACAATTGTTTCCGCTGCAATGGGAAAACGGGCACTGTGTAACCGAAAGACGTTCTCATCGGTGATGATGACTGTACGTCTCCCATTAATTAATGCCTTCACCGCCTCCATGCGGCTATCCAGATAGATAGTGCTGCTACCAGCTTTGCCTTGAATTTCCAATGTGTTCATACTTAACGATAACTCACTTCCAGCCGGACACAGCGCCGGTAAAACGATTCAACAGTTGCATATATTGGGAAAACTGAGCAGGGGTCAACGCCTGATCGCCATCTGACAACGCTTTTTCCGGATTTGGATGCACTTCCACAATCAGACCATCCGCCCCGGCCGCCAGAGCCGCCAGAGACATGGGTTGAATCAGACTGGGCCGCCCCGTGCCATGAGTCGGATCGACAATGATAGGCAAATGGGTCAGTTCCTTTGCAGCGGCCACCGCACTGATATCCAGCGTGTTCCGGGTATATGTTTCAAATGTTCTGATGCCCCGCTCGCATAAAATAACATCTTTATTTCCTTCACTCAGGATATACTCCGCGCAGTTGAGCCATTCTTCGATGGTGGAGTACATGCCCCGCTTCAAAAGCACGGGGCGTTTTACGCGACCCAGTTCGCGCAGCAGGGAAAAGTTTTGCATATTGCGCGCGCCTACCTGCAGGAGATCTGCAAACTCCGCCACCCAACTCACATCCCTGGGGTCGATTACTTCGGTGACCACAGGTAATCCGGTTTCCTGTTTGGCCTTTTCAAGAATTTTTAAGCCTCTCACCCCCAGTCCCTGGAAGGCATACGGGGATGTGCGCGGTTTAAATGCGCCACCCCGCAACATGTCGGCGCCGGCTTCCTTGACGGCGACCGCAGCGGTCAGCGTTTGCTTTTCGCTTTCCACACCGCACGGACCAGCGATCATGATTGGCCGATTTCCGACAATGACGCCACCCACGTCCACAGTGGAACGCGCTCTGACGTTGCCGTCGGCAAAAAGGGACGTTAATCGCAAGTTCTTCATCATTCTCCCCGTTATTGAATGGTCCGTTCAACGCATTAACACGGCTCAGCTGCATATATCCTGATGAGGGGACAATCACCCGATCGTTCGCATCAACCACGTTGCACCGGCATCATGGATTACCGCATCTCAACAGGGGCAACCACTTTCTCCAATTACACCGTATTTTGTCAACTTTCCAGTGATGCGCGGGCGTTTTCTTTTTGTTTCCGGCACATTGTGGGCAGTAAACGCATCGTTTGGCGGAGGCGAATGGCATTTTTTTGGGACGGACCGTGTCCCAACGCGCGTAGTGAATCGAGGCGGAAGGGCAGTATTTACTCAAACAGGTGGAGAGGGTGCGCATCTCGGTCATCGTGAACGCCCTTTTCGGGTCTGGTGAACCGCTGTTTCACGAATCGGGAACAAGTACTACGGCCCAATTGCGTCCCTGGTTACAAACACCACATAGCCTTTGGCCTGCCTCATTTTGGGTATAAAGTTGATTTTGATTGGGTGCAATGACATAAAAGAATGGCATTTACTATCAATTATCCGAATGAAAGATTCAAATGAAAAGCTATTTCAAACTCGCTGGTCTGGTTTTCGTATTAATCACGTGTTTCAGTTTAAACGGAGTTGCATCCTGGAACCAGACGTTCACACCGTCCGGTGTCGCGTCGTACTTTCCAGACCCCGTTAGCGGCGTATTGATAGCGGCAGCCGGTCCTGATCAGGCTGGCGCCAAACATGCGGCACAGGCACTTAAATCAGTACTTCAGGTAAGCGACGTTTCCGGTTTGGTGATGACCGATGAGGCGCTGGGGGATATTGCTGCTCTGGATGATGCGGCTATTGTCGAAAAATGTGGCGTTTTTCCCGTTGAGCTGGTGGCGGTCGTTCGGGTTTTCCCTTCGGACACCGGTCCAGACAATGTCATAGTTACTTTTTACAACAAAGAATCAATTGTTATTGTCTCTTTTTCGGCGATTGACGGAGTCGCCATGGCATTGCGGTCGAGCCCACCGGTCACTCACGAACAACCGCCATCTACTCCCCCTGTCGCGGATACCACTGACTATACTCCCCCCCCTGCGAAATCAATCGATTTGACACAGGACAAATTGGACGCCCTGGACCAATATGAAAAAAGACGGATTTTCTTTAAGGAATGGGCAGGAGTTTATATCGATGGCCACAATAACGTAAGTATGCCCGTGCGTTGGTCTGTTCCACATCAGGGAAAGGACGAGATTCCATTGGAAGGCGCCGATTTTTACACCGCTATCGAGCGGAACGATTTGGCAGCCAGGTATCGCAAAAGAAAGGCGATTAAAATTTCACTCCTGGTTCTTGGGCCGAGTCTAATGCTGACCGGAGGCATATTGGCAGGAATTGGATTTAACACGGAGACTGACAAATGTGAGCTTCGTTCCCCCATTGATGACGAATGCATGGCCTATGAGAATAACAAGGTAATGATGAATATTGGTGTGGGCCTTGTTTTGGGCGGACTGGTCGTATTTGTTCCACCAATGTTTATACGCCCTCATCCCGTGAAAGCAGGTGACGCCCACAGGCTGGCCCGTGACTACAATCAACATCTGCGCGAAGAGTTGGGTTTGTCAGAAAAAGATATCGAAATACGGGAAAAAACGAGCGCTATCGATGTGACCAACGTGAGGTTTGGTCTGTTTCCCCTGCAAAATGGCGCTGGCCTGTCCCTTGCGGGTCAATTCAACCTGACATTGTGACCTCAGATACCACAGGTTTTTCGCTGATCCGAGGGGATTTACGGACGGACCGTGTCCCAAAGCGCGAAGTGCAGTGCATCGGGCAGTACTTTTTGCCAGTATTTCCAGCCGTGTTTTCCCTCAAAGCTCTGGTACCGGTAGGGGACCGCCATCTTCGATAAATGGGCGGTAAATTTCATTGCGGATTCCGTAAACGCGTCGTTCTCCCGGGTGCCGGAGGTGATGAATATACGCGGTCTGAGATCGGGTTCCAGGGCGGCGCTCAATCCGTACACATCCAGCGTCTTTGCAAATTCCGGGTCACTGCCGTCACCCCAAATGCGTTCGGTATTCATCAACAGGCGCACCAGTGGACGTTTCATCATTTTCTGCGCTTCTTCTTCGGTGAAAATCAGCGCGGAAAACACACTGATGCTCACGAATCGATGGGGATAGTTCAATCCAATGCGCAATGCGCCCGCTCCTCCCATGGAGACGCCGATGATATGCAGCGGATAATCCTGGCGCAGACCAAGAACCTTTAGGGCCGATGGGATCACATCCAGCATGATCAATTTTTCGTACGGGTGGCTGTCATCGTACCAATTGAGGTAAAATCCCTTTTCCCCATTGGGCACAACAAAGTGAGCCGGTGGAATGTCGCCATTGACCATGGCGGTATGCAAATAGTCCGCGATACCGTATTTATCCAGCGACGTATGATCGTCTCCCATACCATGCAGCAGGACAAACACAGGTACCTTCGTTTTATCCTGAACCATCTCCTTTGGCGCCTTGAGCACCGCATAATCCATTGGTCGACGCATTTGTGAGCGTGCAAGGCGGTATACTTCCAGGCGTCCGGTTTTTTCCCGCGATTGGCATCCCGCATTCCCGGCAATTAACCAAATCAGTGAAAAGAGCAGAATTGGTGACTTTATGCGAGATGGCAGGCTATTGCGCATTGAAAGCTCCCCTGGAGGTCGTTCGTGTCATGATTCATGGTCAATAAAATGCGCAGTCGCCCCGGTTGCCACCGAACAGTGGATGACGTCGAGAATACCGGGAAATTCGCGCAACCGCTGTTCCACTGTCATTACATCTTTCGCTTCGCACAACACCTTGGGCTGGGGACCGGCGTCACAGGTAAAATAGGCGCCAATACCTTCCTTTCGCAGCTGGCGTGTCAGATGAAACACGTCGAGGGTGGTGCCCTTTAAAAAAACGATAGGCGGTTCGGTTGCCATCATCGCGCCATGCATGGCCAGTGCGCTGTACTCGGTGATTTCCCCCAGCTTTTCGATGTCCTTTTGCTCAATGGCGTCAACCGCCTCGGCCGCATTCACATGGGTGGTCTGAATCCAGGGCTGGTAGTAAGGGGATAACAGCCGCGTGCGCTCCATGGCAAAGGTGGAACCAATGTCTTTGGGACCGGTGGTTGTCACTCCGACGAGAACGCGCACATCCCAGTGATTGGCGGGGGCAATGGACTGTGCAAAGGAATCGGAGCCATCCGCTTTTTCACCTCTGTGCCAGACCACAAAGCCGTCGCATATGGACCGGGCAGCGGATCCGGAACCCCGCCGTGCCAGCGCGGACATCTCGGCTTCTGACAGATTGAGTCCAAACAGCCGGGCCGCACCTTTCGCCAGCGCTGCAAATCCCGAAGCAGAAGAAGCCAGGCCTGCAGCGGTGGGAAAATTGTTTTGGGTTGAAATGCGGACGCCTCGGTGCTCTCCGGACAACTCTCTGAAAATGTACAGATAATTGGAGATACGCGTTGAAAATTTACTGTCCGCCAGGGTGTCCCCCAGCCAGATCTCATCGGAGTCGTTGTCGGTAAACGACATTCGGGTAACGGTGTTCAACGGCGAAAGAGTGATGGATACACTGGGGGCCGCCGGCAGGTTGAGGGCCAAATCCCGCTTGCCAAAATATTTCACCAGCGCCACATTGGCGTGGGCGCGCGCTTCAACTGTTTTTTCCATAAAAATGCCTATTTGAAATTAAGATATTGTTGCAGACGTTGCCCAATAATGCAATCCGCCTTCTGTAGAGAAGAAATATCTTTCACACCCACACAGACCATCAGATATTTCAATCCCAGGATGAGTTCTTCCATGAGCGCCCAAAGACCTGCAATGCCATCTGCCTGATATGCCAGTAACCAGGGGCGCGCCATGGCCACGGCACAGGACCCCAGACGAATTGCTCTAGCTGCATCCATGGCGGTGTACACTCCCCCGGATCCGATGGTTTCCAATCCCAGCTGGTGCATCCACGAAATGCTGGCGGCAGTGGGAATGCCGAAATCGCGCAGCAGTTCGCCCACTGCTTTGTCTGTCCCAGACGCTCGTTCAGTTTCCACCCCAATCCAGCTGGTGCCCCCCGCCCCCGCCGTTTCAACAGTTTTTATTCCCACCTGTTTGAGGCTCACGCCGTCCTTCAGTGACAATCCCATGCCGGTTTCTTTTACAACAATGGGAAAATCCCCGGCCACTTCCACCAGCCTGGCTATGGCGTCCACCTGACCGGAAAAACAGGTGTCGCCGCTCGGCTGTATCAGCTCCATTCCAGCATTCAGATGCACCATCAGACCATCCGCCAAACGCCGGGCCAGGTCGAGAATCTGTGGGGCGCCAAAAGTGGAGAGCTGGTTGGCGCCAATGTTGGCGAACACCAGCACATTGGGCACCTCTTTTTTCACATCGAACTCCGGGATGCAGGTGGGGTCCACCAGGGCCGGACGGATACTGCCCAGGCAAAACGCGGTCTCAAACTGTGCTGCGGTTCTGGCCAGTGCCAGGTTAAACGCGTTGCCATCGCCTGTGCCTCCGGTCATGGCGCCAATAATAAACGGATGGGTAATTGTATGACCGGCGATATGCGTCGCCAGCGACACATCTGTCAAATCCAGTTCAGGGAGGGCACAATGCAGCAGTTCCACTTCTTCCAGGAGAGTGGATTGGCGAAACGCCACATCTTTCTCTGTACAGATTACAATGTGGCTGCGTTTTCTGTTATAAATCCCGCTCATAAAATCTGCAGTTGCGGCGCAAATTTGTAAGCGTACAAAATAGGCCCGTTGTCTCCCTGGGCGGCAATGCGGCGGGTCACCATCTCGACCTCCATTCCCACAGTAACATCGGCGGGATCCACATCAGTGATCATTGTCGCCAGATGAATGCCTTCTTCCAGTTCAATAATTGCCGCACAATAGGGCACGTGTTCACCGAAGTCCCGAGTGGCTTCGTAAACAGTGGAGGCCACAATGACTTTCCCTTTGCCCGCAAACTGATACGTTTCGAATTCAATTTCACCGCATTGGGCGCAGCGAATGACCGTCGGAAATTCCAGTTGTCCACACCCGGTGCATCGGGTGCCTTCGAGACGCAGGTTGGAGGGCTGTCTTCGCCAGGATTTTGCTATTTGCATTGTGTCATCCTAATACATGGGTCACCGCCTGGGCGCCGAAACTGCCCAGACACTGCACCAGCGCTTTATTGGCATTGGTTATCTGATTTTCTCCCGCGTCGCCGCGCAATTCGAGCACGGCTTCCACCAGTTGATACATTCCACTGGCGCCAGGGGCGAGCCCTCTGGATTTATGGCCGCCAAACGTCCACAAAGGCATGGTGCCGGTGAGCAGGAAATCATCGGTTTGTGCCCGCTCCAGCGCTTTTCCGGGCTGAGCCAAACCCACAGCCTCGATAGATAGCGCCGCAAGGAACGTATTGGCGTCGTGCAATTCCATTAGTGACATATCTGACAGCTGACTCCCTGCTTCCTTTAACGCCATGGTGGCACTCTGTGTCGCTGCGGGCAGCTGAAGCGAGGTAATAGGAAACACAATTCCCTTCCTGTCGGATGTGTTGGCACTACCCAGAATACAAACGTTGCTGGTTTGAACGGAACCCTTTTTTAAAATGGCGGCGGCTGCGCCATCACAGGGAGGGGCATTATCGCATACGGACAGTGGCGTCGCCACAATGGGCGATTTCAGGTACTGTTTCCGGTCCAGAGCCCACGGGAAAATAGCGTTGCGATTGGTACTTCCATGCTGATGGGCAATGCGAGCGATGTGATAGAACGCCTCTTTGTCCAGGTGGTACGTGCTCAAATAGTGTTGCATGCCCAGGGCTCCGGCGATGGTGGGGCTGAATCCAAAAGACGCTTCCCTGGCGGCATCCAAACCTGCAGACCGCACCGTTTCCAGCATATCTGGCAATGCATCGCTGGTTTTTTCCGCGCCCACTACCAAAACCGTATCGTGCATGCCAGAGCGAATCAGTGCTGACGCCAGTCGCACAGCAGCGCCGCCGGATGCTTCATCGCAACAGACACTGTAAGTTTCGGCATGACTATATCCAAGCCCACCGGCCACATGCAGCGCAAGATTCTGCTGGTCTCCCAGAGCGCCCCCAAGGGCGTTGGCGACAATGACCGCATCCGGTGTTACGGAACCCGCATCCTTGAGCGCTTTCCCCGCGGCTTTAATGGCGATATCGAGCAGACCCAGTTCCCATTTTTCTGCCGATTTGGTTGTTCCCACGCCGGCTATTTCGATTTTCATTGTCACCTGTTTGCTCCCTGGCTCAGTTCATCCTGAGTTTGCCGCGATAGCGTGCATACACCGCATAGTCGATAAGCCTTGTTCTGTTCAGGTAGGATTTGATGGAAACGCCCCTGCTGCGAATTTCCTCAATGCGCTCCGTCACTGTAAAACTGAATGCGTCCGAGCCGGCACCGGAGCCGTAAGACGCCAGTAGAATTTTGTCTCCTGGGGCAGCTGCATCAAGCGCAGTGGCCAGTCCCAGCAGAGCCGCTCCGGAATACGTGTTGCCAATCTGACTTGTTAAAATAAACGGTTCCACTTTTTCTTTTGGAAATCCCAGACTGGCGGCCACCTTAAGTGGAAACTGGTAATTGGGCTGATGGAAAACAGCATATTTAAAGCTTTCAGGGGTGGCGCCGGTCTCATTCAGAAGTTCGCCCACCGCGGCGCGAATATGATGAAAATACGCTGGTTTTCCGGTAAAGCGCTGTCCGTGGGAAGGGTACGGCTGCCCTTCGCGACGAAAAAAGTCCGGAGTGTTGGTCACATAGGATGTAGAGGCCTCGAGAATTGCAAGGCTTTCTTCGGCTTCGCCCAGAATAAATGATGCACCACCAGCGCCTGTATTGTATTCCAGAATATCGCCCGGACGTGCCTGCGCAGTATCTGCTCCACCGCACATGGCGTAAGGTGCCATGCCACTGCCCACCATGGCAATGGCGGCCTGCATCGCTTCGGTCCCCGGTTTACAGGCGAATTCCCAGTCGGCAGCGTTGGCGTGGGGCAGTGCACCAATGGCGTCCGCCACGATGGTGGATGTGGGTTTTACTGCATACGGTTTGGATTCGGTGCCAAACCATACGGCGCGCAATTTTTCCGGAGAGATTTGCGCCATCCGCATGGCATTGCGGGCCGCCTGAATGGCGATAGTAGCTGTATCCTCGTCGGGGCCAGGAACGGCCTTGAACGATCGTCCCAGTGGCATGGCACTGTCTTTCCATACCCGATTAACCTCCGCGGCGTCAATCCTGTATCGCGGTATATATCCGCCGTATCCAACGATACCAACGGCCTTATTGGGCTTCATGAGCGCCTCCATTTTCCCTGGAAAACCCCACCTGTGACTTTTTTGCGTCCTTAAGAGGGAAATTTTTTAAGTATCTACGATGATAATATTCTTTTGATTCCCCGTCCAGTGAAGAAAGCATTTGATTCAGAGAACACAAAATTAGATTCAAAAAAAAATGAAAAATAAAATTAGTTAATCATTACGGTTGTTTACAATATTTAGTTCAAGTTTAGAAGGCTATCTGTAGTGGATAATACTGCAAAAGGAAGTCATGTCGGTGAGGACGGATTATATATCCGGATCAGAATTTATTGGGGAAGGATAATGGAATTGATTAAAAGATAAACCAATTTTATTGGGTAGCATATGTGCAGCAATGACAACATATTCGAAATATTTCACCCAAATCCGTTGCGACACGTTCAAAAAACAGAGTAAACTGTTGTTGTAAAAAAAACAGAGTCAACTACTTGATTCAAAACAGCCAACAGGGGTTGAACACTTGACTGTCGAGATGAAAAGACCCAGAATTGGCGTCCTCATTGACGCTGTACACGAACAATATCAATCCGGCATTTGGCGAGGCATTTGTCATCAGGCGGCTGAATGCAATGTGGATTTGCTGTCTTTTGCCGGTACCAGTCAGGACGGCGTGGACCATTTCGATGCTCACTATGACATCATTGAACAGTTTGCGCCCAACAGCGACATCGATGGGGCAATCGTGTTCACGGGGTCTATCGCGGAACACCACGGGCGTGAGTTTACACAAAAGCTGTGTGAGTCGTTCAGGGGGATTCCGCTGGTTTGCGTTTCCGAAAAAATTGAAGGGTTTCCCAGTATCCTGGTGGAAAATGCACCAGGGGTGGAGCGCATGGTGGCACATTTTGTCGAAGTTCATGATTATCGGGATATTGTGTTTATCCGTGGACCCAAAGGTCATGAAGAGGCGGAACAGCGTTTTGAAGCCTATAAACGTGCAATGGCGGCTAACGGCGTGAAATTCAAGCCGGATTTGATTCTCAACGGCAGCTTCATCGGCCGGGACGGCGCCACGGCCATTCGGGAATTGATTGAGCGCGGCGTGCATTTTGATGCCGTGATTTGCGTGAATGATAACACCGCTCTTGGAGTACTGGAGGAGCTGATTGCGCAGGGAAGACACGTTCCCGGAAAGGTGGCGCTGGCGGGATTCGACGATGTGGAGGAAGCTGCGAACATCGATCCGGCGTTGACCACCGTTCGTCAACCGATGTACCAGATGGGCATCGAAGCAGTGAACCATGTGTTGAGTCAGATAGCAGGAGAAAAAGTCCCAATGGAAACCGTTTTGGCCACCGAACCGGTGTTTCGCCGCAGTTGCGGCTGTTTTTCCGACGAAGTCGCCAATGCCAGAGCGGTCCACAGTCATATTGCAGGTTTGTCTAAAGAAGAGATAGCAGACCAACTGATGGTGCATATTCTACCGTTGGTAAACACAACATCCTCCAACTATGCAGGGGAAAAAGTGTTCCGTCAGTCAATATTGGATTTAATTCAGGCCCTGGTCTGGGATGTGCAAAAACACAATATCCGCTACATTTTTTTAAACGAAGTGGATATGTTTTTGTTTAATGTGGGATTCTGCTGTGACGGCGTCGCACTTTTAACGCTAACGTTGCGGGAATTGACCGCCTACATACCGTCCCTTTTCGACAAGATGACGCAACAGGCGCATGCGGAGAATCTGTTGCAGCAGGGTAACGAGTTGCTGCACGAACATCGTGCGCGCAGCGAGCGGCAGACACTGATTCAGGAAAGACAGTTTCAGCGCAATATAAACGTTGTGTCCCAGCGGATTATCTCTTCATTTGAGCAGCGGGAATTACTGGAAAGTATTGCCAGGGGACTGCCTCAGCTAAATGTGAACAGTCTGGTACTGGCAGTGTTTAATCAGGACAGTATCAATCGAACACAATGGAAGTATACCGAAAAATGTGAGTTGATGTTGGCCTACAATCATCACACGGATGTGGTGGTGTATCCCCGCGGCTGTACACAGATTCCAACCCGCAGCATTTTCCTGGAGGGCTTGCTGCAGACGGAAAAGTTGCAAAATCACATTTTTATGCCGCTGTATCATCGCGATGAGTATTTGGGATATGTGGTACTTGAATACACGGATTCAGCGCCTCTGTTTATGTATGAGGAATTGCGCGAGCATATAAGCAGTGTTGTCAAAAGTTCAATGCTGCTCAGGCGTTTCAAGGCGCAATCGATGCTGGATGAACTCACGGGCGTGTACAACCGTCGGGGGTTCGTTGATTTGGGCAACAAGATGCTGAATTCTGCCCGGAACGTCGGATTACAGGTGATGATGTTTTATGCGGATGTGGATGGGCTCAAAGGCATCAACGACACTTTTGGACACGAAGATGGCGATTTGATCATCAGTGCTGCAGCACAGGTATTGACTGAAACGTTTCGCGACAGAGATATAATTGCTCGCATCGGCGGAGACGAATTTGTAGTGGTGCTGGTGAGCGAAAAGGTCGAAGGGCTGGAGAAGAAAATCCGCAAGCGATTTGCCAGGTTTGAACGCGAATTCAATGAGAAACTCGGCAAACGATTTAAGCTGTCCGTTTCTTTGGGAACGGCAGTGTGTTCCGAGTCGCAAGGTGAAACGCTGGAGATGCTTATGAAACGAGCGGATGCAGATTTGTTTGCAAAAAAACGCGCTCGGAAACTGGCGCTCGTCAGCATTCCCCCGCCGGCAACGGATTAAAATTCAAAAAAGAAAAACGGTTGTTTCTTATCGGTGTGGCATTTTTTTGGGAATCGCCGCCATGCTTTGATTCGCCCAGAGAACGGCGTTGAAATACATTTCGGTGAGATTGCTCGAAAGCTCTACGTAATTATTGATAAATTGGCTGAAACTGCTCCAGTCACCTTTTTCAAATGCCCAAAGCGCGGTCATCACTGGTGCGAAAGGACCGGAATGGGTGAGGAGTGCCTCACGGATGGCCGGGTGGACGGGGATTTCATCAAATATGATTTCGAATGGCTGATCGGTGGCCCCGTCCAGTATGGAGAATACGCCCATCAAAAACAAATTGTCTTTTTCCTGCAAAAATCCAATCTCCCCAGCCAGTTGCTCCAGAAATCTGGCGCGAATCAGGCCGGTCACCAGCAGTTCTTCGGGTTTGTCGTCGGTCAATCCGCTCATGGCAATGAGCGTGGCCCACTTTCGAAACTCCCGGTTGCCCAACAGCACGATGGCCTGACGAATGGACTCAATCTCCCGTCGAAATGAAAAAAAGGCGGAATTGATATATCGCAGGAGCCGATACGACATGGCCACATCATTTTTGACAATATCCTCTAATGCCCCAATATCGGGTTCTGTTGTTTGCAGCCGGGTTATCAAACGTAGCGAATTCAGTTTGTTGGCGCGAATTTCCTTGCGAACCAGCACCTCTGGCCTGGCAAAAAAATATCCCTGAAACAACGTAAATCCAAGTTTTCTGGCATATTCGAACACGTCATGAGTTTCCACTTTCTCGGCCAGAAGGGTTTTGCCCATTTTATCAAATTGACGGGCCAACTCCGCCTGCTCGGCAGGAGTTGTGTCCATGAAGTCAATTTTAATAATATCCGAAAGCACCACCATGTCGTTTCTGGATTCACCGTGAATAACATCATCCATGGCGATGGTATACCCCTGCTGCTTCAGCTGCCGGCATGCGTCGAGAATTTCGGGTTCCGCGGGAACGTCTTCCAGAATTTCGATGACGATGGACTGGGGACTGAACGCCGTTGGAAGCTGACCAATGAGAACATCTCCGGTGGTGTTGATGAATGCGCGTTTACCACTGGTCATTTTTTCCATGCCAAACAGGGTAAGTGCGTTGGTCATCACGTGATAGGAAGCCTGGGTGCCATCGGGCAGCTGTTTCACCGCGTTGGCGTTTACAGTTCCGTCGCGAAAAAGCAACTCATAGGCAACGACGTTTTTATGAGTATCGAAAATGGGCTGTCTGGCTATGAAGGATTCCATGCAATGCGCCATCCTTTGGTTACAAACCAGTAAGGAATAACGACAAACGTGAAAGGAACCTTAGAGAAGTTGAAATTTTTATGCAGATAGTCGTTGTGCCCAAGAGGACGACCGGGTTGATTATTTGCATTCCCAGGCCATCAGATTATTTTTCGCGTCCTTGAATTCATCTTCTTTTTGAACGCCTTTCAAATTCTTTTGCCAGGTTTGTTTATCGGGGAAGAACCCGCGGGCCAGTACGCCAATTTCAGACGCCGTACTTTTTCCGGATTCGATACACGCCAGTCGCGCAGCGGTTTGAGCGATAGTGTTCATGGCGTATTTCCCGCTTTCCAGCTGCTCAATATAACTTGAAATCTGTCCGTTGGCCGGCGCGAGCTTTTTGGCATCGTACAACAGTTTGAGGGCCTCTTCCCTGTTGCCGTTGCGCAGTGCATTCACTGCCAGAATACTGCGGGCTTCCCCTTTGACATCATCTTCGGTGCTGGTTTCAAGAACAGACTCTGCCAGAGATCGGGCGTCGCCGAAATCATCCATTCGCAAATGAATCAGCGCGCGTTTTACTTTGGCCGCCCCCAGATTGGGCGACATGGTATTGACTTCCTCATATCGCTTCAGCGCATCCTCGAATTTCCAGGCAAAGTAGGCAACATCGGCAGCCTTGTACGCTTTTTCAAGTTTTTCCAGTTTTTGGATGTGACCTTCCAGTTCCGCGTTCAGTTTTACACTGGAGAATTCTATGGTTCTAAGGGTTTGTCCGTACCAATCTTCCTCAATCAGTGAAACGCGCATATCCTGCTCATCAAAATGGATGATTTTTCGTCCCAGGTGATCTGTGGTTTCGTCCGCCTTCTTAAACATTTCCTGCAGTGCATCCGCATCTGCATTGCGGCCGATTTTCAAATCCCTAAGCTTCATTTTGATTTTAAATAGCCTGTCGCCGGTATACAAAAATTCAATGGACGGATCGCGCGCTCCAACCGTACCTTTGGGATATACCTCAATTCTGCCGCCATCCACAATCCAATCATACCCGGTGGGGCCCACCATGGTCATGTGGGACAATGCGTTGGAAATCAATTGTGGCGGGGTTCCCAGCAATTCACAGATTTTTGTAGTGTTCTGCTGTTCCGTCAGTTTCTCGAAATAGCGTTTCCAGGGAAATTTTTTTGAATATCGCGTCAGTGGGAGACAGTTTTTGGCAATGGCTTCCACCTTGATAGCTTCTTTGACCGTATCGGTTTTGTCGCTGGAAGGCATCTTTGGGACATCGTTCGTTTTCTCAAGTCCTTTCGCCTTGTCAGCGGATTGCGCTGGTTTATTGGTCTCTGCTTCGGACGCATCAACCACTTCAACAATCTTTTCATCGTCAGTCGACAGCATAATCGAAATTGCGATTATAAGTGTGATAATAAATGCTGCAGCACTGGCGATGATGACTTTTTTATTGGACAAGCCCCCTTCGCCGCCATCGGCTGAATCGTACGCCGCTGGGGGTTCACTGTAGAGAAGCTCATCAACCCCACCGAGTTTTGATGTGTCCATTGGGGCGTCGGGAAGAGATCCTGGCCCGACGGGAGGGATGGTTACAGGCGCGGCTCCGATTTGATTCATCCCACCGGAGGATAAGGGATTCTGTGATATCGGACCGGGTTGCATACTGTTTCGCGGCGATGGTAAACCGGATGGCGTGGCGCCCAATGCACTGGACATCGGTGTAGGAATAGATGAACGGGATGGTGCGATGGGCGGGATGGAACCGCTGCCAGGAACGGAGGATGGCGTTCCGGGGAGCGATGAGTGTCCCATAGGTGGCACAGTCGACGAGGAAGGAGAGGGAAAAGACGGCCTGGGAATCGCCGGTCCCCCGGTTGTCGCGGCGGAAAGTCTGGACAACAGATCCACATCTGAATTTTCCAGATTTATATCTGAAATGGACTCCTCTCCATCCAATTTCATTAACGCCGATAACTCTGCACTGGAATCTTCGGGAAACAGGGACTCATTGTCATCGAAGGCTGCGGCTGGTGCTCTGTGAGCTGCCAAATGAGTTTCAACATGTTCGAGTCCAGCGAGATCAAAAGGAGCAGACTCCTCGGAAAATAAAGGTGATTGCGTGGAATTGCCAAAAATCGATGACGCAGCTATTTCTGAACTCATTTCGCGGGATTTTTTTGCTGAGACCGCCGAAACCACCGTTGGATCATCAGCGGGTGGGGGATATGGCCGAACAATAGCCGGATTCGTATCCTGGTTGTCGCTACGGCCGGACGTGTTGTGAATCGGCATCTGATCCAGCTGGATCAGCGCAGATCCTTCGCCGGCATCGGGAATCCAGTCGTCTGCTTCATCGTTGGCTGCCGCGGCACGCGCCGGTGGTGGCGGTGGCGCACTGATTCCCCCGGCCCTGGGCACTGGAGGCGCCGGTACCTTTGAGGCGGAAATACTTCCCGGTCTGGGCGGCTTGCTCTGCGACCGCGAACCGTCCATACTGTCAAAAAAGGACGGTGTATTGGCTGCGCGGAGCGAGGCGCCGCAATATTTGCAGTTTGATGCCGTCACCGGCAGTTGCTTGTTACATTTTGGGCATGTTTTTTTTTCTATACTCATTAATATATCACTTGTCGTTTTATATACAGGCAAGAGCAATCGTATCCTTGCCTTTGGCAAAGAAGAGTAGCAGCTTTGGAATAGGTTCACAATTGTTTATGCGACACAATCTGATCCTGTCCTCAGAAAATATGGAAAATTTCTATGCTGTTGAAAAAAAAAGCCCGGGCTGATGAGGCGTATCAGTCCGGGCGCGGCAAAAAAAGAACTCCGGGAGGGTGTTCTCATTTTTTCAAAAATCGAAGTTCAGCTCTGCGGTTTCAAATTCATCCTTATCCTCGGCGGCGGTTCCCTGCTCCAGGTACAGATCCTGGGCCAGATTATCCACACTCAGTTGAAAAGTCGCGACTCGACGGCGCTCTGACATCTCGAACTCTTTCCAGCTTCTGAAGGCTTCTTCTTTGAACATCGCAGCTCCTGTTTGGCTATCGGGTATCCCTTGTGGATACCATTGTTTACCTGTGACCACAATGTAGGACAACATCGAAAAAGAAGCAAAAAAAAGGCAGAAGTTTTTTTAAATGGTTGCAGATGATGCTGCCGATGACGCGGCAAGACGGTGCGCCAGAGTGTTGAATTGTTCGCCTCTGTCCTTGTAATTTTTAAACAGGCCGAATGACGCGCAGGCCGGGGCCATCAGCAACACACCACCGTTGGGAAGCGATTGCCTGCCGGCTATCATGGCGGCTTCCAGCGACTCTTTCAGATAAACGGGAAAGGCGGGAGTGCCAAGGCTGCAGAGTTCTTTTCTCATGCGCTCGGCTGTGGCGCCAATCAATGATAGCGACGCAATATTTTTCTGTTGCAGCAGTAGCGACAGCAAAGCGCTGAAATCCGCATTCTTTTCAGAACCGCCCATCACAAGCGCCAATGGTTGGGAGAACGATGAAATGGCCGCCTCAGCCGCATCGGGCCGAGTGGCGTATGAATCGTTGTAATATCGGACATTGTCCCCTTCAGCGACCAGCTCCAGCCGATGGGGCAATCCCCGAAACCGGGATACGGTGTCGCAAATACATTGCAGGTCTCCTCCCAGAAGATAACAATTCAATATGGCAGCAGCGATGTTTTCGAGATTGAATCGACCCGCCAGTGCCACCCGGTCGGGTTCGATGGGCAGCACGATGTCGGCCCCTTTTTCTCTGATGAGGAATTGGTTATTGTGAAGATACAGACCGGATTCCACAACGGTTTTCAGTGAAAACGAAAAATGTGGCCCCTTGGCCTGAAGTGCGATTTCGCGGGCGCCTTCGGAGTCAGCGTTGAAAACGGTCTTTGGGTCCTCCGTTGGGTGGGCCAGTAATTCTGCCTTGGCCCGGCGATATTCTGCGGTATCCACATGCCAGTCCAGATGTTCGGAGGTGGTTTTCAGAATGCACGCCAGGGTAGGCGATGTGGAGATGTCCATTGTTTGAAAACTGGACAATTCCAGCACCACAATATCGTCCGGGTGAACATCGTCGAGAAACGTCAGAGGACTCTTTCCGATGTTTCCGCCCAGATGAACAGTAAATCCGCAGGCCTCAAGTCCAGCGGCGGTCAGGCTGGAGGCAGTTCCTTTTCCCACAGTTCCCGTGATGGCAACGGTTTTGGCTGGGCAGTTTTCGAGGAAGTACGATACTGCGGACGTAATGTGCGTCCCGGACTTTTGGGCCGTTGCCAGCGGCGGCAAATCGGGACGAATTCCCGGTGAGCGGAAAATGACATCAAATCGCTCCAGATTTTCCATGTAATGGTCGCCAAAAGTACATTTTATAGCGGGGGGCAGATTGGCAATGGTGTTGCGATCCAGCGCTTCAATGTCGGTGATGCCGTGGGATAGCAAATAGTCGATGGTGGCCAGACCCTCCACACCAACGCCAAGGACGCCAATTTTATGAGTTGCAAATGATTGGATTGCTAAATCAGTTTTCATACCAGCGCAGCCTGGCAAATTCAGCCGGGTTGTCAATGGAAATTCCAATGGTCCAATAAAAACGAGTTGGAATCAGGCGTTGCCGGGGGGGTTGATTTTGTCCGGATACAGCTGTACTTTTAAAGATGGCTTTTTCTATCACAACTTGCAACACTGATGTTAAATGGATAGTACACGCGAATGAATTACTATGCACTTTTGCCGCTTACGTCTGCCATGGTGAATGTCTTTTTGTGGACATTTGTTTTTGCGCTGCATCATCGCACTCATGCCCGGCGCGTGTATCTCCTTTTCGTTTCAGTGTGCACTCTCTGGGCAGTGGCGGATTTTCTGGCCTGGAGTCATCAGAACCCGGCGGTTCAATACGGGATTTTGCGCATATCCTGTGTGGCGTGGCTGTCGTTGACGCCGTTGTATCTGTATTTCGCATATCTTCTGCTGCACCGACCGATGGACGGATACCTGCGCGCAATGGGAGTGATGACGGGTTTGTTTATCGTATCGGCCCTGTTTACCGATGGGGTTGTCAGCGGTGTAGTGCAACGTCCCTGGGGAGTGGTGGCGCTAAGAGGACATCTGTACTTTGCGGCGATTGTCGTCTGTGCCATCATTCCCGGCCTTGCGTCCATTATTCTGATTGGTCACAGTGC
This sequence comes from Deltaproteobacteria bacterium, assembly GCA_016935665.1. GTDB lineage: Bacteria > Myxococcota_A > Polyangia > JAAYKL01 > JAAYKL01 > JAFGXQ01. Next base: position 120,957 of record JAFGQN010000173.1, on the reverse strand, counting down.
GTTGAACAGCAGCGGGCTGATACGCAAGCAGCTGTTGTTTTTTTTGTCGGGAGTGACGCTGACGTGGGTGCTGGTACTGGCGTCAAATGTATTTATGGGGCAGATAATCGGTGTGGAGAGTATTCCCAGTCTGGGGTCCACAATTTCACTCATCCAGGCCATCGTGGTATTCGTGGCCTCCACGCGGTATCGGTTTCTCAGTGTGGGGGTGCAGGAAGCGGCAATGGATATTTTTTCCAGGTCCAGTGATGGCGTGCTGTTGCTCGACAGCACGGGCAATCTGGTTGAAATCAACAAGGCGGGACGTACGTTGCTTGATGTTCCAAAGGATCGCACCATATCGACCCGTGTTCAGGATTTGATTCCGTCCCCCTATGATTTTGCAGCAAACTGCGAAAACCAGGAAATTGAATTCACCTTTTTGGGCAAGACGGACTTTCAGGTGGGTCTGCTTTCTCAATGCGATTTTTTTCAGGGCAAAGTGCGGGCGGGCAAGCTGGTAACTATTCGCAACATCACCGCGCGCAGGGCGGCGCAGAATGCGCGGGCGGCACAGGCGGAGCTGGAAAAAAAAGTGAAACAGAATCAGGAAATGAAAATGCTTGCGCTGGGCGAGCTGGCTGGGGAAATAGTGCACAATGTAAACAATTTAATGGGGGGGATTACCGGCTATACCAGTTTGCTGCGTCGAAAGCTGAAAGACAACGAGACAGTAACGCCAATGCTTGATGGTATTTCTCGTACAGTTGAAAATGTGGTTAAAATGGGCGACGAGCTGTTGCGGTTTACCAGAACCGACGATGCGGCAAAGGAGCGGGTGGATTTGCATCAGGCCATTCGCAACTGCGTGTCGCTGGCATCCGCGTCATTCAGCGAAAAGGTCAGCATGACCCTGCATCTGGCTGCAGAAAATCCATGGATTATGGGCAGCGCAGCGGACCTGGAAAATATGATTCTCAACCTGTGCCTGAACGCCAAAGACGCAATGCCGGATGGCGGAGATATTTTTATCGAAACGGAAAACACCTCCTCGCTGCAATCCAGTCTGCCGGCAAATGCGCAGAATGCCACATCCGTGACACTGACGGTGCGCGACACCGGAAAAGGCATTGCGCCAGCAAACATTGACAGAGTCTTCGAACCTTTTTTCACCACTCGCAAGCATCAGGGGGGGACTGGTCTCGGCCTGTCCAATACATTCGGTATCGTTAAAAAGCTCGGCGGCAGTATTTATGTTGATAGTTCTCCAAATCGAGGCGCCGCGTTTGTGGTGCGCATTCCAGTGGTCTAAAAGTTCAATTCGAGGTCTTCTTTGGCAAAATGGGCGCGGGTGGCTTCGGCCCGTCGAGTGGGATCGATTGAGAGGAGACAAAGAACCACCGCCGCGATGCTCATGAGCGGCAAAACTCCCTGCAGCAGTAACAACAACCCGGCGTTCACAGAAAATATCGCCCATCCCAGCGATATCAGTGACACCAGCGAGGAGAAAATAACCCCGGCGATGGCGCCGTTCTTTTTCATTCGAAACAGCAGGCGCGCCACGGGGAGCCCGAAGGGGGCCAACCCCACAAATACCCATGGCATAAATGAGAGCCAGGGAGCCAGACGAACCATTGCCAGCAGTTGAATGCCGGCCAGCAGCGACAGCAGCGCCACTGCCAGAAGCAACATGGATGCCGCTTTTACCAAAGGTGTCAATGTCAGGGCGTCCATGTCCTGATATGCCCCTTCGTTCTCGGTGGATTCCAGGTTCTGTGGCGGCCGGTATGGGCTTTGTGTCATGAATATTCCCTTTCCGTTACCGAATGGTTAGTCGGTCACGAGGGTTGCTGTGATGATTTTGTCATCGTTGGGTGTGACTACCATGATTTTTCGCTTATGGCCGGATTTAGTGATTTCGACTTTGGCGGGTTTGGAACTGTAAGGGACGCGAAAGGGACGATCGAGTATCAGGTTGCCGTTCCAGCGGAGTTCTGCATCCTGAGGTTCCACATTCACATCGATGGTCACTTCCCGCAGTGCTGTCTCTGAGATGGGAATTTCCTTTGCGGCGGCGTGTGGTGATGCAAACATCTTCTGACCGGAATTGTCGGTGACCGTCTCGGTAAACATGGTACTGGTAAAAATCATGTACACCGCCCATCCAATGATGCCTATTCCAATCAGCGTTTTCACGTGGGAAAAGGAAAATTCGGAACGGCGTCGTCGGGCGGGACCCACGTACTTGTCGGGCAAAATGGGTTGAGACCGTTGCATTGCATGTCGATGCGTATCCCGCGTTGACGAGGCGAAGGACGGTTCTGGCGTACCTATGCGAGGGGGCATCCTATTGGCCTGCGAGCGGGACGAACCGTAATGCTGCGGATTTTCAACATTGCTCAAATCCAAATCCAGTGATTTTTCCTGAGACAGTTCGTCGGGTTCGTCGTCATCAAGAACCCTGACCGATTTTGGAATCACAGATGGCAAGCCCACTTCGGTACTGCACGGGCGCGCATTGGGCGGCGTTTTTCCAACCGCCGCAGCGGTGAGATGCTCGATAAATTCCGTTGCGTTCTGGAACCGATATTGAGGGTCTTTGGCCAGGGCAATGAGACACAGCTGCTCCATTTCACGTGTTACGCCGGGATTGATACTTCGCAAACGCGGCACTGGATTGGATGCTGTGTTGACCATTATTTCGTGAGCGGAAGTTCCCCGGAACGGCGGTCGACCCGTCAGCATTTCAAAAAGCAGAACACCCACCGCAAACAAATCCATCCGATGATCCGCGGACCCCTGTCCGGTCAACGACTCGGGGGCCATGTATCCAGGGGTGCCCATGACCACGCCCATCTCGGTTTTAAACCGGGTGGTGGCCTTGGACCTTTTTTTGGCTCGGGGCTGGGGACCGGTGTTTTTGGGAGGGTTGCGGTCGTTGAGAATTTTGGCGATGCCAAAATCCAGTATTTTGACCACTTCCTGCCGATCTTCGGTTCTGGACAGAAAAATGTTTTCGGGTTTCAAATCCCGGTGAATGATGTTTTTTTTGTGAGCGCGGGCAAGACCACTGAGCACCTGATCCAGAATGGCCACCACGCGGCTCTGCTTGAGCACTTTTTGTCTGTCCAGCAGGTCCGCCAGAGATTCGCCCTCCAGATACTCCATTACAAAAAACGGTCGATCATCCGGAGTGAATCCGAAATCGTGAACCTCCACCACATTGGGGTGCTTGATACTCGCAGACGATTTGGCCTCCACCTTAAACCGGTTGCGCATGGTGCCGTCGTCGCCCTCAAATGGCAACAGTACTTTAATGGCCACCCGCTTCTCCAAATCCCGGTGAAGTCCCTCATACACCACGCCCATCCCACCTTCACCGATTTTACGGCGGATTTCGTACTTGCCTTCGAGTTTATCCCCAATTTGTAATGTTCTACCCACGGTATTATCCAGTCTACTCAATTGGTGCCCTGGTGCAAATGGCGCAAAGCACCTTTCCAAACAAATCCATTTTTGCGCAATTCCCAAAAATGCCGCCCTTGATAAAGTAAAAACCGATTTATCGCGAATAGACAAATTTTACATTCACTGGGTTGTTTTGGACAACGTTGTTATCGATCAACTTTTTGAATCATGTTATGAATGCCCCATGAAATTGAGACTTTTGTTCATTTTAGCCATCTCGGTCTGTGCGCTTGTCGTAAAAGCGACCCCAGCCAGTGCTCAGAATTCCTCTACTGACGCCGCGTCACCTTCGAACAAAGTGCCGTTGATACCTCCCAAACTGGTGGGATATGTGCAGGCGGAGTACCCTGCCGACGCATTTGCTGCCGGTGTGGAAGCTGTAGTGCTGGCGGAACTGAGTATCGACGAAACCGGCGTGGTGACCCAGGTGAATATTACGGAGCCCGCTGGCAAGGGCTTTGATGAAGCCGCCGAAGATGCCATGTACCAGTTTATTTTCGAGCCGGCGTTAAAAGGGGATACCCCCATACCGTCCAAAGTTCTGTATCGTTACACGTTTTTTATTCAGGAAGCGCCCGCCTCGCCGGAAGCCGACACCGACACCACCCCGCCGCCGCCCGAGCCTGCATCACTGTTGGGAAAAGTCGCCGACATGGATGGCAAGGGGATCGGCGCCGGGACGCTCACGGCCGTGCGTCTGGATGCGGCCATGGAGATTGACGGGAGTGGCGAAATCGACACAGGTTCAGCGGTAGACGACACAAATGCGGCCCTGCTCACGGTACAGCTGGATGCAGAAGGTGGTTTTTCGCTGCCGTCTCTTTCGCCGGGCCTCTGGCAGGTTGATATTGTGGCCGCGGGGTACAAGCCCCTCAGCATCGAAGAAGACCTCGAAAGCGGAGAAACACGGGAAGTCATTTATCGGCTGGAACTGGAGTTGCAGGAATTTGAAACCGTGGTCCGGGGTCGCAAGCCCCCAAGGGAAGTAACGCGTCGGGAGATTACCCGTCGGGAGATCACGCGCATTCCCGGCACCGGTGGCGATGCCCTGCGTTCAGTACAGAATCTGCCGGGCATGGCCAGGGCCCCAGGCTTCAGTGGTGATTTGCTGGTTCGCGGCAGTGCACCGGAGGATTCTGCATACTTTTTTGATACGCTGCCCATTCCCCTGTTGTATCACTTCGGCGGTCTCACCTCGATTATCAATTCGGATTTGCTGGAGCGCATCGATTTTTACCCTGGCAACTATTCTGTTCGTTACGGCAGCGCCACTGGGGGAATTGTCGATGTGTATCCCAAAACGCCGGAGACCGACCGATTCCACGGGTATATCGACGCCGATTTGTGGGATGTTTCCGCGCTTATTGAAACACCTCTTTCCGACAATTGGTCCATCGCCGTTTCCGGCAGGCGCAGTTATGTGGACGCCATTATCAACGCGGTGATGCCACAGGATGGCGGGTTTCAATTCACGGTGGCGCCTCGTTATTACGACTACCAGCTGGTGGCGGATTATCATCCGGGCAAAAAGCGAAATCTGCGGTTTTTTATTTTCGGATCGGATGACAAAGTTGTTTTTCTGTTTGGCAATCAAATCGCCGGCGATCCCACGTTTTCGGGGGGCATGAATTTCCGCACGTCGTTCCACCAGGCGCAGGTGCGCTATCGCCGAACGTTTTCGCCAAAAGTGTCTCATGAAATCACCCTGGGCTCGGGATACTGGTTTTCACAAAGCGATTTCGGGGGTCAGTTCAAATGGGAACAGTCGGCGATTCCGCTCTTTTTCCGGGACGAACTGGAAATAAAACTGACTGACAAACTGATTTCCCGCACCGGGGTGGACATTCAGGCCTACTGGACCTTCTGGGAAGTGCTGGCCGCCATAGGCCCGCCGGTGGAAGGCGAAAATACCGATCCGCTCGATAACAGTGAGCCCACCTCCTCCAAAGGAGACGGGTGGTTCTGGTGGCCGGCGGTATACACGGAACTGGAAATAATGCCCATCAAGGGCCTGCGCATTCTGCCAGGCGCGCGTCTTGGATGGTTCGACCAGATTAAACGATTTGCACTGGACCCCCGGCTGGTGGTGCGTCATCAACTGTTTCGAAACACTGTTGTCAAAGGCGGCGTGGGACTGTTTAACCAGGCGCCCAACCAGGCCATGAGCGACAAAGACTTTGGCAATCCCAATCTGAAAACCATCAAGGCCATGCACTACAGTCTCGGGGTGGAACAGCAGATCACTCCCATGCTCAACCTGAGCATCGAGGGTTTTTACAAACAACTGTGGGATATGGTGGTTTCCGGACAAACGTCATCCACGCAGGTGCTGGCTCAGGAGGAAGACTCCCCCAAATATGTCAACGATGGCAAGGGCACTGTCTATGGTCTGGAGTTTTTGTTGAAACATCAGCCCACCGATCGCTTCTTCGGCTGGATTTCCTACACGTTCATGCAATCCACCCGCATCGATCATCCCGGAGATACCCGCAGGCCGTTTGATTACGACCAGACGCATATTCTCACTATTGTGGCCAGTATGGTGCTGGGCCGCGGCTGGGAAGCGGGCGTTCGGTTCAGACTGGTGACCGGTAATCCGGAGACACCCGTTAATGGCACTTTCTACAATGCGGACACCGATAGCTACTGGCCCATGTTCGGCGCCAACAACAGTGATCGCATGCCTCCATTCCATCAGCTGGATGTCCGCATCGACAAAACCTGGATGGGCAAATACACCAAAACATCGATTTATCTCGACATTCAAAACGTCTACAACCGCAAAAACCCCGAAGGCTACTCGTACAACTACGATTACTCCGAACGCGTCTTCTTCAACGGCATGCCCCTTTTCCCCAGCATCGGCTTCAAGTTCGAATATTGATGGGCAACACATCGACCGCGAGTTCAGTGGAACGAATTTTCCCTTAAAAAAAATGTATCTGGAGAGGAATTTCAGCTTTTGTCAGACGACGCAATCGTCATTTGAGCGTGCCTGCGCATGTCATTCAATCGAATTATTTACGGTGAGCACAGACAGAAGAAGTGATTTGTTCTTGAAATTATCATTTGACGATTAAAAAAAATGAAACTTCGGCTAGCGTTCATTTCAAATCGAGTTAAGATAAATTCTGGAGGGCATACAGACGAGCTGGATGCCGGAGAGGTAAAAGTAATTGCGGCTCAATTTCCCTGGCCATTGGCGATGAATTTAGATGTGGAAAATGCTGTGCTCAAAGTGCGGCCTCCTCAGATAAAGTAAAGCAATGTGCATCTGATTCTAACCGGACTTTTACGACTCTTCGCGCATGAGTGAAGCGTAACCATCTCAGCAAACGCCAAAGAAGCGGCGCCCATCGCCGCCGGTTTTTTAGGCGGGTTACGTTTCGATTTGTTGTTGTGGGTTGTGGTCAAAATTCCTCACGTTTCCGCAAAATACAAACGGTGCTTTCAGGCAGTGCAGAAATGCCCTGTTCCCGGATTCGATTTCGAGTGGGATGTCGTTGCCGGTGGAAACGCACACCATAATGTCTCGGCGCTCAGGTAAATCCCAGTGACGGTTTTGTTTTCTCAGCAGGGAAATGCAACAGTTGGTGGCCCCAGCGTACAGGTATGGGAAATCCAGGTCGCCCCGTTTTTTGTTTCAAATATCCAAAAAAGAGCTCATGCACAATATCCTGTGCATCATGTGTATTTTGCAGCACCCGTTCACAGCGCCTTCTGAGGGCTGGACCAAACTCGTTGCACTTGCGCTTTGACGTGGCGCTGCCAGTGGGGTGAACTTTCTGTAACGGTGCAAAAAATAAGCATTTCGTCAGTCTGGATTCCTTAAATCAGCGCTTCAGTCTGGAAAAATTTATTTATCTTTTGTCTTGCCAGGACACTATTTGCACTTACACGCGCAGCTGCTGCATTTATGGGAACTTTTTATGCCGGGAGGGCGGTTTTCCTGTCTGCGAACGCGGGCTTGCAAGCGGAGGACCACCCTTTTCAACCCTTCTCTATAGCCGACTTGAAAGGGGTGAAAAGGGGGACCTAAAGGGCCTTTTTTTCAAGGACACAAAACGATTGACCCAATGCAAGTCCACCACTGATGGTGCTGCCGTCTTTTAAAGCAACCTCTGAATCCAGGTGAAACATGGGTTTACTGCCATCGAGTATGGTGACGATTTCAAGCCCCAGTTCCTTTGCCCAGAATTGGATGGCGGGTCGGTCAAAGAAGATGCTTAGGACGTCTCTGCTTTTTGCAGTTCTCACCAGCTCTCGAAACTGCCGTTGATGGATACGATCGGTAAATTCAAGAAATGAAAAACCAATTTTACCCCCGGGACGAATCACGCGCTGCGCTTCCTGAAGATACAGGAAAGACTGTTCGTGCAGTAAATGCGTCAATACCGAAAAAAAACAGACCGCATCGGCAGAATTATTTTCAGCGGGAATTTCAAAACTGTGAATCTCTTTGAACTCCCAGTCGGGTCGGTTGGCACGCTGCTTTGCGTATCTGAGAATTTTTTTCACCACGTCTGTCCCCAGATACTTCAACTCTTTCCAATCCGAAAGATAGGATGCCATCCGACCACTGCCACAGCCCACATCTATCAGAAATCCGCCGTCCTCCCTGATGAGGTGTCTTTTAATAAGTTCAGCGCCAATGTAACCAATTCGATCGAAACCCTGCAGGGCGCCAATATGCATTTTGGCGGCGTCATCTTTGGTGAGATTTTTGGTTTTCAGATGGTTGCTGAACTTTTTTGTGTATGCCGTCTTGTTGTTCAAGTTAATCATAGGGTCACTATCTAAAAAATGTTGATTGTCATTATATTAATTCATTTGATGCCTTGAATTTCACGATACCGTCGCAAATGGGGATTGCTTTTACCATCAAAGCCGAAAATATACACCGAAAATTAAGCAGGCAACCGGAAGGCAGTCGACGCTCATGGTTGTCGTTCGGGTGGGCATAGAGGGTGTCGATATGGAATTTGCGTTGCCATTCATTCCTGGAAGTAACGCGAATGTGTGGGGGGCGCCATGGTCCGTACAATTTGGATTGCATTTGACGACTTTCAAAGTGATGTTGCTAAAATTTCACATCTATGTAAAAGGGATGGTATCGACGCTTCGGAATTCAGTTGGGGGCCGGGTCCCTTTGTGAATTGGGCAGAGGAAATCGGACATTCCGGAGAAATACCACAATTTTGTACGCTGCTTAAAAGGAGCGATTGTTTTGAAAAAGACACTGCTCGCTGTTACTTTCTTACTCTCACTGGTTACCTCAGGTCTTTCTATCTGGAGCCTTCAACTTGCACAGCCGCTGTTTGAAAGTGCATGGCTTCGGCCAGCGCTTTTTTTGGACCTGTGGTCCAAAGTCGGATTTAGCCTGATGGTATTTACCTTTGCCCTCTCGATGGTCAGCGTGTGGATGTGGCTGTGGACCAACATTCTTGGACTTTTTGGCATCCATTCCCTGAAGCGGATTATCGTGGCATCCGCAGCATGGCTGGGGTTGGTGGCTGTTGACACGTTCATCCGTGTACGGATTGCCGAAGTATGGGGACATCAGTTTTCGCTGGAGGCAGCGGCGGCGTCTGTGGAGTCGTCGGGGCAAATGATACTCAGCCTGTGGCGATGGTACCGAAATGATATTGTGGCGGTGGTCGTGGGATGTGCACTGCTGGTGGCGTTGTGCGCAGGGGCGTGCCTGCTGGCGGGTCGTTTGATGAAGCGCACAGTTCGCCAGTCCAATCAATCCCGCTGGTTTGGCGCGATTCTCGCCGTTTCCACGATTGCAGCCGTTTTGATGGTGACCGTTTTTTTGCATCGCTGGCCTGGCGCCATGACTCAAATTACGCGCACTTCTGTGGGATATCCTTTCTCCCGGCTGGTTTCCGTGGCCACGGATTTTGATGGCGATGGATGGGGATATTTTGATTTGCCGGCAGATACGCGCCCGTTCGACAAGCGGTGCAGGCCATTTGCGATAGATATTCCAGACGACGGTATCGACGAAAATCTGCTGGGCGGCGACCTGCATTTTAATATGTTCGATGCCTTGGCGGAAGACAGTGGAATCGCCAGGGTCCTGTATCCGGAAGTCAGCTTTGAGCGACACCCCAATGTTCTGGTGGTATTGATGGAGAGCGTACGCTTTGATTCACTTAAAAAGAAGATAGATGGACAGGCGGTGACCCCTTCTTTTCGACGGATGATTGCGAACGGCGCACTTGCCCCGCAACATGCATTTGCATCGCAGGGGTATACCATCAGCAGCGTGAAGCAGCTGGCGTTTGGCGGATTTCACACCGTGGGCACCACTTTGTTCGACGACTTCAGGCGCAACGGCTATGAAATAGCGGTATTTAGCGGATACGATCTTAAAGAGGAGAAGTTTGATAAATTCATGCAGGGCGATGTGGTGTTCGACCCCTCCTTTGACGAAGCTCGCGCCAGGGGTTTCAATTCGACACCGGCGAGGCTGCTGGTGGACCGCATCGACCGCTATCTGGACGAGCGCGCCCGTTCTTCGGAGGTGCAAAAGCCGTTTTTTATGTTCACCTTTTTTGTGGATCCCCATTTTCCCTACAAACAGGTCAATTCACCGGTTTTTTGCGAGCGGTACATACGCACCAGCGAGATTCGTCCCGAAAATAGAGAGGCGGTGGTCCGCTCGTACTTCGACCAGGTGCACCATGTGGATACGGCCGCCGGTCGATTGATGGCGTCCCTTGAGGCCCACGGGCTGGCCGACGACACCATTGTGATTTTTATGAGTGATCATGGCGAATCCCTGTACGACGACGGGAATACCATCGGGCACGGGATTGCTATAAATGATGTGATGACCCATCTGTCGATGGTGATTGTTCATTCGCCCATTGATGTCCCGGACGTCCTCTCGCATCATCACGTACGCGGACTATTGCGTCAGATGCTGACGGAACCGGCCATACCTGCTCCAAAGGTGCGTCCTCTGCCCCATCGACGTCTGTTCCAGTATATTGGCAGTCTCGTTTATCCCACTCGGATTGGGACGTATTCCGTCGCCGAAGGGCGGCTGATATATGACACCCAAAAGAATCAGATTACCGATGCCCGGACCAACAGGTCCACCTGGTTTACCGGCGATATACGTGGCGTCGAATTAAAGCGGCGTGGACAGAAACTGATTCAGCGATGGGAGTATCAGCTGTATCTGTCCGGAACTGTTGCTCCCAAAGCGGCGTCAAAACTGGCGCGCAAAGAGGGCGCATCGAACCAGACAACACCCATGTAACCAATCGATTTTAAAAATCATTTATGCGGAATGTTTAATACCTGCATGGCGTCATACCACTTTTGCGCCATCACTTTTCCACCTTCCACATTGGGATGAACGCCATCTCTGGTTAGCGATGCGGTATCAAATCCGGTAAATTGATCCACCACAATCACGGGTGATTCACTGGTGTTCATCTGGTCGGCCCAGGCGGGAACTGCGGCATTGAAACTCAGCGTGTTGCCAAGACACTGGCTGCAGTCACTGGGATTGACGGGAATGATTTGCGCCACAAAAATGACCACATTTGGGGTTTCTTCCCTTAGCAGATTGACCAGCAGGGTGTGGGCCAAAAGGATCTCGTCCTTGGATTTGCTGCTCCAGACATCGTTGGTGGCAAAATGGATGAGGGCCACGTTCACACCGGAATCCTTTATCCAGCCTTGCGCAGCGCCGTCATTGGCGCCTTTGGGCAGCAGACTGGTGACGAGCCATCCCCCGTGACCTTCGGTCTGCACATGAGATGCGCCGTCACAGGCCTGATTGTTGAGGGTGGAACCGATAAACGTAAAGTTGAAGAAACCGTCGTCTTTGAGTTTTTGCTGGAGCAGATTGGGAAAGCAAGTGGTTTCGGTAATGGAATCGCCAATGGGCATGATTTTATAGTGGTCAAATCGATGTGTCATCTCACTGGTATCATTTCCCGTATCGCTGTCGTTGTCCGCATCGCTGTCGCCATCTGTGTCGGAGTCGCCGTCCGTATCGGAGTCGCCGTCCGCATCGGAGTCGCCGTCCGCATCGGAGTCGCCGTCCGCATCGGAGTCGCCGTCCGCATCGGAGTCGCCGTCCGTATCGGAGTCGCCGTCTGCATCGGAGTCGCCGTCCGTATCTGCATCTGCATCCCCGTCAGAGATGTTGCTGAGTTGGTCCGAATTGGTGTCGTTGCCGGAGTGGGAACACCCGGTTATCCCGGGAATCAGCAGTAAGTAAAGTATTGTCCAAATGCGGCAAATCATGGTGGCCTCCTTGCGCGTATCACCATTTCAGTGTCGATGTACCGCAAAAAGGGCCGAGATAAAACAGATTGTGTGCAACCGACCCACCGCCCATTGCATGGTAATGGGATGATGCGTATATTACCGGCACACTCGAAACATAACTGCATGGAAGGAGATAAAAAATGATGAACGCGGTGTGGGCCCCTGTTCGAAAGTCCATAAAAATCAAAGGAATTGGGATTCTGGTGCTAACCGTTTTGCTTTTGGGTTGCAGCAAACAACCCAAAGCCACTGTCCCGGATGCGGGAATGGGTAATGGGGCCGCGGCCCAGTCCGGCAATACCCCCAACACAACCGAAGCCGCAGAAGGGCCGATAACAGTGGAAAATGTGGGGTTTGAAACACCGGAATCGGTGTACCACCTGGCAGCATCGGATGTGTACCTGGTAAGCAACATCAGCGGATCTCCCCTCGAAAAAGATAATAATGGCTTTATCACCAGGCTCAGCCCGGATGGCAGCGTGCCTACACTGAAGTGGATTGCCGGGGGTGAAAACGGGGTGACCCTGAATGCGCCAAAGGGCATGACCATCGCGGACGATGTGCTTTATGTGACGGATATAGATGTTGTGCGCATGTTCGATGTGGCCAACGGCGCCGCTAAAGGCGACATCAAGATAGAGGGCGCCACCTTTTTAAACGACTTGACGACAGCGGCCGACGGCGCTGTGTATGTCTCTGATACCGGATGGAAAGCCGGCGAAAACGGTTTTGAAAACACCGGTACAGATGCCATTTGGAAAATTGTCGATGGCAGAGCCACAAAGGTGCCGGCCCGGGCCGATCTGGGCAATCCCAACGGCCTGCTGGCATCCACTGAACGCATTTGGATGGTGAATGCCAAAGGCGAGCTGTTTGAGATAACTGAAGATGGCGCGATGGGAACCCCCACGCAGCTGCCAGGGGGCGGACTGGATGGGATTGTACAGACCGGCGGCAATACACTGCTGATTTCCAGCTGGGGCGCCAAATCTGTTTTCGAAGGAACCGCAGGGGGCAAATTTGTCCCGGTGGCAAAGGATATTTCATCTCCTGCGGATATTGGCTATGACGCGAAACGGAATCGATTGCTGGTGCCGGTGTTCACGGAAAATAAAGTCCAGATTATCCCGTTACCACCGATGTTGAATTAGTTTGATGCAGATAAAAATCGCAAACTTCAAATGTAAGCAGGTGAATTTCTTCGCACGACTCACCTTCATGTCTACGTATCCTGTTGCCTCGTTATATTGTTTATATTGCTTATTGGTTTTCAGCAATCAGTAATCGTTCCAGTAATTGATCGGCGACGTGGGCAACTTACTCAGACTGAAGAAAGCCATTCTGTATAGAAAAAATTCGCTGTTTTTCAAAACCGAAAACGGGGCACTTGCAGCTGACATTTTCATGACCATTATCCATACCTGCGAACTGAACAAAGTGAATCCCTTTGACTACATGGTGGCTATTGCCGAAAATTTCTAAATAGCCGCTGAATCACCAGGCGAATGGCTCCCCTGGAACTATCAGAAAAATTTTTGAAAATAGTTGATTTTTTTTCAGTTACGCAGGCTGGCCGGAAAGACACAATTATACTGACCTTGGCTTGTTTTCATATGACGCCGCCGTGCTACCGCTTACATACTTGCTGCATCGTTTCACTGTGGTTGCTGTGAATGATTTTCTGCTTCGCTTTCAACAGCCAGTAATCGATCCAGTAATTGATCGGCAACGCTGGCGAGTTGTTCAGGCGTTGGCTCGATATCATCGACACTGTTACCTGTAACGCGTTCGTAGAGCCGATCATATACAGCGTCGTAAAAACGAATTTTTGAATCTGGCTGTTCCATATAAAACAATGTTTCAATTCGTCCGCTATCGAGTTTCCTTGAATAGAAAACACCAGCCCCATCCAGTGCACTACTTGTGGATTTCATTTTATAAAATTCAAGTGAAGTATCAGCATCGATATGTTCGGTGATAATTTTACATATGCTTTCATGACATTGGGCAAATTTTAGCCTGGAAGTATTGTTCGACACCTTTTTCAGCCTCGTCAACAGTTCTTCATGAACTCGCTGAGTCTCACTTTCATCGACTGTCTGTTCCACAAAGATTTCCTCTATAACGTTCTCCCTTTTTGAAGGGATATGAGGAGCAATTGCACTGTCGCGAAGAGCTTTGACTGCAAATTCCATTATGTCACTGTCATCAATTCCATAACGTTGGGCCAACTCCTGTGCTGAATCGGTTGAATCTGATGAAGATTTGGACAAATTGTGAACAAGTCGCTTAAATTGATTCGATTTTTCTTTTTTGTGACTAATAGATTCAGTTTTACTTTGTTGCTTTCCATGTTCTACAGAACTGATAATTTCGTTTCTTGATGCTACTCCGTTTTCCTTCGAAAACGAGACAGTTATCAATAAAGCAGCTGCAACCAGAATACAAAATACAACGAAAAACAAAAAAACACGTTTTCCCATAATTTGCTTCCTAATCAATTAGAGGGTTTTGATATGTCATTTGGAAAGGACAATGGTGTAAAAACAAAACACGAGTTTCACTTGACGTTATCGATACAAACAAAAGTAAACTCAACCGTACGAAGATACTCAGTCACTGAATCTGAAATAACGATATAACCGGTATTATTCTAACCAATGTTCAAATGGTGTGAATACAAAGAGACTATTTCCACCATAATTGGACAAAATTCTGATCATTTTATACTGCAAGCCATGGTAAAGGTTATTCTCGCCAGTGTTCCATCCTGTAGAATAAATACGCTTATTTATATTACTGTTTGCCTCTGCTGAAAAATACTTTCCCGGTATCCACTGGGCGGATGAATTTGTGATTTCCCCAATAGGTGCAGCGAGATATTCTGTTGTTATGGGCCAAGCTGTTGTGCCAGTGAAGTGAACCTGTGCGTTGGCCGCAATAATATACCATGGCGATTCTAGATCTGTTAGAAGCGTATCAATAAAATAAACCATCTGAGTCGCCTGCGGGACAGCCCTATCATAAGATGTAAACCGATCAACGATGGTGTCCCATTTGCCGGATGCATCCCAATAAACAACAGTTGCTGTTCGATATTCCAGACGAGGATAACTGCCAGCAAAGCTAGTTTGCGCAATTATCAGTGAACTCAATAAAACAAATCCGAGCAATACCTTTTTCATTTGTTATTCCTTTTTTCTTTTTACAAGTTCAAATAAAAAAATGATGAATCTCTGACAAAAATTTTTGCTAGCGATTTTAAACGCCAATACTATTTTCCGAAAATTATGAAAAATTCATACAATTTTTTGTTAAGCGAAGTAAAGTAATTTTTCCCTTTTTTTTGTATTAGAAAGCTTTTTCTGAAAGCGTTTGAGTTTTGGTCGCCAGGATTCGTTTCCTGGCCCATAGAAAGGGAAAAGAAACCGGGATTCGACGAAAACGCTAACCGCAGGGAAATTACCAGAGACGCAGCTCCTGTGGCAATACAACATCAATTTGCTTTTTGCTGAATGGACATTTCAGGTGCACCTCGGTGGAGACCAGCTGCAGGCCCCCTGGATGAGCATTGTCCGTGCCATATTTGGGATCACCCAGTACAGGATGTCCCATTTTTAAAAAATGCTGACGGATTTGATGGAATCGTCCAGTACGAATGCGGGCGGTAACGCGCGTGGTGGAGCGGCCTTTTGAATCAGTGCGGTACTCCATCACTTCGAATTCGGTACAGGCGTCTTTGCCTTGTATGGGATACGTGATCTTTCCGGTTGTGGTTGAAATATGCCCGAGGGTTTCCAGCTGATACACTTTTTCCACATCGTTTCCCCGCCACAGTTCACTCAGTTTTGCGGCTCCCTCCCGCGTGTATGCCAGTGCCACAATCCCGGATGCTTCGCGATCCAGTCGATTTATCACATGAACCGCCAGATGGTCACTGATTTGTTTTACCTGGTAGTCGATGGCGCAGACTTCTCCATAACGGCTGGCCCCCGAGAGCAGATTGACCGGCTTGTACCACAATGCCCAGTCTTTGCGCTCGTGCAGTGGCACTGGTGGCGCGCCCTGATATGCCAGGGCGTTTTCATCGAAATAAAATTCGAGCACATCCCCTTTGGCCAGAACGTATTTGAGTTTGCGGACGCGCAGCAGTTTTCCTTTTTGAACATGCTTGCGCCGAATCCAGCAGCCACCGGCGCCAATGGCTTTTTTCACCTTCAGTTTGGACAGCGACGTTTCCCTGGCCAGATAGTCTACCAGCGGGCCAGCGCTGGCGTCGTCAATGGTTGCCTTGTGTTGGAGTTTCATCTGATTATCCCATCCTGAGCCCAACTGGAAAAGTGGGCAAATTTCCTTTTATTCTCCAGATAGTTGAGGTTGTCAATCGCGTTTGCTGGTCCAAAACAGAAGAATTCAGGTGTTTGATGATGTGAGTCGAGTCGATGGAGAGATTACGTTATTGTGGCGAAGGTGGTTTCGAAGGGAGACGCTCTTGTGTACAATGGTGTGGCTGTGACGGTAAATGTGGATTTTTTGTATTGGAATTGGAGTTTTCAATGAAAATGCGTTCTTTATGTTTATTGGGTGTTGTTGCGGCTGCGCTGGCGGGTTGCTGGGATCCGATGTCAGAGCGGACAGATAGTGAAACAGACACGGAAACCACCACAGTGGACTTTGAGACGGATTCAAATTCCGATTCCGATTCCATACCCCCAGCCTCCTGCGCCGGTTGTTATATTGGCGGGGTTTGTATTGCAGACGGAGCGCTGAATTCGTTGAATAGTTGCCAGAAATGCGATGTGGCCGTGGTGAAAACCGATTGGGTAAACATCACTGGATGTGGAAGCGAATGCAGCGGCTGTCTGATTGGTGGAGTCTGCCACGCTGCTGGCCAATCGTCGGATGATCCGTGCTGGGTGTGTGATATTGGCGCCAACGCTACGGGATGGTCTCCTCTGCCAGGCGCCCTTTGCGACGATGGCAATCCGTGCACCGACTGGGACGAGTGTAATAACCTGGGACAATGCGTTGGAGTGGCCAAAGACTGCAATGACCACATCGATTGTACCGCCGATATGTGCGTTCAGGGGCGGTGTACCAATGATGTGCTGCCCTCTCTTTGCAAAATTGATGGCAAGTGTTTTGCCGACGGAGACATAAACGCCGCCAATGATTGCGAGGCGTGCAGCTCTGCCGCCAATAATGCGGGCTGGACGGCCCGCGAATTCAACGCACCCTGCAATGACGGGAAGTGGTGCAACGGGGCGGACTCGTGCGATGGGATGGGGACGTGCAGCGTGCACGAATTTGTCAATGGTAACCGGTGTGACCAAACCGATGGCTGCAATACCACGGTGTGCAATGAAATTGCGGACAACTGTTTTGCGAGCTCCCAAACCGTATGTCAAAGCGAACAGCAGTACCGCTGCGCATCAACGGAATGCGGCGGACAGATAGAGAGGTACGTGTCGTCGCAGTATTGCAGCGGGACATCCTCTATGTGCGATGGCCGGGTCAGCGACACGGGCTGGACGGTGTCAAAGACCTGTTTGTCCCATCAGGCCTGCAACGATTCATTGGGAGAAATGGCGGTTTGCGCCTCCACCTTTAAGTGCGGTTGCGAGAGCGAGGGAAACTTCTACGATGCCGAATCCGATTTGTGCTTTGAGAATCCGGCGTCAGTGGAGACTATGACCTATGAAGAAGCCAGCGAGTATTGTGCAGAAAAATCAGGAGACTATTCTCTGGGAGGCCACTGGGATATGCCTAATGTCGTTGAGCTGCAGTCGCTGATTCGCGGATGCGTGAACGGCGAAGCAAAGGATGGAGACAGCATTTGTCGGATGTTGCCTGAGGACTGCGAGAAATCGGGATCCTGCTCTGGATGTGAATTGGCCACTTGCGCATCATGCACTGATGGAGAAGGGCCAGACGATGCACCTGCCGGCTGTTACTGGCCGATGGTGCTCAGCGGAGAATGCAATCACTACTGGTCGTCCACAAGCGTTAGGGAACCCGCGGACACAGAGGCATCGAATATGCATTTTTATGTTTTTTTTAATGGTGGAGTGGTCAGCTATCCCTGGGTAACGGTGGACGCATACGTGCGCTGTGTTCGCCGCCGCGCGTTATTACAGTGAAATACTCAAAATGGAGATGCGACGCCCAGGGTGTTAATCGATATCCTGGGATCTTATTCGTGCTCGGATTCCTGGAATAGGCTCATTTCGCAGACATCGCAATCAAAACGCAGGTTGAGTCGTTGCTCGCCCGGGGTATCCAGGTCGACCAAAAACAGACCGCCGGTATGTTTTTTTTGGGTGTCGGCCTTTAAACACCAGCCCAGCTCCCGTCTCAGACAATATCTGGACGAGATCACTTTGATGCGGAGGCCACTGCCATCGGCGTCGATTCCGTTGGCCACGTCCGTTGCGCCGCACTTCTGGTAAAACCGACGCGCGAAACTGTTGGTCACGTTGTGGTACGAATCCACCACACCGGGATAGGGCGATGGGCTGTACTGCATGGCGTGACGGTCGCGGATGCGCATCATGCCCTTGTGTCGCTTCGCTCTCAGCTGGTCGAGCAGTTGTCGGCGGAGCTGATTGATTTGGGAAACCGGCATGAACGGGAGCTCTGCGCCGCCCATTTGCAACTGTTTAATTACGAACTCGGAGTCTCCGGTTTTGGCCAGCTGCTTTTTCCAGGTCTTAAGGGTTTGTTCACTATCGCGGGCGGATGACAGGCCTTCTGTAACGGAAACGCGTGCGGTGTTCTGTTGTGTATCCGTTGCCACCAGTGTCAGTGTGTCATTGCAAAAAGCGGCGCTGATAATCGAAGGTACCCTGCGTTCGGTACGGCTTTTTTCCAATTGTGTGAGGAAGTGTTGATCCCGATTGCGATAGAGTAAAGCCCCCACACGTATCCCTGTAGCATCCCGCAGCTTCAGATGATGGCCATCCGCCTGTTGTACCCCCGTGCCCTTCAACGCGTCGCCTGACACAAAACAGAGACCGTCTCCACTGGCGATTTCGATGCCCCGGGGGATGTTTAATGTGACGATGTTTCCAGATACAGCCACCACTCGTCCCACTTGCTCGCCCATCATTTTGGGGGTAACGAAGTTGGCCATTTTTTTTGCGCCCTCTGCAAATCCGGCAACGTATCCCCGGTGAAAGGTCTTCGTCAGATTCGCGGCGACTCTGGCGGTTAGTTTGTCCGGAAAAGCGGTCGCGCCACGCCGCGCAAGAACCGTATCCAGGGCGCTGCGGTAGGCGGTGACCACGTTGGCCACGTACGCCGTGTCTTTTAGTCGGCCCTCAATTTTAAACGATGTGATTCCGGCGTCCAGCAGGGCGTCCAGCATATGGATTTTACACATATCCTTCACCGATAGCAAATGACCTTCTGCCAGCGTTTGATGATGCGCGTCTTCCAGACGATACCGTTTGCGACACGGTTGGGCACACTCCCCGCGATTGGCGCTTCTGCCACCGTTGGCGAGGCTCAGATAACATCTGCCGCTGTATGACACGCAGAGCGCGCCGTGAACAAAGGCTTCCAATTCGATATGTGAGGTGGCCTTGCGGATGGCAGCCATTTCGTTCAGGGTTAATTCTCTGGCCAGAATGGCGCGATGAAATCCCACTTTTTCGAGAAATTGAACCGATGACGCATTTGCATTGTGGGTCTGGGTGCTGGCGATGATGGGCATGGGGGGCAATCCCGCTTCCAGCAATCCCATATCCTGAATGATGGCGCCATCGACGCCCGCATCATGGAGGGTGCGCAACATTCGGACAGCATCGTGCACCTCTTCATCGCTTTGCAACACCGTGTTAAGAGCCACGTACACTTTCACCATGTATCGGTGCGCATACTCGATGAGTGTTGCAATGTCCAAAATACTGTTGCCCGCCTCTTTGCGGGCGCCGAACCGTTGCGCGCCAATATAAACCGCGTCGGCGCCACAATTGACCGCCACTTTGCCAACATCACAATTTTTTGCAGGGGCCAGCAATTCAACGGCCATGGCATCCTCCCCTTGTGAAACGTTCAATACCATCCATCGACGCCAAAGTGCAAACATTCCGCTGCATCCCGCAGTTGAAATATAAGACACTGTCTTTTATTTCCGGCCAATTTTGTGTACATGATTCAAGCACCCCATTGTGCCAGTAAAGGACAGCAAAATGACACTTTTCAGACCCTGTATTGATATTCATGGCGGCAGCGTGAAACAGATTGTGGGATCGTCACTCAGCAGCTGTGAAACAGCATTGAAAACCAACTATGTGTCCCACAGGGATGCCGGGTACTACGCCCGACTGTATCGCAAGGACAATCTTTTGGGCGGACATGTGATTATGCTGGGTGCGGGCAATGAAGCAGCGGCACAAAGCGCGCTTGCCGCCTGGCCGGACGGATTGCATCTGGGCGGTGGTATCACACCGGCCAATGCCGCCCAATGGATCAAAAAGGGGGCACAGAAGGTGATTGTCACCAGTTGGCTCTTTTTCGAAAAAAAGTTGGATATGAAAAAAGTGGAAATCATGTCGCAATCTGTGGGGCCAGAGCGATTGGTCATCGATTTGAGTTGTCGGCGCACAGATTCGGGATGGTTTGTGGCCACCGATCGCTGGCAAACCACCACGGAAACGCAGGTGACAGCGACCCTGTTGAACGAACTGTCCGGTTATTGTTCTGAATATTTGATTCACGCCGCGGACGTGGAAGGCAAGTGCGAGGGCATCGATCCCGATTTGGTGCGTCTGCTGGGAGATGCCTGTCCCATTCCGTGCACCTATGCCGGCGGCGCCCGGGATATTTCGGATTTGGACACGGTGCAAACCTTAAGTGATAGCCGTGTGGATCTCACATTTGGCAGCGCGTTGGACCTTTTTGGGGGCCATTTGGTGAAATACGACGATTGCGTCAAATGGAATGCCCAAAAACGCTGACGGGCGTTTTGTATTCGTACGCCGCATCCGGTGCAATTCGCCGGCGCGCTTCAATCACGTCCCGATGCTAAAGGCTCTTTCTTTATGTGCACATCCGTGAATTTAGTGCTAATGAAAATGGATGCGAAAAAAAAATTTAAGGTCGGTTTTTCATATATATCTGATTAAACCAACTCATTACGATGACGATGGATATCCGATTATTTGGCGAAAAACATTTATTCCATCAAATTCTCTGGCTGTGTTGAACGGCTTGTGTATGGATTTTGCGCATCGTCAGGTAATTGGACCCAATGTGGACGTGTATATTTCGGTTGTCGATGAACAGCACACACGCGTGGTGCCGGAGCGAATTGCCCGCCACATTCATCAACGGGGTGAACGTGGTTTTGTGGGGATGGTGGGTGTCCAGACCAATCAGTTTCCAAGGGCGCTTGATCTTGCGTACAGATTTACCGATTGCCAGATACCTGTTTGTATGGGGGGGTTTCACGTGGCCGGGTTTCTCGCCACAATGAAAAGACTTCCGGTGGAAGCGCTCGAAGCGCAACGCAGAGGGATCAGTTTTTTCGTCGGCGAAAGTGAAACCGGCCGTTTGGACGAAGTCCTGATGGACGCGTGGCAACAAAAATTGAAACCCCTGTATAATTATCTGGGAGATATGCCGGATTTGGGCGGACAGCCATTGCCTCAGCTGCCAATGAGCGAAGTTCGCAAATCCTTTGGAGAATACGCACCGTTCGATTTGGGGCGAGGATGCCCTTTTTCCTGTACGTTCTGCACCATTATCAATGTGCACGGCCAGAAAAGCAGGTGCCGCCGGGTGGATGAACTGGAACAGATTATTCGGGTGAACTATGCCAATGGCGTGCGTCAGTTTTTCCTGACCGATGACAACATAGCCCGAAACAAACTCTGGGAGCCGTTTTTTGAACGGTTGATTCAGCTTCGCAGGGAAGGATTGCGATTTCGCATTCTGGCCCAGGTGGATACTGCCTGTCACACCATTCCCCGTTTCATTCCCAGGGCCGTCGCGGCGGGCATCGATCAGATCATTGTGGGCATAGAAAGTATGAATGCCGAAAATCTGCGGCATATTCAAAAGCGGCAAAACCGAATTGAACACTACAGGGAAAATTTGCTTGCCTGGAAACGGTTCCCTGTGGTGATCACCGCAACGTACATTATCGGATTGCCGTATGATACGATAGAGAGAGTGCGGGAAGATGTGGCCACCATCCAGCGGGAATTGCCCATCGATGCCATCTATTTTACAAATCTGACACCTCTGCCGGGTAGTGAAGTTCACCGTGACCTTCTGGACACGGGCCAATGGCTGGACAACGATTACAACAAGTACGATACCAATCATTATGTTACCACCCATCCCCGCATGACACAGGCGGAATGGCGAGAAGCCAATGCCGTGGCGTGGCGAACATTTTATACTCCGGAACATATGCAAACGGTTATTCGACGAATGGTGGCCTGTGGCAGCAACAAAAAACTCACGACCATTTACAGACTTGCCGTTTGCTGCGAGTTTGGCAGGGGGGCGGCGATACATCCCCTCGATGCGGGTCTGTTTCGCAAACGATATCGCCGGGATCGCAGACCCGGATACGCCCGGGAAGGGGTAATTTCATTTCATTTGGCACATATTGCAGATGTTTTAAAAACCTCGTGGCGGTTTCATCGCACAATCCGACGTCTGTACAAACTTTGGAAACGGCTGCAACACCATCCGGACGCACTGCGATACGCAGACCGAGCCATTGCCGAGGTGGCGTCCACTGCAAAAACCCACCGTCTGATGGGAGGTGCTAAAGAACCAGGTCAGTCCGTGGTCACCAGCAGCGCAAAATCTCTAATGCAAAAGTCGTAGGGAATGGCTTGATTATAACTTCCGGGGATTAGAATCTGGATAGCGCTGATGCGCGATGGGGTCACATCTGACATATCACTGAACATATATTCCGTCTGGGAATCCATAACAGGGACATCCACGAATGGTAGCGATGTCCAGCCGCCTCCAGTCAGAAATATCCTCAGCATAATCATTTCCGGCACCACATTGCCTTCGAGATGAAACGAAACGCCCTTGAAATCCAAACGGATGGTTTCGATGTATGGGCAGTTCTCCATGGAATATTTCTCTCCACTGGGTACCGTATAATCAGAACAAAGCCAGGCGCCAAGTCCGGCAAACGTAAAGTCGTTGAAAGTGCTTCCCGTCCATTGCGCCACCTGGCCTTGTGCACAGAAACGGTCGCTGGCAAAATCCAGTGAGACGTTAATGTAACTGCCGGTATTCAGGTTATCCAGGAATTTGTACCACACGCCAGGTAAACCCAATTGATTGTCTGTTCCAGGGATGGGATAAATTGGCGGGTACATCACCTCCATACTGGGTGAAAACGGCACAATGTCATATTGTGTATCGGTATCGGTATCGGTGTCGGTGCCGGTACCGGTGTCGGTATCGGTATCCTCGGTAGTGTCTATCGTTTCGGAGTCGTCGGAATCACCGGAGTCGCCAGTGTCTTCGGTGTCGTTTGTGTCGGAGTTATCGGATTCCGAATCGACGGTGTCTGTTTCTTCCGGCTCCCCTGTTTCCCGGTCCGTATTCGCATCGTCAGATTCTTCCCTACTCCAGTATCCGATATTTTCAACAGTGTCGCATCCGAGTGCAACAATGCACATAAAAAAGACTATCGACAGCCGGGAGTTGATGAGCCACGTCACATAGAGTGGAAAAAGGTGCGGTAGAGGGTTGTTTTTATATTGTGTTTTCATGTCTGGCAGATGGCAGTTTGACTGTCTGGAGACATATATTACGATATCAATCGAGATCTGCCAACTCCTGCAATCGTTTATCGGCGGCCTGCGAGATGGGTCCGCTTGGGAAACTGGCGACCAGCTGTTTCAGGGTTTTTTGCTCCAGTTTCCCATTGTTCATGGCTCTGTAGGCTTTTGCCTTACCATAAAGGGCTTCTCGCTCCAGTGCTCCCGGTGATTTCAAGTACGCATTGAAATGTTTCAACGCCGCTTTGGGAGCGTTCAATTGTTTGAGTTCAATTTCCGCAAGGGTGACCAGCGCGGTTCTGCTGTTGGCGGTTCCTGGAAAATCGCGGATGAGTTGGCGGTACATGGAGGCTGCGGTTTCCCAATCGCCATCGCGTCTGGCCACGCGGGCGGCGTGGAGCAATTCAGATAAACTGCTGACTTTGGTACGGTTCGCAGGCTGCCTGCTTCCACGCATGGCACGGGCGTCTTCGGACAGAACACGTTGGGAATCGCAGTCCTGCCGGGTCAACTCGCTGAAGGTCTGACCACTGTCAAAACACCCCAGTTTATACAATTGGCTGGTACCTTGATTGTTGTCATTAGAAGCTCGAACGCCGACGGAGTGATCTCGCAGTGTGGCCGTTTGCCCCGCTTCCACATAATGGACGCCGCCTTTACCGGATTGAATTTCGACTTTTCCGCGGTGCAATCGTACGTCGACTTCGCCTCGATCTCCGACTTCAACAGTAAACAGAGTACCAGTTACCTTGATGCGACCGTTGGGAGTTCGCACAAAAAAGCCTTCCCTGGATTTTTGAGGGTCCACCGAAAAAAGTGCTTTTCCCTGATTGATTTCCACCTCGTATTTGCGTTTTCCGTTCCAAAAGACTCTGGCGGCACTGTTGTCGGCCAGGCCCACGGCAATCCCGGTTGGCAGTGAAAATGCACTTTGTCCATTGCGAGTTTCAATCCACTGTTCCATGGGGACGCTGGCACCCAGTTTAACAGAAGTATTTCCGCAATTCACGTCTCCCTGCAACAGTGAAAAACGACTTTGAGGTACCAGCTGTGGTTCCATACCAGTATTGGGCGCCAGCAGCTGGGCTGAACCATTGGAATTTGCGGATGAGTTGACAGATGGTCCACTAATCGCCAGATATGCGCCAATGAGCAACGTGCCAATGGTCAGCGCTGCCACTGCCGCGATGCGGAAAGAACGCGCACTGCTTTTCGGTCTAATCAGCGTCTGACTGGTGTCTTCCCACTCCGATAAAACTGCATTGACGATTCTATGTCTTTTAAAATCGTCTACCCTGAAATGCAGTGGCTCATCGGGGTAATCGGGACGCAGATTTACCAGCAGCTCCTCCAACCGCTCATCTGTAATTTTCCCGTAAATCATTTTCGACTCCACTTTATTCCCCTTTTTTTATCCAGTCACTCAGTGCTGGATTTTTAGACAACAACCGTTTTAGCTTTTTCTTTCCCACTTTCAACCTGTCCCTTACGGTTTCCTGCGGTGCGTCAACGATTTGAGCGATCTCCTGAATACTGTGTTCGTGAATGTATTTCAGTCGAATCACCTGTTGTTGTTTTATCGGCAAAGATGAAATTGCCGAATTGATCTGCAATCGCAGTTCTTTGGAACCAACCGCAAGTTCCCCTTGCGGTTCAATAGCATCATCAGGCGTATATGATTGCAGTTGCTTTTGGTATTTTCTGAATTTCTTTAATCGCTTGTACGCCACACGCATGGAAATGCGCCTGGACCAGGTGGTCAGGGAACATTCGCCCCTGAAGTATCTCATGGAATTGAGAATCTCCACCAGCGACTCCTGAATTACATCCTGGGCAAAGACATGTGTATTAAGTGCATAGGAAACCGTGGCAGTTACCGCATCGAATACTGAATTTATCAGCTGACGCTGAGCTTCTCTGTCACCGTTGGCACAGGCGCAGGCAATATCGAATTCTCTTGCCCGCTCTGAAAGCTGAGCTTCCTGTTCCTGTTCCGGTTGCGTTGTGTATTTTTCCACCAGGTTCATACCTTCTTAGTTACTTTTTGAAATAAAAGCGGTGGATCAAAATAAGAAAAATGCGATCCCAACCTGCATTCCGGGCCAAAATCGATGATACTCATCAAACAGGATAGGCCCATTTGTTACCTCGTAGGTTACCATATTCAGGTTTGTCAAAAGGTGGATATCGGCATAAAGTTCAAAATATCGACTAATGTGATATTGGAACTCAATGAACGTTTTTAACATAACCCCTTGAGACCAATACGGTTTTTTCAATTCAGTGTCGTCAACACCCGTACTGGGAGAATTCTGAACAGGCACAAGCAGAAATGATCCGCCGAATCCAACCGCAAGATCCGCGCGACGCACAATGCCCACCAGCCCGATCTCTATCGGAATTCGGAGTTGTTTCATGCTGAATCCGGACTCCGAACTGACCAGATAATCAGTGACGCCAATGCCCAAAAATCCGCGGAAGGTTTTTACAGGCTGGTAGCCCAGACGCAGCGCGCCGCCGTGCAATACCACGGGCTTACTGTTGACCCAGTTGGGCTCGTATCCCATTTGAATATAAATATGGGGGTATCGACGGCTTCGGATGGGTGCATTTGGTGATTTTTCACTTATTTCAGGAAGAGCAGTTGCCAGTGATTTTGCAGGTGCGGTCTGAACGGCAGGCCGGCGTGCTGGAGAAGACGCTCCCGGAGCCGATAGTTTGCCTGAATCCAAAAGTGTTTCAACGGCGGTTTGAATCACAATGGAGATGGCCTCTGGTCTGCTTTCTTCTCCAACGTCATCGATATTTCGTTCTGATGGCCGCGCATCTTCAGGCATTTGATAGTAAAGAATGTCGCGTTCAAGGGCTCGCCAGAAAAAGACGAGTTGAATGTTTTCATCCTCCAGCATCCTTCGGGCTGTTTTCAGTTGAAACTCAAAATCAACAGTGGGCGGTTTTATCCACCGCACACCAAATTTCACATTCACATCAAACATGCGCATCTGCAGGTTTTCCACGATTCGCAGAACATCTTCACTGCTTTGCTCAAAAACCAGCAGCATGACCCTGGGCAGCGATCTAAATGCGGAGTCACCGGATGCAGTGGCGGCTAAGCCATTGGCGGGTAAATCGTCCGCTGCTGTAATTGAACTTTGTGACAGTACTGTTGAAACCAGTGCAGCGTCGTGGTGAGCAGGGTTTGACTGACAGGGCAATGCGATGAAGACAGCCACAGGCAGCAAATACAGGGAAATGAATGGATGCTGAAATGTCATGCTGTCTGTCTCAATGCCATTGGCGAAATCATCCGAATCAAAGGAGTGGGACCATCGTTGAATCTTATATGAAAATGTCCACCATACGCAATCCTATCCAAATTTCAATGATCGTTTTTTCGGGGCTGACCAATCGCGTATGGGCCAAAGGGGTGCCAACCGTCCATTCTATAAATGATGTGCCAGCCACTTTCTGGCTGCATCAATGGAGACGCCTTTGCGTTTCGCATAATCCGCCAGCTGGTCCTCGCCAATCTTGCCCAATGCGAAGTAGTTGGATTCAGGGTGCGCGAAATAATAACCGCATACCGAAGCACCGGGCATCATGGCACCGCTTTCGGTCAGTGAAATCCCGGTTTTTTTCTGAATGTTCAGATAATCGAACATCAGATGTTTTTCCGAGTGGTCCGGACAGGCCGGGTATCCGGGAGCTGGCCGAATACCCGTGTATTTAACCGTCAACAGTTCCTTTAGTCCCAGCTTTTCGTGGGCGGCGTAGCCCCAGAATTCCTTGCGCACCCTAAGATGAAGCAGTTCAGCAAACGCCTCTGCCAGCCTGTCCGCCAGAACTTTCACCATAATCGCGTTGTACTCGTCGTTGTCCGCTTCAAACTCTTTAACGAGTGCCTCAACTCCTCCACCGCAGGTAACCGCAAAGAAGCCCACATGGTCGGCAACGCCACTGGTCTTTGGCGCCACAAAATCGGCCAGCGCCTGATATGTTCCTTCCTTTTTGGACATCTGCTGACGCAGCGTATGGATAACAAACTCGGGCGTGTCTCTGTCTGTGTTTTTTGCTGAAAATACGTGAATATCATCGCCAACACTGTGCGCGGGGAGGATTGCCATCATGCCTTTGGCCTCCAGCAATCGTTGGGAAATCAGTTTCTGCAGGAGTTCGTTGCCGTCATCGAACAGCTTTTTGGCTTCTTCTCCCTTTTCGGGACTGTTCAAAATGTCAGGAAAACGACCTTTTAAATCCCAGGCGCTGAAAAAGAAGGTCCAGTCGATGTAATTGGCAATGTCTCTGAGGGGATATTCCACAAAGACTTTCTCGCCCACAAAAGCAGGCGGGGGCGTTGGAATCGACACAAAATCGATTGAGGCGCCCTGTTGGCGGGCGTCTGCAATTGACACCAGGGATTGACCGCCCTGTCGCTTTTGATGATTATCGCGCAATGTATGGTATTCGTCTTTGACCTGCTGGACATATGCCGTGTTGTTCCGGGCCAGCAGATTGGACGCCACTCCCACCGCAAGCGATGCATCCCGCACATGTTGCACAGCGCCCGAATAATTGGGCGCTATTTTTACGGCGGTATGAATTTTCGATGTGGTGGCGCCGCCGAGAATCAACGGAATGGAGAACCCTTCCTTTTCCATGGTGGCGGCCACATCGGCCATCTCAGCCAAAGAAGGGGTAATCAGGCCACTGAGACCGATAATGTCGGCCTTGACCGCTTTGGCCTGACGCACAATTTCCTCGGTGGGTACCATTACGCCAAGATCGATAACCTTATAGTTGTTGCACTGCAGGACCACACCCACAATGTTTTTTCCAATATCATGGACGTCTCCTTTTACCGTCGCCAAAAGGACAGTTCCTTCTTCCCGCCGCTCACCACTGGATTGTTCTTCAATATACGGCAGTAAAACCCCCACCGCTTTTTTCATTACCCGAGCGCTTTTGACTACCTGCGGCAAAAACATCTTGCCGGCGCCAAAAAGTTCGCCCACCCGGTTCATGCCGTCCATGAGGGGACCCTCAATCACGTCGATAGGATTCTGGATTTCTTTAAGGGCAGTAACCACATCGTCTTCGACAAAATTAGAGATACCCTTTACCAGCGCGTGGGTCAGGCGTTCACCGACGGGGAGGGTGCGCCATTCCTGCAAATCGGTGGTGTCCTTTTTGCTGCCTTCCACCGTATGGGCAATATCCAGCAATCGTTCCACCGCATCATCCCGGCGATCCAGCAGAACGTCTTCCACTTTTTCGAGGAGATCTTTGGGAATTTCCTCGTAAATGGTGACCAGCCCGGGGTTCACAATTCCCATATCCAGCCCCGCGTTGATGGCGTGATACAGAAAGGCGCTATTGATGGCTTCGCGTACCGGGTCGTTGCCGCGGAATGCAAAAGAGACATTGGAAATGCCACCGCTGCACAGGGCGCCTGGCAGGGTTTGCTTGATTTGCCGCACCGCCTCAATAAAATCGAGACCGTAGCGCCGATGGGCGTCAATGCCGGTTCCCACTGCAAATACATTGGGATCAAAAATGATATCAGTGGGGGAGAAGCCCAGTTCGTCCACGAGGATGCGATAGGAGCGGGTGCAGATTTCAACTTTGCGCTCCCTTGTATCGGCCTGTCCCTGCTCATCAAACGCCATCACCACAACCGCAGCGCCCAGACGCCGAATTTCCCGGGCGTGTTTAACAAACACATCCTTGCCCTCTTTAAGTGATATTGAGTTGACAATGCCTTTGCCCTGAAGACATTTCAGGCCGGCGCAAATCACATCAAAACGAGAGGAATCCACCATCACAGGGACACGGGAAATCTCGGGTTCTGATGCCAGCAGATTCAGGAATGTTACCATTTCGGCTTCGGAATCCAGCATTCCTTCGTCCATATTAACATCGATAATCTGTGCGCCGTTTTCCACCTGCTCACCGGCAATTTCCACCGCTTTTTCGTAGTTTTTCTTTTTAATCAGTTTGGCAAACCGCTTTGACCCGGTAACGTTGGTGCGCTCACCGACGTTTACAAAGAGGCTTTCTTTTGTGATATGAAGCGTCTCGAGACCCGACAGAATGGTTTCAGTCGGCGCTTTTGGGGGAATGCGGGGCGAAAGGCCCTCCACCGCTTTGCAAATGGCGGCGATATGTGCGGGCGTGGTGCCACAACATCCACCCACGATATTGACCATGCCCTCTTTGGCAAAACCGGAAACCAGACGGGACATGTTTTCGGGAGAATCGTCGTATTCTCCGAATTCATTGGGTAATCCCGCGTTGGGGTGTACGGAGATCATGGACGTGGCTACCTTACTGAGGCCCTTGATATGGGGATACAGTTCTTTGGCGCCCAATGAGCAATTGAGCCCCACTGAAAGCAGGTTGCCATGTTTTACCGAATGCCAGAACGCATCGGGCAATTGCCCCGAGAGGGTTCGGCCGGATGCATCGGAAATGGTACCTGAAATCATCAGTGGCAAAGTGGTTGAACGGTGTTCGAAAAAACGTTGAATCGCGTAAATGGCCGCTTTGCAGTTCAGGGTATCGAAAACAGTTTCAATCATCAGTGCGTCGACACCGCCATCCATGAGACCGCGGATGTTTTCAGTGCACACATCCACCATTTCGTCGAAACTCACCGCGCGATAGCCGGGATTGTTGACGTCCGGTGAAAGGGACAGGGCACGGTTTGTGGGGCCGATGATGCCCACCACAAATCGCGGTTTGTCCGGCGTGATTTGGCTCCACTTTTGAGCGGCTTTGCGAGCGTTGGCCGCTCCGGCGAGAGCGATTTCGTAGGTGAATTTTTCGGTCTGGTAATCCGCCTGGCTGAGCCGATTGGCATTGAATGTATTGGTTTCAATGATGTCGGCGCCCGCTTCAAGGAACTGCTCGTGAATGCCGATGATGGCTTCCGGATGGGTAATATTGAGAAGATCATTGTTGCCTTTGAGATCGCAGGCCCAGTTTTTAAATCGTTCACCGCGAAAATCAGCTTCTTCCAGTCCCAGCCGCTGTATCATTGTACCCATGGCGCCATCCAGTATGAGGATGCGTGTTTTCAGCAGTTTTTCCATTTTGTTATCAGCCATTTACATATTCGCTTTCATTAGACAATTCATATACTCATTGCCACGAGCTTAGTATCACACATGGCATAACCACGCCAGAATACTTTGCCTGCCATGAATCATGTGGCATGCTTTGGGTGGATGGAAGATAATGAATAGCGACCTGAGTGGTCAAATTGAAGTTGAAGTTGAACCAGCATTTTTGATTGCCGAAGGATTGCCGAACAAAAATTTGGCAGGTTACCCTTGAAAAGGAACTTTCGAATTGGGCCCAAAAACGACGAACAAAATGCGAATCGAAGACCCGACGCAGGTGTTGGGATCTGTATCAAATCCCGTTAGAGTGCGTCAGTTGCAGTTGAGCATTTACCGACGGGGAGAGCCGGTGCAGTCCGTGACAGTGACTAAGGAGGTGTACACGGTTGGCAAGGACAAAACCTGTGATTTGGTACTGACCGATTCCACTGTTTCCAGAAAACATTTTCAGATTATCACTACACGCGAACGGCATTATATTCGCGATTTGGATTCCACCAATGGAACTGCAGTCAACGGAACACGGGTCAAGGAGGCATTTCTTGTTCCCGGGGCGGTGATTCATGCTGGTACCGTGAAAATGCAGTTTGAGCCGATATATTCCTCGCCTCTGTATCATACCGATGATGTGCAGTCCTTTGGATCACTTATCGCCACGAGTTCATCGATGCGGTCCATTATGGGAATGCTTGGCAAAGTGGCCCAGGTGGGGACAACAGTTTTGCTGCAGGGCGAGACAGGTACCGGGAAAAGTGCGTTGGCTAAAGCTATTCACGAGGAGAGCACCCGGCGCGAGCGTCCGTTTGTGGTGTTTGACTGTGCATCTGTGCCGCCGTCGCTAATTGAAAGTGAATTGTTTGGTGCTGAAAAGGGCGCTTTTACCGGAGCCCATACATTTCGTCCCGGGGCGTGCGAGAGGGCACAGGGCGGGACGCTGTTTGTGGATGAAGTTGAAGAGTTGCCCCTTGAATTGCAGGCCAAATTGCTTCGCGCCCTGGATGAGCGGGAGATTCGGCGATTGGGAGGTACCCAGGCCATTAAGTTGGATTTTCAGATTATTGCCGCCAGCAAACAGGATTTGGCCGAAGCGGTGGAGGAGGGGAAATTCAGGCAGGACCTGTACTATCGTATTGCAGTGGTTTGCATTGCCGTTCCCCCGCTGCGCAATCGCAAACAGGATATTCCGGTGTTGTGCGATCATTTTTTTAAATTGGGCAAACATCGTCGCAAGTTCAGAACCCTGTCGATGGATGCGCAGCAACAGCTGATGGATTACAGCTGGCCGGGAAATCTGCGTGAACTGAGAAATGTGCTGGAACGCCTTGCGTGTCTCGGGGAGGAAAATGCCTTTGTAAATATGCCCGGCAAGACCAACCTGGAACGCAATTACTTAAAGTTTGATTTGAATCGACCGTTTAAGGAAGCAAAAGAGGCGATTATTGAGCGTTTTGAGCGGGAGTACCTTGAAGCTCTTCTGAACGAAAGTGATGGGCGAATTGCCAGGGCGGCACGGGTTGCCGGTCTGAATCGAAAATATTTTTACGATTTGCTGCATAAGCATGGTCTGCGCAAAGGAAGCAATACAGAATGAGACATTCAAACTTTGCAGATGGGGGATTTGGGCCACAATTTCGCATTACCGCATTCGTCGCTGTTGTCTTGTTGTTTTGTTGGGGATGCAATAGCGATGATAAAACGGACACCGGTGGAGGCCTGGATACTGAGACAGCGCTGGAGGGTGTGGAAATCAATGGCACCGATAATCGGCGCATTACTTCAGAATGCACCGCCGACGAAGAATGTGACGACGGAGATCCATGTACGCTGGGGTATTGTGTGCTTGGAGAATGCGCATATCGCCACGATTTTATCCCCGTCTATTCGAAGCAGTTGGATGTATCGGGCGAAGTCTCCCGCGCTTCAATTATCGGTGAGCGAGTTTATGCAACGCTTCGGGGCGACACGCCGTCAATTCAGATTTACAACGTACCGTCCATAGCGGAGGCGACACTTCGGGACAGCGCCATTCTTACAGGTCAGGCCAACGCCCTGGCGGTTACATGGAATGCGTATGCCATTGGGTTCAGTGTGGGTGGCATTCAGCTTTTTTCAACGGATAATCTTTCGACACCCGCGTATGCAGAGTTTCCTGATATTGGTGTTCTGGAACAAATTGACATTGTGACCGGTGTGGCCATTTCAAATAATAATTTGTGGGTCGCCGGATACGAGGAAGGCGTCACACTCATTACCGGTGATATTGGCTCACCCAATCGGGTTGGCACTGTAGATACCATAGGCCGTGCAGTCGCCATCGATGCTCGGGGCGGTTCAGCCCTGGTGGCGGATTCGCTGGGAGGTGTCGTTTCCATCACACAGCAGGATAATGTTCCTGTTGCCGGAACCCCTGTTACCACCATTGGACGCGTGGTGGATGTGGACTCGAATCACCGGTCGGCCATTGTAGCTGAATATGGCGCCGGTTTCAGCCTGCTGGATGTTTCGAATATGTCCGCGCCGCGTCGGCTGGTTCGGGTTGAGACAAAACGAGCGGTGGTGGCCGTCAAAATGATCGGGGCACAAACCGCCCTGGTCCTTTTTATTGACGGAACCCTTTGGCGTGTGGGTTTCCTGAATTACAAAATTCCGAGGCTAATGGAAGTGGTAAAGCTGGGTGGCAAGCCCATTGAGAATGGTCTCGATTTTTATAATGCTCAGGGTGTGGTCACCATGGCCGATGGTCGGGTGATTCTTCTTCACAATGGCTGCACCTATGAGTAACCCATCTCCCATCTTTGGGAACTGCACGTATGTGATGGCTGTCGGGTGTATGATGGAGCATACACTTTGAAAAAAATGCATACTTTTAGTTCAGGTGTGAAATTGCTATTTTCTCTCAATTCCGGGGTGAATTGTGATTTTGAATCTGGTGCCGATTTCGTAAATCAGGTCGGTATGGTTCTTGCTGAGCATACTGTTCGCACAGAGCGCGTAAAACGCCAACATCTTTAGGAGATAGGGGTGAATCATGAAAAAAGTAGCAATTGTACAAACCTTGGCAGCAATACTGGTCACATTGATCTGGAGCACGAGCGCCTTCGCGCAGGATATGCCCTATGAATGTGATGACAACTTTGACCAGTGCGGTACACCAGAGCAGTCCGGCGGTGGCGGCGGCGGCGGTGGTGGCGGCAGTGTCCTCATTAATAATACGGATGTGGGGGTCACCTATCAGTTCGCAGATGATTATGACAACGATGGTGTGGAAGATCCATACGACAATTGTCCGTTCGCGGCCAATCAGGATCAGTTGGATGGGGATGGGGACGAATTGGGCAACGCCTGTGACAATTGTCCCGATGTGCCCAATGATGATCAGTTGGATATTGATGGCGATGGGCTGGGCGACGTGTGTGACCCGGACAAGGATGAAGATACAGTGGCAAATGATGCGGACAACTGCCCCCTTAATCCGAATCCACTTCAGGACAATGCCGATGGTGATGCCGATGGCGATGCCTGCGACGGTGACATTGACGGTGACGGCATTGCCAATCTGGAAGATCCCTGTCCCATGAGCGCTGACAATACCAGGGACGCCAACAGCCCGTTGTGCGATCCCGATGACGATGGCGACACCATTCGCAACACAAAAGATAACTGTCCTCAGGCGAGCAACAACACACAGGACGACAATGATGGTGATTTAATTGGAGACGCCTGTGATCCCGACAATGACAATGATGGGATTGGCAACCGGGATGACAATTGCCCCATGATGGCCAATGCGGACCAGCTGGATGGAGACAGAGATGGCGTGGGCGATGTTTGCGACGATAAATTCTGCCTCGTTGTATATGGCGATGCCGAAAATTGCCTTGACCCCGATATGGCGTTTGATGTCCATACACCTTCTTTTACAAAGGTAAAAACAGGATCTCAGGTGCCTCTGTTGCTGTTTGCCAACCGGGAGAATGCCCCCATCAATTATGTTCTGAGTGTGGAGAAGGCCCCTGCCGGGTCCAGTGCAGTGATTCAGAAACCCAGTGGTTCGGTGGATTCCTCCAGGTCGTACATGTACCAGTACACAGAAGGTTCAGTGCCAATACTGGTGCCGGATGAACCGGGTAAATATATCGTTAAATTACATGCGCAAATGGCCGATACCGATGCCGTCACTGGTCAGACAAATCCGGCAGCAGAGACAACGGCCACCATTATCGTGGAGGGCAAATCTCTCGATGATGATAAGTCCGGCTGTTCTGTGGCTGCCGTCGGCGCCGGCAATACCGGAATTATTCCGGTGCTGGCACTCGGCCTGATGCTACTGGGGTTGGCGATTCACCGCCGCAGAAAATAACCTCGTCCCTCAATTAATTGTTCATTGATTTTGTAGCGCCGCGACATCGGTTGGATGTCGGAAGAAGGAAGTCACTTTTTTTTTCCTCAACCTTAATTCGGATTATACTTTGTACGTTGTACATACCGAAGATCTGAATTTGAGTTGAGCGATGCTGCTACAGTTGACTAACAGGTGAGTTAAAATGTGTATGCGCCCGGGCCAGTCGTTGCAAGGAAATCCAAAAATGAATAGCCAGTCTATAGTGCGAAGATTATGGAGGTCGATGCCGCTGCGAATACTGATTGTCCTTTGCGTTCCGGGCGCACTGGCATTGCACTGCAGCGACGCGGGACTGGCCCCCATCATCGAAACGACGATGACCTATTACGACAACAAAATGGATGTGAAAGGGGAGTTCTGTACCAGTGAACCGGATGATATGCCCTTTCCCGTGAAACTCCTTATCGTAATTGACCAGTCCGCTTCCCTCCAGTGTACCGATCCCGGGGACAATCGACTCATTGCATTGAATCTGGCGGGACAGGAGCTGGATGCATTGGCCAATGTGGAATTTGGGGTCATTGGGTTTGCATCGTGGAGCAGAATTACCGATTTCACCACGAGTTGGGCGGATGCCAACGGCGCATTGGCACCGCAGGGGGGGATGGGTGGTCCAGCAACAGATTATCAGGGGGCGCTTTCAGTTGTTATGACCATGCTGGAACAGGACATGATAGCGGCCGGCCCCACAATGAGAGCGCGGACTCGATACATGGTTCTGTTTTTGAGCGACGGTGTTCCGGAGCCGCGATGCCGGTTCGGTTGTGATGATGGCAATACCCAGCCGGACAGTCTGTATGGCGTATGTAACACGGACCAGGAAATTCCCGACGAGGACTACGTGGATATGCACGGAATCTGTCCGTCATACAATCAGCCGGAGCAGATTACCGCCAAGGTGGAGGAAATCATTTCTCTGGGTGAGTTTTATGGCGTTGGCGATTTGACGCTGAACACCATTTTTCTTTTCGCACCCGACGCCGAAGTGGCAGCGAGATGTGGCGACGTCAGCATTTTCGGATACGACCGACAGGAAGCTTTGACATTGATGGAGAAGATGGCGGAAATTGGCGGGGGAACATTTCGCGATGTGAATATCTCATCGGAGCTCGACTTCCTGGATTTTAATTTCGAATCATTGAAGGCCCCGTACAAAGTGATGGACTTATATGCGGTGAATATGAGCAGCATGCCCACCGAAGAGGGGTACAAGGCGGATTCCGACGGTGACGGATTAACCGATGAATTTGAGCACGCCCATGGCCTGAATCGACAGAATCCGGATTCCGATGGGGATAATTACAGCGATTTGCTGGAGGTGATGAATCTGAAGCGGGGTTTTGATCCATTGGATGCTCAGTTTCCCGTTATTTTCTGCAGTGACAACCAGGACAGGGATGGCGATGGCCTCAACGCATGTGAGGAGGCGTTTTTAAAAACCGACCCAATACTTCCCGACTCGGATGCAGACGGCATTGTGGATGGCATTGAGGTGCGATTCGGACTCGACCCCACGTTGGATGATGTGGCACTGGATCACGATTTTGACGGGATTCCCTCGGGAATTGAGGTGATGTCCGGCACGCATCCGCAGCTCTACAATGAAGAAGAATATCTTGTTGACAAGGTGTATTACGGAATGCAAACGGCGTCCGAGGATGCGGACATCACGTGTTATGATTACGACATTGTGGGATTGACCTTATCTGTGCCGCTTCCTGTCGGATCCGACAACAGAAACGGTATGAATCGCTTCAGAGTGTTTTTGCAGGAGGAACCGGCAGGCATGGCCGGCAGTCGCGGCAACTTTTGGACGACCTGTGTGGAAGCGCGCTACCTCGGTGAAACCTTCAAGGATCCCCCCGATGGGATGATCAATGGACTGACGCGAGACCAGTTTGTGAAGATAAGTGATTTTGCGGCCGAGGGCCGATGTTACGAGGTAACGGATATTCCAGGAGATATCCGCGACTACACGGACGCCTTTCAATTGACAGGAGGCAATCATTGATGTCTTTTGCGCGCGACAACGCGTTCTGGATGTTGCTATTTCAAACGAAGCTGCACAGCACGTTGCGACTGATGCTGGCGTACGGCGTTGCTGCTCTGGTGTTTTCCTGTACGGATTCGTCCCTGGAATTGCTGCCACCGCCGCCCCCGCCCATTCCGGACAACAAGCTCCTTTTGAGCGGTACCATTTGCACTCAGAATCCGGAGGAACTCATTTTTCCGGCGCGTGTGGTTTTTCTGGTGGATTGCTCAGAGAGTATGGATGTGACCGATCCACCGGATCCGGTCACCGGTGAAACGGGCAGAGAGCGGGCCGTGCGTGAAGCAGCGGTGGAGTTGCTGGGCAGTGGCGGTGATGTAAAAGTGTCTGTGGTTCGATTTTCGTCGGAATCGCAGCCGCTCACTGCACAACTGGATCCCCTCCCCGGCAGCTATTTCACCAACAATCTGGAGACCGTACTGGCGAATCTGCCCAGGTTGAGCCAGACGGACAGAACCACCAACTACATTCAGGCGCTGGCCGAGGTGTATTCGGAGATTCGCCATGAGTTGATAAACGCCGAACAGGAATCCCTGGCGCTATCTTCATACCAGGTGGTTCTGGTGAGTGATGGCATTCCCGATGTGGACAGTGGCGATGCTGCCATCAGTTCAACGGACAATGTGCTGGAGTCCGTTGAAGCGATAATGGAGTTGGGCCGGCTGTTCCATATCAACCGCATTGGAGTGAATACCGCGTTGTTATCCTCAGGGAACGTTCTGGTGGATGAAGTGGCGGAGGATTTGCTGTCCGCCATGGCCGAAAGAGGCGCCGGGACATTTCGTTCTTTCGCTTCGGGCGGTGAATTGAACTTTCTGGGCCTGGAACTGACATCCATGAAACGCATGTTCACATTAAAAACGCTGGTGGCGCAGAATATTAATTCCGTGTCGCGCCGGGCCGACATGCTGCCCGATTCGGATGGTGATGGTGTGGACGATATGACGGAGATTCTCTCCGCCAGCAATCCGTTTATGGCGGACTCCGACGGTGATGGTTGCAGGGATGGTGTGGAGTACCGATTTCGATTGTCTGGAATGGATCCGCTGGATCCGAACGACTGCGATTGTTTTGTACCGGACTACTGCTTCGATGAAGACCAAAATGGTATTTGCGATAACAGTTGCACCGACAGTGACGGGAATGGTCAATGCGATTGTGCGGATGCAAATGCAGACGCATTTTGCGACGACAACCCAACTGTGGCCTGCGTGGACGCGGAACACGACGGAATATGTGAATGCGTGGATGAAAACCTCGATCATATCTGCGATTTGGTATGTCTGGATGCGAATCTCGATGGTTTTTGCGATTGCATTGACGTCGATAAAAACGGCCGATGTGACGATATCAATTATAATGATTTTGATGGCGACGGTCTGTTCAACTGTGAGGAAATTTATGCGGGGACAAATCGCAGGGGACCCGATTCCGATGGTGACGGACTGGTGGACTTTTTGGAGTTTCGCTTCGGCACCAAGCCGGATGAGGCAGATGATGAAGAGGATATGGATTGGGATGTGGTCACCAACGGCGAGGAAGTGCGCACGGCGACAGACCCTCTGAACAAAATCACTACGGGTCGCGGCAAGCAGGCGTACAGATACAACGTAAAGGAAATCGATGGGACACAAACACAGACCTGTTACTCATTTGAAGTGTCCAATATCACGTTGACCGAAGTTATAAAGGCGCCAGCGGAACGTTTGTCCAGTGGACCTGCCGGTCAGGGATATTCCTCGTATAATCGAATCCTGCTGTTCGCTGGTGAGGTGCCCTTTGACGACC
Source organism: Deltaproteobacteria bacterium (assembly GCA_016935665.1). Classification (GTDB taxonomy): domain Bacteria; phylum Myxococcota_A; class Polyangia; order JAAYKL01; family JAAYKL01; genus JAFGXQ01. Next base: position 82,089 of record JAFGQN010000173.1, on the reverse strand, counting down.
CGCAAAGCTATGCCCGTTTCAGGGTGGCGTGTGTGGAAGCGAGATTCACCGCCAAAGGCAATTTCAAAGAACCCCCGTCCGGCAGAGTTGTTGGATTGGCGCCCAGACATTTTCACCTGTTGACCGAGTTTAACCCGGATGAACACTGTATTGGACCAGGAGATCAATTATGAATGGATTGGAAAATTGGCAAATCGATGTTCCTTGCGTGGGCATTGCGGATAAGCGCCGGTATGCCGGTAAATGGATAATTCATGGTCTTCTGGCGGCGTCGCTGCTGTTTTGCGCCTGCAAGGAAACGGAGAAAAACGGTACCCTCGATTCGGATTCAAGCAGTGAAAGTGCGTGTGCCTGGGATACAGAAGAAGATGTGGCCAGCGCCTTCGTCCTTGCCGGCGCGACTCCCGTGAAGGGGTACATTTGTCCAACCGCCGATGAGGATTGGTTCACGTTCAGCATTCCTGCAGGGCAGAGTCTGGTACAGGTAAATTTAAGTCTGGACGCGCCCGTGTCGCCTCTGAATCTGGTCTACTATATCTGGGACAGCACCGGCGCCAATGTGGTTGGTACATTAGACAGTGGCAAAAGTGTTGTTGCAGGGACATCTTTGTCTTCGTCGTTTTATTTGCCGTCGGGTACATATCATTTGCAGGTAAGAGACGACGGTGCGGATGGACAGGACGTGTATCATCCCTATCAGCTGACGGTGACGACCGCTGCGGACGCCGATGTGCAGGAACCCAATAACGATGCTCCAGGCGCAACGGCACTGACAGGCGGAAGTGCTACAGGATATTTGTCATACGATGGAGACGAAGACTGGTACATGGTAGAGGGGCGGGAGAACGGAATTATTCAACTGCACCTGACCATGCCGGTATCCTTTGTGGCGCCCGCTTTCCGAATTGTAACGGCCAGCGGAGTGGAGTTGGCATCGGGTGATAATCCGGCGGGAATGAGTGTGGCCACAGATATTTCATACGACCTCGCGGTTGATTCCGCAGAACCGATTTACGTGGTTGTTTCGGGGACAGACGCCGGTGGCAGCGATGTGGCAGTGGCCTATACGCTGCAGGTTACTGTCGCCCCCGATCCGGATTCCAATGAAAACAATGATCATCCGAGTGTGGCCACGCCAATGACCACTATTGGTTGTGGCGCAGCATGGAGTGACTGGTCCGAGGTGCAGGGATATATCGCGTCTTCCGGAGATGAAGACTGGTATGCACTGAATACGGGCAACTGCGATCACGGTGTGCTGCAGGTGGAATTGACGTTTGCCAATGCGGGTTCGTTGCCTGCGGGATTTAGACCAACCGTCAGTTTTGTAAGGGAATACGACGGTGCCGCATGTACCGTGGACCAGGAGTGCCAGACGCTGCCGGAAAACTGTGACGATGATCTCGGGTGCAGTTATCTTGGAAATTCGTGTGTGAAGCAGGGGGGCAGCCAGGGTGTTTGTGCGGGAGCCAGCGTGTGTCTGCCATCGGGTAATTGTGGGGCGAACTGGGCAGTGGCACAGGCCAGTGAAGGCGCCCCCGGTGTGGTGCAATTCACGGCTCCGTTAAACAACTGGTCGGCGTCCGGGAACATCTATCTGGCGGTATCAGACACGGTGGGCGAACTGTTTTCGGTGAATCACATTTACACGCTGCGCGCCCGACTTATCGCAGATGCAGATGGCAATGAAGTATCGGGGGCGTATTCCACACGGCCACCGTCGGATAATGACAAAGTGTATAACCATATTGCAAACGCGGTGCCTGTACCCGTGCATGACTGCACCCAGTCGGGCGGTGTGGACACGGGGAGCGATACGGATTCCGACACGGGCGGCACAGCAGATTCAGATACCACGGCGGTGGACACGGAATCCGATAACAGTGCCGCACCAACAACTGTACCTGGATGTTGCGGACCCAATGATTGGGTGGAAGGATACATCTCGTACCTGTATGACGAAGACTGGTATGCGTACCCCCATCCGTGCCCCGGGGAAGACTGTATGGTGCGGATTCATTACCAGTTGGGCGAAGGACCGGTGGATACGTATTTGCGATTATTTGCAGACGGGAACATGTGGTACGACAATCTGGCAAGTATAAAGGAACAAAGTGTGCAAAGTGCAGTTACCGGATTTTTTGGGAACACAACCGCCGCTGATTGTTTCTATGCGTACAATAAACATGGCGACTTCTACTATCTGTCCATTCGAGATACCATTTTTGTAAGTGAGAGTCAGCCGCTGGCCGGACAATGGGACTGGAGCGTCGGTCAGTACTATCGATTCTGTGTGGAAAAGATCGCCAATGGATGTCAGTCACCCTGTCAGTACTACGAAGGCAGCGGGTGTGGACAACCCAGTGCAGACTGAAGGGATAAACTGAGGTAACGCCATAAACCGAAAACGAAGTGATCAATTGGAGATTGGACATATGATACAAACAACGATTAGATCTGCGATGTTTAAATCGAGCGCATTGATAATGCCGCTGCTGACTGCCGTATCGATGTCGGCCTGCAAGGATGACAACGGTGACGATATTTCGGTGGACACAAATGTGGATACAGGAACGGCATCGGACACGGATACCGGGCAATCGGCTGTCTGGTCGTATATGAAAGTGCAGGAAGCCAGCGCGGGCATTCAGCTGGATTTGGCCCTTGGCCCCAACGATTTGCTGGGGCTCACCTGGTATGACAACGCACCCTACACAGATGGCACTTGTACAGAAGTGCCCATCGATCCGCCGCCTCGCTTGCGACAGTCCTTTTATTACGGTGAAAAAGGCAATGGCGCTGCAGCGTGGACTGTTGACAAGGTCGATAGCCCGCTTATTAAACAAAATACCACGGGGCTGAGTCTTGCGTACACCTCGGAGGGAAATCCATCCATCGCATTTACCGGTGGTGTTCCGGAAGACCAGTGGTGTGCCGGCAATGATGCGGTACTGGCCATTCGTCAGGGCGGCGAGTGGCAATATGAAACAGCCGGCGCCGAGAGCGGGGATTCCAATTCCGGTGTGATAGGCAGCGACGAGGGCATGGTGGTGGGGTTGTGGCCCGCGCTTACCTACAGCCCTTCGGGAGAGCCGGCCATTGTACACAAAGATGCGCATTTTGGCGGACTGCAGTCCATTGACAATAACAAGGCCGATGCGGAATTTGCCATGCGTCGCGGTGGCGCCTGGGTGCACGAGTATATTGATGTGAATGAGGGCGCAGGCCAGCCCAATGCGCTGGTATTTGATGGCGAAACCCCCATTGCCATTTACGGAATTCCGGTTGAGGCCACGTTGAATTCCCGCAAAGGGGTGTGGGCGGCCAGGCGGGCGGCCAACGGCACCTGGGATGAAAAAGTGCAATTGCACGAAGGGGCCATTTACAAAGAGATTGCGGCGGCCATTAATCCGGTGACCGGCGCCCTGGTGGTGGCATTCTATTCTGCAAAAGATAAAGCAGTGAAAGTTCGTCGCCTCACAGATATGACGCAGTTTGCAGAGCCTTCGGCATGGACATCCGAAGTGACGGGCAATGCCGAATTCGATGAGGGGCAGTATGTGTCTCTGGCGTTTACACCACAGGGCAAAGAAGTGCTGGCGTATCATCGTTGTAAAAAGAATTCATCCACCGCTGCCAGTTGCGATGTGAATGATGAGGCGGCCATTTTGGCCGTTCGCACCGATACCACCTGGAAACGGGAGGTGATTGCCCAATCGAATCTGGGCAGTTGCGGCGAGTATACCAGTGCCGTTGTGGACAGTACTGGCACGGTGCATGTGGCGTATCGGTGCACAGAGAACGATGGCGGCGAATCCTTTTTTAAACTGTTTGTGGCCAGTAAGGAGATTGAGGCGCAATGAGACGTATATCTTATTATGAAAAAGCTGTGCGACGAATTGGCGCGCTGATGTTGGGCGGCCTGTTGACGGTGGGTCTGTGCGGATGCGATGAAGACGAGGACAACTATTTGGAAGGCAGTATGACCGATTCGTATGATTTTGGCTTTGATTCCGTTCGGGCTGTTTTGTATCCGTCCAGCGTGTCCATTGACTACATGAAGAGTAAGGACGGGCAACCGCTGTTTCCGTGCAAGGTGACGATTAATACGCCGCCATCGGAAATAAAGACGGGTGTGGATTACAAAATAGATGGAGAGGAAGCATCTCTGGTGCAGGGAGCGGGATATGGCACCCTTGAGTTGCCCCCGATTTCGTCCGGAAAAATTCGTCTGGATGAATTTGCCGGGAAGGCGGGCAGCACTGTATCGGGGAGTTTCGAAGCGCTGTTTACGGGAAGCAAAGGGAACATATTGAATTTACGCGGCGGATTCAACGCGAAACTGATTGTGCCGCCGGGTTCGAACTAATGTGGCCTCTGGCGGGTCAAATGGATGTGCTGTGTTGAAGTGTGTCACAAATAGAAGATTCATGCGGAGTCTTATGGCAGTGGTGATTGGCTGTGTGCTGCTGCCCCAGTGCACCGATTCCAAACTGTATGGGAAGGGGATTATCGATCCCGCAGCCGACCGATTGGCGCTCCGAGGCAAGGTGTGTACCGATGATCCTCAGGGCGCGGGCTTTCCGGTGCGTGTGATTTTTATTGTGGACCAGGCCAATGGACCCATGTTTGCATCGTATGATCCGGAACAGCTGCGCATTCGGGAATTGAACGATACACTTTCGGTGCATGAGGGGAACGTGGCCTTTTCGTTTGCAGTGGTGGGAATGGGCCCCATCCCCAGACTGTATGCGCCTCAGGATGGGTATTTTACCCGAAACACAGGTGAACTCTCTGCCGCCATCTCAGCATTGTCGCTGCCTCAGGGGTGTATCAATGAGCTATGTCGCAACTACGAGGACTCTCTGTTTACCGCGCGCTCGCTGATCGAAGGAGACCTTGCGGATATGAATGCCGGAGAGCGAAGCCGCACCCAATATGTGGTGGTGTTGATGACCGGCGGCGAACCGGCGCCCCTTGAGGATGGCAACTGGGACGATACCATCGTGGCCATGCAGGAAGCGGTCACTGCCTTAAAGGAAGATGTGGAGTATGAGGCATCTGCGTTCAGTCTGCATACCATGCACCTGGCGCCACAGGACTCGCCGGATGAGACAGAGACACTGCTTCGGCAGATGGCCTTTGCGGGTGGAGGCAAGTACGAAAAGTTCAACAGTCCCGACGCCATTACCCTGGAGCACATTGGATTACTGAAATTGAGTTCACTGTTCGAAGCCAAGAAAATCGTGGTGGCCAACGTAAACGCGTTGCCCGGTCTGGACGGCGCAAAGCTGGACAGCGACGGCGATGGTTTGTCGGATGAAGTGGAACAAAAACTGGGCACCTTCGTTCATCAGGCCGACAGTGACAATGACGGCGTGGGAGACTTTGTTGAAAAAATGACGCTTACCAATCCACTGGTGGCGGACGTAAAGCCGGACGTATGTGCGGTGCTTGAAGGTCCACCGTTTGGAGACGTCGACAGTGACCGGTTGAATGACTGTGAGGAATTGCTGGTGGGGACGGACTATTCGCTGACGGATTCCGACGGGGACGGCATCACCGATTGGCTGGAACTGGTTTTTGGGACCGACTATCTGTACTACGATTATCAGGACGATGCCGATTGGGATGGTGTTGAAAACGGAGAGGAATCCAAATTTCATACCGATCCGCGCGCCAATGATTTGGCGGCACATCTGGGAAGCGCATACAGATACAATGAAGAGGATTTGGGAATCCAGAATGAATTTGTAATCGCAAAACCCGGGCGTGTGCTGGGGGTGGAAATATTGGAGGCGGGAGAAGATACCAAAGGTGGCGTGGGAACCTTGCGCTTCGAGTCCAACCCCCCGAGACTGCAATGGAAGGATGCTCAGGATGTGGAAATTGGACGGGCTGTCAACGTCGCTTCGGGCGGAGAGTTCATTTTGTATGCGAACACGTATCGGCCGTCAGGCAGTGGCGGCACCATTGAGAAGACAGAGTTTCTGGATTCCGATACATTGCAGGTGTTGTCGGGAAGCACAGACGCGGCCAAAAAAGGCATGGAGCGATGGATTCGGGTATATGTCACACCGTCATTTCTGCCAACGCAGCGCATGGACGACTATTTACTGGTGCAAATAGCCCAACGGCATTGCATCAATTTCACCGTGAGAAATATTCAACTGGTGGAAACCGAAGAAATAAATGGTGTTCGTGGTTTAAACAACGTTTTTATCTATTTCTCCCAGGCGCCCGCCGGCGACATGATGTTGCCTGGGTTGTATCGGATTGCGCATATTCCGGTGGTTTATACTGAGCAGGATGGTCGAAATCCCAAAGGCGCTATCCTGGAACTGGGGGATAAAGATTTTATGACGGTCGGGTTTTAAAAAAAGGGGACGTCATGGGATACACGGACTACACTTATATGCGAAAGGCAAAACAACTTTGGATAATGCTTATTATGGCGTTGTTCGCAACGTCGTGCCTGACAGCGGAAGAGGAGTTCATTAATGATCGCTTATTATCGATGTGTGACGAAGCGTATTATCATTGTGGACTGCCAACGGGCTGTGTCCTTGATTCGAAGCATTATGTGGAAGGAGGATTTCCGGGCGTGCGACGGGTGGTGGTGGAAACCGAGGAGAACAATATGGATGTGCAGGTGCGCGTCTTTATTGCGGAGGCCATGGGCGGGGGAACCGAAATGCTGGTTCAGTTGTATGAGACCGATTGTACAGTAAATAGAGATACGGGTAAAAAACAACTCATTGATGTTGATTTGATAGAGGAAGCCGGAGACGACAGAGTATTGATTTTTAATTTGCATGCAATGCAGGAAGGCGAGCATGTGGTGGAGATATACTCCGACATGACAGCCCGGTTCCTTTTAATAGCAGAGTAAATCAAACCGTCAGCGGTTTTTAAACTGGATGTTCATAATTCGTATGGCGCAACCCGTGAAATGGAGTGCCGCGTTTACAGTTTTCCACAAGGAGAAGTAGAAAATGGTAGTAGTTGAACTTTTAAACAGAGGGGGATGGATGATGTGGGTGATTTTGTCGGTGTCGATTATTGCGACAGCGATTACGTTGGAGAGGGTGGTCAATTTGTATATGCGATCCCGTTTCAACGTCGCCAAATTCATGGTCGGACTTAAGTCTCTGATCGATAATCAGGACTATAAACAGGCGATGGAAGCATGCAACGTACGCACCAAACACCCCTTGCCTCAGATATTGAAAGCGGGCATTTCAAAATCCAATCGACGTGAAAAGGAAATAGAGCGGGCCATGGAGGAAGAGATGCTTCGGGCGTTGCCCAAATTACAGCGGGGAATTGGATTTCTTGCGCTGTTGGGCAATAGCTCCACATTGCTGGGACTGCTGGGAACCATTTTTGGTTTGATTACGGCGTTCTCCGGTGTGAGCGCCGCCAGTGCTTCGGCCAGACAGCAGGTGTTGGCGGAAGGTATTTCCATGGCGATGTATACCACGGCATTTGGTCTCATTGTGGCAGTGCCCATTTTGTTTTCTCATCAGATCGTATCCGACCGCGTGGATAAAATTGTGGTTCAGATGGAAGAAGGCGCATCGGGACTCCTTGGCGCGTTGGCATCGCGAATTAAAGATGTGCGGCCTCAGAGCATGCAGACGCCCAAAGGGGAAATGGGTCAATGAACAGCGGAGGTAAAATATTCAGTCGCTTTCAGGCGGCCCGGGAAGTGGCGGATGTCAATCTGATTCCGGTAATGAATCTGTTTGTAACGCTGATTCCGTTTTTGCTGTTGGCGGCCGCGTTCTACCATGTGAGCGTGATTCCAACATCGTTGCCATCCCAGACCGATGGTGTGTCGGATACGGCATCCGATGACGTATCGGTGACGGTGAATCTGCTGGTGGAAAAGGAAAAAATTCGACTCACAGCCTCCAGTGCCACTCTGGATGAGGAAACACTTTCGGAGCTGACGCTGGAAATTTTTAAGAAAAAAGATGGATTTGACTATGATCTGCTGACCAGTGCGCTGGTGGAGATAAAACGACGTTATAGCAAGAGCGATACCGTTATCGTTTTACCGGCAGATGATATTCCCTACAAGGACATTGTACAGATTCTGGATACCTCCCGTGAGAGACGAACGAAAGTAAAGAACAAAGAAAAATCGGAGCCTTTGTTTCCTGTGGTGGTTCTGTCGAAAAAGGTATGAGGTGAGCACATGAAGTCGATAAGCAAGCGGGGTAAAAAGAAAAAGATGGCACTGCAGCTCACCTCATTGCTGGATATGTTCACCATTATTCTGGTGTTTCTGATGGTGAGTTTTCAGGCAGAGGACATGGATTTCGTTATGCATCCGGGAATTGCGTTACCTGTGAGTACGGTGAAAAATCCGTTCAAGACCGGTGTGAATATGGCCATTACCAGCGGTAAAGTGCTGATAGAGGGCAAGCAGGTCTACCAGCTTTCCAAAGGAGGAAAGGTGAAGGAATCGGATTTTGAAGCGGGAAAAATCGATTCAGTGGTCCAGGCGGTGGAAGCGGCATGGAAGCTCCATAAACGGGAGAAGGACGAAGAGGATATAGTGGTGATTCAGGCGGATCAGACATTGCCCTATAAAACGCTGCATCTGTTGATGAGAAGTGCAGCACACGCCGGCGTTTTTCGATTTCGCCTGGTGGTGGAAAAGGAGTAGCGATGAATGTGAAAACCACGTTATGGGAGGCGCCATTTGCCATGTTGTTGGTTGTGTGTGTCGCTTTTCCGGCCCTTGCACAGGATGATGGCACGGATACGGCTGCGGGGGATGGCAAAACAGGCGGTGAAAGCGGAGCTGTAGACGAATCCGGGGAAGCCGGAGACGACGAATCCGGCGCTACGAACACCACGGAAGCGGGTGCACAGGACAGTGCATCTGCCGATGGCGGCACGCCGACAGAAGGGGCATCGGCAGATGAAGCAGCCGATGGCGGTGAAGATGGAGAGAGTCTTGGATTTCAACGCTCGGGGCGAATGGAGTTTGATGAACGCCTTGTAAAAGGACAGGCCGCCAAATCCGGTGCTGTGTATTTATTCAAGCGAACGCCGAGGCGATTGCCCGGGTTGGTGCCGTATCGGCGCAGCTACCGTATGCGAATTGTGGAACCGGTACTGGGCAAACGGGAATTGAAAGCGCCTGTTTATACAACAGATGAAAAAGAGACTGAATCCGAAGAAGCCCCAAAAGAAGTTGAGAAAACGCCTGTGGAAGACAAGGCGGCGGCGGTAATTGCCGAATCCAAAAAAAGTGAGAAGGAAAGCGACGACGAAGAAGCTGAAGGCGGCAACGGCAACGACAATGACAACGGCAAAAATGGAAAGAAAAAAGCCGCAAAGAAGAAATTTAAAGCAAAGCCCCGTAAGAAAGCAGGAGTGAAAAAGTGAGCGGTACCAGCAATACAGCACAGGTGTTTCATATTCAACTGCTTCGGGGCAGCAAAGTGATTCGCACGTACAAAATCGCCTCGGAAACGGTCACTATTGGTTCTGACCAGTCCTGTACGCTCAAAATGGCCGGGGATCGGTCGCTGATGCCCATGCATGCCACATTGTATCAGGAGGATGGCGAAATCACGGTGATTCCCGAATCCGGTGCAACGGTGCTTTTAAATGGAGAAGCGGTGGATTTTGGGGTGATCCTGGCCGGGGATGTGGTGAAAATTGGCCGGATGACCTTTATGGCACAGTTGATACCGGTGGGGGATTCCATTGTTCCCGAGTCAGGTAGACAATCGCGGGCGCCCACCGCCCGAGTAAAACACAGCGCGCCGCCGCCGCGATATGCGACGAAAAAAAATACGTTGCCGGCTCCGGCGCCGGTGAGCAACGTCACTTCGGTCGCAGAAAAGTCCATGCCGCCAAAGCCGGCATCGTTTAAACCCGCGCCACCGGCCCCCGGCAGCATCCCGCCACGAGCGCCGTCTTTGTCATCGGGTACGTATTCGCAGGTATCAAAACGAACAACCAGAGCGCCGGGGCGCACTTCGGTAGCGACCGCAGCGACCGCAGCGCCGCCAGTGCCATCAGGTACGCCTCGAATGAGAAAGCCTTCAGGGGCGCCAGGGAAAATGCACTCTTCCACATTTCCGCCAAAACCATCACAGGTTGAGGCCGTGGAGGATCAACCGGAGTTGGCATCTGTACCGCCTTTAATGGAAGAAGAGATGATGTTTTCGATGGGGTCGGACAGAATCTCAGATGCGCCCACGGTTATCGCTCAAAAGCCGAGTATTGCCCTGCTCTACGAAATGGGCATCGAAACAAGGGAAATGACTGCCGACGACACCGGGTTGTCCGCAGACGACTATTTTTACGATGATGGTGACGATCCTGAAGATGATGAATTTTTCTTTATGGAGCCGTTTGATTTAACAGATGCGTTGTCCGGTGAACGGGCCAGGCAGGCAATAACAGACGCGCGAGTGGCCCTTGAAACGTATTGCGCCGCGGATGTGGTCCGAACCCTCCATCACCGCGTGGCCGAAGCGGAATATGTTCAGCCCGGTAAACGGTATCGGGCGGCATTCGATGATATTCGTATTAAATCAAAGGGAACATCGGTGGAAATTACTGCCGATGCGCGACTTTGGAATACGGTTGAAAAAGGCGGCTCGGCAGTGCGCCCGGATGCGTTGCCCCAAAAGAAAGGGCGATGCAGCGTGGCGCTGACAAGTGGAGACCATGCTGTTCTGACGGGAGTGGGCGGTACTTATCGCATCGATGTGTACAGACCGCCGATGGCGCCGCTGAAAGACGCACTGGGCTTCAATAAGTCGGCGCTATCCATTCTGGCGGGCGCCATCGTTCTTCATGTGGCGTTTGGCCTGATGGCGTACGTTTTGTTCCCCAGCAAACAAAAGGAAATTGAAGCTCAGGAAGATGAAGTGTTTGCCGAAGTGGAAATGGAAAAACCCGAGTTTAAAAAAGAAGAGGAGCCCATAGAAAAACCCAAACCCAAAAAAGTGGCCAAAGACGCTACTGCCATGGCGGAGCGGGCGCCCAGCGTATCCAATAAAACGGTGCGCCGTATTCGGGAACGCGCCACAACAGCAAAACCGTCTTCTTCGGTCAGCAGTTTATTGAGCGTTTTGAGCAAGGGGAGTGGCAAGGCGGGCAAGACCAATAACATAAAGGATTTGGTGTCCAATATTGATGCGGTTGGCGGCAGCAAGGGCTCTGCGGCATACAATATTGCCGGCGCCATTGCCAGCTTGCCAGGAGGGGATGTGAATGTGGCCAGACAGGGTGGTGGCGGTGCGGTTTCCACTCTGAGCGGTGAGCAGGTGGCGGGCAAGGGCTCGAAAATTGCAGAGCTGGCGCGATCGAAACCCAGTGGAAAGATTCGCGGTAAGGTCACTAAAATGTCTTCCAGTGCGAGGGTGAAAGGCAGTTTGAGCAAAGAGGATGTGAGTCGCGTGGTTAACTCCAATATTCACGCGGTTCAGGCGTGCTACGAAAAGGCGCTGTTGCGCAGTCCTGGCATGAGTGGTCGTATCGTATTTGATTGGACCGTAAAACAGGACGGCCGTGTTTCCGGCGTGCGTGTGCGCTCGTCAACGTTGGGGAATTCGTCGGTATCGTCGTGTATCAGCGACAAAATCAAGAAATGGAAGTTTCCGCGTCCCAAAGGTGGCGAAGTGGTAATTACATATCCGTTCCTGTTTAGAAGCGTGTCTTCGTAAAGAAAGGGCGAATTGATGAAAAGGATTTTCTCGTTATTATTTATATTGTCTGTATGCACCGCATCGGTGGGTGCAGAGGCCCGGGAGACGGCACATCAGGAGCTGTCTTCGCTGGGGGTACAGAATCGGGCGTACAGTTTGCGACATGAGTTTACTGGGTGGGTGGGAACGATTCCATTGGATGCTTTTAAAAAGGGACTTACCTTTACCGGCGCTTACACATTGCATTTCAATGATGTGCTTGCCTGGGAAGTGGGACAGTTTACGTACTCTTATCGCATTGAAACGGAATTGAATGAAGACCTGGAAAACCTGGTGCAACCCGCCGCGCCCACTCCGTTTGAAGTGGTGCAATATTTTGCCACGTCTTCTTTTGTGTTTAAACCCATTTATATGAAGATGGCGGTATTGAACAGCAGAGTTGTTTACGGTGAGCTCTTTCTGCTGGCGGGCGGTGGATATGGGAAAATGACCATCACCAAGCGTCCTGTGGTTGATTATGGCGGCGGCGCACGTGTGTACATCGGCAAATATTTTTCGGTACGTCTCGACGTCAGAAATTATATGTTTTTGAACAAGGATGATGTGAACAACGAATTGTGGGTTGCACTGGGTGCGTCCATTGGCTTTAAATAGAGGAGTTGCATGATGCCACTGGCAAGTAAGGATAAATTGGTCCGGTCTGCCATTTCCTCATTTCTGATAGTCGGGATGTTTGGCTCCCTTCAGATAATAAGCGGATGTGCAGCGACACCGGTCAAAAAGGATGATGCATTCTCTATCGCGGTAGAGGAATTTCAAAAGAAGAGTTATGTGGACAGTGCAAAGTCCGCATGGCGTTTTGTGGATGCTGCAGACCCGGATGATCCCAGATATGATCGCGGATTGAAGATGGTTGCCTCCGCATCTGAGAAGCTGGGAATGACGTTTATTGGAGCCATGATTTATCGTGAAATCGCCATGGAACGGCGCAATATGGAAGTGGTTCCCGAGGCGTTGTACGGTCTTAAACGTATCGTTGAAAACAAACCTTTCAGTGAGGATTTGATTCTCACCAGCTTTATTGCGGCGGAATCCTTTAGCGAACTGCCACAGGACGTGCGGTCGTTTGTTAATTTTTATCAGGGGTTGGATTTGGTTCGCCGGGGATCGGACGACTGGGCGGAGATGCATTTTGCCAATATTCCTGACAACGATCCCTATTTCTACGAGGCGGAGTATGTGCGCGTGGTCAAACTGGTGGCCGATGGCGACTACCCGCAGGCCGTTAAGCGACTCAAGGGGATGTTGGAACACAAGGAGCTGTCGCGCAAGACCCGAACCAATGTGCATCGTACTCTGGCGCGACTGGCGTTTGAGGAAAAGCGATACGACGATGCCCTCTTTCATTTCGATATGATTCGAGAACTGGCGCCCAACGATCCCGACATTCTGATTGAATCCGCCTGGACGTATTTTTATCTGGGCGATTCCCGAAAGACGCTGGGACTGCTGGTGGCGCTGGATGCTCCGGTGCATCGACGCCATATCTCACCGGAGCGATATCTGCTGGAGGCGCTGGCCCTGCGTCGGTTGTGTCAGTTTGGCGCCGCCCGTGCCGCAGCCATTAAACTGGAGCGCCGGTACAGCCATGCACTTAAAAAGTTGAGTGAAGGTGTGCTGCCGGTAGATATCGACGAACTGAGAAATTCGGCCAGGTACCTTACCGGGTCCAGAGACAGTGTGTTGTTTATGGAGAGTCTGATTAGGGAGAAGGAAGTCCTGGAGGCGTTGAAAGAAGACCTTGGCAAGACGCTGTATGGATACCTGAATGATATGTATCTGCGCGGTGTGCAGACAGCGCGCATGAGTATGGACGCCGAAATGGAAGATGATCTGAATCAGCTGGCTGAAGAGTTGCTGGCCTCCAGGGAAGGGGTGCGGCTGATTATTCACGAGTTGGGAGTGTCGCTGCTTAGAGGGCGTCGGCGTCCTTCGGGCGCGTCTGAAAAGCCCGCATTTGAAGTCCCCAAAACAGGATCAAAGGTATTTTATAATTTTGACGGCGAGTACTGGACTGATGAATTGGATGACCTGATGGTTGTAGCGGAGGACAGATGTATCGATTAACACATGAGATTAAGTCGAACCTTCGTTTACGGGTAACCGTTTGGGCTCTGGCAACGTTCGTGTGCGGAATGATACAGGGTTGTGCGCCTGAAAATCAGGTGATTCGCGACCAGTTGGTGGTGGAACAGTTGCGCCTGCGCATTACAAAGGTTCGGCACGCGGAACAGGAAACACGCGATGTCATCGCGGCATCCCGCGGGGCCAATTACCTGCCGGAACTGTACATGCGACTGGCGGAGCTGCTGAGTGAAGAAGCGAGCTTCCATTACATGGTGGCCTATGAACGGGAGCAACGCAGCACAAAATCGCTGCATGTACCTCAAGTGCGGTTCCTTAAAGAACAATCCATAAATACCTATCGAATGATTTTACAGCGGTATCCCGATACCCGTTTGGCCGACCGAATCATGTTTAATATCAGTCACGAGCAGCGGGAACTGGGGATGTTTGACGAAATGAAGGAAACCCTGGAAAAACTGATCGTCGATTATCCAGACAGCCCCTATCGCAATGAGGCGCTCCTGGTATTGGGGGATTTTCATTTCGACAAAATGGAGTTTGAAAAGGCGCGGGAAAACTTTGATAAAATCATCAATCAGGAAAAAAGTCTTTTGCGGGGGTTGGCCCACTACAAGCTGGGATGGGTTGGGGTGAACCTTGGGAATTGCAAAATGGCGCTCAAGAATTTTGAAAACGCCATTGTGGCCTCCCGTAAGGGGTCGCCGGAAAAAGCGCTGACGAAAAAAGTGCAAATGCGCCTGCAGGGGGATTTTGCCATTCCGGACGATGACAGCGATGAACATGAATTTGCGGGGCATAAAACAGTAAACGTGCAGCGGGAAGCGCTGGTGGATTTAACGTACTGTTATGCCCAGGAGCGCAAACCCGAAAAGGCGGTGGCGTATTTGCGAAATCTGGCCGCCACCAGGGAAGCGTATGTAGCGGCGCTGCAGAAAATGGCCAATCGTTACGCATTGGTGGAACAGCCCAGAGGCGCAGCGGATGTGACCCGCGAACTTTTGCGTCTGGCGCCCGACGACGAGGAGCGATTGGACGATGCACGCATGCTGCATACCGCTGTGAGCAAAATGAAGGATTACTCGATGGTGGGTGAGGATGTGTATCTGGTGCTTCGGACGATGAAACGGCGATTGATGGCGCCGGACCTGAACGCTGCCAGTGCCAAACTGGTGCGCAATGAAATGGAGTTGATTGCCAGGGATTTGGCCACCAAATCTCACGAAGTGTTGATGTCCAAATCGCAGAAGAAAAACAAATGGACAGACAACCCGGCGAGTTATGAGCAAACCGCAAAGGCCTATCGATGGTATTTGAACGCTTTTCCCGAGTCCGTCGCGGCTGTGGACGTGATGCAAAACTATGCGGATGTGCTCATGGAAGCAAAAGAGTATCTGGAAGCGGGCAGACGGTATCGCGATGTGGCGGCCATGTTGCAAAAGCCACCTGTGGAAGTGCCGGACGAAAAAGCAACCGATACCAAGACAAAGGACGCCAAAGGAAAGGACGCTGCGAAACCGAAGCCAGTGGACAAAAAAGCGCTGGCACAGGCGAGAAAAAAAGAACGTGTGGAAGCGCTGTACAATTCGGTTGTGGCCTATCAGAAGTCCCTGGACCAGATTACGTCGCGCAGTCATTTTGAGCGGGCCGCCGCCAGAGCGGGACTCCGAGCGGCAGGGGCGCAGTATTTGATGGAAGCCAACGCGACCGGAGAAAAAGATCGGAAAATCAAATTTGCCATCGCCCAGTCGTATTACGACGAGGGAAGTTATCACAATGCCATTGATTTGCTCACGGCGATTGCCTATGAATTCCCGCAGACGCCACAAGGCGATGCTTCGGTCCACATGGTGCTCGATTCGTACAGAACCATTAATGATATAAGTGGTCTGGTGAACATCGGGCATCGCTTCATGGCCAAGGACAGTCCGGTGAACGCTGAACTTAAAGCGCAGATTCAACCCATTGTGGCCGCCGCGGAACAGAATCGACTCGATGAGTTGAGTCTTGCAGCATCTGGCGATCAGGTGGGTGGAATGGAGACATTGCTTTCATTTGCCGATCGATATAAGGATAGTGACCTGGGCGAACGCGCGGTATTGAGCGCTTTTGTGGCAGCGCGTGCATCGGGAAATCTGAAGCAGCTGTATTCGCTTGGCGAGCGGGTGTTGAAACAGTTTCCAAAATCGGAGCAGGCCGGAGGTGTGGTCAGTACGATGGGGCGTGCGGCGGCAGCGAGGTTTGAGTTCGACCGCGCCATTAAGTACATGGAAGAGGCGGCCACCATCGACAAGGAGCAAAAGGCATCACTGCTGTTGGCCGCAGGGGAGTTGAGAGAGCAGTTGGCGGATTCGGATGGGGCATTGAAAAATTATCGGGAAGCATTGGAAACGGTTAAAGAGGGACCTGGTGCAGTGAATGCGCTGGTGCATGTGGTTGATTTGCTAGAAAAAAGAGGATCTCCCAATGATGTGATTCGGGAGGTTCAAAAGCACGAGCAGATTCTGGACGCGGAATTATCCAGTCGTCTGGGTTTGGCGCTTTTGAAAAAGGGCGAAAACTATGAGGCGGAAGATCAGTTGCGCAAGGTGGTGGAGGGGGCGGTGGATGCCAGTCCGCAGGCTCAGGCTCGGGCCAACTACGGGATGGCGGAAATCAACCTGAAGATGCTTGAAGACTTTGGCGCCATTGAAGAAATTGGCATGATTGAGGAGTTGATAGGGGTGATAGACGTGACGGTTCAGTCGTATCTGGCTGCGGTGCGTCAGGTGGATCCGGTGTATTCGCAGGCAGCCCTGGCGCGTCTGGCAAGGGCTACAGAGATTGGTGCGGAAAAGCTGGAGAAGATACAGCTGCCCGCTGATTTGAGCGAAGAGGAACGTACCATGGTGAAGCAGGCCCTTGGCGCCCGCGCGCAGCAGCTTCGTGTGGATAGCAAGGAGGTGTTGGCGGAATGTGCGCAACGGGCGAAAAACTCGTTCCTGCTGGATGCCGCTGGCCAGGCCTGCATTTCGGGGTCGCCCCCCAGAAAAGATCCGGTGGCGCTGGAGCCGCTCAAGTCACGGCGGAGCAAATCCAACCTGTCCGGAGTGGACGAGTATCGGGATCGGTTATCGAAGAACCCGGAGGATTTGGAAGCATTGCGTAAAATGGGCAAGGCATTTCTGGATGCGGGTGACGCCCACGCGGCGCGACTGGTTCTGGCGCGGACCATTGAAGCCGGTGGTGACGCGGAAGATCTAAATCGATTGGGCGTGGCCTGTTACAACGCAGGGGATCTGATGGGGGCGCTGGATGCATTTAAACGCGCCATGGATGCGGAGTCCCAGTCGGCGGTCAAAAACCTGTCCATTATTTGCGAGGATATGGGATTGCGCGATGTGGCCAAAGAATTAAATAGCAAAATCAAAGGAGACGTGAAGGGCGACATCATCAAGAAGGGAGCGGGCAGATGAGACATTGGAATTCAAACCATTGGATATGGCTGCTGCTGGCCGGGTGCGTGCTGACCTTTGCGGGTTGCTCGAAACAGAAGATTCCCACGGTGGAAAAATTGAGCCTGCGCGATCCCAGATTGTCCCTCGATGCCAGACGCTGGTTGGCGGACGCCGAAGACGAGGTGGTGATAGCTTTGGCGGGTCTGGAGATGGCGGAAGCCCGGGTAAATCGCGTGGAGACCTACAAGGATATGATTGGTGACGAGAAGGTGTTTTTGCCGGGACCTGGAAACAAGGGCAACGTGAGTCAGCTGGAGGATTCGCTTGATACGTATGTGGAAGCGCAACTCATGTTGGAAGAGGCCCAGCTGGTGGCGGCGAAAATCGGATTAGAGCTGGCCAGAGCGCGTCTGACTCAAGTGCGGGCGGAGACGGCGATTCGATTTGACCTTGCGGTGTATCCCATGGCGCCGATTGTTGAACAGGTGGAAACCTTAAAAAAGGAGTTGGGCGCGGCCAGCTCCGGTTTGGAAGACTTGCGTGTCAAAGTGGAAACGCAGGCCGCACAATTGTGGAAGAATTACGCCAACTTTGTGAAACAGGGGGGCGTTACCCGCAATTTCTGGAAAGTCCGAAGTCTCTAAAGCCGCTTCCCTTTTTTTAATCTTCAAGCTCTTTTTGCAGGTCGTGCAGGCTGGGACTGGATTGCCGCTCCGGATGCAAGTCGGCGACGCCTATGACGAGCAGCAGCACACCCAAAAGCGAAATGGCCATCTGGTAAACGGTGTACGGCTGAATACCGGCCAGGTAAATGAGAGCCAGTCCAAACCCAATTTGTTTCCCGCCCGATGTCCCTTGCCAGTGGCGGCTTGGGATTATGAGGGTGAAACAGGTGACGCCAAGGAAAAACAGGGAGATAAGTGTCATAATGGAAGCCATTGGCCATGCCAATTTGAGGCCAATGGTCAGGTACGAAATGCGCATCACATATCTGCCGACGTCCAGCCAGTTTCCCTCTTCGGTCAATTGCTGAATCAAAACAATAATGGCGATTCCCCCCGCCGCCGCCACAGATGACAGAATCAGGGCGGGCCAGTGCGGTCGTCGAACAGTGGCCATGAGCCTCGCACTGGAGGTGGCTACAAATAACCGAAACGCGAAAAATGGCAGCAATACCATGAAAAACTGCACCACCTCGAAGGCGTTCAGAAGAAAGGCGCCCCATTTTTCGAGACGATTGATTTGAAAGAAATCCAGTGCAATCCACTTGGTAGCCCCCACCAGCATGATAATGGCCACCAGTCCAAAGAATCGACGGATGCCAAAGGTCACAGGACTGGAAATGACGAGAATACACAGGAGCAGCACAGTGAGCTGCACTGCAATGAGAGATCCAAGCAATACCCAGTCGGACAGCGGCGTCCAAATGGACCAGAAGGTGGAAAGCAGGTAGATGGGGGAGATAAAAATCAGAATTCCTCGCCACCAGTTGCCATGGAGATGGGGGTGGTTGAGTAGTCTGGCTACTGCCCAGAGCAACAGTATGCCGGCAAGGGAGCCGGCAAATACCAGGGTGAAGATACTGAAACTGGCAATGGAGGCGCGTACGCCCTCTGTTCCCACACCCACGTAAAAACCCATATTTGTGAGCAGTCGATGAAAGAGCAGCTCAAGAAACGCCATGACTGTCAGCACCAGCAAAGTGGAATTCAATTGAATCTGAAAGCCTTTAAAAAGTGATTTGGTGGAACTGTTCACAGGCCGTGCTGCCTCCAGTCGGCGATGAATCGCAACAATTTACGGATATTGAAAATTAACATAAAGGGGACCACGATATACACAAAGAGAATCCATGGGCTGTCCGTGGGTTTTTCATCGTCCAGCAAAACGTAAATGGGCGATGCGAATGTTTTTTCGAGAGCGGACACTTCTGTTTCAAGGGCCAAAAGGTTGGCGCGCTTGACGAGGGCCACCAGCGCTTTTTGTTCTTTTGGGAAATTGCTCAAATCTCCCGGATAGAATTCCTCGCCGGCGAAGCGACCATTCAACTGGCGCCACATGTCCACCGATTGGCTGAGTTGGGATTCGGTTTTTACGTTTTCGACCGAACGTTTAAGCGCCTTGAAGTTTTGAACCAGAGTCAATTCAGCAAGACCGCTGGTGGCTGAAAGTGATTGAACCGTTGCCTCTTTTTCGTTTTCTGTTTCCAAAAGTGTGCGATACCGGGTTTTTAAAGATGTATCGGCCTTTGGGGTGATGCCCGCCAGCATCTTTTTCAGCTGCTCAAAGTGTTTAAACACATGATCGGCGCGAAGGGGTTTGGGCAGTGAGCCAACGATATCGGTGCTGGACGCCCATTTATCGACTTCCGGCACTTCACCGGGAGTGAGATGAATCAGTACGCGTCCCACTTCGGCCACCCGGTTCACGGCCTGGTCCAGCTGCGAATGAATGGTGGCCAGGGTGGCATCGGTCAGTTTCATATCTGAATCGGTATCGGTGGTCAGAGCGGGTGGAGCGATGCGTGCCACGGCTGCGCTGGATGAGTCGTCATCGGTGGAATTGCTCGTCGAGCTGTCATTCGTTGTCGCACTGTCATCGGTTTCATCACTGCCCGGTGACGCATCGGTTTTCCCGTCTGATGGTGTCTCGGTTTTGGGCGCCAGTTTCACAGTCGCCAGTTTAGCGTCCAGATCTCTCACTTTGGCCAGCAGGAGGGAGCCGCTCTCGCTGCCATCGAGGGACCAGTCTTTGAGCGCGTCGCCGCCTTCGGTCACCCGATGCAGGTTTTCCTGGATTTCACGAATCAGTTCCACGAATTCGGCAAATTCGGTGTTCACGTCCACCAGCGGCTTGAGTTTGGCCTTTGCAGAACGCACATCGGAAAGCGCTTTTTGTGCTGCGGCCAGATTTGTTTCGACTGTTTCCAGCCGAATGCGCAGTGCAGGGCTGAGAGACGCCATTTTTTCGAGGGGATGACGAAGTTTGATTTCCAATGCCTCGACGAGCAAATTGAAAATCTTTTTCTTCAAGGCAAAGGCGTCTGATTTTCTATCGCCGGAAACCGGGAGCATATCCACCCTGTCGAACATTTCTTCGATAGTGACCAGGTTGGCAAGAACGTCGATGTTATCCAGTGCGGCCAGCGCTTTTTCGTTCAGTTGCATTTCCGCCACCAAATCCGATGACGCCTGCCGCTGAATTTCGGTTTTCAGCTTTTGTACCTTTTCCTGGATTTCCTCCCGAGTGTAAAACGCGGTCTGATCGCATACCTCGATGGGGTAATTGTCCACGCATGTGAACACTGAACGGCACTCGGCCAAATCGGTTTTACCGATACAGAATTTACACTGGCTGGTGCTGTGCAGACGCAGGCAATCGTAAAACGGCCAAAACTTGTTGTAATTTTTTGAGAGATCCTCTCGGCGTTTCAATCGACCGGCAAAGGCGGATGGCGGGGTGAGGGTATCTTTGGTCTGTTTGATGTTTGGATTGTTGGTGTGCCACTGCACCAGCAGGTTGGGATTGCCGCTGATGGGCGCCATTTTGCGATAAATGTCGCCGGAAAACCATTTTGTACCGGTGCTGAACGTCACCGTTCGGTTGACAAGGGGCACTCCGTCAACTTTAACAAAACTATCGGATTTAAGGTCTGTGTTTTTGAGGTCTGCGGCTTCCCCAAGGGTGACCGGGTCGGAAAATCCCTTCATGAAATAGCGCAGTTCCGGCCAGAAAAGATACAGCAGCATAAAGGAAAACGCGATGATCACAATGATGAATATCGCCTGTTGCACGCTGGGAGGCGGAGGCGCAAGGGCCAGCAATTCCTCGTCGATGGAATCCTCGTTCACACCGCCTTGAAGCTGGGCATCCAGCTGATTTTCCGATGATTTTGGGGAAGAATTCTTTGTTTTTATATCGTTCATAGTTTGTTTTAACCGTCCGATCTTACGAAATAGTTGTTCGTATATCACTTTCTTATACTGCTTGTCCAACCCTGTACCTCATGCTACATCCCGGTACATGAAAAAGACGCTTTATTTACTTGTTGCACTCTTCTTATTCTCCGCCTGCGAGACCAAAATCCCGGATAAAAAGTCACCAGAGGGCGCGTTTCGACGGTTGTCTGCATGCATTGACTCGGCCAGTACCGAGTGCCTGTTTGGGGAATTGGACAGTGAAACGCGATGGACGGTTTCATCCATTTACAAAATTTTGCAGGAAATGAAAAAGACGGTCAATAAATCGTATCCCGACGATGACGCCCT
The DNA here is from genome assembly GCA_016935665.1 of Deltaproteobacteria bacterium. GTDB lineage: Bacteria > Myxococcota_A > Polyangia > JAAYKL01 > JAAYKL01 > JAFGXQ01. The sequence goes on along the minus strand of JAFGQN010000173.1, from coordinate 60,555 downwards.
GCGCAATTCCGTTTTTGGCAAGTGGCACAAAATGGCTGCAGTGAAAAATGATGTGGAAATGTTTTCACTGCTCTGTCAGAAAAGCCAGTGTCTTCAACATTTGGCAAGGGGATTTGGCGCTGTCCGCGAGTTGAAAAAAGACGGCGATGAAGCGGAGCTGACCACGGTTCGGGATGAAACGTTTTTGCTCCGGAGGGTCAAGGGAAAATGGGGTATCGTCCTGCTTGACGAGATGCTGAAGGGGGAACAGACCCGTTTGTCGGATACCCTTCGTCAGGTGAAGCGAAACGCAGCAGAATATGAGCAGCAGCGTTTGGCTACCGGGAGGAAATAACAACCGTTTGCGGGCGATATGCGCCGGCAGGGACTATATTTATTGCACCTGAGTGGCAAAAGGGATGGTTCTTTGTCGAATATCGCTGCGAGCTGTTTTGTGGTCGGTTTATTTTTTAGAAAACCAGGAAAGGAAGCAATATGGCGATAGATTTACAGACAGCGGGAAAGAAACTGGGACCTGTGGTTCAGGAATACAACTGGAAAGATGTGGCGCTTTATGCCATCAGTCTGGGCGCCGGACGGGCGGACCTCGACTATCTGATGGACCCAGCGCCAAAGGTATTGCCCACGTACGGCGTGATTCCCACGTTTGATCCGGTATTTGATCTGCTCAAAGCAACAGGAGGGGATCTTGTGACCCTTCTGCACAGTTCTCAGCGCACCGAAATCATCAAACCGTTTCCTCACGAAGGGAAAATGGAAACGGAGGCCACCATTCGCGGTATTTACGATATGAAAATCGGCGCCGCGGTAGTGATTGACACCATCACCTCTGTAAACGGCGAGCCCACTGCCAAAACCGTGTGGACGTTGCTGCTGAGAGGGGAGGGGGGATTTGGTGGCGAACGGCCTCCGGCCAGGTTGAAAGTAAAACCCCCCGCTGGTGTAGATGCGGATTTTTGCGTGGAGGTACCCACTTTGGACAGTCAGGCATTGCTTTATCGATTGAACGGCGACATCAATCCCATTCACGCCGATCCCAAAGTGGCCGAGGCCGCGGGATTCGATCGTCCCATTTTACACGGACTGTGCACGTATGGCATCGCTGGCCGAGTGGCACTGAAAGAATTGGCGGGAAATGATCCGGCGCGGTTTTTGGCCCTTGAATGCCTGTTTGCCAAACCGGTCATGCCCAAAGACACTCTGGTGGTGGAAGGGTGGAAACTCGATGCCGGCAAGGCCGCCTTAACCGTGACGGTGAAGGAAACCGGTGTCAAAGCCATTGCCAACTGCGTGTTGGAATATACGGAATAGCAACAATGCAATTATTTTTCTTCCGGTCGTGGTGCGCCCCGTTTCTGGGCATTTTAATGCTCAGTTGCGCCGGTGCCGGTAAACCCAGTCCCCGTCAGCCTGGGGATGTGGCAGTGACCAATCCTGTACATACGCAGATGACGTTGTACATGATGGCGACGTGTCCCCATTGCGCCAGAGCGCTCAATGAAGCGATATTGCCGCTTTATCACGAGATGAACGGCGCTCTGTCGCTCAAGGTGGAATACGTGGGTACCCTGGATGAACAGGGCGTACCGGATTTGGCCCATGGGGAAAATGAGGTCGCTTCCGCCATGGTTGAGCTGTGTGCCGCCAATGTTTCGGACGCAGCGTCATGGCTGAATTTCATGACGTGCCTGTATCGCGACAACACCTGGCGCGACGTGACGCTCAAATGGCAAACGTGCGCCGTTTCCACAAAAATTCCGGTGGACGATGTGGATCGCTGCGTGAAGGCTGGTGCGGGGCGTGATGCATTGATGCGATCCATCGCCACGTCGGCTGCGGAAGGTATCCGGGCAGCGCCCACCATTTTTATTGATGGCCGGGAATTTGTGGCGCCAGTGGCAAAAAAATCGTTGCTTACCCATATCTGTTATTTCGCGGGTAAAGATGCGACACGCCCCAAACAGTGTGACACGGTGGAAAAACCCAAATCGCTTAAAGCGACGGTGTTGACAGATGTTCGCTGCGGCGAAAAGTGTGACATTGCCCGGGAAATGGGTTTTGTCCAGGCGCTTTTTCCCGCCATGGAAATCGCTGAGCTCGATTACAGCGAACCCATGGGGAAAAAAATGTACAATCAGATGCAACCGGATTTGGGCTCGCAGATACTGCCGTTGATGTTTATTGAGCAAACCATGGAGGATTTGGGCGAGGCGGCGATTCCTCTGGCCAGGTATATGGTGGAATACGCCAATGGCTTTGTTTTGCCCCTTGGCGAGGGATTCGATCCCACCGCCGAGATTTGTGACAACGGAGAGGATGACGACGCCAATGAACAGATGGATTGCGAGGACTCGAGTTGCAGCGAAACATTGAGCTGTCGGCCAGAGGTAAAAAATCGTCTCGACCTGTTTATCATGAGCCAGTGTCCGTTTGCCGCCATGATGATTCCCGCGGTGGACCACGTGGTGAAACATTTGCAGAGCAATGGCTCCAGCGCAACGGTGCGCTTTCAGTTTATTGGCAGAGAAATTGATGGCACCCTGTACAGCATGCACGGTAAAGGCGAAGTGGACGAGGATTTGCGGATGGCCTGTATTCAGGACCTGTATCCGGAAAATCACTCATTTATGGGCTACATGATGTGCCGCGCGGCGGATTATGAGAACGGCGACTGGCAAAAATGCGTTTCCAGTGAAATGAAAGTTGAGGATATTGGTACCTGTGCCACGGGCGCAAAGGGGTACGAATTGCTTCTGAAAAGCTTTCAACTGGCCGATGCGGTGGAACGCAACGGCAGTCCCACGTGGCTGCTCAACAATCGTCTGGACATGAACGCGCGCACGGCAACAGACATTTTTGCGGCATATTGCGCCGCAAACGATGATCCCGCCTGCAACACCGAAATAAAACCGCTACTCATTGACAAGGCCATTGCCGACGAGGAGAAATGCGAGTAGGGGATTGTTCGCTGGAGTTGTTCAGGGATTATTGGATTTGATGGAACATTTGTTGCCATTGCTGTCGTGATTTTTCCAGATTTTTTATTTCTAAAATCATAAGATTGGTACGCTGGCGGCACTAATCGATGGTTCCCATTTATTAAGAGCATTGTTATTTGCCGCGCCAGGCGGCAACCGGATGCAATGGCGGAGGGCATAGTAAATATGTATTTAACAAACGGTTTAATAACAGCATTTTTGGTATGCACAGTGTGGGGACTCCATGGATGCGCGATATTGGAAGACCTTGATGACGATACGGACAGCATACAGGCGGATACTGAAAATAGCGATTCAGAGACAGTCCTGGAGGGTTCACATCCAACTGCTGAAGAATTTTCGGCCATGACAATGGAGCAGATTGTAAAATATGCCAGCAAACTTCCTCTTTCCGCCGGGGAATGCGATGACGAAGGGTCACAGTGTGTGGTGTCATTTATCGAGGAGCCGATTTGCACGGTAGATGGGTATCTTTTAACGCCGGGAGGCAATTGCGACGAAACCAGGGATGGATATTTTTGCACACCCAATATCCACAATTGTTCCAGAGATTCTGTATTGCGGTGCAACGAAGTGGCCCCAAAACATTTTCAACTGATGATATCTGCGGCACAATGTGTTGTCGGGGATAATGGGGCCCAGTGCGCATTGAAAGAGGAACATCTGCTCATGGATTGCAACGATCTGATTGGCGTCCGTTACTGTGACCCAAACCATGACGGGTTCTGGATTACCGAAGAAGTGGGATGCCGGGTGGAACGGGACACGGAAGAAGGGGCATACAATAACTGGCGCGGCTGCGTTCCCGGAGCGTCCACTCATGGAGGTATTTGTGACACGGATGAATGGTGCGTGGAGGACTGGGTTTCCCATGTTGTTCCAAATGGAGAACTTGAAGAGGAGGGCGACTACGAAGGCGATGCACCCCACCTGTGGTATACCGAAAACGCCCAATGCGAATTCTGTGAAAACATGCGCGATGGATATTGCTATCAGCCGCTTATTGATTAGATATTTGTAATCATTTGAATTCCTGACGACACCCCCATGCGGTGCACCTGGTCTCCTCCGGATCACCATTGGGGGTTTCTCTGAATAAGATGGAGTAATTTCTGACGCCCCCTCGGTCTTCGCTCATGTCCTCAATATAATCAGGTCAATCCGGGTTGCGTTATGTGAGTATTTTTCAGTCGTGGAACAATTTTCCATGATTGTAATGGAATACTTTTCAGATAACAGCATCCGCCTATTTACAACGCGACAGAATCAATGGCAGAATTTTTTAAGGAACGATTCTGGCTTTTAATTCTAAAAAAGGAGGAAAAAAACATGTTACACGTACGCGTTTTAACGATGGTTCTCTTGGCGCTTTTGGCATATGGCTGTGGAAACAGCTCCAGCGGCGGCGACGAAACAGACAGCGATGCAGATTCAGATGCGGATTCTGATGGCGACAGCGATTCCGATGGCGATGCGGGCGGTGATGGTGATTCGGACACGGACGGTGATTCCGATGGTGACGGCGATTCGGACACGGATGGTGATTCCGACGGAGACAGCGATTCCGACGGCGATTCGGATACAGACGGCGATACAGACGGAGACTCGGATGGCGATTCTGATTCAGATGCTGGTGCATTCGTTCCCACTGAAACCTCACCCACCGAGGACTTCACGGAAACGGTAGACGGTATCACTTTTGACATGGTTTACGTGGAGGGCGGCACATTCACGTTAGGGTGTGAAGGCGGCACTTGCCCGCAATATACAGACCCCGTTGATAACATTACCGTCAGCAGCTATCATATCGCGAAAAACCAGGTGACGGCGCAACTGTACAAAGCCGTGATGGGTGACAGTGGGTCAGGGATGGGTCTAATGATCACCTGGTATGACGCCAATGCATTCGCTTGCGAGTTAAGCAGAAAAACAGGCAGGGCGTATCGTATGATGACCGAGGCGGAGTTTGAGTACGCGGCAAAAAATTACAAGAGTAAACTGGACGATTTAGGCAGCGGTGAAGAATGGGCGTACAACTCCTGGGAAACATCGTATTCGTGCAAGTCTGGCGATGTTGATCCCGTGGGCCCGAATAGCGGAGAGCACACGCAGAAGACGCGGCGCGATGCGGAGGGCACCGGCGACAACATTACAGGGCGTCTCATCCGTTCCATCGACGGCATTGGCCCCCAGTTACGTCTGGTCATCTCGGCAGAAGCGGACTACCCGCCGAATTATAAAAATACGTGCTTAATCAAAGCCCCGAGTCTGGAAGGCGAACCGGAGAATTCCTACCGAGACCCGCGGTGGATCACTGGCGACGATGCCCATTGGACGACGGGTTCCATCGCGATAGGCAAGTTTGATGTCAGGGTTTGGGAAGACGGTAGCGCAACAATGAATGGCAAAGACGGTCAGTGGTTCACTTCAAACAATATCGCCTTTGTGTTTGTTCCCAGCTCAGGTGCTATCCAGAAATATCCGTATATCTTCCTTGATGAAACTCAGGGGTCGATTATTTCCGATCAGGGTTTTATGAGCGGTGGTTTTATCGGGAGATTTGAGAAGGAAGAGTCAAGTGGCAGTAAACCGAACGTATCGGGCCTGAAGAGCGGCAAAGAATTGGCGGAGGCGGCGGGGGATGACTTTAAAATGGTTGATATGGAGAACATCCCGGACTCGGCCAAAGATCAGGATGAGCGGCTCATCGACGGACCAGGTCAGGGATGGTTCCAGAACAACATCAATGCCGGCGGTACGCACAATTACAGAAAAGACGTAGACGCTGACGAGTTTCGATTCGTGGTGATTGACAAGGGGAACGCGACCATGCTCGCCAACGGCGAGTGGTTTACCATCAACAACACGTTCCTGCGCATAACGCATTCAAGCGGTTACACAACAGACTATCTGTATGCCGTAGACGCGAATGGGACTTTCTATCACGACTCGTACCAGGAGTATGAGCGCGGTGACTTCAGGATGTTCGAGATATATTCAAACACCAGCGGTGATTTCCCATCCACCTGCATCGACGACAGCTGCAGCAACGAAATCCCCAAGGGGCAGGGTGCGTCGATTTATGCCACTATAGATGGTGGTGAATCGACTTTTATACCCGCAAAGTGCCCGTCAGGCGGATGCGACTAAATCAGGGAGTGGCATGGGGGCCTCTCAGTTCACACTTCTTCTCGACAGACATCTTTTTTTAGTTTCAGGAATTATAATGATCATCCCCATCGACTCCGGCGGCTTCTGGCCTGCTGCTGGAGGAGCATTTTAACGGAATAGGCAAAGCCCGCGTTATCGACTCTCAACAAAAAGTCGTTGTCACTTTGTTTTAGAAAAGCGACGGTGGCATCCGGATTCCAATTGTGAGCCGCCAGTGTTTGCAACAGGAAGGCGCGGTTTTGCTGAGCTGTGGAAAATCGGTATGTTTTCGGATAGTTCATGACGCCGTCCGCACGCGCAAGATATTCGCCAATATGACTTTCAGACCTTAAACGCATCGGAGTGATAAATCGACACGGTTGAAACGGACCAGCTCTGTACACCTTTTCGCGGGTAACAGGCTGGCCCGGCAATCCATCGTCCATAAATTCATGTGTGTGTGACCACGCATCGTGCATGGCAGACGGATAAAACCGCAACTCCATTTAATCACACGATTCTTTTACGAAGAGGACTTGAAAGGGGTTTGCTCAAAGGATAAAATTTTTTTTTTCAACGCAGAAATCGTTTCGGACACAGCAGTCTTTTGCTGCAGCCATTCAGAGGATGCGGCATTCATCCGGCGGCAGTCAGATTGTCTGTTTGAATCGTTTGTTAAAAAAGTGGCTGGTCGAAACGAGCGGTGAAGACGTGGTGCAACGGGGCGAAGTCGATTCGACTGGCCGGACTATCCTTCTTTTGGGACTGGAGGGTTACTTCGATTCGAGCCCCTGCCAGTACCGTTTAATCAGTTGCGTTTTGGAGGAATCGAACGATCCCCATGTGCCCCAGGCGTCTTCGTTGACGTCCGCTTTGTACGGGGTGGTGTACAAACCACCGGTGTCCCCGGACTCGGGATTGATGGCCCAATAGCAGGCCTGAATATTAGCATCAATCATGTAGTCCACGAAGGTATTTTGCCAATCCAAATCCACCTGTGAATGGATGTGACTCCACATGTCCTGTATGGCGCGGCTGGTGTTATCGGGCCAGTTGATATTTCCGCCAAACTCCCCAATCACCATGGCGTATCCCTGTCTGCGCAGGTACCCGAAATGCTCTTCCCATCCCGGGTACAGACGGTCGGGATTGATTTCGATGGGACAGTCTATCTCACCTGCTGCATCGCCTTCCAACCCCTTGCAGGCGCTGCCGGTAACAAACTGTGTTTGAACGAACACGGAAGGCCCGTACGTGTGGGGTGAGAGCACCAGACGTTCTTTGGGAATGTTGAGCGGATCGGTTTTAAAGTTGAACAGGTTCTCTCCCCAGTTGGGATTTGTTTCATCTGCGCCGTGGGGAATTTTTTCTTCGGCTGAAGTATTTGAACCGATGCCTTCCACAAAAATGAGAATGTCGGGATTTACCGAATCAATGGCTTCAAATGCGTGTTCCGCCAGCCGTTTCCATTCAGACCAGGTGTAGTCCCATGGCTCGTTAAAGATGTCGATACCAATAATATTATCCACGCCAAGGCTTTCGGACAGTCCGGCGATTTCCTTGATGTTGGCAAGCCATTTTGATTCGTTGTACTCGTCCTTGCCGCTGGCACAGGTGTACTCTTCGCGCGTATAATCGTAGTCCTTGCGGTCTGCATCCACCCACGGCGGGGCCGCATCCAGACGGCCGGCACGCCAGCCCACGTAGTTGGAACAGGAGTGAATGTCCACAAGTACTTTTAAATCGTTTTCGTCGGCCAGTTTAATGAAGTCCTCCATGGCCTGCCGCGCGTTCTCCTGTATTACCGAAGGGGAATTTTTAAGTACGCCACCTTCCTGTACCGACCCGATGCCCTGCGGGTCGCTGGGGTCCAGCGTCTGCGGCGCAATGGGGAATCGAATCATGTTAATCCCAAGCTCCTTTATTTCGGTCATGGTCTGTTGAATGGTGCGGCCGGATTCGTTCCACCACATGTTGCCCATATACAACTCCATGGGCGCGCCCCCGGGATTGTTGGCGGCGTCCGGTGGTTCGTGCTGCCCTTCCAAACCAAACCAGTTGCCGCAGCGCACGTTGAACCTGGATCCGCCATCGGTGATGTTGCCGTTTTTATCTACGCGATATTGACCAGGGGTGGTTAAATCCGTAATGGAATCTCCATCGACCTCTGCCACGGTATTGTCCTGATTCTTTACATCATCCCAGGTGGTTTCCAGGTCGAATTCCCCATCGTCCACTGAACCGGTGACGCCGTCGTCATCATCATCATCGTCGTCGTCATCACCATCCGCAAATCCCTTGCTGTCGTCGGGGGTTTCGGTGCCATCTTCACAGCATACCGCCTGTGTATCGGAGCAGTTGCCGTCGCTGGGAAACTTGCCCTCCTGACAACTTTCCCATTCCATGACGCAACTGCCCAGACACTGTCGTTTGGCCTCTTCCCCTTTGACCCGACAACACGCTTGATTATCACCACATGTTCCGTCGACCACTTCGCCGCTCAACTGGTCGGCGCAAGTGTCTGCTCCCCATACACATTGATAGGCACACCCGCCATCTTTATAAATTTTTGCATCATCATCAGACGTTCCGGAATCGTTTCCATTGTCGTGGTTATTGTCGTTGCCATCGTTGCCGTCGTTGTCATTGCTTTTTCCGTCATTGTCATCTGCGCTGCTGTTGTCATCATTCTCGCAACAGCAGGAACAATCGCATTCGTCGTCTTTCTGATTGCTGCTTACGCCCTCCTGCATAAACGGCTGCTCAGCCTCCTTGCCGCAACTGCCAAGCAGCAGCCCAGACAACACCAGATAGGGAGAAAAACGAAAAACGCTATTGGCTAATGTTAACATAATAATTCTACTCCTTTTGTTAGTATGCCAAGCTTTCGTAAGCTTTTGAATTTCAGCTATATCGGAACAGTATGCCCATTAGTTCCAGTGGTATTGAAATGAGGGCCAAGAAAAAGCAGATGAGAATTAAGCACAGTCAGCTGGTAAAACTTCATAAATTCAGTAAGTTATAGAACATTACAAAGGTTTGAAAAGGGCCATTTTTTGAATCAGAAACGCCAATTTACTATTGCAGTATAAGTGGAAACATGTCGCGGTTGTTGATTCTTGACCAAACGTTACAAAAAACATATAGTGCCCCTTATGGCACGAAACAGAGAGTTCAACAGCGACGATATTATCGAAAAAGCGATAGCGGTTTTCTGGGAAAAGGGATTCAAACATACCTCAATGGAGTACCTGCTTGAAAATCTGGGTATTGGTCGTGGCAGTTTTTATAATGCGTATAAAAGCAAACATGCACTGTACTTGATGGCGCTCGATAGCTATTCGTCGCTGATGCTCGAATATCTGAGAAAGCTTTTGAATCATAAGCCGATTAAAAATGCCCTCCGGGCACTTTTTGAAAAACTGTTTGATGCCGCTGCAACTGATAACAAACAGACAGGATGCTTGATGGCGAATGCGGCGACGGAACTGGCCTCGTTCGATAACGAAGTACAAAAACGTGTCTCTGCGTATTACCGGAATTGCGTTCATTGCATCTCGCTGGCTCTGTCCCGTTCGGTTAACGAAGGGGAAATCGCACTTAACGAGTCCCCCGATGACGTGGCCCTTTTTTTGGTAAATGCCATGGACGGACTCCGCGTGATGGCCAGGCGAACTGACGATAAAAAACAAGTTAATTCCGTGATTAAAATCGCTCTATCGATAATCGAATAAAATTTTTTGCCCAATTTTGTAACAAACGTTACAAAAAAACAGAAGAGGTTTTTCATGGCAAGCATTCAGAGTCATCTTCACCGATTTTTAATTGGAAAACTGATCAACTTTAACAAGTCACTGGTCGAAATCAAAAAGGAATTCGAAAACCGGAATTCCCGCTTTCTTCCCCCCAGGGACGTAGCAGTCAAACAGGTCACAGCGGGAGGGGTGAATGCTGAATGGTTTGTCCCCAGGTATTCAACCGAAGATAAAGTACTCGTATATCTGCATGGTGGCGGGTATTGCCTGGGGCTATCAAGTATCACCAGAAAGTTCGTTGCGCGCATATCCCTTGAAAGCGGGCTGCGAACCCTGCTTGTCGACTATCGCCTGGCGCCCAAACACCCGTGGCCTGCAGCGCTTGATGATGCCGTCAACGTTTATAACTGGTTACAGCAGGAAGGATATTCACCCAGGCGTATCGCTTTTGCCGGTGATTCATCCGGCGCCGGATTATGTCTTTCCGCTTTACTTGAATTTCGAAATGGGGGACTTCCTCTACCGTCATCATGCGCGGCTCTTTGTCCCGTACTGGATATGGCGGGAACCGGGGAATCCTTTAAAACCAGGGCACATCTGGATCCTTTCAGGTTAAAAGACCCTCTTGGAATTGCAAAGCATTCTTTTACCAACACAAATCCCAAAGACCCAATACTATCGCCGTTGTACTCAAACCTGCATGGTCTGCCGCCACTGTTGATTCATGCCGCTCAATATGACGTCTTTGAGGACGATGCAGTACGGTTTGCACAAAAAGCAGAAGCCGCCGGCGCGAATGTAACACTTACCGTATGGGAAAAAATGTGGCACATATTTCAGCTCAGTCCGCAGTTCCTTCCCGAAGCAAACCAGGCGCGCAGCGAAATAAGTGCTTTTATTCAACGCTACACGAAGTAGGGTTTCCTCGCGCTTAGGGTGGCACATCCCACCCCTTTCAAGTCAGCTATGGAAAAGGGGTTGAAAAGTAAATTGTGTTTTCAGTGGATGTCGCTAAAGAGATATTTTTCGGTACACTGTATAGTGAGAGAAAGGAAGTTCTTCAGACGACAAAACGGAAGAGTCAGAATGATGTAGGATTGATCCTTGAACTATGCCTAAAGGATTGAAAACCGCATTTTCTTTTGGCATCTAAAACGACATTCATTAGTTTCTTCGAAAGTTATTCGGCAACAAATCCAAGACAGAAAAAATAGGCCTACCCAGACAAGTCGATTCATTTTCTCTTTTTTTTGTCGTGAGTATTATCGGCGACAAATTTCCACACATAGCGATATAAAATTCATTATCATTTTTTGCTTTTTGTCGATAAGCCGTCCCTTTTCCAATTAGCGACGAAAAAGGGGTCACGGGTCGGTACGGTTGCACCGCCAAAAGTTTGCTGTGCCATATTCCAATACAACTTATCCTCTTATCCTCGCATACTCGCAAAGTTTAACTCCTTTTCCATAAGTGTGAGCTCGAATTGAAGCCCAGCATACTTACCAATAAACTCGGGTTGCGCTCGAACACGTGTTGGCCACCAGCAAAGATGTTTTGGATGCGACTCAAACGGGGATATCAAGGCCACTGTGTAACTAAGTGACCTACAAAACTGGAACCGATTTTTTAGGGAGATTGTAATGAATCAATACGTTCTATGGTTATTGTGCCTGGCGCTGCTGGCAGGGCTGGCTTGCAGTGAGTCTAAAAACAACCAGACCGACAGTGACGACGAAAGTAGCGCAGATGGGGATTCCGACGGCGATACGGACTCCGACAGCGATTCGGATTCCGACGGCGATACGGACTCGGACGGTGATTCGGATACCGATGGCGATTCGGACTCGGACGGCGATACGGACTCGGACGGCGATTCGGATACCGATGGCGATTCGGATACCGATGGCGATTCAGACTCGGACGGCGATACGGACTCGGACGGCGACACAGATACCGATGGTGACACAGATACCGATGGCGACACGGACGCTGATGTGTGCCCCGCCGTTGGTGTGGATTTGCCCGCGACGTTCCCCAGTGGGTGGACCGCCGGTGATGTCACTGTGTTCAACAATAACGGCGCCTGGACCTGGTACAACGACGAGCGCGTCCTTATTGACGTCGAAGGCGGCAAAATCGTTGTGGGCTCGGCCAGCTCCAGTTCCGGTATCGATGTGGTCATCCACGACATGACGTCCGGCGCAAACAACAGGAAAACCCTCGGATCGCTCAGTTACGCTGACGATCACAACAATCCCGGCATCGTTATCACTGAGCCTGGGAAATACTTTGCCGCATATGCGCATCACAACAAAGAATGCGATTCCTATTTTGCCACTTACGACGGCAGCTCATGGAGCTCAACGGTTAAGTACGGATGGGGAGGGAAGGGTTGCCCCTGGACCAACAATGGCAGCACGAGCTACGTGACCTACAACAATTTGTATAAAATGAGTGCCGAGGGCGGGCGTCTGTACAACCTGGTTCGCTCAGTGGAAACCAGTCCAACCTTCCTTTATTCCGACGACAATGGCAAAAGCTGGGAATGGGGCGGGCGAATTACTGCCAGCGACAAGCTGGGATACAACGCCGGTTACTACAAATTCTGGGGCAATGGCGTCGATCGCATCGACTTCTTCGCCACAGAGTCGCACCCGCGTGACTCCAACACCAGCGTCTATCACGGATACATAAAAGGCGAAAAATCGTACGACTCCACCGGCAAGGAAGTGGACGGCAACATTTACGATTCCAACGCCCCCAAAATTCAGGAATTCACCAAAGTCTTTGCTGCCGGCGGCAACCTCGGCGGCGTCACCCTCAAACGCCTGTGGAACTTTGACGTGGTCCTGTACGATGATGGAACAAATGCTGTTCTTTGGCAGGGTCGTGAAAATGAGTGTGCCGACAAAAACAACTGCGATCCCAAACATCACGTGGCCTACTCCCGCTTTGATGGCACCAGCTGGAAGTCCACCCGTCTCGTAAAAGGCGGTCGCACTCTGTACCGAAACAAAAGCGATTGGTGGGAAGAGGATTATCTGGGCGGCGCCGCACTGGATCCCGACAACCCTCACGTGGTTTACGTATCCACCAATATTGACCCTCGCGACGAATCGAAGGAATACCCCGTCAACGAAATCTTTAAAGGGGTAACCTGCGACGACGGCGCAACATTCACATGGGAGCCTGTCACCATGAACTCAAAAAATGAAAACCTGCGTCCCGCCGTCCCCAAATGGGACAAAAAGAACACCGGCCTGTTCTGGTTCCGAGGCTCTTACCAAACCGCACAAACATACACCACCGAAGTCGTGGGTCTTATCACGCAGGAAAACTGACTCGACTGCGTTTCCTCAGGATATGCGAACCATATGCGGTTTCAAGCCATTGGCTTTCCGCACGCGGTGCACCATTGTTTGACTGACATTCAACCTGGCTGCGAGAGTGCGCGTACTCCAGTGAGTAGCATTCTTCGATTTTTCTTTTTGTGTGAGTTCAATTTCTGACGCCACTCGCATCGGTGTACCGCCTGACGCCAATATAGTGCAGGAAGGTCTAAAAAGTAGATAATGCCAATTCATTTTGAATCACAACAGCAGCCCCATGTTTCGGCAGGACGGTGAGCACCGATTTGATCATCCGATGTGCGTTGAATTCGAATATTTCCCATCACATTTCAATTATCTGGTGGACCAAATTCAAATTGTCGTGCAAATTCAATATATTCGAATTAACCTTGGAGTTTAATTGGGAGCTCATTTGGGGGAGTGTATTTGGGAGTATTTAGACGAATAGCCCCTGACGTTTATTTTGGTGAGGGTATTTGAGGGCTTTTTCCTTATTGCCGTTTTGATTAAAATAAAATCTTGTTTATACTGGTTTTGAATACTTTTCAGAAAGCTTGTTAAAACAGACCATTGGGAATGTTGAGCAAAAATTAAAATAGAACTGATATTTCATAATTTAGACCAAGTGCAAGGAGGATGAGAATGACCAGGTTTGCAGTGCAACATACGCGTTTCGCATGTGTAACATTCGTTTTTGTATTCGCGGCGTTATGGGGAGTTTCCAAGGCAAATGCCGGAGTGCTGAGAGTGGTGTCATCACCGCCGAATGCCGCGATTTATGTCGATGACAAAGCGGACGGGATTAAAGGATACACCCCCACCAATGTGCGACTCAAAAGAGGAAACCATAAAATTATTCTGGAGAAGGAGGGTTATAAGCCATTGGAACATTTCGTTGAAATAAAACCCCGTCGTCAGACCATACGTGTAGATCTGGAAAAGATTCCAGATGTCGCCCAAATTCATTTTATTTCCGACCCCAGTATTTCGGATGCGGAAGTGTTTGTGGACGGAGATTCAAAAGGAACAATAAAAAAGGAACTTGAAATTCCATCGGGGCGCCATCTTATTGAAATAACCAAAGATGGATTTCAAAAATGGTCCAGGTGGTTTGAGCTACAACAAGCTGAAAAACGCGATGTGAAGGTTGAACTCGAAGCAGATCTGGGGGATGTCAATGTAGCTGCCCAACCCTCTGTTAAAGATTCGTTTGTGTTCATCAACGACGAGAATAAAGGCCCTGTCCCCTGGTCCGGCAAACTTCCGCCGGGGCAATATACAGTAAACGTAAAAGCGCCCGGCTTTTCCGGAACCGCTCAGACCGTTCTTGTTGAGACAGGTAAAAAGTCCGATGTAACAATCAAACTGATCGATGATACAAAGACCGGTAAGCTTTCGGTTGCAGCAGAACCTGCGGTAGAAAATGCACAGGTGTTTGTCGACGATGTGGCAAAGGGGCCCTCCCCCTGGAGTGGTGTCGTGTCTTCGGGACATCATAAGATTGAGGTAAAGGCGCCTGATTACACGTGCAATGCAGAGACAATCTTTGTTGAAGGAAACAAGCAAAACGTTGTTACTGTAAATCTGTACGCTATTGCCAAACTTGATGTGACGGTAAATGAAGGCAAGGCCGAGGTCTTCATTGATGAATCCAGTATTGGTTTTACCCCTCTCTCTGACGTAGACATTCCCACCAAACGGTCCACTCTCTATGTCCGCCAGGAAGGATACTCAGAATATAAGGAGGTAATCTTTCCCCAAAAAGGCGAGAAGGTTAGCATCCATGCTGTGCTTGAGTATACCGAAGTCGAAGGTATGAAGAACTACCTTACCCTGAAAGCTACTTTTGGTTTGTTTGGACCAACCAAACTGACGAGCACCGACATCAGTGGAATTGACGACAAATCCAAAAACTATAAAGCTTCCGACGCCAAAATGAGTCTTGCGCTTGGATTTACACATCTTTTCGCTCCTTATGTCGGTCTCGGTGTGCACGCCAACTTTACGTATAAGGGACTTGGAGGTGACCTGTCACTGGATCTGGATCCGATGCTTCGATTCCAGGTGCCAATTAAGTCGAAAGGGCGTCGGGTCGCCGACTTGTATTTTGCAGGAGGCGCAGGGATGACCACCTACATTAACAAAAAAGATCCCCTCAAAGATGATTTGTATGAGCTGGGTGCGAGCGATGAGAAGTTGATAGGTGAGCGCGAAAAATGGGGCAGCTTTGGTTGGAACGTGATATCTCTTATCGGGGTCCAATTCAACGTTTCAAACTCTATCGGGCTATTCCTCGAGGGCGGATGGACGATGCATAAAATTTACGGCAAAAATACCGATTCCAACAAATTCGCATTTATGTGGATGGAATTGTATGCCGGCGCAGGTATCGCTCTAATCTTCTGATTTAGAGAGCATCGGCTCAGCATTGGATCTCAACATTTGGGGTCTGGATCATTCTCTGAGATCGATGACGGTGATTCATGTCCTTGCTCTTCGACTCCTGACCATTCCTGAAGAAATCGCCAGACGGGAAGACCGAATGTAAAGTATGAAGCAGGCGCGGAAGCTCATTGAGGCGCGCTATGAAGAGGAACACGCGAGACCAAACAGGCGGATTACGAAGAGAAGAAACGGAAACCGGAGGCGCAGCGAGCATCGGGAAAAAAGCCCCTGGGCTCCCGGACACTCCCTGGGCATTTCGTACGTGTTGAAATGATTCAACAATTTAATATCAATTTATCAAATGAAGAGAACTGTATGGCCCTGAATCTGGGCCGAATAGATGATGTCTACACCAGCCCGTCATTTCTTGAAACGCTTGTTGCTGGAAAAACAGATGTGTGAACTGAACGAAATGATTATTCGAGAATCACTTCGGGGACCACCTTGGAGAAGGGGCGTGGGAAGTTGCCGGTGATGAACAGCAGGGTGTAGACGCCGATGGATTCCTGGTAGTAGTTGGCGTCCTGAATGGATACGGAGACGGCTTCTTCCAGTGCTTCGCGGCGAATCTCAGGGGTGGTTTTCCCGTCGTCGTCGTAATAGGTTACAAACGATGACAACGCGGTTCCCACGAAGTATGAGTTGTGACTGTATGCGGGGTCACAATCCGACACATCGCCAGCCGGCGTGAGTTGCTGGCAGATGGTGGAGAACCGGTTGGCGTTTTCTTCTCCCGGGTTGGTCAATGGGAATTCCTGAGCGTAGTAATCCTGAATCAGGTCCATTTTGGCCTGCATCTGGCTTTTGCCATCGTAATGATACGACGATGTGCCCGAGGCGGAGTTGAAGGTGTCATCGCCTCCGTACCAGGCCGCGTCAATGGCCAGCCGCCACAATCCGCGGGACCAGTTGTAGTTGTCGGTGGCGCGGCTGCAAGGCGTTTCGTAGAACCCGAAATCTTCGAGCAATGCCGGGTGCATGCCTGGCTGGTCGTAACAGCGTTCGGTCATCTCCCAAACCGTTTCGGCGGTGCGATACCAGAAATCCCGATGATTGCGCCGTTCGGCTGCATTGTATTCCACGGGATTCAGATTGCCCATGAGGAATTCGCCGAATACCCGGAAGAAACCGGGGGGATAATACGACATATTCACATCGCCTTCGATACCCTCGCTGTAGTCGCAGGGTTCTTCGGGGAAATTGGGGCAGTTCTTATTCCATGTGTCACCGGGCGAGGGATAATACCATTCGCCATCGTATCGTTTATTGACTTCGCACTCCATTTTCATGAGCCAGTGCACCGCGTCTTCGGTGTATTCGGGCCATTGCCACGCGGCGTACACCAGACCAATGGCGATATCCACATCGCCGTCAAAGGCGCTGTCCTGACCGGTGCCCTGGTGGGGAACGCCGTAGGCCTGACAATCTTCGGGGCCTTTCCAGTCCCATCCCATGAGACCGCCACAGTACTTGTCGGCGGACTGGGAGAGGAAATGGTTTACAAAGCGCCATAGTTTGTCGAACAATTTTTTATCGCCAATAGCAGCGGTAATGGCCATCCCGTACCCCTGTCCTTCGCTCACGGTGGGCGATACGGAGTCGGATGAATCCACGCGGGCCGTACCTTCGCCACAGGCGTCATCGTCGTAGCGAACGTATTTTTTCTTCCATAGCAGGTAACGCTCGTACACAAAGTAGTCGAGCAAATCCTGAATGGCTATCCAGTTGGGGTAGTACTTGGAAAGAGATTGACCGTTGGCGTAGGCCCAGTTGGTCTCGTTCCATGGATAGAAGCCATCCGATTCAATGGGGGGTCGGTTGCTCCAGTCCATGCCGTCTTCGCTGAAACAGAAATCATCGCCCCATGACCCCGCCTTGGCCCATTCCACGCCGTCCGGGTAATAGTCCGTGACGTCGTATTCCGACTGCTCGGGGATGTCCGGTTTGCCATCGTACCAGCGCATCCAGTACTCTCCGGGTTCAGAGGGGAATGTGGGTTCCTGGGCAACGGTGTTCCATTCCGGAGTATGATCCTTGTCCACGGCGCGCCATTTGGCGCCAGGGAAAAACTCCTCATTGGGAATGGGGCAGCGGAACCACGGGCTGTCGCCTTCCTGCACACAGGGATACTCCGTGCCGTTCACGTGGAGGAAAATGGTATTGGGCATGAACTCGTTTTTGGGGAAGTACGTAAACGTTTTTTGCCCTGCCCACAGATAGCGAAAGTGAACCACCGAGAATCCCACCGGTTTAATATCCGAACACTTCGCCGGTGGCTCGGGACCGCCGCAACCGGGATATGCCGGCCCGAGGTTGGCGGTGTACATGTGGAACATTTCGGCACGGTAACTGTAGTTGTTGCAGGGGGTTCCCTGTCCCGTATGATCGTCGGGGCCTTCGTACACAATCCAGAATTCGTCGGCCGGTTCATCGTGCAGCGGCATGGGATTGAGCAGCAGCTTGGACTGATTGGCGTATTTAAATGAGATGGTGTTGTTGGAATTGAAATTCTCTTTGGGAATGAGCACCTTGTACCAGGGACAGAATCCATCGTTGCGTTCCAGAATGGCAATGGCGGTCTGACAGCTGTCCAGCACGGCCATCAATGATGGCGGATACTCCCGCGCACCAATTTCACCGCCGGTATTAATGCCTTCCTCGTCTTCGCAGTTGGTACCTGCAAAACCGGTGGCTTCCGGGTCGCCCCAGGGCCAGCGGAAATGGAGGGTGACGTATTCTTCCTGATTGGTGCAAAGGGGCATGGCCTCCAGCGGGTCGAGTTCCACCAGTTCTTCGGGTCGCTCAAAGGTGAACTGGAATCTGTGGGTTTGACCAATGTAATAGGCGTCAAAATAATCTGTGGTGAGCTGTTCGTCGGTGCCTTCGTGGAACATGGTGACAAAGTCGTTGTCGGAGACTTCGGAAATGTCAATAGGGGCAGACCGCAGCGTGCCGTTGCCGCACTCATCCGCGGGGTCGTTGGGTTGCAGAATAATTTCAGCGGTGCCCTTTGGAATGCAGGTCCGATAGTACCCGCAATTGGATGCATGGGGTTGTGCCCCAAACAGCATGGTCTCGGAATTGTCTAGAATCACCCGCAGGGTATTGGGCTGCGTGGCAAATGGCAACGGTCCGGTGGTTCCGCCTTTGTTGTTCAGGTGCGGAGAGGCGTCCGCCGTGAATATATCTTTAATATTCAATTCGAAAAATCCAGGAGGGCAATGTTCTTCCGGTGGCAAAAAGACTTCTTCCGACTCTGTGTCGGTATCTTCAGCCACCAGGGACGAGCAGGGAGTCCACTTGCAGTTGGCTTCGCACAGGCGCAGTCCCAGTGCACCATTTACATCGCATTTTTCCGCGCCCCCGGGAATGCACTCGCATCCCTCTTTGATCTCCGTATCCAGAGGGTTTTGTTTTTCGGTATCATTGGGATTTTGTTTTTCGGTATCATTGGGATCCCTGCCGGTGTCATCGGGATCCCTGTTGGTGTCATCGGGATCCCTGCTGGTATCGCCAGGTTTGTCTTTGTCTCCGGGGTCACCTTCTCTGCCCGGTGACGTTTCCTTGCTGCATCCCAAAAGTAACGTCGCCAATACCCCGATTATAAAAAGCATTGTGCTGCGGTTGAAAAGCATTTTTATTACTCCCTTTTAATTTATAACGAAAACGGTTCCTCTTGTGTTTATGGTTTCACGCAGCGATATCCGCTGCCGCACTCGGCATCGTCACTGCATCCCAGATAGTCACATGAATTGACCAGTTCATCATCGGACAACAGAATGCACTGATAATTATCGCCGTCGTAGGCCTCCTTGTCCGCGTCCGTTGTTTTGACACAATCGGCCGGGGCGTCGCAGGAGCCAAAGCATTGGGGAACACCCAGATGCCAGACGTCGTGACAGGTGTACTCACTGCCAAATTCCACAGAACATTCATAGGAGTTCAGACACCCCAGATATTGACATCCGCCCCCCTGGCAGTTCCAGTTGTCGTCGTCTTCGTGTTTGGTGCCCAAAGAACAATCCGCCACCGTTTGGCAGGGATACTGACACTCACCGTTGGCAGAACACACATAATTAAAACCAGGATATTCATCGTCACAATTGTCGTTATTGGTACAGCCGATATACTTACACAGGCCGCTTTCGCATGTGTAGTTTGGAGCACGGTGCAATTTGTCAGCGCCCACTTCAACGCAATCCGATGGCCCCGAGCATTCTTTTACGCACACTGGCACCGGTTTCGACGGACGCTGTATATCCGAGTCCGAGTCACTGTCACCATCGGCATCGGTGTCGCCATCCGAATCGGAATCCCCATCTGTATCGGAATCCCCATCGGATACGCTGTCCGCATCGCTATCGGAATCCGTATCGTTGTCAGCGTCTGAATCCGAATCGGAATCCCCATCGCTGTCTCCGTCTGATCCGGATTCTGAGTCTTTTTTGTCATCGTTGGAATTGTTTTGGCCAGATGAACTGTCTTTTTCACAGGCCATGGTCCAAAAGGCCATTAATGCGATAAGAATGATAGTCAGGTGTTTTCCAGGCATCGCTTCCTCTGTTACTGGTGTGTAAAAGTTAAAAAAAATAAAAAACGATTTATGCCGTTGGGCTCGTTATAATGTATTCCTTATAAGGCATTTGATGTTGCATGCCGAATAACTGACGAAATTGATTGTAATCCGTATGCGTATTTTTATCAGCACTAAAATTCGGTTAAACCATTCACCAATGGGGATTGACGCGATTGTGACGTTCGAGAACAAGCTGCACCCAGGGGGGAGCAACAGGCATTTTTTACATTTATGTGATGTTGGACGAACGGCCGATGCACACGATGCGCACACTTGCCACATTTCCTTCGCGTTTCAGGCAACGGGCAGCAGCGCGAACAGTGGCAGTGGTGGTCACTACATCATCTACCAGTAGCACGTGTTTATTGGCCAACAGGGCTTTGGAATCCCGCACAGCGAACGCACCTTTCATTCCGTGGATACGTTCCTTGCGGTTCTTGCCCACCTGGGTGTTCATGTGCAATACCCGATGCAACACATCGAATAGCACCCGTTTCCCCTGCTGTTTCGCCAATGCTTTGGCCAGCAGTGCGGCTTGATTGAATCCGCGTTGTGTCAAACGTTTGGGGTGCAACGGAACCGGGATAATATAGTCCATTCCCTCACACGACGCCTGATGGAGCAATTCACTCAAAGACTTTGCCAGATGCGGGGCGGGCGCATATTTAAATTTGAGTATGGCGGTGGCCAGTGGGCCACCATACTCGTACAGCGTGTCGATGCGCTGAAACGACGGGGGTGACGACAGGCACATGCTGCAGAGATGATCACCATTACCCACTGTAAACGGCTCCCGACAGCATGGACAGCTGGGGGAAGTGAGGGGCAGCAGCGCCTCCTTGCAAACCATGCAGAAACTGTGCGCCGCGCCTTTGGTATTCGGGGGACGATGGAGCATGTCTCCACAGGCGAGGCACCTGGGAACAAAAACAAAATCCAGCAATTCGGCGATTAATTGGGATGCATTCATATCCCCTTATCGGCCAGTTGGCGAATTTGTTGCGAAAAACGCGAAAAATCATGTGTCGGTTGCAGGTTCAATGCTGGCCAGTAATACCTGTGCGGCCCATTGCACTGTTTCATCCAGGCGGGCATCTCTGGCAACATCCGCCATGACGCGATGTTCCAGGAACGGAATGAGCGTTATCGCAAAATCCGCGGGCAACAGTCGATTGTGCACAAGTGCTTTCTGGACAATTTTCTGCCGCCGCCATCGGGGACTCGCAGCAATCTGACACAGGACCGATGGGGCCACGGTGGATTTGGCGGCGATGCGCACCACATCATCTTCGGTGAGTCTGGGATTTGCCAGCAGTTTTTGAGCCACATCGGGATGGGGATCCATCATTGCCTTTTCTAGGGTGTGTCTGGAGGGCCGTGACGCCAGCGATTTTCGTTCCCCAAGTGTGAGCACCCTATCACTGGTATATTTGGGAATTTGGAAAGAATCGGACGATGTGTCCACCGTCTGCGTTTGTACCAGAAAGGCCAGTGTCACCGCATTTTCAACATATGCCGCTGCTTCCCGGGTATGTTGTAAGTGTTCAACCGGCCACTGGCTGTTCACCAGCGAGAGAAACGCGGCTTCGGCCACGACAATATCCTCGGGGGCGCGCGTTAACACAGGACGCCTGCAAATTTCGGAAAACAGTGGCGCAGCCATTTCCGGCGCCACTTCGACCACCTCTGCCAAAAAAACCGCGGATCGCTGCAACGGTGTATCGAGGCCCAGCAGTCTATGATGAAATTCCGACAGATATGCAGACGGTTCGAACACGATTTTGCTACGGCGCTGTGGCGGCCACCGCTTTGACCTTTACCTCAAATCCCGCGTCGTAGTCGTCGGGGACGTCCTCAAAAATCAGCTGGAAAACGCGGCCGTCATTGGGGCCGATTTTACAGTTGTAAAGTGTGCCGTTGGCCAGGAATTGTTGCTGTATGCTGCCAATGGCGGTTTTGCGAATGGTTTTTTCATCCAGTGAACGGCCACAGGGCATGCGCGTTTCGCTGCGCAATTCCCCTTTGCTGTCATACAAACGACCACTCATGATGATGTTGCTGCGAGAGCCGGGGTTATTGTTGATGACTTCACCGGCAACACTCAACCAGGTTCCCAGTTTGGACGTGAGGACCTTTTTGCTGACCACCACCGCTTCGATGTTTTCCGCCTCGTCCGGGATGCTCTCCATGGTTTCTCCAGAGAATGCAAATCCAATCTGCTCGGGCAAATCCGACAATGAAAGGGACCAGCCGTTGCGGAACGCCACAAAAAGGAAGAAGAAGATGAGAAAAACAATCACACCAAACGCAACTTTTCCCGCCATCTGATGACCGTGATGTACGGGTACCCCGTGTTGCTGCACTGCGAAACTGTCTAACTCCATGGGCGCTTCAACTTCCCACGCAATGGCATTGCCGCCACCAAACATGTTTTCGGCGGGAAGACTGTTTTTGATTGGAGTCGAGCCGCCCTGTTTCATCTCCGCCACCGCCGCCTGGGCTGCGGGCGTCTGGGCCTGCTCCAGTGCTTCTTTGGGGACGCCATCCATGAACGATCCCTGTTCGGGCTCGGGATTGGGCGCCATCGGTGCAATATTTTCGTCTTTTTCGGCAGATGTTGTGGGCGCTTCGGGCACAGGTGGCCGCTGTCTGCGAACCGGCGCGTGAGCAGGGGGAGCGGGTCTGCCGACGACCGAACGCATCATGTTTTCCGTTGACATTCCTGGAGGCGCTGTGGGCGGTGGGCCCACAAATGTTCCACCTGCGCTCACCGCTGGAGCCGGTGGCACAGATGCCTTCAGGAAAGCAAATTCCGGTGGCAACTTCTCTGAACCGGTAAATTCCACATATCCTTCGGGCGGACGCTCGGCACGACGGGCAATTGTGAAAATGTGCTTGCATTTGGCACATTTCATTTTTCTGGGTTTAGCACCCATCGTGGAATCGGGAACGTTATAAGCGGTTGAACATTCAGGACACTTTATAATCATGTGTGTTTCTCGCTTTGTTTTTCATCGGATAAAAGATGGCAGCCGTTGCCTGTTTATAAAACAACGAATCGAATTTATAGTACGACTGGCTGCAATTGCAAAGTGAACAATTCACCAGGTCGATATTTACAGATTCTTATCCAGCACAGACCGCACATCATCCCTGGTCGCTGCAACAAACTCTGATAATCGGCGCTGTACCAGGGCGTTAATGGAATTTTTTTGCCAGTGCCCGTTGGCCTGTCGTTTGCCTGCTTTCATGCCAGTGAGCACTTCCATGCCTTCATCAATGGTAGATACGGCATATATGTGAAATGTGCCTTTGCGAACCGCCTCCACCACTTCCTTTTTCAAAATCAGGTTTTTCACGTTGGGCACCGGAATCAGAACACCCTGATCACCGGTGAGTCCCCGGTGGGCGCACATGTCAAAGACGCCCTCAATTTTTTCATTCACGCCGCCAATGGGTTGCAGTTCCCCCAACTGGTTCACGGACCCGGTGACGGCGATGCCCTGGTTGATGGGGCAGCCGGAGAGGGACGAAAGAAGAGCATACAGCTCCGCGCTGGACGCGGAGTCGCCATCTATTTCGTCGTAAGACTGTTCGAACGTGATGGATGCGGAGAATGCCAGTGGTTCATGAACGGCAAATTTTCCGCCCACGTATCCAATCATGATGAGTGCGCCTTTGTCGTGAATGGCGCCGGACAGATGCACTTCCCTGTCGATATTGACGACACCACTGCGTCCCACCCAGGTTCGTGCGGTGATTCTCACCGGCGTGCCAAACGCAAACCCGCCCACATCGTACACGGCGATACCGTTGATTTGCCCCACCGAGCCACCTTTGGAGCGTATTAGAACAGTGCCGGAATCAATTTCCCGCGCCACGGCCTGACGAATAGCGCCATGGCGATGTTCTCTGGCCTCAATGGCGGATTCCACATCGGATTTGCGGATAGAGGTGGATTTGCGTTTATGGGCGAACATGTTGGCTTCCGCCACCAGATCCAGAATAACGGCCTGTCGGGTCAGCAGCTTCTGTTTCTGCGCCACCTGACGCGCGGCGAACTCCAGTAAACGTGCCACACCGCTACGATGTACCGGCAGATAATCCTCTTCCCGACACACCTGGCCAATGAATCTGGCCAACTTGGCCGCGTTTGTTTTTGTGCCCGACATACTGGGTTCAAAATCCGCGAGAATTTTAAACAGACGGCTGAAATTGTCGTCCTCCATTCGCAGCAGATAGTAGATTTCGTGGCCACCAATCAAAATAACCTTGGTATTCAGCGCCACCGCTCCGGGTTTCAACGCCCCGGCCAATTTGGGCCTCTCCCCCTGGCCCATGCCTTCGTCGATGATGATTTCCTTGTGTCGAAGGGCACGTTTCAGCGAACTCCATGCGTTGTCATGGCTGAGCACATCCTGCGCCTGGAGCAGCAAATATCCCCCATTGGCCTGATGAAGCGCGCCGGGACGCAGCAGGGTGTGATCGGTGCTCAGTCCACCGGCGGTTTCCCGGTACTCAAATGAACCGCACAAGGCCGCGGCTGTGGGCAATCGCTCCACCACCACGGGGGCGCCTTCTTCTCCGGAACGATCAATGAGCACATTTACGTGGTACAGCGTCTCCGGGTCGTCGTTGCCCGGACCGGAGTCCCGCTCCAGCAGCGCCGCCAGAGCCGCCCCTTCCTGCTCCTGCATATCGTGCTCCTCCTGCACAAACAGGTGGTAGTTTTCAACGCAATGGTTCATCACGTTTTCCAGATAATTGACGATGTCATTGCCCAATTCCCGATATTGTTCAATCACCTGTCCAATGCGTTCCTCCACAATGGGCGCAATGGCGCGAATTTCCGCCTGTCGCACGCGTTCATCATGGTCAATCTCCAGCTGCCTGCGGGCATAGGCAAAGCTTTCGGCCCGCTCCTGAAATTCGATGATCTTTTTTTCGAGACGCCGCCGGGTGCGATCGGGCAGCTCTTCCATTTTTGCTTCGGTAATGGGTTTACCACGGAAAAGTGGCAATACATGAATGGCGTTTTCCGATTCCTGCAGCATCAGTCCCAAATCCTGGGCGACCCTGGACGCTTTAGCGGTGAGATCGTCGGCGCGGGTTTTGGTTTCTGCCACAATTCCGGCGCGAATGTGTCCGGACGCCCCTTCCAGTAGAATGCGGGGAATCATTTTTTTCAGTTCTTTGACCAGCCGTTCCATATCGCGGGCCAGTTTTCTGCCGGTGCCGGCCGGAACCATAATTGGCTTGGGGGTTTCCGGCGCATCAAAGTTGTACACGTAACAAATATCCTCGGCCACCGGTTCTTTGGCGGCTCTGGCTTTAATGATGCGCTTCAGGGTGGATGTTTTGCCGGAACCCTGTTCGCCCACTGCAAAAATATTGTAGCCCCGAGTGGTAATCTCCAGCCCCTGCTCCACTGCCTTCATGGCGCGATCCTGGCCAATCATCCCTTCATGGGGGCCCAGTTCTTCTGTGGTTTCGAACTTCAGACAGTCCGGTGGCAGTTGATACACGAGGTCCTGTGGTTTTAATCGGTGCGTGGTGGTCGTCTTTTTTGTCATATGGATATACTGTCCAATCTTTTCTACTCTTCAAAATAATAATAAAAGGTGATTCGCTCTAATAGCACAAAAGGATTTGCCAAGCTACTGCCTGAAAAAACGAAATGATACATCTTTGCCGGATGAAAATATCATCGTTTTCCAAAACTTCCCCTTCGCTGTGGCACAATTTTTTGGAGTTGTCGTGAATTACAATAATATTGAATTATTAGGTAATGCGCCTTAATATGATGGCTCGCTGTTTTCACGGTGAAAAGCAGTGCAGCAAATACAACCACATATTTTCACAGAGGGAGGACTCATGGACCGATTGCGCGGTATCAATTTCGGTGGATGGTTAAGCCAAATCGACGCGATAGAGGAAAAAGACCCGGACGGGTTTGTTGGTGTAGAAAACCATATGCGTCAATTTATGAGACCCGACGACTTCACCCAGGTGGCCAAATGGGGTTTCAACCATGTCCGATTGCCCATTGATTACAATTACTTTTTCGATGAGCAGGCAAATCCAATTAAAAAGCGATTTATTTTCATTGACGAGGCGGTGGCAGCAGCTCAGGCCAATCGGCTCCAGGTGATGTTGGACCTGCATAAATGCCCCGGTCACTATTTTCACGACCAGAGCGGCGAGGTACAGCAGCTGTTTATAGGGGATACCCATGTGAATTTGACCATAAAGGTCTGGCAGTTTATGGCGGAACGATACGCCGGTTTTACCAATACCATTTTCGAAGTGCTCAACGAACCGGTGGCGCCCACCGCAGAGGTCTGGAACAACGTCAAGGACAAAGTCTGTTTGGCCATTCGCCAGGTGGCGCCTGATACCACCATCGTTGTGGGGTCCAACATGTGGAACTGGCCAAGCACGTATCCCGACATGACGCCCCTCGACGACGACAATGTGCTGTACTGTTTTCATTATTACGAGCCCCTTTTGTTTACCCACCAGAAAGCCCCGTGGATGCCCGAACCCATATATCAGAAAGAGTATGATTATCCCGCCGATTACGGTGAGGGCGTCATACGCCAGTATGGACTGCGCATGTCGGAAGGCCTTTGGGACAAGGAACGACTCGAAAAAGAATTGGCGCCCGTATTCGCCTTTCGTGACAGGTATAATGCCAGGGTGATATGCAATGAGTTCGGTGTATTTGCCGGGGTCCCCCGTGAGCCCCAATTGCGCTGGATGGCCGACTTTTTGAGTGTGCTTGAAAAGAACGACATCGGGTTTTCCTACTGGAATTACAAAAACCTGGATTTTGGCCTGATTTCACAAGGCGAATCGCTGCACAGCCATCTTGACCGATACGCCAATCCAAAGCGCCTGGACAACGAAATGGTGGAACTGCTGCAGGCGCACTGACCCCATTCCAGTTTAATCCCTGTATCCCCATCGATAAAGAGTTTGATTATTACACGCGTTGCACTACATAAGACAAATGGCAAATGAACCGCTTTCATTGTTTTCGTCCGTAGAATTGCTCCTTAAGGGATTGATGGTTTTGCTGGGTATCACCGAACCCAATGCCAGCTGGCATACGACACCCCAATTGCACCCGCCGTCGCCTCAGAGCGCATTGGTGTTTATCGAGGCGGAAGAGCAGGACGCGGCCGATGATTTGGCCTATATCCAACAAAGGCTTGCGGCCATGTCACTGGACGTGGATGTCGTGCATCAGGAAGGCGGGTGGGTGGTATTACACGTGACAAATGCTACAGATTCAAGATGGGATTTAGATCAATTTGAATGGATTCTGGTGTCCGGCAACCTGGATATAGGGGATGTGGCACCATCAGAATCCTGGCAACAATACCTGCCACCCAAAGAGCAACTGCCCCATGGCATATCGTTGGCGACCATGGCGCCATTTGATCGGCCCACTTTCGTATCCGGGCAAAAGGAATTGCTCAAAACGCAGTTTCCGATACTGGAAAAAAAGGGCTTGATTCCGTTTGTGTATTGTCGCCAAACCGAAAAAGGAACTTTGCAATGCGCATTGCAGGTGCTAAACCGTGCGCTGCAACTGCGTGCCGAAAATCTCGATGCAATAGGCACCTATGTGGATTACTCGGATTTTACGACCGGAATTGACGTCACCGTGTACGACCCGGATTTCATTACAGGACCGCCTTCCAGTGAAAAAGAAGCAATTTTGAACACACTGCAGAGCCAAAAAATGCAAAGTGGGTCCAGTGCAATCGTGGTCATGGACGGCGAAGCCATCGGTGCACCGGCAAATCTCAGCGTATGGGATACCGGTTTTCAGCTTCGATTTGAAAGCCCTTTCGATATGTACGCCAACGACATCAACCAGGTGCCCTCGCGACTGCAGATAGCCCTCAACGTTTTTAAAAATAGCCCGACATTAAAAAGCAAATGGAAAGTCATCCATGTGCAAAAAGTAAATACCCCGGTCGCGCATCATCCATAACGCCTGTTTTCCGGATTGGAATACACAGGCAGTCGGTGTATCGCGGCGGTTGTTTCAATGCATAAACCACACGCGAAAAGGTCGGGTGAGTTTTTGAAGCGGCTCCCCAATCCCTTCAAAAACGTGGCCGATGTTCAAGTAAAGAGCGTTAAAAAAAACCGTATGAAGGACATACGCTTCGCCGCCACCTTCAACCATCACCAGATTCGCGCCTGCGAGCAGGCCCTCCTCTGGGGCCGGATGAATCGAATAACAACTCGCTGTCTCCCTCCCGCACGTATACTTCATCCATATCCGGAAAGCAGATTCTACGCCAAACACCCGAGGTGCGAGTCCATTGCGATAGTTCCGCCCGCTGGTATCTGTGCGGGGGGCAGCTCGAACCCATTTGTGCTAAGCGCTGTTCCTTCCGCGACCCAAAGGATTTCAGTTTCACAGTGCATCAAGTTCCGCGGCGATGAAGTCGTGGCGAAGCTGCATGTATTCCTTCATCTGTTCATTGGCTTCATCGAGGGCTTCCTGATCACGCATTGATAAATCGTCGCCAATCAGAACGGTTAGCTGATCGATGCGATCGATGAGATATTCGGGGTTGAAAATGGTGTCAATGGCGTTGCGGTAGTTGGCCACGTAGGCATTCATGTATTTATCGATGGCCATCATGCGTCGCACCAGCGGACGGTCAACGCCTTCGTCCTCGTGGGGCGGTTCATATTCCTGGGTTGTGAGATTGTAAAAAATGGAGCACTCTGTGCCCATCTGGTTGAACGTTGGAAATCCCGGGAATGCTTCATACTGCTCTTCAAACGTGGCATCCAGATCCCATGGAATAAAAACGATTCTGTTCTGGTGAAGATCCTCGTAGAGCCAGTAGTTTTTCGGGCGCTGGGGATAGGAGTCCCAGTTGGATATGAAGTTGGACACCACCAGATAGGCGATGAACGAGTCCACATCGAAATGGGTATCCAGCCATTGCTCGAACGCCGCATCCGGTGTGTTGTTTAAGTCCTCAATGAATGTACGCAGCACGCTGAAATCATCGGGGGCCACCTTGTGATTGGTTTTCTTGCTGTAGTTTGGCCGGTAGTCGGCGTCTTCACTGCCCAGAATCTCAAGGGAGCCAAAGTATCGGTCTTCTTCGGGCACGTCGTACGCCGCCTTGAACAGATCACCATTGTCGTGGCCAAACATATCGCAGAGCCAGTCTTTGTTGTCCGGATCTTCGTATTCGAGATACGTGCCCTGGACAACCCCGTTTACACTCAGCGTCACGTGCCGGGCCGAGGGAACCGCAACGCCATTGAACTTAAACAGGTCCAGGGCCAGCTTCTGTCGCAGGTGAGGTTCCCAGTTAAAGTTCCATTCCCGGCGACTGCGATACGGTTCGTCTTTTTTGAACTTCACTTTCCAGTTGCGCAGTTCACTGGTTGTCCTGCCGCTCATCAATGTCTCAAGGGCATAGGCGCCCCGATAATTGATGTCGATGTCTGAATACAGCGTACCAGCCGCATCTTCAAAGCTGCCAGGCTGATCTTCGGCGTGATACGGATTCTCATCGAGGACAGCCATCTGCGCTGCGGTGATATTGATATTCACTGTCAAGTTGGCTTCGGGCAGTTCCATGGTGTCGATTTCCCGGGGCACATAGACACAGTCGCTGTGTTTCACGCCATCTGAAAGCAGCGTGTCAGAATCCGGCGATGTTTCGGTGTCAAAGACGGTATCCGCATCTGAATCCGTATCGGTATCGGTATCTGAATCGGTATCGGTGTCCGAATCTGCGTCGATATCGATATCGGAGTCTGAATCCGAATCCGTGTCGGAATCGCCGGCGCTGTCGGTGCCCGTATCCTCGCCCGATGACGATGATTTTTCGGTGCAACCCGAAGAAAAAATAAAAAAGGTCGATAGTAAAAATAGAAATGAGTTGTGGTGCATTGGTTCCCTTTTGAAGATGGCCTCTGTGCTATTGTACACATTTTTACCCTTTCTGAATAATTGCAGATGCGCTTTTCTTTGTGGACAGGGGGGATGGTCGGGGTATTTTGAGGATGCGTCTGTCCTGACGAATTATTTCCGGTACCATTTCTGGTGAGGAAGGATGAAAAATCCAATCGATTGGAATCTTCAGAGGGTAATGAATTGAAAGATACTCAATTGTAGTTGATTGTGAGTTTTTGTCGGGTGAATCTGTGTGCGTCCTGGGGAATCGACGTTGGGGAACAAACGGGACATAGTCAGGCCGCACTGAGAAGAAAGTCCGATGTCACCATATCTTGTGGTGCAACGTGTGGCCAACCATACAATATGCTGTGTTTCGCTTTCAATTTTTCTGAAAAATCTGTGTCGCGTTGGGGTCGGTTGCTATTGAATAACGCCGCTATCGCTCCAGAAAACGAATGCGCCAGAAGATGGACATGGTGTCGCCAAGCATGCGCAGGATCATTTGCGGAGTAATGTGAAGTTGTTTTTTGCCGTATTGAATTTTAACGGGCACTTCCGCAATTTCAAATCCATTGTTATGAATACGGGCGAGCAACTCCAAATCGAATGCGTAGCCGTGGACCTGTACGTCCTTAAATACAGAGTCCAGAACGCTGCGGTGAAACAGTTTGATGCCGGTTTGCGTATCCTGAAACGGAAATTTGAAGAGGGTTTGAATTATCAGGCTGTAACTTCTCGACATGGTCTGTCGATATGCCGGATAGCCGGTCCGATGAATAGCGTTCTGTTTTGAGCCGATGGCCACCTGTGCTCCGGTTTTTTGCACCTGCTGCCACAAGGGCAAAAATTGGCTGGGATGAATGTCCAAATCTGCATCCAGAAAAAGAATCCATTCTCCTTTGGCAAACGTGAATGCCCGTTGCAGCGCTCTGCCTTTGCCTTCATTGGCCGGTGATTGATGCACAAAAACGCACGGGTGCGTAACGTTTTGCGCCCGTTGAAACGTGTTGTCGGAAGAACCATCGTCCATTACAATGATTTCGAAAGAAATGGATGTGGTTGAAAAGTAGGAGACCACTTCTTCAATGCAGCGCACAATTCGCGATGCTTCGTTATAGGCAGGCAACAGGATGGACAACGTTGAACAATTCATTAGCTTTCATTCCTCTTTAACAAACCGAAAACAAACCGAAGCTGGCGCAAATCCCGGATTCATGTATCCCCAACCGCGCCATTTTTTGTTGTAATGCAATCAGAGTACCAGGTTGCAGTAAACAAAATAAAATGTGTTTTTTCAGCAGCAATTCAGTATTTACCCTCGAATCCATCGGTTTTACATGTGCACACTTTGTGCCGGTGTGACGTATATTTTCTTTGACGACCGGCCGCCTCCACGTCGTCGGCTGTCTCTCTAAGAGCATTCCTGGACGCTGTGCCCAATGGTTGTCAGCTGCGACTCACGCCGGGATTTCGTCGTTTCGCCGACATTGCCTTCAGTCCCATCGCTACTCATTTGAGTGCCACCTCATTGCGGCGTACATTCCTGGTATGACCTGGGCACAAAGGCAACTCTTTTTTCAGGGCGCCCATTGCCCGGTAAAGGGAAAAACCATATGACTGGAACAAACGCTCCCAGTCTCTCAAATGAAACGTCGGCCAATGAAGCCAATGAAGCTCATGATGTTGAGGATATTCTGAACGATGACCATTTGACGCATCTAAACGGTGTGGCGCTGCTGGACGCCTTGCTGGATACCCGCATCGGCAGGGACATTGCCGTTCCCACCACCAATGGCATGACGCGCTATATTCATTGGGATCACAGTGTCAGTACACCCTCTTTTGTACCGGTGTTTGATGCGTTTTGCCGAACCATGCGCCATGAATGGTCCGCTCAACAGAACATTGTCGAACAGGCCCGCGCCGTGTGAGGTGATTTTTTCGATGCACCGGGTGATCGATACAAAGTCATGTATACATCCGGCGCCACTGAAGCAGTGCATCTTGCGACCCGATATGTGGCCCATGCCATTGCCAACGGTGTGCGGCCGGTCGTGGTAACCATACTTTTGGAGCATTCCTCGAATGATTTGCCGTGGCGCAATATTCCAGGGGGTGGTGCGCATCAGTTTTGGCCTGGAAACCCAAAAAGAAGACGCTGATGCCGTAGTGGCGGTTTTGCGTGGAAATGGAAATTCATCCAATAGCTCAGCTAGACCCCGGGATACGCTTCTCCGTACGGCCTGGTTGAAAACGAGACAATGGAGCCGTGAGCGCTCCAGGATGGGTTATCCGATGAATTGAAATCGCAGGGCCACGACGCACTACCCGGCTGATGTCAGCGCAAGGCAGTGAATATACCTGTCCCAGCGGGTTTTCCCCTGACTAAACTCGATACATCGCTGGGAGTCACTCCGCGCCATTGACGGGATTTCGAATTATCCAATAATCGCCTCATAATAGCATTCCTCCGTCATTTTATGTTTTTTTCATTATTGGTTGATCTTTCCGTCTACAACATATTAAAGTCCGAAACTTTGACAGATACCCGACGCTGGGGAAATAATGAGCATCGGGATACCAGAGATTTCCGAAAAATGAGTTTCCAAATGGATAGTATGCCGACCACATCAATGTTTATTACACTGAAAAATGATATCATCCACGGGTGCAGCCCCGATTTGCTTAGGATGCTGGCGCTTTGTCCGGCGGATGTGATGCGGCAGCCGTTGTCGGCCATTTTCGTCAACGAAGAATCCAACAGTGAGTCCAAAGAGACATGGGTGTCGCGCCTGAACCGGAATTCGATGGTTGTGATGTTGAAAGGAAATGCAGGCAATCCCATCTGCGCAGAAATGACACTGGATACGGAATTCCAGAAAGACGACCAGCTATGTACGATTTATTTTACTCCTGTGACCGGCGAACTGTTGCAGTCGATGCGCGACGACATTCGTCGGCATCGAGTGGGCACAGATGTCTGGAATGTGGGGCTGTTTGAGCATCATCATCAGGATGGCACCATTTTTTCATCGCGGCGAATGCGGGAAATATATGGATTTCCCACGGACAGGGAAATGGATTTTGGACAGTTTGACACCGCGGTTCATCCGGACGACCGCGACATGGAAGGGGTGCGCAAATCTCACGATCCCAATGGCGATGGCAAGTACGAAAACCGATTTCGCATTGTGAAACCGTCGGGCGAGATACGATGGATGCACGCACGTGCGCAAACCACGTTTGGCAATGTCAACGGCGAGAGAAAACCCCTCTTTACCACCGGGACCATGTTTGACATCACTGAGCAGCACCTGTTGAAAACAGCGCTGGAGGAAAATGAGCGCAAGCTGGCGGACATTTTAAATTCGCTGCCATCGGTGGTTCTGGGCGTCAATTCTCAGGGGGGGGTGACCCAG
Source organism: Deltaproteobacteria bacterium (assembly GCA_016935665.1). Taxonomy (GTDB): domain Bacteria; phylum Myxococcota_A; class Polyangia; order JAAYKL01; family JAAYKL01; genus JAFGXQ01. Next base: position 26,912 of record JAFGQN010000173.1, on the reverse strand, counting down.
TGGAACAAGGAGGCGGAAACCCTGACCGGTATATTGGAATCGGATGCGCTGCATCGCCAGGTGACCGATGTGTTTCCCATGCTGGGAGACCATCTGGATAACATTCGAAAAGCGCAGCAGGAACAGATTTCCATCGAATGCGCCCGCATTCCCTGGTCCCACAGTGAGCGTATGTCCTTTTACAACATTTACATCACCCCGCTGCATAATTCCAATTCGGCGGATGTGGTGGTTCGGATTGATGATATTACCGAACAGGTGCGTTTTGAAGAGATGCTGGTTCACTCTGAAAAGCTTTTGTCCGTGGGTGGACTGGCAGCGGGGATGGCCCACGAAATCAACAATCCCCTGGCCGCCGTGCTTCAGAATGTTCAGGTGATAATGAATCGGTTGGCGCCGGAGCATCCAATCAATGTGCGCACCGCAAAAAAAGTGGACGCCTCTCTGGAAAAAATGACCGCTTACCTTGAAGCCCGAAATATTCCGCGCATGCTGGATTCCATCTACGACGCAGGTACGCGGGCGGCCACCATTGTGAAAAACATGCTGGGTTTTGTGCGTATCAGCGGTAAGCAACATTTGCCCTGCAATCTGCCGGAACTTATGGAAACCACTCTGGAGATGGCATTAAACGACTACGATCTCGCCCGTAAAACAGATTTTCGTAAAATCAAGATACAGCGTGCGTACGCAGGTGACGTTCGGACAGTGAATTGCGATGCGGGTAAGATTCAACAGGTTCTGCTGAACCTTATAAAAAATGCGGGACAGGCGCTTTTTGAGGCGCAGGTCAGTGAACCACGGATTTTTATTCGAATCCAGCCGCAAAAGGAAATGGTCAAAATTGAATTTGAGGACAACGGTCCCGGTATCCCCGAAAACATTGCGCGTCGCGTTTTTGAGCCTTTTTTTACCACCAAGCAGGTAGGGGCGGGCACCGGTTTGGGATTATCCATATCCTACTTCATAGTTGTCCAGGAACACAACGGACAGATTCGCGTGGAAAAGGGGCAGTACGGCGGCGCTCGGTTTGTCATTGAGCTGCCTTAACGAACGGGATAATGCTTCGCTTTAATTCCGGGCAGTCGCCGTTTTGTTACAACGGGGCTCCAGAGCCGTCATCCCAGGCACTTACGCGCCGGGGCCAGAAATCGAAAGCGGCCGCGCCTTCCAGAACACCGCCCGCATATGGCAGTTCAGCTACATAAAAATGGCCTTCGCTGGACAAATGCTGCAGTTCACGTTCCAGATTTCCCACCGCCACATTGCAGGTGCCAGGCGCCGTGAGCATATCAATATCGTTGCCGGAGTCCCCACACGCCAACACGTTGCGGGAGGACACCTGCCATTTTTGGCGCAAAAATCGTAACGCACTCGCCTTTCCGGCACGGGCAGGTAAAATATCCAGGTATTTGCCACATGAATACACCACCCGCGCAGGGAAATTTTTGTTTGTCAGGTATTCTTTCAAGTCGAAAACGGTGGCGTGGCTATTTAGAAAAAAACTGAGTTTGTGAGGGCTTTGAAAATGAGCGTCCTGGAGTTGGAGCCGAAAAACGGTTTGTGCAATATGCAGAATTTCCATGCGATGCCATCCCTCTGAGATGTAGTGGCGATACGTGTCCGAAAAATACCACGAGGGAAACCATATTTCGGTGCCAACAAAAGATGCAATGGCCTTTGGTTTGGGCAACACACCCGTTTCGATTAAGCTTAGAGTTGACCCGATGGAGCGTCCGGTGGCGTATACCAGGGCCACCGCATCCCGATGATTTTCAACAAGTCGTTTTAACGCCTTCAACCCTGGTGTCGCTCGGCCATCACGAAGCAGTGTGCCGTCAATGTCACTGGCAAGTATGTGTTTGGAAATCATAATTGTTTACCTTTGTTCAGCAGTTATTGGCGAACATGTGCAAGGTACTGTCTGCCTCACTGATGATCTGTTGCATGAGCTCTTCCCGTTGTCCCTACACTGTAAGGCATGCAAATTATGACAGCGCGATGTGACCATTTCGAAACTTCTCCTCGAATTTGTGGCAACAATTGTATTACCGCATAGTCCCGCTTGCTTTTTATTGTGGTTTTGAGTCATAACGGTGCCGCGTTGAACGCGAATTATTCAACGGTGCGGGACATTGAATTTCCGATTAAAGCAGTGGGATTGGAATTGCTGGAAACCGCGTTAAAAACCACTGCTGAAATGTTCACCGATTCAAAAAAAATAAACTTTTTGAACCTGTGGGTTCTATAGAAAAGTATGAAATATGCTCGAAATTTGTCTCGCACTATGTTTAAAATAACGACGTACTTTTTCCCGCTGTTATCGGAACACCAGATCATTACGCGGAAAGGAATTAGAATGAAACGCGTCCTTTGTATTACCTGCTGCCTGCTCATGTCCTGTCTGCCAATCACCGGAGCATCACAAACCAACAGCGACGAGGCCAAACGCCTTTACGAAGCGGGTGCAGAAAACTTTAGCATTAAAAATTATGTAGAAGCGGCGGCACTTTTCAGGCAAGCCTATTCTCTATCGCCGGTGTGGAAATTGTGGTTCAATATTGGCCAGTCCGAGGCCGCCGCCAAACACTACGGTCTGGCGCTTGAAGCGTTTGAAAAGTATCTGGCGCTGGGAGGCGACGAAATACCGGCGCTGGATATGGAAAACGTGATTCGCGAAGTCAAATTGTTGCGTGAACTGGTTGGGAAAATTGAAGTGGAGAACGCACCGGATGGCGCCGAGATTCACGTGGACGAAACCTTTCGGAGTAAATTGCCACTGGTATCGGAACTGCGCGTCGCTGCGGGAATTCCCCATCAGGTGGACATTATTTATAACGGTAATATTATTCATTCGCAGCCGCTGACGGTGGGCAGTGCCGGAATCGTTGTAGTACGTGTCAAAGGCGGCCGTGAGCGGGCGCTGGCAATGCCGTTTTCGGTCACCGATGATGACTTTAATTCCGCGTCACAAAAAAAAGGTGAGAACCCGGCGTTGAATCTGACAACGCGGCAGCGCCCCACACTAATCCAACCGTTGCCCAAGGCGCCGGCCAACTTGAAGCCGTTGAAAATTTTCACTCTGACATCCGGTATTCTTGCGTTGGCGTCAGGAGGCGCCGCTGTAACATTCTGGGTTTTAGCCGGCAAAAAAAACGATGACTTAACCGCAGCGGCCAACCAATTGAAAGCGGCGAGCGCTCCCAATGAATCATTGGAGGCAAAGGCGTACGATTTGCGGGAAGAAGTGGATCGATATGACGCATTGACCACGGCCATGGTCATCAGCTCTGCCGTCTTTACCACGGCAACCGCTGTGAGTGGGATTATTCTGTTGGTTAAGCACAAGGAAAACATGGCACTTGAATCCGGCGCAGTTGCACTTGTTCCCGGTGCCATTACGATGAGGTTCTAGATGAAAAAGATAATGATCTACCTGCACAACCGACGACTGATTGTTTTACTTGCCGTATTGCTTGCCACCTCTGCCTGTAGCCACGACCCAATGGCCATTGCAAAAGTGGACAGAGACACAGCGAGCGCGAGTGATTGGGACTCCGATTCAGATTCTTATCCGGATTCCGGAGGGGATACCGTGGATTCGGCTACCGCTCGTGACAGCGATACATCCATTGATACGTCTACGGGGTCGCCGCCGACGGGAAATGGCTGCGTCGTTTTTGTAAAACAGGGTCTGGCCAGCTACGATGAGAGTGACGGCAGTAGCTGGGATAAAGCGTTTGAAAATCTCCAGCAGGCTGTCAACGCCGCGCGTGCGGATATTTTTTGCGAAATCTGGGTGGCCGCGGGAAAATACATTCCAATAGAATCTACTATTGCCGGAGATGAAAGAAGTAAAACATTTATTTTAAAGAAACCGACCATGTCCATTTATGGTGGGTTCGCCGGAACAGAAACGCTGCGCACACAGAGAAACATTGACGCCAACCCAACGATTTTAAGTGGTGATTTGCAGGGCGACGATGACCCTGACGAAGAGACGACGTTAAACAACAATTCATACCATGTGGTGACCTTTGTATCGAGTTGCAGACTGGATGGTTTTACAGTTGAAGGCGGCTATGCAGATCTGGTGATCGAAAATGATGCGACAATGAAACACCAGTCCGGTGGTGGCATTATTTCGTTTGGAATGGCGCCAACCATCGAGAACTGCACTATTCGCAACAATGTGGCCCAGGCCAGAGGCGGTGGCGTTTATTTATCGTCCGGGTTCGGTGGAAAAATTACCGGATGCACCTTCGACTCCAACAGGGTCTATCCCGGAACGGGTGCGAGTATTGCGCTGACCGCCCAGGCCGGTGCAACTATTGACCATTCCATCTTCCGGAACAACAGCGCTCCAGCGGGTCCCGGTGGCGGTATTTTTGTGGCTGAAGCGCCAGATCTAAAAACGACAAACTGCGTATTTCTCAATAATTATGCGCAGGCGGGCGCTGCGTTTGCTATTTACAACAAGAGCAACAATGTCATTCTGGACGGCAATACCTTTTATCGCAACGAAGTGCCCAATGGAGGTGCGGCAGTTATTATTGCCGGCGATAATTCCAATGACTTGCGTGTCTCCAACAGTATCTTTTTCGGTAACATTGCTCCGGAAATCAACGGCACTGGCGTGATCATCAGTGTGAGCAACAACCTGCTGCAGACTCCCTGCGAACATCTCTCGTGGCTCAATTGCAGTGGACCAAATATTACTGGCCAGAACCCGGTATTCAGAGACGCCAACAACGGCGATTTTGGGTTAATGAACTCGTCGCCGTGTATTGATGCGGGCGACGCGTCGCTGCAAATCACCGATGTGAGTGATATTGACAAAGACACCGACGTTGCGGAATCTGTTCCTCTGGATTACCTGATGCAGACCCGGGTGGTTGATGGTGACGGCGACGGCACGGCGCAACTGGACATTGGCGCTGTGGAATACGTTCCCGTTCAGTAGGGGATTAACCGCGTCAATTTCTTTTCGCTAAGAGCGCTTCGTTTTTCTGTTTAAAAAAACAACTGTACGCCCCAATCCCTCGACAGAATCGATACAATCGCTCCTGTGCGGGGCGGATTCAGGGCGTTGCAGTGTCGGTGCGCTCTTCGGTGGGCGGCCAGAAATCGAATGCCGCCGCTCCTTCGAGCACTCCGCCGGCATAGGGCAGTTCCGCCACATAAAATCGTCCGCTTCCCGCCAGTGTCTGCAACTCCTCTTCCAGGTTTCCCACAGCAACATTGCAGGTATCCGGCACAGTGAGCATATCCACGTCATTGCCCGAATCGCCGCAGGCCAGCACGTTTTGATGTTCAATCTGCCAGCGGGTACATAAAAAGCGCACGGCGCTCGCTTTTCCCGCCCGGACGGGAATGATGTCCAGATACTCTCCACAGGAATAAACAATTTTGGCCTGGAGTCGATGCTGCTGTAAAAGCGCCTTTAATTGGGGGAGCAGCGTGGCATCTTCCAGAAAATAGCTGAGTTTAAAATAGCTTTGAAATCGGGCTTCCTGAGTGCGCAGTGCCAGTTTCTCCCGGATGAGACGCTGAATTCGAATGGGATGCCATCCCTGCTCCAGCATCCGGCTGTATTCCCGTGAAGGGTACCAGCCGGGAAGCCAGACCTCTGTACCCACAAATGGGGCAATGGCTTGAGGTGGCGGCAATATCCCTTTTTCCACCAGTCTCAACGTGGATGCAATGGAGCGCCCAGTGGCATACACCAGCGCCACTGTATCAGAATGTGTTTGGAATAGTCGTTTTAATGCTTTTAATCCGGGGGTCGCCTGACCATCCCTAAGTAGTGTTCCGTCGATGTCACTCACCAACAGATGTTGAAATCCCATATGTTCTCCCTGGTTTTGGTCCATAAAGTGATGTAGCAAGGGGATGTCAGTGCCCGACTTCATTTCCCGATTCATGTCCCACATCATAGGTCACGTGCAGTCGGTCGACGATATACCGCTTGCCATTTCGGCTGGGTACTAAATCGAATAAAGCGGTCCGGATTTCCTGGGAATCAACGGTGCCTTCAAAAGTACACCATTTGCCGTCAAGGGTGACGTCCACATCGCAATGGCACTCTGTGTCCAGCTCGTCCATCAACTCTTCGACAGCGTGCACTACCTTCATTTGCGCGGGGTCAATATCATCGCTTTTGTCGCGGGATGTGTTGTCTAATATATATCCCTCTTCACTTTCGTCCGTTTTTATATTGTTCATGTACACCTCCTGCTTTTCTGGGCAATGGCCTTCGCATTCCTTAGTATGAGGACCTCAGACGAAAATGTCCAATCGTGTTCCGGTGCAATATGCTTCCAACAGAAAATTCTTTTCTGATAACAGGCAGTGATCCGGGGAGTTAGGCGATAAATGGCAGATGTGACTTTTTTTTAAAAAAAAATAATTATTGGCAATTGACACAATGGATTTTTGAATTACATGCCGTTTCGGCATTTTCCAAAAAAGTATCCTGCAGTGCCTTTATTTTCATCTTTGCGTCACTATACTGTCTCACAAGACACTTTTGTCGTTCTGAAATGCACATGTGAAAATCTGGGTAAATGACTCTGTGGGAAAGGTTTTTATGGAAAATTCAATTATCACCAAAGCCGACATACCAAGCGTTAGCGGTCTGTTTAACAAGGCATCCCTGCATGATGCCACTTTTATTATCTTTGGGGCCACAGGGGATTTAAGCATGCGCAAGTTGTTTCCCGCGCTGTACAATCTGCGTGTGGACGGGTTATTGCCCGATGATTTCAAAATAGTCACCGTGGCGCGCAGCAACAAAACGCTGGAAAGTCTTCTAGAGCGGTTTAAAAGTGGGGTGCAGCGTTTTTCCCGCAGCGGATTCAAAGAGGAAATATGGCAGCAGCTGGCCGAGCGAACCACCTATGTGCAGGTGAATTACGGCGACCCGCAAAGCTACGCCACCCTGAAAGCAGAATTGGGAATGGATAAACAGGACAACGCACAGCGTCGCTATCTGTTTTATCTCTCCACGCCGCCCACATCTTTTAATGTGATAATAGAGGGGCTTGGAAAAAACGGTCTGGTAACTCCGGCGCATCACAATGCCGGCCCGCCCACACGCGTTGTTTTCGAAAAACCCTTTGGTAGGGATTTGTCGAGCGCGCTGGAACTCAACGCGTTGGCGCATCAGTATCTGGACGAAGAACAGCTGTTTCGAATGGATCATTATCTGGGCAAGGAAACCGTGCAGAACATTTTGATATTCCGCTTTGCCAACGCCATATTCGAGCCTATCTGGAATCGCCGATACATTCATCATGTGCGTATTACAGCCTTTGAAAACATTGGCATTGAAGGGCGTGGCGCATTTTATGAAGAAGCGGGTGTCATTCGGGATGTGCTTCAAAATCACCTGCTACAGATTCTGGCTTTGTGTGCCATGGAACCCCCAAACTCTTTTGAGGCGGAACATATTCGCGATGAACGGGCCAAGGTGTTTAAAGCGCTGAGGCATCTGGATGCCAGTTCCGTTGGCAGCGATGTGTCGCTTGCGCAGTATGCCGGTTACCGCGAAGAGGACGGCGTGGACAGAGACTCCCGTACGCCTACTTATGCATCGGTGAAGCTGTTTATTGACAACTGGCGATGGGCCGGTGTGCCGTTTATCCTGAGCACGGGCAAGAACCTGAAAAAGAAAATGACGCAAATCGAAATTGTGTACACGCCTGTGCCTTTGTGTCTGTTTAAGGAAAACGATGTATGCATGAAGCTGGAACCAAATGTGCTGACCATTCGAATTCAACCCGAGGAGGGCATTTCTTTGCGCATCGGCACCAAGACCCCAGGCGAAAAAGAAGATGTTTCGCCGGTTCAGATGGATTTTGATTTCAATCAGAGTTTTAAGGAAAAAGCACAGCAGGAAGCCTACGAAAAGCTGCTGCTGGATTGCCTGCGCGGGAATCAGACGCTGTTTGCCCGTCAGGAAGAAGTGGAACACATGTGGCACTTCGTGGCCCCGCTGCTGGACGGCGCCCAGGATGGCAGTATTCCCATGGGCACATATGAACCGGGGAGCGCGGGTCCGGAGGTGAAACCGTGACGCCCACCAATATTGTTGTGTGCAAAAGCAAATCGGAGTTGGTAAAAAAAGCCGCACATTTGCTGGCCGGCGCCATTCGCGAGACGTTGAAGCAAAAAGAAACCTGTCGATTCTCGTTGGCCGGTGGCACTACTCCGGAACCGGCATACCGCATGTTGGCCAACGCTGACGCGGTGGGGGAGCTCTCCTTTGACAAAATTGAAATACTGTTTGGCGACGAACGTTGTGTTCCCGCCACACATCCCGACAGCAATTTTGCCATGGCCAAAGAGGCGTTTGGTGATGCGTTTGACCACTTTAAGGCGGTGCATCGGGTAAAAGGTGAGCTGGAAAAAGGGGAGGCGGCCCGGTTGTACGAAGCCCATCTGCAGACCCCCATCGACGTGCAGTTGCTGGGGATGGGGCCCGACGCGCATATTGCATCTCTTTTTCCAGGGTCGGTGGCGTTCGCGCACAGCAGTGCTCTGGCCATGGCGGTTCAATGTCCCAAACCGCCCCCGTGGCGCATCAGCATTACGCCAAAGGTGGTTCAGGACGCTATACAGACATTCATTCTGGCTACTGGCGCTGAAAAGGCGCAGGCGTTGTCTGACGTTTTTTCCAAACCCATAAATCCATCCGCCAGGCCTGCCCAGCTGGTGCTGGATGCCACATGGCTGGTGGATGAGGCGGCGGCCTCCCTATTGAACTTGAAATAGCAGCAAAAGGAGCTTCAGCATATGACACAAAGCAATGGAAAAGCGAGTATTGGCGTTGTGGGAATGGGTGTCATGGGCACCAACCTCGCAGCAAATATCGAAAGCCGCGGCACGGACGTGGCGCTGTGGAATCTGACATACGAAGAGACCGATGCGTTTGTAAAAAAAGAAGCGGGCAAGCGCTTTATTCCCGCCAGAACCGCAGAAGAGTTTGTGGCGTCCATTGAGCGCCCGCGGGCGATGATTCTGATGATTACCGCCGGCAAGCCGATTGATTTAACCATTGATCGCTTTTTGCCGTTGCTCGATGAAGGCGATATCATCATTGATGGCGGCAACTCCTGGTATGAGGATACGCAGCGGCGTGAAAAAATGCTCAAGGAAAAAGGGATTCACTTTGTGGGCATGGGGGTGTCGGGCGGTTCAGAAGGGGCGCGTTTGGGACCCAGTCTGATGCCGGGTGGAACCGAATATGCGTATGAGCGGATTTCTCCCATTTTACAGTCCATTGCCGCAAAGACCGATTCCGGGCCGTGCGTCACTCATGTGGGCGCGGATGGCGCGGGACATTTTGTGAAGATGGTCCACAACGGGATTGAGTACGCCGATATGCAGCTGATTGCGGAGTCGTACGATTTGCTTAAACGCGTGGGCCATAAGAACTCAACGGAACTGGCAGACATTTTTGGTAACTGGAACAAGGGACCGCTGGAGTCGTTTCTCATTGAGCTGACCGCCAAAGTGTTCACCAAATCGGATGCGCGAACGGGCAATCCGCTGGTGGAGATGATTCTGGATAAGGCGGGACAAAAGGGCACGGGGCAATGGACCAATCAGGCGGCGCTCTCCCTGGGGGTTTCCATTCCCAGCATCGCGGCAGCGGTGGATGCCCGTACGTTGTCATCGTTAAAAGATGCCCGAGTGGCGGCGGAAAAGGTGTATGGGGCACAAACGCCGGCGTTTCAGAATGTGGACGCCACATTTGTTGACGTGGTGCACCAGGCGCTGCTCAGTTCCAAAATCATTGCCTACGCGCAGGGATTGTATCTTATTGCCGCCGCAGCAGCGGAATTTGGCTGGAATGTGAATCTGAAGGAAACCGCGCGCATCTGGAAAGGGGGCTGCATCATTCGGGCGGCCCTGCTCAATGAAATCATGGCGGCGTATGAAAAAAATGCGGCGTTGTCCAACCTGCTGCTGGACGAAAAATTTGCCGAGGTGATTAAAAAGAACATCGGTGGATTGAGACAGGTAGTGGCCATGGGCGCGCAAAACGGTATTCCGATGCCCGCATTTGCCGCATCACTCAATTACTTTGATGCATTCACCACTGGTCGCCTTCCTCAGAATCTGGTCCAGGCCCAGCGTGACGCGTTCGGTTCCCACACGTACCAGCGCGTGGATACTCCTGATGAAGGATTTGTGCATACGGAGTGGTTGGAGTAGACCGCACGGTGTTGCGCCCATTGCCGATGAGCTGTCGGTCTATTTAGACGGGCCAAAGAAAACAAGTTTGCACATGGGGATTTGCAGCGTGTCGAATCCGATGGCGGTGACAAACCCAGCCTCATTTAGCGTCGCGTTCAGCAGGGAGATGGGCAAGTCGGTATTGACAGGCGCGCTGATTTCGGGAAACGCCGCGACTGCGCCCAACAACGCTTCTTTGGATACCCAGTTGCCCATGCTCTGGTCCATCGTATCCAGCCATGCTTTTATGCCCTGCATGAGATGAACCATATCCAGGGTAACGGGTTGTCCTGGGTAATAGACGGCAATAATTCCTGTAAGCACATCAACGACGGTTTCGCCCTGGTAAAATCGAATCGACGCGACACCATTGCAGGCGGCCAGAGAAGACATGTCCGCACCTGAAAAATCCGAAATGGATTGCGGTGGCAGAGCTAAAGCGCTTTTTAGCGGATTGTGCCACAATTCATTTTGCAGTGCGGTGGACACCGCGCCCACCTCTTTAAGGGCGTTGAATCCCGCGTTGGTCCCCTCCAGAGTGGCGGCGCCGGTTGCGGGATAGTAACTGAACGCGCCCTCTTCTTTAACATAGAACTTTTCAAATCGGATTCGCACGATGCGTTCAAACGCCAGACGCGCTGCCTGCGTTGTTTCTGCAGACATGTCTTTCCACAGGTAGCGCAAAAGCAGGTACATCCCTTTACCTGTTTTTAGCCCCCATTCATGCCATTCATCCAGAGCATCATCGTCGGGCAGCGGGTGGTTCAATACAGCCAGTGTGGTGGCAATCAGCTCGGTTTTATAGCGCAGCGGAAATGATGGATGAATGGTGTTCCCTTCGCGGTCCACAAACGTTTTGACAATAGATGCGGTATTATCCACGTCGAGGGAAATCAACTCGCCGGTTTCCCTTGATGTGGGCCCCCAAAGTCCGGTGGTGCTGTCCTGATGGTTGTAAAACCATGTGAGAATAGCCTTTTCAAATTCGGCGGTGAAGGCAAAAAGAGGCTGAGAGTCATCTTTGCTTTTTTGGTAAAGTCCCAGTATTTCCCGCGCCAGTTCAAATGGGGTCTGGGGCATATTGGCCACGATGGGGCCCACACTCGCCAGACTGTCTAAAAGGGGTACCAATGTGGCGGGGGTATTGAATTCGTTTAAAAAGGTGAGGGGATATTTCAGTTGTAAAGGTTCTCCCAGCTGCGCCGCCAGTTCTTCGAGATGCAAAATCACATTGTGTGTCGGGCCCGCGTAAGTGCAAACGGGAAAGCTGTCATCCATGAACGCGCCGGTGGTGGGATTTTGCATCGAACGGTAAAATTCGTATTCTTCTCTCACTGACGTAAATGCAGGAACCTTAATGAGTCCGTCGGTGGTTTCCAACTGTTGGGCCAGCGTCTGCAGGCCAGTGACCGCCTGTTCGTATTGGCCCTGGTCCAGCCAGTAAGCGAGCCCCAGCATTTTAAATTCAAACTCCGCCATGTAGTATCCTTCTCGCTGGCGTTGTTGATTCAGATGAAACAGCTCGGGAATTTTTCCCATCATCTCCGGCAGTACCTGCTCAAGCGATGGCTGCGAATCCGTACCGGTGCTGCCATCGCTTCCGCCCCCTGTATCGATGATTGTGTCCGGTGACGTGGACGATTTGTCGTTTCCACAGCCAGGGGCCATACCAATAATGAGTATCCCCAGAACGGTGCATATACGTTGACTATTTTTCAAGCTAAACATGAATTCCTCCAACATTTTTTTTTTTTCGTTTGATGGTTTGGTGGTGAACTGGCCAATTCCCACTATTTACAAAGAGACAGATAATATCTCTTCAGGTTTTGTATAGACGCACTGCGTTCCGCTGCCTCCACATGCAACGCCTCAGTCACTGCCCACTGGGTTTAAACAAATGTTCAAAAGTGCGACTCACCGATATTTCAATGTCACAATCGTGAAAGCGAATGCGCATCTGATTGGGAAACGAGCGCGCCACACGATGGATTCGCTCCACATTCACGATGGCGTTTCGATGAACCCGCCAGAACATTTTAGGATTCAGTTGCCCCTTAAGCTCTTTAAGCGGTGTGTTCATCAGATAGCTTTTTCGCCTCGTCTGAACCGTGGTGTATTTGTCATCCGCTTTAAAAAAGAGAATCTCGCTGACCGGCACAAACACTACATCCGTGCCGTCTTTTATCCGAATCAACTGTAACCAGGGGGGAGCCTCCCGATGCTCGAGAATCTGAATTATTTTTTGCAGACGGTCATCTTCTGACGCCATGAAAGATGCGCTCTCAAATTTGAGTTTCAACCGTTCCAGGGTTTTTTTCATCCGCTCAACCGATACCGGTTTAAGAATGTAATCAAACGCCTCTGCCTCAAACGCGGCCACTGCGTACTGATCGTATGCGGTCACAAACACCACTTCGCACAGTCCCACAATGCGTCTGGCCACGTCAATGCCAGTCATGCCAGGCATCTGAATATCGAGGAATGCTACATGCGGTCGTTTCAATTGAATCGCGTCAATGGCTTCGGGGCCGTTTTTACAGAGCGCCACAATGCGCGCCTTTGGCCACAACCTTTGCAGGAGAGACGAAATTTCATCCCTGAGCACCGATTCATCTTCGGCAATTACAATTTGCACATCGCCTGTCTGCGTCATAGAGGAACCTTCACTTTAGCCACAACGCCTACCGGTTTATTTGCCAAAAGCGTCAGGGAGGCCTGCTGTCCGTAAATGGCGTCCAGCCGCCGGGTCACATTGTCAATTCCAACGCCGGCTTTGTTGCCATCGGTTTCCAGGCTTAAGCCGGTGTCGATAATACGCACTTCGAGAAGGTCATCTGTTATGGTACACTCAATGGTGACCTCTCCGCCGTTGACCTGAGGCTCAATGCCATAGCGAATACTGTTTTCCACCAGTGGCTGAATCACCAGCGGCGGAAATGGCACATCGATAAGTCCGGTGTTGTTCAAAATCGAAAAACGCAATCGGCCGCCCAGTCGAATCTGAAATATTTCCAGATACCTCCTGACCAGCAGCAGTTCCTCTTCAAGCGTGGTCATATCCTGCCGGGTGCGTGTCAATGAGATGCGAAGAAATTCATTGAGGTTTTCCAGCATCAGTCTGGCTTTGTTCCCATCCGTGTTTATAAGCGCGGAAATGTTGGATAGCGTATTGAATAGAAAATGGGGTTCAATCTGCGCCTGCAGCAGCTTCAGCGTGGTCATGGCGGACTGCTTTTCAAGGGTCAACCGTTTGATTTTTTCCTGCTCCACGCGTTTTTCCGATTCGCGAATCTGATGCCAGGACACCAGAAAGTAAATCACTGGCAGTCCAAACACGAGACCAAAAATAAACACGTACGAAAAAACACGGGAAAAGAAATGGTCCACGTCGGCCTCATTGCGCAAATACAAATAGAGGTAACTCAACGTCGCGCCAACGATCACGCCGCACAACAGCGCAACAAAAATCAGAATTGAGGTTTGCACTACGCTGCTGTTTGCAACGTATTTAATGGCGCCCGCCACGCACATCCATATGGATAATCCCACAAACTGGGAAACGACAAGCACATCCAGGACGGAATCTTTTTTGAGTACAAGATAATTAATGGTGAATGCCACCAGGGTATTGAAAACAGCTGTTATCAGCAGGTAACGAATCGTTGTTGTTTTGGACATTGGGTACATTTGCATTTCCATTCCGAAGGTCCATTGAGCACCACTGCAGACAAGTATATTCAACCTTGCGGTTTTCAACAACGTTACTCATCCCATCAATTTTGCAGCTCATCCCGCCAATTGAGCACCTGAGTCAAGGAGGCAGCCAATTATGAACAAACAACTGCGAATCTCAAAATCAAACCAGGTTCTGGCGGAATCAAACCGGTTGCCGCGCTAGTGCAGGTGCCTGTTGAGCACCGTGGACAGTTCATCCAGCGTGAATGGTTTGGGAATCTGGTCCGTAAATCCGTAACTGGTTGGATTTGCCATGATTGGGTCATTGTTGTATCCACTGGTGACAAATACCGGTAGCGCGGCGTCGATTTGTCGAATAGCCTTGATGATATCCAGTCCGCCTTTTTTGCCGGGAACCGTCAGGTCGAGAATCATTGCTTTGGGCATCAGACCATTTTTCTTCGCATTGACCAGGTGTTCCAGCGCTTCATCGCCGTCTCCCGTGCGCGTGGCCAAATAGCCGAAGCTTCTTAGCATGTACGTAAAGGCGTCCAGCACCACCATCTGGTCATCCATCAGAACAATTTCTCCTGTTCCCTGGTGAATCGTCTCCTCCTTTGACGCGAGCTCATCGAGCGGGGTGGCGTTGGCGGGCAGAAAAATGCGAAATGAGGTGCCTTGCCCCGGAGAAGAAGTTGCATCAATGCTGCCCCCATGACGGCGCACAATGGAATGACAGGTGGCCAGTCCCAGTCCGCTGCCGCGATGTTTAGTTGTGAAAAACGGATCGAAAATTCGCGGCAGAATGTTTTCCGGAATGCCAATACCCGTGTCGGAAATGGAGAGTTCCACCCAGTCGCCAATGCCGCTGTACAGCAACGCCTCGGGAACGTGGGCACAGTTTTGGGCTGAAACGCGCAGAATCCCCCCGTTGGGCATGGCATGCTGTGCATTAATGGTGATGTTCTCGATAACCTGTCCCATTTGCGTTTTGTCAAAATCACATTGGTACAAATCGTCGGCCACATTGAATTCGCAGGCCACATTGGACCCACTGAGGCAAAAGCGCACCGTTTCCTCCACCATCGGGAAGAGAGAACCAGGTTTTCGGTTGGGTGCACCACCTTTGGCAAATGTGAGAAGCTGCTGCGTAATGCCGCGCGCACGTTCAATCGTCCGGAGTGCCAGATTCAGAAAATGGGCCGCATCACTGTCTGACGGCGACACCTGCAGTGCCAAATCCATATAACCGAAAATGCCGCTAAGCAGATTATTGAAATCATGTGCAATGCCCCCGGCAAGCAGACTCAGGGACTCCAGCTTTTCGGTTCTAAGCAACAATTCCTCCGATTTTCTGCGTTCAGTAATGTCAATCATGTAGGTGACGTATCCGCCATCGGTGCTGTCCAGCGCGCCACCGCCAATGATGACAGGGGCCGAGGTTCCATCCTGACGCACAAATTCCTTTTCGTATGGGAGGCAAACGCCGTTTTGGGCAATGTGTTGCCTGGCCAGTTTGTCGACTGGGAAATATTTGGGCTGTGTCATGGATTCGTGAGTCATCCCGGCCGCCTTCAAATCGTCTACCGGAGTTCCGATGATTTGCCCAAAAAGCGAATTGGCGTCGTGTAATGTATCGTCCGCATTCCAGAATGCCACCGCCAGCAGATTGGAATCGTACAGACGCCGAAACCGGCTTTCGCTTAAGCGCCGTTCTTTTTCGGCCCGTTTCTGTTTGGTAAAATCCGAAACAATCAGTCCCATTCCAATGCCTACCCGAAATGCGCGTACGCTCAAATACAGCTCCCCAAAACTGGGATGGGGAATCACATCATCCGCCATAAAAGGCACTCCGGTTTCGATGACCCGACGATACGCGGCAAAGCGCCCGCTTTCCCGTATGCCAGGCACCAAATCAACTATATTTTTACCCACCACTTTTTGAATGGACGAATGGGGAGCCATTAGTCGCAGCGCCGCCTGATTCAACGCCACCAGATTCAGTCTATCATCCGCCAATACAATTGCTTCTGTGGAGGAATCCAGAAACGCGCGAAACGCTTCCTCGCTGCTCGTAACGGCACCCACTATTGATAAAATCTTCTTTTCCTGTTCATGGCGCAAAAACGCCACGCCCTCCGCTGTGTTCTGCAGAGCATTCTGCTGCACCTTTTCAGTCATCGAATTTGTATTTTCCTTTCCGGACTCGTACATTAAAATATATCCAAAATCAGAACAATCATAGATGGAGCCAGATACGATGTATATTGTGCACCGTTTGCAATTCAACGTTCGGGTAGATCAGCAGGAAAGCGCAACGGAAGTGATGGACAAGGAGCAGCTGCCAGTTCAACGTCAGTAGGTCAGCGTCAGCTTGAAGCAGTGTGGTCTGTTATTCTCTTGATTGTTCCAGGATAACTCGCATTGCAGCAAAATGCCACAAACTCATGCCATTTTTAAAAAATCATAGCGCACAGCACTTTCGATCAGGTCGGGTTCTATGCGAGGGAAGGAAAAAAATGTTGGGCGGCAGATACACTGCTGCCTTGCCCCGCAAAGGCCGGGAACAAAGCCCTGTCTTTACGATTGGAGAACTCGATTTCCCTGGCTGCGCGTCGTATCGGGAGGGGGAGGGCATGATTCCAGAAGTTCAACTCATCTGGGATCCAGCAGTTTGGCGCCGGCGCATTCGCGTACTCTGGATTCCACATTGGCCGCGTTTTCAATGGGCATGTTGTAGGGCGGTGAAAAGGCGTTGCCTCTTCCACTTGTATTGCCCGATGTATTTTGGAAAATATTGTCTTTGGCAGTCACCGCCGTAAAATTGTTCTCAAAAAAGTCGATGGGCGATTTCACACCTTTAAATACGTTGGCCTCCACCAGCAGATTGGCCTCCAGTCCGGCCCGCACACAGGTGGATGAATTATTGCTGGTAAACAGATTGTTCACCACATGAACTTCTCCAAAACGAACCCTGGGCATGCGCTCCTGGACACCGTTGTCCCACCAGTTAAAGTAAAATGTCGTCTTCAAACGGCCACGGTCGCTGGTTTTTGAATCCGAATTGCCCACCAGATTTGAAAACATATGGTTGCTCGATTTATTGCTGTAACTGAAGCGGGTCCAGGAAACAGCGATATAATTGGCGCCGTTGACAATATCAAAGTTTCCGTCCTGGCCGTCCGAAATGTCGCAGTGGTCCACCCAGACATTGGTGGAATTATCCAGATTCAACGTATCCCGACCATCCACGTCAACGGCCCCGGGGCCCACAATGGTCAAATTCTGCAAAATCACATTGGACATGGTACCCACCGTAATCCAACCGTGAATCACACTGCCAGGAAGCCCGAACAGGGTGGTATTGGAGCCCACCCGCACCCGCGAATTATCCCCGGTGGGATTGCCCGTATCGCCAATATTTCCGGATATATAAATCACATGGGGGTCACTGCTGCCGGCATACTGCTGCAGATCGGCCATGTTATTCACCACCACGGTATTGCCCCCTTTTCCGCCGGTAATGCCATTGTTCTGAGTAGGCCAGCCATACAACGCCACCTCGCAGGGGCCATAGTCCCCATCCGCATCGGTGTCCGTGTCGCCATCCGCATCCGTGTCCCCGTCGGTGTCGCCATCGGCGTCGGTGTCCATGTCGCCGTCGGCATCGCACGCCGCCGCTGAAACTCCTGGACCACTGATTTTTAATGAATCAATATTAGGCAGTCCCGCCGCCGACGCCGATGACAGCACAATCGTGTTGGCGCCTTCGTTAAGTGCAGCGGTCACCCCGTCTTCGTCCCAGGAATCCCAGGCGCCAGTGGCATCAAACGACACGCTTCCCGCCGAGGCGCCATTTACCGACACGCGTGCCCCACGTGCATCCGATTCCGACGCATACCTGAAGGAAAGAGTATAGTCCGCTGCCGTCGCCGCTGTCACCTGCCATTCAATGGACGCCCCCACCTCGTTGGCGGAATTGGCATATCCGTTCCCCGCCGCACCACCGTGTTCCGACTCCAGTTCGCCATCCAACGCACAGATGTGGTCTTCTTCCAGAACGGCCTCATCGGGCAAGGTAACGTCCGAGTCGGTGTCGCCATCCCCATCCATGTCCCCGTCGCCATCGGTGTCGCTGTCCCCGTCCGAATCAATGTCTATATCACCGTCGGTATCCGAGTCGCCGTCGGTATCCGAATCCGTGTCGCTATCCGAGTCTGAATCACCGTCGGTATCCGAATCGCTGTCCGAGTCCCCATCTGCGTCCGAATCCGAGAACAGATCATCACTTTCGCTGTCCGAACCGTTTTCAGACGAATTCTGCCCACATCCCCATGTTAACAGGGCAAAAGCCAGCCATAAAATCGGTATCAAATGTCTCATGCATCTCTCCTCTCAGTCTGATAGTAACAGTTGCACGGCCAAAGGGGCAAAGGCCATGAAAATTTTTTTTTGAAAATGAAAGAATGCTGCTGCGTTTAAACCGCGGGCGTCATAAGGGGAGGGGAAGCGAACGGTCGATTAACGGGACCATTTGATGGTTTCAGCGGCGCCACCAATCACCTTGATTTGATTCAGACCTTCGGGATTCGAGATGAAGATGCCGCCTCTGGAGGAATGAAACGCCACCTGACGACAATCCGGGCTGAACGCGGGGTCCATGTTGCTGCCCTGATGCTGCGTGAGGCGTCGAATTTCTCCGCTGCCGGCATCCACCGTAAACACATCGTACTTGCCGCCGTCCCGACCCGTAAATGCAATCAGGTTTGACCCCG
The DNA here is from genome assembly GCA_016935665.1 of Deltaproteobacteria bacterium. GTDB lineage: Bacteria > Myxococcota_A > Polyangia > JAAYKL01 > JAAYKL01 > JAFGXQ01. The sequence continues at coordinate 8,220 of JAFGQN010000173.1, read as the reverse complement.
GACGCGGGCACCACGAAGGCGTCTGGTTGTAAGACCCCTTGTAGGTTACACGTTTGGCGCCACCACCGCCGGCGCCCATGACAAAAATCTGTGGCGAGCCGTGGCGATCGGACACAAACGCGATTTTCGACCCGTCCGGGCTGAACGACGGAGATACATCAATGGAGCCTGAATTGGTCAACCGACGCAACCCGGAACCGTCCGCATTGCCCACGTAGATTTCCGGGTTGCCGTCTTTGGACAAAACCACCGCCATCTTGCCGCCGTGGAACGCCGCGCCCATATTCAATCCCGGATGATTCAACACCGGACTGCGCTGCCCCGTGCGATACAGGAAGGGAGCGCCTTCCACAAAGGACGTGTAGTAAATGGAACCGCCCGGTCCAAACGCCGGCAATATGTTAATGGAGTTATTCTTCGTTACTTTGCCTACGCTACCGCCGGTCCAGTCTGCTGTAAAAATGTGTTTTACTTTGGGGCCGATGCGCCTGGCAAAGGCCAGTCGGGTCCCAAACGCACCCGGTTCTCCAGTAAAATGGAGAATCACCTCATTCACCCATTTATGCACCATGGAGCGAATCTCATCGCTGCCGCCGGTGTATTTTTTAGACAGTACCGCCGTGTTGCCTCTGGCTACTTCAAACAGCGCAAAACTCAGGCTTACCGTGTTGCCAGCACGGGTCACTGAACATTTGGTCACCCCCTGCGCCCCCACCTGGACCCATGGGTCCTTGTCGATTCCCATGCCCTCGGCATTCAAATCTGCCAGAAACGAACGACTGTCCAGCACTTTAAACAGACTGGAGAGCGTGAAATCGTTCTCCTGAACCTCTTTCACCTCTTTGGCCACGGTGGCCATTCCCAGTGGCATGGGCACCGCAATCGAATACAAATCGCGAATTCCCCCCCATATTTCCACCTCCAGCGGCGCATTTTCCGACATTACCGGCAGCGCCTCTTCCTTGCTTTTTTTCTCTTTGTCATTCTGGCTCACCAGCACCTGTGGCATGGCCAACGCGATGATTGCCAGCACCGTAAAACTCATCATCTGTAATGAAAATCTTCTCATTTTCCACTCTTTCCTGTTGTCCTGATTCCTCTATGCCAGATGGCCGGTTCCCAGTCCCCCGGCCCCTCAGTTGGACGGCGCATCCGCACCATGAAGTGTTAACGCCAGACCTCCCCCGTAAATTCTGGACGCGATGGCTTCCGGGGGTTCCGGCAGATGGCGGACTTCCTTCTGGGTTCGCTCAATGGCATTTTTCACTGAGTCGTCAAACATCTGATTGCCAGAGGGTTTCATAATTCGGTACTCAATAATGGTCATTTCGGCATTGAATTTCAAATTCACTTTTACCTTAAGCCCCTTGCGTTCCGCATCGGAAATGAGCGTGGGGACCACCCAGCGCTCTTTTATGAATCGGGTAATGCGCCGCCCATACGTTGCGCCCAGCGACGCCAGATTCGGATCGGTAACATCACCATCCGGCACACCATCGGGATGTCCCTCCGGCACGTAATCGTCCTGAATTTCCGCAAAGGCCCGCGCCTTGTCAAACACCTCGCGCAGCTTGTCGTCGTCCTGTGCATCGACCTGGCGCTCGGGCTTTTCCTCCTTTTTAGGCGGCTCCGGTTTATTCTCTTTGCGGTCCAGGGGAATCACCTCTTTAGGTGCTGTGGGTTTGGCGGGCACGATGCGATCGGGCAGCTCTTTTTCATCTTTAATCTCGCCGGATTTGAGCAGCCGGGCCTCAATATACTCAAACGGGGCCTCCTGCGACGCATCCGAATCGACGCCGACACCTGCTTTCTGTAACAGAGGCAGGAGCAGCATCAGTACAACAAAAACGATAACGCCCGCCGTGCCACCGGCCAGCGCCACCGGGTCCGTCCCCGTTTCGGAAGGTTTGATGTTGTCAAAGGGTATAATGTCTATGTGCGAAAAATCCATAATATCAGTTCGACGTTCAGTCAGTTAATTGTCTCCAAATACGTGCGTAAACCGCAATTTGTTTCCAAACTTTCATTTTTTTTCCGGCCGAATGCAAGATATTTACTTCTTTTTCCATTTTTGAACATGTCAACTTTTATTCTGTTATTGATATATGTTAGTAATTGTCACGCTTTCGTTCCTGCACGACGCCGGCAAAAGAATTTGTGGTTTTTTCAGGGATAGGACATATATCTTTTAAAAGATTGAGCCGTCTCAATACGCCATTTCAACAAATAACCAAGCGCTTCTGATGCGTTTCAAAAAAAGGAAACCGAATGATATTCTCCCTTCCACGCTCATTGTCCACTTTTTTGAGCGGCAGTCGATGCGTTTGTTTGCCGGGCCACATCGCATTTTCAGTACTGTTGATGGTGTTGTCGCTTCTACTGGGATGCGGCGCCACGCCGTTGCCCAAAACGGTTAAAACAGACTACGATGCCATCGTCATTGGTTCCGGTATGGGCGGGCTCTCTGCCGGCACCCATCTGGCGCTGGCCGGCAAAAAAGTTCTTGTACTGGAACAGCATTTCAAAGTGGGGGGATGTACCTCCTCATTCGTTCGTGGCGATTTCGCCTTCGATACAGCACTGCACGAGATGGCGGTGGGCGGGGGAGACGGTGGATTTGTAAAAAAAATTGTCAAGGAGGCGGGCATTTACGACAAAGTCGAGTGGATTCGCCTGCCCAAACTGGGTCGGTCCATCTTTCCCGGCAGGGAAATCATTCAAACTGAAGGCATCGAAAACTACCAGGCCACCCTCATTAAAAACTGGCCCGAAGAAGAAGAGGGCATTCGCGCCTATTTTCAGCTGATGAGTCGCATCAACACCGAAGTCACGGAGCTGCGCGGAATTTTTTTAGGCAATCCGTTAAAAGCGCTGCTCACCAAAATGGCCATTCCCTTACGGCAGCGCACGCTGGCCAAATATTACAAAAGAACCCTGCAGGAGGTTCTCGATGAGTTTTTCCACAATAAAGAACTCAAAGCGACCGTGTCCCAGTTTTGGGTGTACCACGGACCACCGCCTTCAAAGCAGTGGGCCATCATTTACCTCGTGGCTCAAAACTCATATCTCATAAACGGCGGTTGGCAGTTCAAAGGGTCATCGTCGTCCCTTTCCGAAGCCTATGCCGACCGCATCCAGGAGCTGGGCGGCGAAGTGCGCACCAACACTCTGGTCACCAAAATCCTGGTGGATGACGGCCGCGTCACAGGGGTGGAAACCGTCAATGGCGAGCGCTTCACCAGCCGTTTTGTGGTTTCCAACGCCGACCCCTTTCAAACCTTTTACAAACTGGTGGGCGAAGACAAAACCCCCCGCAAAATCATAAAGCAACTGCACGACATGAAACCCAGCACCTCCCTCGCCGGTGTTTACCTGGGGCTGGACGTGCCCGCCGCCTACTGGGGCATTGATGACTACGAAATCTTCTACAACAAAACCTGGGACTACGACGAGATGTACGACGCCATGCTCAACGCCCGCTACGACGAAGGCCTCGTCTCCATGACCTTTTACTCCAACCTTCCCGACGACTTCTACGCCCCCCCGGACAAAGCCGCGCTCGTGCTGCACACCTATTCCGATTACGACTACTGGAGCGACGACGAGGTCATCTATGAGCAGCAAAAAGAACACATGATCAACTCCCTCATCACCATGGCCGAAGACATCATGCCCGGCCTGCGAGACCACATCATGTACCAGGAAGGCATGACCCCCAAAACCATCCACCACTACACCATGAACTACAAAGGCGCCCCCTACGGCATGGACTTCACCGTCGATCAACGCGATCGCTTCGAGGCCGAAACCCCCATCGCCGGATTGTACATGGCAGGCTCCTGGGTATTTCCCTCCCACAGCGTGAGCATGGCCCAGGTCTCCGGTTACATGGCTGCCCGAATGATCGCCAAACGCGATAAATAGCCCGTCGTGGCTCAACGCGTCCCTTCATTTTCCAACTCATTTATTGACCTGTCGCTTCAGAATGGTTCTATTCTGTAAAAATATGGAACAGCATAACGCATTTTTAAGACCTAAGGAGATTCACTATGGCCAGAACAGCCTCCACCATGCTTGATTTGGGCACCAGCGCCCCCTCATTTTCACTGCCCGATGTGGTTAGCGGCAAACAGACCCATCTTTCCGACTTTGACAGCAAAAAAGCCCTGCTCGTCATGTTCATCAGTCGCCACTGCCCCTACGTTAAACATATTGTCACCCAGCTTGCGGCACTGGGCAACGACTACCAAACCAAAGACATTGGCATCGTCGCCATCAGCGCCAACGACATCGACAACTATCCCGACGACGCCCCGGACATGCTCAAACAAATGGCGCAGGACAACCAGTTCAGCTTCCCCGTCTGCTTCGACGAAACCCAGCAAGTGGCCAAAGACTATAGCGCCGCCTGCACCCCCGACTTCTTCCTGTTCAACAGCGACCGCAAACTCGTTTACCGCGGCCAACTCGATGCCAGCCGCCCCGGTTCCGACCTCCCGGTCACCGGCACCGATTTACGCGCCGCCATCGATGCCGTCCTCGCCGACCAGCCGGTCCCCCAAAAACAAATGCCCAGCATCGGCTGCAACATCAAATGGAAAGCCGGCAACGAGCCCAATTACTTCAATACGTGATTTTAAAGAACCAATCTGTAAATCGCCACATACCCATCCGTCACCCCCCAAACCATCATTTTTTTCAAACCACCCTCTGGACATTTTAAAACCCCTGTGATATCAACTCCAACACTTTCCGTGCCAGAGTGGCGGAACTGGTAGACGCGCTGGATTCAAAATCCAGTAAGCTTTACGCTTGTGAGGGTTCAAGTCCCTCCTCTGGTAAAAAGCTCCGACTGATGCAGTCGGGGCTTTTTTTGTTTCTAATCAACAGCTTACGGCGTGCGTGATTTTAATGAAATGATGTGGGTTTTTACCAAGTCCCTGGCGTGGTCCCTGGAGTGGTGTGGACGGCTTAAGACGTGCATTGTAAAATTTCCGAGGATGATGATACCCGTATTGTTATGCTTTTATGTCAACAGTATTATACTGCCACCTACTCAATTATACTGCCACCTACTCGGAAATAAATTTTTTACAATGATGAATTGCGTAGTATCCCTTTTCTCCCAATGAATCAGAGATCAGTTTATCCTGCAGATACAATTGCTCGTTAAAATTCGAATAATTGTGATATTTTTTTTCATCGACGGTGATGCCATTTACAGGTTTTGCCATATCGCAACCTATGGTCGAGTATAACACTGGAAATGTCCATTGCGCCTTTATTGCAAAACCATGCTGCCGTAATCTTCTTTCCGTTTCTTCGATTCCGGTTGGGCGTACTTTAATAATTCGATTGTTTCCCAAATAAAGAAGTCCGCGATCACGGTCTATTTTTCCACTTATTGGAACATTTTCATCATCCATTCGAGTGCTCCAGACTTTATAAAATAGCGCATCAAAATTGTACGACCCCAAAAAGAACTCACCTTGGTGCGTTGCAACTCGGTGTATTTCCTCTAAAACATTATCGATATTGCAATAAGATAGAAACCCAAACCCTGCGATAACCAAATCGAATAATTCATTTTTCAATGGTAATCGCTCCGCAATGCAACGCTTCAATATAAGTTTTCCTGAATCGACTTCGTTTGACATATGTCGCTTACACTGAGCCAACATTTTACCGGAAAAATCTATCCCCGTAATTTCTAGCTCATTATCAAAAACACTAAAAAGCACTTGCTCGAAACGCCCGTCCCCAATCCCAATATCCAATACTTTTACAGGCCTTTTCAATCTATCAACGAGAGGCTTAATGATCCCCACAATTTGCTCTTCTTCAAAATGCCAATATGCGACTGTTCCAGGCTTTGTAGTTTCAACTTTGCGATATTCTGGCGCGACTTCTTCCGCTAGATTTTGTTGTTGGCGATCATGACTTGGAGTGCTATTTTCGAGAAGTGCAAGAAGTTGATTAATTAAAATATCATTTTTCTTTCCTGTTAGTGTTTCCTTTTTTATCAAGAACAAGTTGGCATTGTGCTCCCCAGATCTAAAAGCACTTGTTAAATTTTTAAACCCAGTGAGAATGACTATTGGAATGTCCGGATCCATTTCTCGAAACTGCTGCAATACTTCCACTCCAATATAATCAGGCGTTTCCTGTTCGAAATCATCTTCAATTTCATCCCAAATTTCACCAAAATTTATGTCAAGAACGATGAGGTCCGGCTGCAGCTCTGAAAACTTATACTTTTCGAGTGCCTCCTTGGGATTTTGAACGCAAATCACATCAAATGCCTCACCAATTACCGACTTGAGCTGCGGACCATATTTGGGTATCTCATCATCTACAAATAATACTTTTTTCTTGAATTTTACTTGCAATTTGCGCCCCCTTCAAAATTGTTTAGAAAAGTTCTGAGATACAGATTAAAATTACCGCTAAGAAATAAAAGTCAAAATATTAATCGAAAAATCGTATCCAGAATAATATATCGTTTCAAAAATTAGTATTTCCGGCCGAAATTCGTTAAATTTTTCAAATATGGGAATTGCTTCGTCGAAATGAATTCGAAGGAACATATGGGGGGGGAGGATACGCATCAAGAACGGTATCCATAAACAAATCCGCGAACTCTTGTACGTTTCTCAAATAGCTCTGACTTGCGGAGTCTTTTATTTCTGTAGGACGTCCAAGTCGCTCATACTCTTGTACGAATTTTTGAATTCGACTTGAAGCAAATGACGCGAGTCGTTCCCCTTCAGCATCCAAATTGCGTAGAAGCGGCTGAAGTTCAGAAAACTTATTAAAAAAATGACCTTGCATTCTAAAAGATGCTGACATCGAGCAAAGGTCTTGCACCTTAGTCCGCACCGCAATTTCTGTCCGTTTCCGATCATTTAATAAATTTCTAGCAACACTCATATTATTGACCTTGTATCGATATTTCTCACTGTCGAAAAATAAATGCTTCGGCCTACTAGTCTCTTTCCAAACTCGTTGTTTCTCTCTTCGGTTGCACGCATCAAACAGTCAACCCTTTTAATATTATAGTTACTTTCAAGCGATAGAAAAACAAATAAGTGACGGTTATAAAAAGCCCTATTGCGATGTTATTTTTTTCGTTTCTATATTTCAACTGGATTACGGTAGGTTACGTCCCACTGGGTAAAATTCGTGCAACTTCGAGCCTCCCAAAAAAGAATTTTTTTTCACAGATCAAACCTTATTTGCGGTACACTCGTTCAGTATAAATTCTATTTCTTGCAAGGAAACCACTCCAAATATGCTAATGTACGTATTGATAATTCTTCCTGACTCGCACCGCCGCCCGTTTCTTTAATATTCAAAAACTCGATCACAGCTTTCTCCGTCATCGTTTTCGGCATCCCTTGGGCCGAAGCAATTTCCCGCAATAGCACGCGACCAAATCTCCGGTTGTTTTTGGCGCACCAGACTTTGAGAAAATTGAAAATTTCCTTGAAGGTTGATGCAATAATAAGTGGCGCGGCGTCGGATTCGGGTTGGCAGCTATCGCACCAATAATGCGGGATTGGGGAATTGGGACAGCCGGTAAATTTTGCAGCGGTATTGAAACTTCAGAATCGGTCTTCGTTGAGCTAATTCGATGCGTCTGTGTCACCAGTATTTGAAGAATTTTCTACGTCGTCCACTACAGTGCTATTGTTATCAATATTTCTCGCAACATCAACATCCGCGTCGGCTTCGACGTTAACATCAACATCTCCACCGTAGGCGTTACCATCTCGTCCAACATTTGCGGCACCGCCACATCCAGCTATGAAAAAAACCAAAAGAAAGAGAATCAAAGTTACTCTCATTCAAACCTCCCGGGAACACATGTTCCCCAATTGTTAAAACAGCAGCATTCCATACCAACATATCCAGCTTGCTGTACGTAGCAATGGTATCCATCGCTATTGTCGGGGTAGCATCGGTTCGACCACTTCTGCATCTGAACGTGAATCTTAAAGTCTCCGCCCCTCGCATTACCATCGCCACTGACATTCGCAGCACCACCGCACGAAAATGCTCCCCAAACCAAGACCAATAACAACAAATATCGCATGTGAACATAATAACACTTCTTAGTTCAATTGCAACAAATACATCCTGGACAAGCAGGGCAATCGCAAGAATGAAATGTTTTCTAAAAGATGTAGGGACCGGGCTTTATGCCCGGCCGCTCTCAGC
>JAFGQN010000172.1 GCA_016935665.1 Deltaproteobacteria bacterium | reverse complement strand
TCACTTGTAAGTTCAGCCATTTAAGCTACCTCCTTAAAATTGGTTCAACAACCTGATAAATATGTGATAGCCGGAGATTACGACAACGCTGGAATACATGTCAAGTGACGATTAAATAAAAAAAAGGAAAACCATGGATTACACAATGCGCCCTGCAATCCCATGAAGCTATAATGGTCAGCATACTGGCCAACAGCAATGCGGCCTTGAGTCCGGTTTGTGTTTTCATAGCAAAACGTTGTTGATACGGTCGCAGAAATCCACATCCGGCGAAATTTCGGTGCTGTCCAGGGCGATGACCGGTACCACCCCCATCAGGGCATTGCATGCAAAAACAGCGTCCGCGCCGGCCAATTCTGACAGCGAAACGGGTGTGATTTGAAGCGTCTCACTTCTATCCCGCAACATGCCTTTGATACACGTTTGAAATGTACCTTCCAGAAAGTGATCCGAATGGGGAAACAGCCATCGGCCATCTTTTCGGCAGAAGATATTGGCCGTATTGGTTTCCGATACGGACCCATCCACATTGCAGATGAGCGCTTCATCAAGATGGCGTTCGGCAGCCCATTTGCCCGCCATTCGGTAAAACATATAGTTCATGGTTTTGTGATCCGCCAGAGATGTGTGACGCCGGTGGGGATACACCCCCAGCCGCAACCCCGGGGCAGCTGTTCCCAGCAGCCGATGGCGATATGGCCGGGACGTCACCAGCAGGGTGTATGGCAGTGCGCTGCCATCCGCCTTTTTCGCTGCCGCGAGAATCTTCACCGCTGCCACCTGACAGGTCAGCTGATTTTTCCCGATGACCTGTGCTATCACGTCGTTCCAGGTAATGTCCGGTGGTGGCCCGTCGAAGCACCATTGCCAGGCCCGTTCAAATCGCGCCATGTGCAAATCCAGCATCTTTGGTGTGCCGTTATCTACCCGGATGGTTTCAAAAAAACCGTATCCATAAAGGAAGCCTTCGTCTTCGATGGAGATGGACGTATCGCCCATTTTCTGTATCAGACCATCGCGCCAGACACAGGTCGCGGCATCTGCGGGCTCGGATTGGCGGCCTTGAACCGAGCGCATGAGCGTGCGGCCTTTGTCGAGAGTTTCCTGATATTCGTCCGCGGGGTTGGAGTCATAAACGATGCCGCCGCCTACTGAGAACACCATTCGACCGTTTGATACGGTGGCCGTGCGAATGGCAATGGATAAATCCATGGTGTTGTGAAAACTGAGATACCCAATGGAACCGGTGTAAATATGGCGACGCACCGGCTCCAGTTCGTCAATGATTTCCATCGACCGGATTTTGGGGCATCCGGTGATGGACCCCCCTGGAAACGTGGCGCGAATCAAATCCACTGCGTCGTTGTCTTTATCGAGAACGCCGGTCACAATGGAAATCATGTGATGCACATTTTCGTACGATTCCAAACGCTTGTGTTCCTTTACCACAACCGACCCGGCGCGACACACCTTACCAATATCGTTTCTTTGCAAATCCACAATCATTGACAGTTCGGCGTCTTCTTTGGGGCTCTGCCGCAATTCGTCCATCAGGGCGGCGTCCGCCGCCGGTGAGTCCCCGCGCGGACGGGTTCCTTTGATGGGACGTGTTTCAACAACCATGGTCCCGGCGCCATGCGCTTCAGATGCGCCGGGTTTCAGTTGGATAAACCGTTCCGGGGATGTGGATAGAATCTGGTGGTCGCCGGGATTCAGATACGCAAAAAATGCAGCTGGATTTTCAAGAAACATTTTCGCATAAAGTTCAAATGGTTTCCCAGTGACATTTGCGCTGAACCGCTGGGACATATTGACCTGGTAGACATCTCCGGCGGCAATATATTCCCGGATGGTTTCGATGGCGTCCATGTACGTGTCAGACGTAAACCGGGTTCGAAATGGTGACGCGGTCACCGTTGACATCCCCGATGCCTCTGCTGCGGATGCGATGGTTTCAAGGAATCGCCTAAACCGTTCCGCTGCCTCGGTGTCGGCATCCGCTTCTGTCAATGGTGTAAACAGTGTATCCTTATTTGTTTTCAGATCTCTGACCACCAGCACCTTGGGCAGTGTCATGTACAAATCGGGCAGCTGTAAATCGTCAATACTGGTTTGAGGCAACTCTTCCAACGCATCTTTCAGGTCGTATGACAAATATCCCAGCAGCCCGGATTCCATGGGACAGCGGGCAGAGTGATGCAGTTGATAACGACGCAGCACCGCCTGCAGCGCATCAAAGGGATTGCACGTGATTGGGTAGGCCGTGATGTTGCCGTCAATGCCTGAGTTGTCTGCAACTTCAAATACAGTACGGCGGTGTTTGGCCGTCAACGTCACCATGGGAAAGACACCCATAATATGATACCGCGCACAATCCAGCCTTCCCCCACTCATCAGCGCCACGGTTCCAGGCATGTGGGAAAAGGGTCGAACGACATCGATAAAATCGGTGGGCAACGTTACTGTTATCGCGTGGACGGACCGTATCCGGGGCGGTAATTTCAGGGCAATCAGATTATCCAGTTCTGTGGTCATGGCAGCTTCCCGTTTAATGGTCCTTCATTAAGAAAATTTTCAATGAGGGAAAACCCGTGTTCCGTTAAAAAGCTTTCGGGGTGAAATTGAACGCCGTGCAGGGGCGATGTGCGATGAGACAGAGCCATCACAATATCATCATCGGTGGTGGCGGTCACTTCGAGATCATCGGGAATGGCGGACGCCACAAGAGAGTGATATCGGGCCACCCGAAGCGGGGAGGGAACATCCAAAAACAGGTCCCTGCCCACATGGTTTATCAGACTGGTTTGGCCGTGCAGAGGTCTTTTCGCCCGGACCGTGACGCCCCCGAACGCCTCATTCAGACACTGCATGCCCAGGCAGACGCCCAGAATCGGTGTGCGCGAGTGCATTTTTTTAATGAGTGCCGTGGAAATACCGGCCGCCGGCGGGTCTTTGGGACCAGGACTTATCAGAATGTAGTCCGGTGCGTGTTCATTCACCTGGTCAACCGTTATCCTGTCCGCACGAAAGACACTGATGTCGAGCAGATAACGCCGAAACATTTGCACCAGATTGAAAGTAAAGGAATCGTAATTGTCGATGACCAGAAGTGTTGCATGCATAGAACCCCCGACTGTAAAAAGTCACCAGACTGGCTTGAAAGTGCATCCGTTCTGTTTCTATTGTGTGAATCCTATCACTTTAACGGTCGCAAATATAACAGAAAATGAAACTTTCATCGCATACACGCAAAGAAGGACGCACGATACTATGGCTGGTATTCTCTGGGGCCAATATCCGTATAGGCGGGGGTTCCCACACCGGTGTTGGGGACACCCGCCACATCCACCCTTGGATTGCCTTCCATGTCAAACTCCGGCGCCACATCTCCATTGCCGGCGTCGATGACCGGTGAATCCGAATCCAGAGTCAAGTCATCGTCCGTGTCATATGAAACATCAATATTTCCATCTCCCACAAATCCCCCCTGAACGATGCTGTAACTGATTTCGGTTGGCTCGGCCGGGGCAACTGGCTCATAAACAATATTCGCATCCCCCGTGTTCCAGAAGATGCTGTTGACCACCGTTACTTTTCCCGTATCCGGATTATCCACATAGAGAATGCCGCTGTCAGGACACGCGCCGGTAAACTGCAATCCGGAGAAATCGCTGTTGATAATGGTCATTGATGAATTTCGATTGTAAAAGAATCCCTGTACACACTCTGAATTCGTAAATCTCAACTCGCTGTTTGAAATTGTGCCCTCTGATTCATTGGCGGCCAGAATCATTCCTTTGATAAAGGTATTCTCCGGCTGGTCGTAAATGCCAAAAGTCACATTACTGAAAGCATACTCACTTCTTTCCATGTACACAATTCCCCCCGCAGGAATACTTGCTATGTGAGAATTGCCGATACTCGCATTTGAAACCGACACGGTGCTGTCGACCGAATAAATAACGCCACCATCATCACCATTCCCTTCCGAGTACTGAGCAGTGAATCCCGATCCGGAATCGATAGTGATGCTTGAATTCACCGCATAAATGGCGCCGCCTTTTGCTCCCGATGCATACAGTCCCGATCCCACCATTCCACTGAGATGAACATTGCTCTCTGTGGCGTGAACAATGATGCCATTGGCCGCACCACTTTGATCAGTGGATGAGTCCGTCAACGTCACCGTCGATTTGCGTGCCACCAGCACACCATTTCCATCAAACACTGTGTCATTGTCAAAATTGCTCATCCACACGTTTTCAAAACGCACATTGCTGTTTTCAGCCAGGACGGACACTTGTCCGTATGAGAGAGAGATGCCATTCAAAACGACATTCTCAGCATTCTGAAGGGTCAAACAAATGTCCCCCCTGGTATTCGCATCTGATGGCGCGTTGCAATGAACTCTCGAATGATTTTCGAGAGCACGCTGATTTACATCGGTTTCACCACCAAGAAACCCTCCCAACAAAGAGATTCCAGAAGGAATAGTGTACGTGTCTACCCCCATTTCCGGAGTGAAAATGTAAGCATCCCCGTCCGGCAAATCTTTAATCCATACCTGACAGCTATCTCCACCATCGGCCACCATGGCCGCCGCGGCGGAATTGATACCGCTTTGAATATCTCTAAATGGGCTCTGCCACGTCAACCCGGATGGAATCACCACGCTGGAATCCGCATCCACATAGCGAACGCACGTATCAACCGCCACATCGCAATCCTCACCCCCAAATCCCGATGGGCACACGTCGCAGTTGGCGCCGCTCCAGTTTCCGGGGCACTCCGTACAATCATCCCCCGTTTTGCCATTGGCACATTCCAGACAGTTGCTTTCTGAGGTGAACAACGCCGGACACGTACTGCAATCAGCGCCACTCCAGTGATTGGCGCATGCGCTGCAATCGGCATCCTGCACAAAATTTTCGGGACACACATCACAATTGGCGCCGGTCCAATGATTGGCACAGCTGCCGCAGTTTTCAGTTGCATCAAATTCGTCGGGACAAACGTCACATGCAGCGCCGCTCCAGTTGTTGGCACATGCGGCGCAATTGCTTTCCACTGTGAAGTTTTCGGGACATACGTCGCAGTTTTCACCGGTCCAGTTTTCGGCGCAGCCCAAACAGTTATTGGCTTCAATGAAGTTATCGGGACACGTCCCGCACGTGTTGCCGGTCCAGTGATTGGCGCATTCGGCGCAATTGCTTTCGACGGTGAATCTATCTGGACAAACATCGCACTCGACACCGCTCCAGTAGTTCGCGCAATCTTTGCAGTTATCATCTGCCGAAAAATTATCCGGACAAACGTCGCAATTATCACCCGTCCAGTTATTGGCACATTCGAGACAATTGCTTCCAAAAATAAAATTATCCGGACAAATACTGCAGTTTGTGCCCGACCAGTGATTGCTGCATTCATTGCAGTTGCTTGCGACGGTGTATCGAATCGGGCATTCGTTGCAGTCATTGCCCGTCCAGCGATTTGCGCACTCGGAACAATCGCTCTCCATGGTATAATTGTCGGGGCAAATGTCGCAGCTTTCCCCTGTCCAGTTTTCATTGCTGCAACCGCTGCAGTTGTTGTCTTCATCAAACGCAGATGGACACTCATCACAATCCTCGCCGGTCCATCTGTTGGCACACAGGGTGCAATCACTTTCGATGGTAAAATTGTCGGGACAAATATTGCAGTCCCTTCCCCCCCAGTGGTTCCGGCAGGTTTTACATCCGCTCGCCACATCAAATCCCTCGGGGCAAATGTCGCAGTTGGCGCCGCTCCAATGATTGATACACTCTTCACAGTCTGAGCTGATACTCCGATTGCCAATACAGCTTTCACAGTTATTTTGCGGGTCAAATCCAGGCAGGCAGGCGGCACAATCCCCGTCCTCATCAAAGCCATCGGGGCACTCATCACAGTCGTCCCCTGTCCAAAAATTGTTGCAGATACAGGACGCGCGCTCACCTTCCACCTGACAAACAAAGTGCTCATCGCAGCGTTCTTTGCGCCCTTCGGGCTGATTGCATGAGTTTACCCAAATAACATCATTATTTTCGCATTTTTGATACGCGTGCTCTTTGGGGGCGCAAACAGCGGTTTCGGTTTCATCATCGATAGTGCATTCCTCGCAGGGCAGGCAGGAATCACAGGGGTGTTTTTGTGAGCTGGATTTACAGGAAATCGTCAAAAGACTAAAAATAAGCCATAGAATTGAATACCGGTTAAATAAACACATCATGAGCACCTCAGAAAAACACGTTGTCAGTTTGAGCCAAATAAAACCAACAATATACCAGATAACGATAAAAAGAAATTCACTTTTCACACCGTTTTTACGAATAATCGTTTGGAAGAATCTGACAATGCAACGGCGGGAAATTGCGATGTGACAGTGGATACAGATTAGAGAAACAGGTGGGAGTCGCCCCTGAACGTTTCCTGTCTACAGCGCAGGGATTACAAAATAAATTGTTTGTTCCTGAACAGGAACAACGCCGTTGGCGAGCAATTCGACTTTCAGCGGATAATATTGCGTCACATCTGTAGCGGGGACCGTCTCGTTTACTTTAGCGATGATATCGAAACACAACACGTGTCCTGGTGCGATTGAGTCATAGGTATCGTCAATGCCGTCGCCATCGGTATCTTTAGTGGGAAGCCCCACTTCACATGCTCCGGTAGGCGCTGTCGCGGGGATGATTTTGTCAATAAAGACAGTTGCGTCCACAGCATCACTCGGATCGTCGGTGATCCTGGCGCTGACATCGATTGGAACGGCCCCAACCAGCGTCGCAAATGTGTCGACAATTGTCGTGGAAAGACCTGCACCTGAATCGGATATATTGAATACCAGCCGGTCGCCACTTGCGCTCAATGACGTGGTATCTTCAGTCAGTCTCGCGAAAAGGTCTCCCGGATACGTATTACCACTGTTAATGGCCACAATTTTTGCGCCGATGTTGTTCAAAGCATTAACCACCTGCGAATACGCAGGCGGTGTCACTCCTGGAATTTCCCCATAGGGATACACGCCATCGGGGCCTTCATGGGAAGGCGCATCCGACATAATGATGATAATTGGAATGGCGTCTGGTCTGAAATGGGGATATCCAACCAACGCGCTGTTGGTGCACGCACCATCCGGATCATCGGCAACCGCATACGTGCCTGTTCCGTCACCGCAACCCGTGGCAATGGCATGCAACGCGGCCATATGGCTTTCCGGACCGTCCCAGCCGTTTCCCCTGGTTAACGAATCAATAGCCGCCCTGGTGGCAGCGACATCATCAGTGATATCCAGTATATGAGTAAACGGCGAATCAAAGCTGGCACCATATGGGCTCAGCGGATAATCTTCAAATTTTCCGACACCGAAACGGGCATTGCTAAAAGAATTCTGGACGCCGGGAATAATAATATCCTGCAGATCTGTTTTCAACCGGTCAATCTCATCGTACATGCTGCCAGTTGTATCCATGAGAAAATATACATCAACAGGCTGATCCGGCGGATAGTCGTACAACCATGAAGTAACTTCGGGGGAGGGCGCACCACCATAAGGTACGCCGACAATCGGACTGTCGTCGGGAACCGGTGATTCTTCAGATTCGAGTACGTCGACAACCATCACAACATCGTTGTAATCAAACGTCTTTGTGGGTTCCGTGTTCAGCATTGACAGTGGCAAATCTTCAAAACTGTAAATCAATCTGGCCACAATACCGGTTTCGGGCGCATCGACTTTACTGACCCTGCAAAAAGAGCTATTGGAAGGACGCGCCAGCGAGCCCATTTCAGCGCCGCCAAACGCTGTCAAATCGGTATGCACGGTAAATTCCAGTTCAGAACCTTCCGCCATCGTTTCTTCCAAGGTAATCGACTCGGGAAGTGTGCGATTTTCAAGTCGCTCCATTTCCCAAAGAATTTTGTGCGTATCATTGTAAATCGCGGTGATGCCCGATGGCGCCGCGGCTTCTGTCTCTGCGGACAAGGTGACACGAACGGGGTGACCTCCAGGATAGTTCACAATTGAGACAATACTGTTGTAACGGGCGCCATTCAGATCAATCATTGTCACTTTGTAATAGGTAAGAATGGCATCGGCAGCAGTTACCGGTATTTCGCAGCTGTATACGTCAAAAGCAACATCGTCCAAAACAACACCGCTGGTGACATTCACTTGAATCGACGTCAATTCTTCCCATGCTCCGGAATCGGATTTACGTGAAATTATCCATTCCTCTGGAGTGAGGGCTCCTTCCGGAACTCTCCATGCAACGATGTGTCCGAAGGATGAAGTAAGCCCCGCGGATTCGCCCAACTTTTTAGGAGCGATGCTGCGCCCGGCAGAAACGCTCGAAAGATTGACCTTCTCAGCAGTGATTGGCATCGCTGCCACAATTTGTTTCTGAGTCAATCCGTATGTCCAGCCCGACCCCTGATTGACGCTCGCTTTGTGTTGCTCAGCCTCAAGAGTGGTGCAGCCGGCAAGCGACAGCAGCGTTGTCAACACAATTGATGACAATAGTTGTTTCATTTTTGCCTCCCTTGCGAATATCGAAAACCTCGACATTCTCATTAATCAAAACATCAAACAGTTTGACATTTCGTTAAAATACAATGCCCGAACACAGGAAATTTTCGTCTGTATGCAGAAAGAATATGAGCGATTCCTCGTTGGAATATAGAACGCTACAAATGTACACAGTATCTGTCAACGACAAAATTGCGACTTGGGACATTGGGGTTTGCCACTTTCAATTCATGGCCAAAGATCACATGTGAGGTTAAGCCCTTTGGGGGAAACGTTTTTTTCATCCAGATACATAACACAACCGCCCCATGCATGATTATCGACATGCGACACAATAGCCCTGCCCCAAGCTGCCCCGGACAACATCTGTAATTTCACCAGATGGATTGATGCGGTACATCCAGTTTCAACAAAAGTAGACACGGAAAACGGGTCGGCATCGTTTCTTTCACCCGCAGAAGGCCGATGTTGGGATGGCCCCGCGCAGGCCAAAAAGAACAGGGAAATGGTTATAAAGACTCAATTATGCATCAACAACCGCCGTAACACTTTTTGTTCACCAAACGTGCGATGCTGTCAAAACGCGACAGTCGTCTGAAAAAAGAAAATACATTCAACTGCGATACAGTACATGTCTTTCAACAGAAACGACAGGACTTTTCTATTGAAACTCCACATTCCAACCATATCCACTGGTCGTTTTCAAATATCCCCCAATTGCCGTTATCCTAATTGCAGATACATTTTATTTGGCGAAAACGACGCATCCCTGGCAACAGCATACACCTGTTCATTGATGCGTTCTTGCCTACCGGTCAATGCCATGAGGTATTGCGGCGATAACCGAGATGGAGTGACACCACATGATGCGAAAAACAACAATCGGATTTGTGATAATGGCAGCGATGATAGCCGCCTGCTCAAAGGACGAAGAGGGAGAAGGACATCTGGATGTTGAAAAAGCGCCTTTTCAGAAATGGGATGCCAACACCGCTACTGTTTTTGAGGGCACGGTGCCTGGCAATAGCGAAGCGGTGTTGAAGCTGGAAAAGATACCCGGAACTGAAAAAGAAATCGATGGACGAACAACCAATGAATATCTGGGCGGGTTTGTTACTGCTAAAAGTGACGAACTGTCCACGGGATCAGACAACAGCGGTAAAGTGACCGCCGCAGTGGAACCCGATGGCACCATTTACATCACCACGCTGGAAGGCACTGGATTTATTGGAACACTCACGGGATTGCCGGCTCTTGACATTTGGCCCGGAGAGGAAATTGAGCTGGCGGAACCCGTTGTGATTAACATGGATGAGATGACCACCGGCGAAACCCGTTCAGCCACCATCGAATTATCGGCCCTCGGTCAAACCATCCCTGTGGAAGTCACCTATGGCCCGGTGGAAGATGATGTGACCCTGATGTCCAAAATGGGCCCCATCATGGGCTGCCGGAAGTTCGAAGTGGAAGGGACGTTTGAAATGTCTGGACTCCCCCTGTCCGGTACACTGATTAACGGTGCGGGGTATTACCACCCCACTCTTGGGCTGGTGGGATGGGAAGCTCCGGACATGGGAATCGGTCTGTCCATGTCCGGTTCCGCCAATTACGGCGATGTCACTGAAGGATTCAACGTGATTGAGATGACGGACATTCTTACCGCCACCAATACGCTTTTTTCACTGCATACCTATGATCGCGCCGAGAAATGGGATGCCGACAAGGACACACATGCCAAAATGCTTTTGGAAATGCGCTTTGCAGACCCGGATGTGGCCACCACTCACGACGCGCCCGATCCATTAATGGCGTCGGTCACATTTGGAACCATGGGAGGATTGTACTATTTTCCTCACGAGCTGGTGGAGTCACCGGTGTCCATTTTCTTCCCCGAAGAAAACGGCAACAACTTTCGATACTTTTACGCATTTGTGGATCAGGCGGCAAAAAACCAGGACAAACAGGGAATTTCCTACAGCATCTCTGTGGATAAAGACCCAACACTTCCCGACCTCCGCGTGACAGCACGCATCGGATACACCATTTTGCCGGAGGGCAGCTATTAATGTCTGCTCGCTTTCGAAGTTATTGACGGGGGTCAGTTACCCGCCGCCACATTTCTGACAGCGGCATACTTGAAGTTTCGTTCGGGAGTGTTGATGTCGTCGGTGAGGCCGAAGCTGCCGTAGCGGGTATAGGCACTGCTGAGAATGAAATGCATGGCCATGTTGCCGCCCAGATCTAAAAATGCATCTTTGTAGTTGTATTTCAGCAGTTCCCCCATCTCTGCATCCCGTTCGGCATTGATCACATTGTCAATATTAGTGAGGTTTCCAAGGTCGGGATGGGCGCCCCCTTCGTAAATGAAATACCCGCCCGGAAGTCCCCATTCCGCTGCTGTGGCAATCCACTGCATGCGTCCGGCCTCGTTGGTGCCACCGGTTTCATCAATCTGGGAGGTAATATTGGTGCGGGCGGCGGCTAAAATATCCGCTATGCTCTGCCCATCTTCCATGGGCATGGAAAAGTACGCCTGGCTGGCAATGCCATAAAGGAAATCAGAAGGCGTGCCCATATTGTCGCGAATATACTCCAGCATGGGCACCACCCACCATTTCAGCATGGGTTGATGACTGCACAAAATGGCGCGAACCCGCGTATTCAACGCCGACGTTCCCATTACTTCGGCAAATATATTGGCCAGCTGCACCGTTCGCCTCGCGTGATTCTGGTGTTCCTCAATGCCCAGGTCCTGTGCCTCTGCCACGTTCCATGCCTGTTGTGGAAAAATGCCGTTCCACACTTCGTTGGAGTTCTCCAGGTACACGTTCAAGTCCGAATCCAGGTTGTCGTTGATGAGTTGCGCCAGATTGCGCACATATTCGGTGGTGGCGCTGTTGGGAATGCAAATCCAAATGTCCTTTCGCAGCATGTTACCCAGCATTATCACGTATTCCCACGCGGCATTGTCGAATTTTCCAATGGGACCAAGGCGCGCCTGCGACGCGTCATCGAGCAGTTTGCGCATGGACCACTCGGTTACCTGTGGCCAGGTTTGCTCCACATCATTGGTGCCCACAAACGGCATAAATCGAATGGCCTCAAATGCAACCCCTTGCAGCGCAGCGATAAACGCATCGGTGAACACCTTGTCTGTAGTGAGCGCATATCCCGGCCTGAACAATTTAAACTCGGTGAATCCACTTTCTGCCGTATCGCCCGGATTTCGCCGGGTCTGTGTAAAATCAATAAGTACAAATCCATACCCGGCGCCCGACGGTTCAGGAATCACAAAATCAAACGTTGTGGTATTCGTCGCGGCGTCATATGTCAGATTTTCAACCGTGCCTCCGGTATTGCCCGAAACTGTGGCCTGTCCTTTAAGCGAACATCTGTACGTGCCCGAAATATTAATGCGATATTCTTCGGGGTCATCAATCTCGCCCGCCCATTCCGCCACCGGACGATTGTCCCACACAAACTGCGCATCCACTTTGGGCCACCCTTTTGCGTCCACCTCTGCCGCCGTCAGATCACTGCCGTTTTTATTCCAGCGATAATTTTCCTTCACCACATCCACGAATGTGCCGCCTCTTTCGGGAAAACTCAAATTTATCCCAATCCCCGAATCCGGAGGCAAAATCGTTGAACTCGAATCCGTGCCCTGATTCGATTCCGACGTGCTGTCTGTGCCGCCATTCGTCCCGGTTCCCGAATCGGAACCCGTATACGTTTCTGTATCCGTTATTGTACCGGTATCCGCATCCGTACCGGTATTCGTATCCGTGGGGCTCGAAGCACCAGTGTCCTGGCATCCAGCCATGACAACCCATACAAAACAACAACTCAGTATTTTCGTTCCGCGCATACCTGCTCCTTTCAAACGAAATTCAGCTTCCATATGTTAGCACTTTTGGCGGGGAGGACACGCCGCTATTTAGTAACGCGCCCATTTTCATCCGAGACCTGTTGATAAATGCCATCCGGCGACCTATATTGCATCCAGCAATTCAGAGTGGCACTGTCTCTGGAGATAGATAAGGCGCATATGATTCAAGCTGTTATTTTTGATATGGATGGGTTGCTTATTGATTCCGAACCGTTCTGGGAAGAAGCGGAGATTCAGATTTTCAACGCCATCGGACTGCCATTCACCATGGAAATGTGTGCCGAAACCACCGGAACGCCCATTACCGAAATAGTGAAACTCCGACATCGGCAGTTTCAATGGGACGCGACCAGGTATCCCATAGACGTTGTCGCGGAACAGATTCTGAACAGGGTTATCGACAAAGTCAACAGCAGCGGAGTGCCCATGCCCGGCGTCCCGTATGTCATCGAGTCATTTTTGCAACGGGGCTTTCGGGTGGCCCTGGCTTCGTCATCTCCTTCCAGACTGATAGACGCAACCCTGAGCAGACTGGGCATCGCCTCTCTGTTCGAAGTGATTCAGTCCGCCGAAAAACTGGCCTTCGGTAAACCGCATCCACTGGTTTTTCTGGAATGCGCCAGACGACTGCGCCTGTCGAGCGCCGAGTGTCTGGTATTCGAGGATTCCCCAAATGGTGTCATTGCCGCTAAAGCGGCCGGGATGACATGCATCGCCATACCCGATAAAAAACGGCTCCACTCCTCCAGTTTCCTCAATGCAGATGCGGTGTTGCCATCGCTCTCCCATTTCGATTTTCATTTCCTCGCCCGGGACACTGCCTGAAGACGCGCACGCATTCTGCCAGACGCAGCGAGCCGTGATCACATCTTCCTGCATATTTTCGCGTCTGCCATTTCGTTTGCAGATTAAATAAAACAGGAGCGCTGACAATGTCAAATGCACATTGCGTCGCGCCAATCCAACTTCCCGATAAAACTGCGGTGGTTACGTTACAATTGGGAAATAATAAAGGCAGATGATTGAAGGAGCGGTTGAACTATTCAGGTACACAGGTACCAGGCGCCGACACACAATTCACCAATGACCCACACAGAGTTGCTCCGCTGCAGACGGCATTGCTTTCGCAATCGGCATTAGACCAGCACTGCATATCCTCGGGATTGTGAAGACAAATGTCGCCCTGATCACCCATCTCAACGCAATGGTAATTAGGAGGGCATTCATCCGTTGCCCCGTTGATGTCACAGGCATTGCTGGAGGCGCTAACGCATTTGCCCTGAACATCGGCGGCAAAACACATCATTTCACAGCCGCATATATTGGCGCCTTCGCAAAACTCAGCGTACCCACAATCATTTTTGGACCAGCATTCGGTTTGGGGTTGGCCACTGAAGCCCTTGCATTTTCCCATTATCACACCGTCGTCCTGGATATGGGTGGGAACACACTGAGAACCGTCGGGCATGGGGCAGTCACAATCGCTGGAACAGCAGTCATCGGAAAGAAATTCACACGTGGCCCTGGCGCAGCGGGTCAGATTGCTGTCGTCAATGCCACAGGCCACATTGGGGTCGCCGTCCACCACATCAAAGGTGACATTCTTTGGCAGGCAGGTACTTAAGAACCACCAGCACTCGCCATCGCGCGTCGCCCATGTTTCGGCATCGCCGCATGCGGTGTTCGTGGGTTGGCAGCCGGTGAACGTCAGGTCGCCATGGCACCTGTTATCGGGATCCACCAGGTATCCCATAATGGGGGCGCAGCTTTTCACCTGATCGCACTCTTTTTCATTTAAATGAACGCACGGTTCGATACAGGCCATTTCGGTACACGCCACCTGCCCATTTCCAGCGGCGTCGACAACGCAGGAACAGGTATTGCAGCCGTCGGATGCCGCGAAGGTCTCGCCGTTTTTGTACGTGGCGCCATCGTATTCACAATCCGGAGTCCCGCAGGCCGTCACGCCCCAGGTATCCGGGCTGCCGGCACACACCTTCACCCTGTCGCCGCCAATTGCTTCCCACGCCCTGTTATCTGGTACACAGGTATCTGAGAATTCCCAACACTCATTATCGAGCAATGCATAGGTTATTGCCGCGCCACACTCCTGATCGGCCGGAGCGCATCCAGCGTAGACACCTGTATTTATGCACCATGCGTCCAGCGCGATTACATTCGCCGTCACCGGGGAACAATCTGGATTGGAAATACACGTCGCTTCATCAAGATCGGCGCACTCAATGATGCATTCCATTATGGTGCAGGACGTCACCGGTGTGCCGTCCGATTCTATAACACACCAACAGCTGTTGCAACCGTCCATGGCGTCGAACGTATCGCCGTCTTTATACGTTTTCCCGTTGTAAACGCAAACGTTCAACGAACTTGAATCGGTATCAGAGGGTTCATTCGAATCGCTGTCCCCATCCGAATCCGAATCGCCATCGGAATCACTGTCACCATCCGAATCGCTATCCCCATCCGAATCGCTATCCCCATCTGAATTTCCGGCGCTGCTGGTCTCGGAATCCACATTCTCAAGCAAGTCTTCGGTGATATTGCATCCCCAAAGCAGCGATGCAAAAAGCAGCCAGGCCGTCCCCAATAATAAAAATGTTTTCGTCATCTGTTACCTCCTGTTTATGCTGCCTTACTTGGCCGCGTATCCCGCATGCGGCTCAAAAAAAATCAAAAAAGGGGGCTTTTGCCCAATCGCGATTGTATCAGATTGGAGCATACAGAGCGTTTTTTGTTAATGTTGAAGCGATGGGGCTGGAGTGGTGCGGCCCACGGCGTCCCGCCATCCATTGAGCAACATTTTTCGTTCGTCGCCCGTCATTGTTGGATGAAACCGTCGATGGCAGCGCCACGTGGCCGTCAGTTCTTCAAGAGACGTGTAAATTCCCGCCTGGTAGCCGGCGAGAAAAGCGGCTCCCAGCGCCGTGGTTTCCATTGAGCTGGGCCGCTCAATATTCAAGGTGGTGATATTGGCCAGAAACCGCATGAGCCAATCGTTGGCCGCCATTGCCCCATCCACTTTCAGCACGGTGGGGTGAATCCCATCCGCCGCCATGGCCAAAAGCAAATCGTTTGTCTGATAGGCCACCGACTCCAACGCCGCACGAACCAGCTCCGCAGGACCGGTTCCCCGAGACAATCCACAGATGGTGCCGCGAGCATCGGGGTCCCAATATGGAGCGCCGAGTCCGGTAAATGCAGGCACCATGTACACCCCCGAATTGCCACTGAGACTGGCTGCCAACGCAGCAGACGCCTCTGCGCTCTTGAGAATACCCAGTTCATCCCGCAGCCATTGAATTGCTGCACCCGCAATAAAAATCGATCCTTCCAAAGCATACGTGCATGTTCCGTTCAGGCGATAAGCAATGGTGGAGAGCAATCGGGATTCCGACGGAATCACCTCGTTCCCCGTATTCATCAATACAAAACAGCCAGTGCCAAAGGTGCTTTTTATCTGTCCTTTAGAAAAACAGCACTGACCAATGGCCGCTGCCTGCTGATCGCCGGCAACGCCCAGAATCGGCACTGGATACCCCAGAATATCCCGAAGGGTATGGCCAAACGCCGCAGCGCTGTCGCGAACTTCTGGCAAGACGGAAGCCGGTACATTAAAAATGCGCAGTAAATCCGTATCCCATTGGTCCAGATGAATATTGTACAAACTGGTGCGACTGGCATTGGTGGCGTCTGTGGCATGCACTTTACCGCCCGTCAGGCGCCAGATGAGAAACGAATCCACGGTGCCAAAGGCCAGCTGCCCCGTTTCGGCGCGCCGACGCGCCTTTGGCACATTGTCCAGAATCCATGCGACTTTGGTGGCCGAAAAATACGGATCGATGATTAGACCGGTGCGGGACGCAATATCGGATGCCAGTCCCGCAGCTACAAGATCACTGCACACCTTTGCAGTACGTCGATCCTGCCAGACAATTGCGGGATAGAGCGGTTTGCCGTTTTGCCTGTCCCAAACAATCGTGGTTTCCCGCTGATTGGTAATGCCAATGGCCAAAACTGGACCGGACACCGCTTCAGCTTTCAGTGCGGCCTCACGAATCACTTTCAAAGTCGTGGCCCAAATCACTTCCGCATCGTGTTCCACCCACCCGTCCTTTGGAAGCATCTGGGCAAACGGTTCCTGCGCCACGGCGAGAATCTCCCCTTTAGGATTGAATACCATCGCCCGACTGCTGGTGGTTCCCTGATCAATGGCCATAATGGCCGGACTCGACATGCGGATTCCTCCTTCGATTGACAAATTTTTAACGATTTTAATCTACGGTGAAATTGAACAGGGAAGAACCGTTTATTTCAAGGCACAAATTCAATAAATTACCCAATTGAGACGATGGTCTTTATTCCACCTTGGGGAATGTGCAGGAGGCGGGGCACTTATCGTTATTTCTGAAGTTCCCGTCGTCGCATTCCTCGCCGTATTCCTCCTGTATATCGCCATCCCCACAGAACTTGTCCAGCTTGCAGCCAGGACCGCATTTGCCGTAACCGCCTTCGTTCACCTTGTCATCGCATTCCTCACCCAGCGACACAATGCCATCGCCGCATTTGGGGGTGCACTCGCTTCGGGCGGTATCAAATCCACTGAGCGTCAGTTTGTAACTGGATCCGTCCCGCTGCCGTTCCGCCTGAAAGATGGCAATCTCGTAAACTTTGCCGTTTTCAAGGCCATGGCTGCTTTCCAGATTCTGTAAGGTAAATCCACCCTCCACCGGCGCATGCATGCCGCCCAAATCCACTGCCAGCTTGCGATTTACGAATACCCACACGTCGTCGTCCCCTACAAAGTTGAATTTCTGCTTGGCAGAATTGTCGTACTGAAACCAGAAATGAACTTCACTTGTAAAAAAGAAATTGTGTTTCGTCTCGTAATCATTTGGAACATCCACCTCATTGACATCGAGAAATGTATCCTCCCAAATCCAGAGTCCCTCGTACACATTGTCCGCGATTTTGGCGGTATATGTTTTGGTATCGATGCCTTCACCGTCGAGGGGAAAGAACACCGGACTGCCGTCGTAGTACTCTCTATCCACTTTTTCAAACTCAATAGCGCAGGTCTGTTCGTCCCCCCAGGGTTCACATGGGGATAAACAAATCATGCTATCCTCATCGAATTCTCCGTTGTCGTCACAATCAAAATTATCGTCACCGCTCATCCACAGGGGGTGATCCGCGCCGGCGTCAGAAGGCGTATTTTCGTCTTCGAAATCCAGGATGCGTGACCACTGGGTGCCATCGGAGAGCCATCGGTTCACATACTCGCCATCGTCGTTCTGCCACAGAATCATTGTGGTGGAAATCACTGATCCATCAGTTGCGGAGTGATCAAACCACTTTTCAAAACTCTCCGCCGACTCTATATCGTCACACTCTTTGGGATTAATACCAATATCTTCGTCATCATAGTCTGTTGTGGTGTTGCGCACGGGCTTACCTGCTGCAGAAAGATCGGGCAGTACCATGTCTGGCGATGGATCGTCACAGCTGTAATACGGATCATCATCCGAGCGAGTGTCTAATACTTCGAACTCGGTCTGCTCAAAATCCGGGTGTTTCCCTTCGATGAAATCTTTGTATATCACCGGCACTTCCATGGATTCGCCCAATTCAATGTCTTCGTCACATTTAAAGCCGTCTTCTTCCTTGCACGCCGAAGAACAGCCATCGCCATCAATGGTGTTGCCGTCATCACATTCTTCACCATTCAACACCATGCCGTCACCACATTCCGAGGTGCACGCGCCTCCTTTGCAGTCGGGTTCTTTCTGACAATTCGCATCGCAGCCATCAAAAGGCAGGCGGTTGCCGTCATCGCACCCCTCTGCGCCTTCCTTTTTTTTATCGCCACACGTGGTCCGGGAACACTTACTCTTTGGCTCTCCCGAACATTTCCAGCCAATCTCCACCTGACACTTGGCGCTGCAACCATCGTCGTTGTCCGTGTTGCCATCGTCGCACATCTCCGGCAGCAACACGTCGCCATCGCCACACCGGGCAACACGGTGACATGGAAATCCGGGAGGCTGGCAGGTGTACCCATCTTCCACCTGCTGACAATCCCCTGTGCAACCGTCTCCACTGTCTTTATTTTTATCATCACACACTTCTGTTTCCCCCAGCACCCCGTCACCGCAAACATCCTCATCGCTATCACTATCGCCATCTGAATCCGAGTCACCATCCGAGTCGCTGTCACCATCCGAGTCGCTGTCACCGTCGGTGTCGCTGTCCGCATCGGACAAATCCCGCGGGTCCGGTTTGGACAAATCACTGTCGGGACTGCAGGCGGTTGTCCAGACCACCGACAGCAATCCAATTATAAGCAAACTAATCCGTACCATTGGCTACCTCCATGCAATACCGATGCGCAGGCGCAGCAATACCAACGCAATGCCAAAATCGATTGCGCGCCCAGCAACAAACTAACAGGTTTTATAAACAAGGTTATCTGACTATAAGATGAAGCGTGTGCGAACATTTACGACATCGTGATGAACAATCTTGTTGCGCACAAAAAATATAAAAAAAGTCAATTCGCATATTCCGGTTTACATATTCAAGTGATGCCATGGCCCACCTGTACTTTCCCCAAAAACCGACTGACACCATGAACCAGGTGCAATGCCACGAAATGTTCCCACTGCTTCCGAGGCTGCGGCAGGTGGCCCAATCTCCCCTGTTCCGCGGAGAAGGCAACATGTAGACCCATACACGAATGGTATGCCAACGGCTGCTGCAATCCGACGATTGGCAAAAACTGACAGACAACAGCAAAGGCATCGTCTTCACGGCCTCATTGCTGCACGACATTGGCAAACTGTCCACCGCTCGAATGGTGGACAATCAGCTCACATCGCGTGGGCATTCCCAAAGACGCCCCGCGCTGACGCGTCTAATTCTGTGGCAAAGGAACGTTCCATTTGTTGTGCCGGAACATATTGTGAATCTGATTCGCCATCACCAGGTACCGTTTTGGATTTTTGAGCGGAACAACACCGATGCGCTGGCCATGAAAATCAGTCAGACCACCAGCTGCTACCTGCTTTGTTTGCTGTCCAAAGCAGATGCGAAGGGGCGCATCGCGCCGGACGTGGATGATACTGTTAATAACGTAAAACTGTTTTCGAAACTCGCCAGGTCACTGGACTGCCACCATGCGCCCGCGTCGTTTGCATCGTTCTTTGGCCGTTTGCTGATTTTCAACGATCGGTGGCAGCTCCCCGCACATGCCCCGTATGGAGATTTTAAATGCGAAATGATTATCATTTCGGGTCTCCCTGGCTCGGAAAAGGACCACTGGATTAAACAGCAAACGCCGCACCTGCCTGTAGTCTCCCTGGACGCACTGCGACGCACAGAGGGGATTGGCCCCACTGACAATCAGGGGCAAATTATCCAAATGGCCAAAGCAGAGGCCAAATCACATCTCGCCAGGTATCAGCCTTTGGTATGGAATGCCACCAACCTCACTTTTGACAACCGGCGCTCACATGGGGAATTGGCGCTGCGCAACAACACCAAACCAACGATTGTTTATGTGGAAGTCCCATGTGGCCGGTTGGGCCATCAAAACGCACATCGGCAACACGCTGCCCCGGAAAACGTGCTAAAAAAAATCATCGAAAACCGGTGGGACGTCCCCGCCCCATTCGAAGCGGCAGATGTGACGCACGTTGTTCAATCCCCCGAAATTTAGGCCCGTTATCCTCGCGAGGCGATTCACGCAGACCCAGGTGACACGAAAGCAGCGTGATTGTTTTCCCCATAAAAGTTAAAAAAAAAAGACGCTTTCCCTTGCGGGAAAGCGCCTGATGCGGCGGTACGTAAGCCGAATTCTGTTCCGGCAGTGGCGTCACCGACACTGCGGCGATGATCATTCATCTAGGGCGACCGTTGCCGGCCGTCTCAAGCGGCCCACCCGGAAGACGAGAGCGGGCAACCCTTATTGATCCGAAGATCAAATGCTTCCTGTTTGGCCTTGCTCCAAATGGGGTTTACCATGCGAGCCCTGTTACCAGCGCCCCGGTGCGCTCTTACCGCACCATTTCACCCTTACCAGCCAGGCTGGCGGTATATTTTCTGTGGCACTTTCCTTAGGGGAGTGACCCCCCACCGGGCGTTACCCGGCATCCTGCCCTGTGGAGTTCGGACTTTCCTCGAGCTCTTGCGAACACGCGATCATCTGTGCCGCCGCAACAGCCGCGCACTATACTCTCCCTGTCCAGATTCGTCACTGCCCTTTTTGCCTTAACTCGTAAGATTTTTCACCGCAACAGCAGTGATTCAATTCCCAGAGGCGCCTGGCGTGAGCCGCCAGTTTTTCGCGAACAGGAAGGGGCGAAATCACTTCCACATACCCGCCAAAGCTGAGCAGCATGCTGTAAACCCACTCCCCCTCCGGAAAGGACACATGCACTTCCGTTGCACCATTGTCCAGGTGGGTAATCTGGCCGGGTGCAAAGCTGTCCTGCACCATAAAGCGCGCTTCCCGGTCGAATCGCAAATGCAGATTCAGCTCTGCACCAATCGTCCGATGATGGGACTGCTTTGCAAATTCGTCATAGCGCATCGTCCGGCGCACGAACCGCTCCGGCTGGGCCACGCAATGCCGCATGCGCGAAAGACGGAACAATCGATAGTCGTTCTTCAATCGACAATACCCAAACAGATACCAGCCCGACCCTTTATAAACCAACGTCATCGGCTCCACATCCCGTTCGCTGAAACCGCGCTCACCGTTCTGATAGGAAAAATGCACGCAATGTCGATGTGCCACGGCCTGCTGCAACTGTTCAAGCCGTTTCTGATTGCCCGACACATCCCCCCAGCCCGACAGTTCCACATGCAGTTCATCGGCCAGGGAACTGGTGGTCTCCTTTGGCAACAGTCGCATAATCTTTTTACTGGTGGAATCCATGCGTTCATCTCCCAAAGCGGCCACACTTTTTAACGCATTGAGCATGGAAAGCATATCGTCGGGTGAAAACAGCTGTCTCTCCAGAGAATAACTTTCCAGTATTTCAAACCCGCCGTTGACGCCATTGGCCGATAATACCGGTATCCCCGCTACCTCAATGGAATGAATATCGCGATAAATGGTACGAACCGACACATTAAAGTAATCGGCCAGCTCCGGCGCCGTTATTTTACGACGACGCAGCAACAGCAGTACAATCCCCAGCAGTCTGTCAATTTTCACAGGTTAACCTCCGGCCGTCTGAAAATCATCTGTCATACCCATATTCGAGTCAATCCCGATATGTGCTGCAGCGCGCTCATTGCCCAATGATTCTCAACCCTGATGGGCATTTTGTCTGGTATATGCATTCAATTCCGTCTATAGCTTGTCTGGGGTGCAACAGGCATCCTTTAAGAATATTCAAACAGACCATGAAATCCATCATCAACTACTGGAAAGAAGAAAAACTGGCGCGTGAATGGTTGGGCAGCCTGCAAACTGTTTCCCCCAATCAGGATCTTATCCTGCATGTGGGGCCACCCAAAACCGGCACTTCGGCGATTCAGCAGTATTGCGTGACCCATCGCGACCTGCTGCGAAAACACGGCTACTACTATCCGTCCCATCCCCTCAATCAAAATGGCGTCTCTGCGGGGCATGGCTACTGGATACGTCAGTTGGAAAAACGACAAACAGAGGCAAACCGAATTTTGCGCCGATGCATAAGCGCTGCCAAAGCCAACGGATACACTCTGCTGCTCTCCGCCGAAGCGTTCTGGCGCATGCCCCATAAATTCAATTCCATTATTGGCAATTCGCAATACCGGGTACAGGTGGTGGCCATGTTGCGCCACCCCCATGATTTGGCCATTTCCAGGTACAATCAGGCCATCAAACGAAACTTCTATCGGGAGGATATCGCAACTTTCCTGGAACAGCGCATACAAAACTCAAGCGATATTGGCACATTCCTTGGACAATGGTCCCAATTGGCCGGTCCGGGCAATATGATTGTCACTCCTTATAATAAAAACAAACTGTTGCGCGCAGGCATGGCACAAACATTTTTAAAAATATTGAACATCCCCAAACCGATGCACATCCGCCGACGCAACAACCGGCTGATCAACAGCAGTTACCTGCCAGAACTGCTGGAATTAAAACGAAGATTCAATGGCATTTTGACCAAAGACGATATTGATTTGAACTCGAAAATCGATTTTATACTGCAAAATGCATCGGATCGGCATCTGCAGCAGCGTTCCAGTCAATATCCGTGTCATCAGACAGAGGTGGATGAACAAACCATGCGCGTCCTCACCACAGCATGCGCTTCAGAGCTGGACACCATCTCCACTCTCACCACAGTCCCCCTGGAATCAGAGCTGTGTGTCCAACCCTATACCGCCAACCGGTCGCCTTTGGTCGAACTGACGCTGATTCAACTCGACAAGGCCGGCGTACTATCCACAATCCGCCAACGATTGTCCCAATTTCGTGCGCAGCCCGATCTTTCCCACAACGACCAGCGCACCATCTTACAACTTGAAAAACTAATCACTTGAATCTCCGCCCTGAAGAGCAACCCAAAAGATTTGCCCACATACGCAGGCCTCCGTGTGAACTCGGAAGAACGTATCCGGTGCAAGTGAAACCGATTACTCCACGCTCGGAAATCGCGTGTTGCCAAATGTGTTGTAGTACACCTCACGCAGATCCAATCGGCTGGTCGCCGGTTGAGCGCGTTGCTCGCTGTAGCCCAGCAACACCAGCGAAAAAGGAATGATGGATTGGGGCGCGTCCACCAGTTCCCGAAATTGATTCACCCGCTGTTTTACCGGATAAATTCCGGTCCACACCGCCCCTAGCCCAAGGCCATGCGCTGCCAGTAGCATTGTGGTTGTGCACGCGGCACAGTCCTGCACCCAGAATCCGCTCTGCTTTTCCCTGAGCAAATCACCTGCCACCAATACACCACACGCAGCTTTGTCCGCCATTTGACCAAATGGATTGATACGAGCTGCCTCCTGCAGCTTGTTTCGGTCGGTTAAAATAACAAAACGCCAGGGGCGCGCATCACTGGCAGAAGGGGCAAAACTGGCGAGATGCAGTACTTTGAAAAGCGTGGATTCCTCAATGGGGGATTCAGAAAATCGACGGATACTTCTTCTGCTCTCAATGGCGTCCAACAGGTTCATAAGGAGATCTTGCGCACACTTGCCATGATGTCAACTTCGCAAAGGAGCGGTTGTGCGGTCTTCACCGGGCGCCCTTTGCACTTTCAATGGTATGGGAAAACCATCGGGAAAAGCGTCGCATACGGCCATCAAATCGGCCAGCTCACCGGCCACAATCCTCCTTTTGCCACCCTCGATAAAAATTAAACAAATGATTTCAACATATTAGCAAGTCACCCCACCGGCACAGATGTTGCCAACGCTTAAGCGCAAACGAGCAATACGCATTTACCAAAGGAGTTTGCATGCTCACGACCATTACCTGTGGCGCCCTCTGCGGCGTGAGCGCAGAAGAAGTGAAAGTGGAAGTGGATTTGGCACTGGGCCTGCCTGCTTTCTCCATTGTTGGATTACCGGAAGGTGCCGTTCGCGAATCGAAGGTACGCGTGCTTGCGGCGCTTGGGAACGTGGGATACGCTGTCCCACCGCGAAAGATCACGGTCAATCTGGCCCCGGCGGACCTTAAAAAAAGCGGCGCCGCGTTCGATTTGGCCATTGCGCTTGGGGTCATAGCCGCCGCCGGGATGATCGAAACCGCGTCTTTTAAACAAATGCTCATTATTGGCGAACTGGGACTGGATGGCAGTATCCGACCGGTTCCGGGTGCATTGCCTTATGTATTGCTGGCACGGGCCCTGGGGTGCCAGTCGTTGATGATTGGCGAGGAAAACGCGAGGGAAGCGGCAGTGATTGGCGAAGTGGATGTACTCCCGGTGGCCAATCTGAGCGAGGCGGTCATGCACTTTACCGGCGAACAATTGGTCACGCCGCTGCCGGTTACGCCGTATCTGCCGGAAAATGTGGCGAATGAGGTGGACCTTTGCGAAGTGAAAGGTCAGGCGCATGCCAAACGGGCACTGGAAGTCGCTGCTGCCGGAGCACACAACATTCTGATGATAGGACCGCCCGGTTCCGGTAAAACCATGCTGGCCAGGCGCCTGGCCACCATTATGCCGCCTTTGGAGTTTGAAGAAATGCTCGAGGTGTCCCAGGCCCATTCAGTGCTGGGGCTGACCAGTGCCGCTCGCCCCCTCATCACCGCAAGGCCGTTTCGATCCCCCCACCACACCGTTTCCGACGCAGGACTGGTGGGTGGGTCCAATCCCCCCAAACCCGGAGAGGTCTCGCTGGCACATAATGGCATTCTCTTTTTGGATGAACTGCCCGAATTTCGCAGAAATGTACTTGAAGTCCTTAGAGAACCCCTCGAAGAAGGCGAAATCACCATCTCCCGAGCATCGGGAAGGAGCACCTTTCCGGCATCGTTCAACCTGGTGGCCAGCATGAATCCCTGTCCATGCGGCTATTTTGGAACCGATGATCGCCCCTGCAGCTGTGCCCCCGCCGGAGTGGAGCGGTACCGGGGAAAAATTTCCGGTCCGTTGCTGGACCGCATCGATATTCATGTTGAAGTGCCTTCGGTCCGCGTAAAAGACCTCTCGGTGGAGAGCACCGCAGAATCGTCCAATACGGTAAAGGAACGTGTTCTCAACGCGCGGCAGCGCCAGGTGTCCAGGTACAAAAAGGAGTCGTTTTCCGCCAACGGTCGCATGTCGCTGGGGGCCATCAACCGATTCTGCAAGCTCGAGGATCCATCCAGATTGCTTCTGGAAAGGGCGATTGAGCGACTGGGGCTCTCGGCGCGCGCATGGTCGCGCATCCTCAAAGTATCCAGAACCATCGCGGATCTGGATAACCAGCCCAACATTCAAACCGCTCATGTGGCCGAAGCCATCGGCTACCGGAGTCTCGATAGAAAAGGCCCGTAAGCCGGGCTAACCTGCTCAACAACAGGAAGGAACAACCATGTCACTAAAAAGCACACTCAAAGATTTGGAACAGACCATTAAAAACATCGAAAAACAATTTGGCGATGGCACCATCATGCGACTTGGGGACCGCTCCGGAATTGCCAATGTTCCCTGTGTATCGTCCGGATCCCTATCCATCGATATGGCAATGAAAGTCGGTGGCTATCCCAAAGGGCGTCTGGTGGAAATCTACGGCCCCGAGTCCTCGGGAAAAACCACCATCACGCTCCATGCCATTGCAAGGGTGCAGCAGGAGGGCGGCACCTGCGCGTTCATAGACGCTGAGCACGCGCTCGACCCCACATACGCCATGAAACTGGGCGTAAAAGTGGACGAGCTGCTCATATCACAACCCGATCACGGCGAGCAGGCGCTGGCCATTACCCACTCCCTGCTAAATTCCGGCAGCATTGACCTTGTGGTTGTGGATTCTGTGGCCGCACTTGTGCCCAAAGCAGAACTGGAGGGAAACGTGGGAGATCATCACGTGGGCTCCCAGGCGCGAATGATGTCCCAGGCCATGCGCATGCTGACAGGCGCGGCCAACAAACACAATGCCATTGTAATCTTTATCAATCAAACACGACAAAAAATCGGAGTGATGTTTGGCAGTCCCGAAACCACCACCGGAGGGAATGCACTCAAGTTTTTTGCCTCCATTCGGCTGGATGTCCGCAAAATAGGAACTCTCAAATCCACGGGCAGCGACGACCCCATTGGCGCACGCACCCGCGTTAAAATCATCAAGAATAAACTGGCACCGCCATTTCGAAAGGCCGAATTCGACATTATCTATGGCGAAGGAATTAGTCGCGTGCACGAACTGCTCGAAATTGGTGAACAGGCTGATATTGTCCAAAAATCCGGCACATGGTTTTCATTTGGCGAAACCCGGCTGGGGCAGGGCAAAGAAAAAGCATGCGCGTTTCTCAAAACACATCCGGATATTGCAGCAGAAATTGAACAACTTATTCTATCGGCCGATGTAACGGATGAACTTGAAACAGGTGCAAAAGAAAAATCAGACTCTGAAATGGACGCGGCATAACGCAAGATAAACCGCGTTTCGAAGGACACTCACATGGCATCCGGCGCCGGGACACCCAACAGCGTGAGTCCCCGCTCCAACGCAATACGGGTCGCATCCACCAACGCCAGTCGTGCCGTTTTCACCTTCTCGTCCTCCACCAGGATGCGTAACGACTTATCATTGTTTCCGGCCTGCTGGTAGCGATTCCATGCCCGCGCGGCTTCGTACACGGCGCGCGCCAACCTGGAGGGCTCCAACTCGTTGGCCGATACTTCCACCGCCTGCGGGATCCTGCCAATTTCCTTGACCAGCGTGGTTTCCTCGGCAGCTGTGAGCAATGACAAATCTGCTGTTCCGATTTCCGGTGCACCGCCGCCCTTGCGCAAAATGGAACAGCAGCGCGCGTGTGCATATTGTACACAAATACCAGTAAACCCTTTGGTATTCAGTATTTCGTCCCAGTCAAAATTGTAGTCGCTGGCACGGAGGTTTTTCAAATCCCCAAAAACGATGCCGCCAATACCCACTTCTTCGGAAACAGCTTTGATGTCTATATTTCGGTCAGCGCTGTCCGCAGACATTTTTTCATATGCCCGGTCTCTTGCCTCGTTGAGAACATCTTCGAGAAATACGACGGTCCCTTTTCGGGTACTCATGCCGTGCACACGACCAAAGTTGACGTGCACCATTTGTTTCTCCCATTCGCATCCCATGGCAGACAATGCTCTTTTCAGCTGTTCAAAATGGCGCTTTTGCTCGGTTCCCACCACATACAGCGACTTGGCAAATTGAAACCGTTCATATCTGTCTTTTGCGGCAGCCACGTCCCGAGTGGCATACAGAGTGGCCCCATCACTTTTTTTCAGCATCATGGGCGGTTCGTCGTCCGCATAGGGCATATCCACGACCAACGCCCCCTGATCTTCCCGGGTGCCAGCGGTTTTGTGAATATCTGCGATAACTTCGTCCATGCCATCTCGATAGTGACTTTCACCTTCGTAAAAATCAAACTCCACTTCAAGACGGCGGTAAATGCGTTTGAACTCTTTCAAGCTGATGGTGCGAAAGAGCTGCCACAATTCCATGGCATGGGCATCCCCCTGCTCCTGCTTCAAAAACATTTGCCTGGCGGCTTCATCAAACCCGGGATCACTTACCTTCAGCTTGTTGGCTTCCACATACAAAGATAACAGATAGGCAATGCCTTCCCTGTTCAATTTGGCCTCGTCCCCCACTCTGTCATATGCCTCCGCCAGCAAGCCAAACGTTTTTCCCCAATCTCCGAGAAAATTTATCCGCCTCACAGTATAGCCCATGGCTCTGTGAATATTGGCCAGCGCATTTCCGATCATTGTGGAGCGAAGGTGATGAAAGCCCAATGGTTTCGCTATATTAGGCGAAGAAAAATCAATCACCACCGTCTGACCATACCCCTTGTCGGAAGTGGCAAAATGCTCATCCGCATTCCGAATCTGGGGAACGAGATTGGAAATTACATGTGCCGAACGGATAGTGGCATTAATATAAGGCCCCTCTGCGACCACCTTTTCAAACATCGGATGGTCCGCAAACCCACTCGCTATTTCTTCAGCAATCTGTGCCGGATTCCGCTTGAGCTGTTTGGCAAAGGGAAAACAGGGAAGTGCGAAATCGCCACGGCCCGCCTCCGGCGTCTTCACCAGTTTGGCTACCTCATGGGTATCCAACTCAAGTGCTCTTGAAATTTCGTCGGTAAACGCTTTTTTGTATCGCTCCATAATGCTTTAGCCTTGCAGTCGTGTCCGGACGGAAAAACCGTTTCGCTTATACAGCACAATGGAGGCGCGTTGACAAGTACCAACTACCAAAAAGTCCCATTGAAAAGTCAACATTATCCAATAATTCGTCAAATTCGGTTTTCAAACATACAAAGTTCATACAAATTCCACAATAACTGACATTCAGGTATCTGATTGTATTTTTTCTTTTTTCCATCTTTGTGTCCGGTATACTAAGTGAACTGGGAACACCTCAGTCTCGGCGAATAGGTTTTCTCCGATGCTTTGCCAGTCATCCAAGAGTGAAAAAAAAAAGCGCAAAAGGAACTGAACCAAATGAACTCTTTGAAATGGCTACTGCCTTTCGTCTTTTTGCTGACAATTGGGGGTTGTGATTCTACTGCCACCAATTGCAGCGATGTGGATTGCGGCCAGAACTCCAGCGACGGCGACAGTGATACCGATGGCGACTCTGACGGGGATTCTGACAGCGACACCGATTCTGACAGTGACGGGGATTCCGACGGGGACTCTGACGGAGACAGTGACACGGATTCGGATACGGATTCCATGATTGCCGATTTCGAACACTGGCGACACAGACACCGAAAAAAGCACTGACGCCACTTTTCCCACAGATCAGGAACAACGTTCGGCGGATTCGTGCCCCGACCCGTCTGACAGCGAGACCGCGTCAGATACCGGTTCGGATTCTGCAGTGACCCTCGCCTTTATGTAGACTTAAGGACCACAAGCGAATATGAGGCGCAGCACTATCCTGGGGCAATCAACATTCCGCTTGATGAATTGTCGAATCGTTTAGAGGAACTTTATCCCAAAGATCAGGCGATAATCGTTTATTGTCAGTCTGGCAATCGAGCAAGTCAGGCACTCGCCACTCTCGAATCACACGGATTTACCAATGTCACCAACGGCGGTGGGATTTCCGACGTGCTCAATCAATAATCACTTTCCTCCCACTCAAAAGCATTTCCCTGTTTTTCAAACATGCGATTTTGATGTAAATTAATAGTTGTGTTTACACTGAACTGAAATTTAATTGTCAGGATGTCTCATGTACAGAATCATCGCATTACTTATTTCAGCAGGTGTCGGCGGGTTGGCCGGTTGGCAGGTATACATTAACCTCGATCAAATTGTGGAGAGATGGCTGGTGACACTGGGATTTGCAGGGGGTACGCTCCTGGTTGTTACACTGTTGCTCTATCTGCCCCTTTTTCGGCATATCGCTGACATGATTGAGGATCGATTTTCCACCATCAATTCCCGTTTCACCGCCAGAAAAACCGGTGTGGGTCTCGACGAAGTTCCTCAGTACACATATCGGCAACGGCGCTCCAACACTGCTGCCAATCCTGCCATCTGCTCAATCTGTGGCGGCCCGGGCGGACCCGTCTGCGAAAAATGTGCGACCCGAATGAGCAAATTTTAGTGTTCAAGTAAAAACCTGTGAAAGGCTTTTATTGACAAGAGGCTGTGCTAGAAAAGAATTTCGAGCAATCCGCCAAGCAGGGACGGTGATTTCTGCCCCGGTGCAACCACAGAGCACTTGGTCTTGATTTCTCCGGACGCCTCCGCTTCCACCATCGCATGACATCCGGTATTGTCGCAGTAGGCATCTCGCTCAACGTTGTAGGTGCCCGCCACGTCCACGTGTTGCTTCACCCACGCCACTGCTTTTTCAAATTTTTCGGTGTTAATGAACTCCCCATTGCATTCCATATAACCTTCACCTTTGCAATACGCATTGCAGTTGCCGTTCAGCCTGGCTTCACAATCCAAATAGGCGTTGGACTCACAGTTGATTTGACAGTCAATATCTGCACGAGCCTGACAGCTGCCTTCGCACGATGCCTCGCACCCTCCCTGGCAATCAATCGTTGGAGGTACGCCCTCACAACTCGCGGTGCATTGCGCACTGCAGCTGCCTTCACAATTGGCGCTGCATCCGGTCTTGCAATTGGCCTGACACGTCGCTGTGTCGGCAGTTCCTTCACAATCGGCAGCGCAACTGGCATCGCAACTTGCACTGCAATTGGCCTGACAATCAAATCCGCACGCCCCCGAACAATCAAATGAACCCGCGGTGGCCGTGCAGTTCGTCGTGGTGCACGACGCTGCACAATTCCCCTGACATGAGGCTTCCACAGTCATCCCCTGGCACTGACTTATGTTACACGCAGCATTCACGTCCCCATCGCATTGCGCAAAAAAAGACAGACTGTTGCAACCGGCATAGCAATCCACTTCGGCATGCCAGGTACAATTGGCGGACAGCTTTACCTCTTTTGCACTGGCAACCGTGCCAGCTGCCAACGTCAGAGCAGCAACCATTATCATTGCGAATTTTTTCATTGGAAATCCTCCTTCATAAGGGATTATGAATAGAAACAGCATACCATTAAACTACTGGGTGTTCAGATAATATATTCAGATGCACATGCAAAATGAATTGCACGAAAATAATAAAGTGGACGCGGATGTCATCGGATCATCCGCCAGTCCAGAATGGGTTCGCAGGTACAATGGTGAACAGGTTCAGGAGTATGGAATATCCTCAGTCTCCGGATTCCCCATCGTGCGTATCCCCGGATCGATTTTTATCACCGCTCCGCCCGACGTATCGGTGCTGAGGGGATAAACGATCACATCGCGATATTCCGATGCCTCCTGTTTGACATGTTCGGCGCGCCCTCGAAACAGTCGCTGTTCTTTGATGGCACCTTTGATGCTTTCGATATGTCTGGAAAACCAGGGCAATGCCTCTTCCAGTTTTTTTCCGATGACCTCTGTAGCACAGATCCCGGTATTTTTTTCGGCCTGCCGATTCCATTTGGTGATGAGACACTCCGAATCAATACTTATGAGCACAGATGGAATGGCGTTCACTATATTTTCGATAACCACCTCTTCGAGTTGGTCCCGATGCTGTTGCAACTCTTTGGTGCGCTGTGCCACTACCTCTTCAAGATGGTGTTTGTATCGATACATTTCCACATGATTGGTGACTCGGGCGACCAGCTCCACACGCCGGACCGGTTTGGCGATGTAATCCACAGCCCCCAAATCAAACGCGCGCGCCATGGTTTTGGTATCTGTTAAGCCCGTTAAAAAAATAACGGGAATATCTTTCGTTTTTTCGTCCTTTTTCAGTTCCTCACACATTTCGAACCCATCCATTTGCGGCATATTCACATCCAGCAGAATCAACTGCGGTCGAAGCTGCTGTACCATGGCCAAGCCTTCAAGCGCATTGGAAGATATAAACGGCTCAAATCCCGCCTTTTTCAGATAGGCGTGAAAGATTTCGCAGTTGTGGAGATCGTCATCCACAATGAGAATTCTGTCTTTTTCGATGCCCTGTTTCAACGAATACTCCCATTCATAAAGTTCGGATTTATATAATTAAGCGAGCCTGAAAAACGAACAAACCACACTGATATTTAACTATAAGGCTGTTTCATTTATTTACAATCCATCATTTTGTAAAACATGGAAAAAATACAAAAAGTATTACAAGTATAATACCGTGATCAAATTTTTATCGCTGGTGCATCGACTCGAAATCGCATCCGGAATTAACCAAAATCCGACTGTCATTTTTTTCCGATATGGTTACACTGGCACCCATGTCGAGTGAATGCCATGAAACAGCAACAGTGACCCGGATGTTGCCAGAGAATCGAGTCGAAGTTGTCGTAAAGCGTTCTGAAGCGTGCGGTTCCTGCAGTGCCAAAGGTGCGTGTCAGGCGCTGGGCGGACAAACCAAAGACCTTGTACTCACACTTGAAAATTCATCAGCTGCCAAACCCGGCGATATGGTCCGCATTTCAATCAGCGAAAGTGCTGTTGTAAAAGCCTCTGCCATTTTGTACCTGTTGCCTGCGCTAGGGCTCCTCGGGTTCGCGCTTTTAGGCAACGAGCTGGCGCCGTTGTTACATCTTGGCAGCGATGCCGCAGCGGTACTCGGCGCATTGTGCGGGCTTTGCCTGGGATTTGCTCTCTCGTGGCTGGTAGCTAAAAGGGTAGAAAAAAACCGACATAGCATTCCGGTTATCACGCGGGTGATCCACTTTGATTCGGACAAATCATCGCGATAAACCATTTTGGGAGGTATCAAATGGACGTATTTGAAGCAATTCAAAAAAGATTCAGCGTACGAAATTATAAATCGCAAAAAGTCGCACCAGAACAACTTAATGCCATTTTCGAAGCCGCTCGCCTTGCGCCATCGGCAAACAATCGGCAGGAATGGCGTTTTGTCGTGGTTGAAGATGCGGAAACGCGAAAGAAATTGAGCGTTGCCGCCAAAAATCAACTCTTTGTGGCGGAGGCCCCTGTCGTCATTGCCTGCCTGGCGGTAACCGACCATCACCGCATGAGCTGCGGTCAACTCTGCTACCCCATTGATGTGACTATTGCCATCGATCACATAACATTGGCCGCGACCGCGCTGGGCCTCGGAACCTGCTGGATTGGCGCGTTTTATGCCGACCAGGTGCGCCGGATTTTATCCATTCCAAAAGATGTGGAAGTTGTTGAGCTGTTGACTCTGGGCTATCCCACTAAAGAACCGCCTTCATCGAAGCCCAGAATGCCCCGGAACCATTTTGTGTTTCATGAAGAATGGTCTGCAAAGGGAAACAACGCTTAACAAAGGAAATTTTAATGTCGAGAATACTTAAAGGACGATGGGCTCTGGTCACCGGTTCCAGCCGGGGGATTGGTCAACAGATTGCACTGGGACTCGCCCGCCATGGCGCTAACGTTGTTGTACACGGTCGAACCGAAAAAAATACCGATTCCACGCGGCAACTTCTCGCCCCAATGGATGTGGAGGTGCGCACGGTATACGGTACCTTCGACACCGAATCGGGATCACAGGACGTGGTACACCAAACACTGTCACAAATCCCGCGCATCGATATTTTGTACGGTAATCACGGTGTTCAAAATGATTGGAAAGATGTCTTTGACATCACACATAAGGAATGGGCCGACATTTTTCAAATCAATTTTTTCTCCATGGTCACTCTGTGCAATGGGCTGTTGCCACAAATGATCGAAAATGGATTTGGTCGTGTCGTTTTGACAACCAGCGGCATTCCAGACATTCCCCAGCTGACCCCGTACGGATGCACTAAAAAATCCATCGACAAATATGTGTTTGATATGTCTGCCCAACTCCGCAATACGGGCGTCACCATTCATTCCATGGATCCGGGCTGGTTGCGCACAGATCTGGGGGGGCCCAATGGAATGTTTCCTGTTGAAGCCGTGCTTCCTGGTGCACTGGTGCCGGTGATTACAGATGTTTTGGAAAGTGGCAGCGTTTTTTGCGCCCAAAACTACCGAGGACTGTGAAACACATTCCTCGGCGAAAAATTACTAATGCGTTTTAGTGCGACGCCCGGATTTGACACCGAGTCGTCTGGACTGCTCCAAAACTGAGGAACCCGAATACGGAAGAAAGGAGGAAAACCGCATTCGCAGAATTGGACCAGTTCCGTGGTTCCCGCCACGGCCGCGTCGCATTTTGTCAAAGATCAACAGGGTTGACCAAGTTAACCTTTCTCATCTTTGGATATTTTTTTCAACGGGTTTTACCACAAAAAAAATTTTCCCCCTTCGAATATCCACAAAAACCACTATAACAGATTCATACTCAGATTGAAAAAAGAAATATGGATCGGTGAAAAAAATTTTTCTTTATGGTATTTTTTATACGGCAGGCGAAACTCTTGCAAATTCACAATGCACCAGTTTTTCATTATTGGGATTTATAGTGCGCCAACTGGCTTCTTTCACGTCCACCAAAACAACGCCCATCCCCGCCGATGTATGCAGCTGGCTCAACAGAGGATTGGGTTTTCGGACCCAGCGGACTTCACCTTTGCATCCAATTTGGGCACCATCCCTACAAATAAGCTTCATTCGAATCACCGAACCAATTGCAGCTGGAGTATTTGTGCGCACAAATAGTCGATGGGATGAATCATGTCCCTCGAATGCGCCCTGAAAGGAATCGTCATTATCATAAGCAAGAATCCGCAGCGTCCAAACCGGTGCGAGTCGCTGGCTAAGCCTTCGATTTTCACCGTCTATTCTGGCCCGCAAATAACTGAGTGGCCGTTCACTCAAATAGTGGGAGACATCTCTGGCCAATCCGCTGATGAACAGCTGCTCCGAATCCAAATCGCATCCCGGTCCCAAATTAAGGGGTACAGAATCCCGTTCGATATTGTCATTAGGAACGGTTTGTGTGGTCTGCAGGGACACCATTTCTACATTTTCAAGAAATGTGGGTGGGTTAAACGTCAGCCAGTTTTCAATCAGTTCGACCTCCAGGCGCTGCAGGTCCACAAATGATATCCCTACCCCCGGCGAAACGTCGCACGCTGCCGGGT
Source organism: Deltaproteobacteria bacterium (assembly GCA_016935665.1). Classification (GTDB taxonomy): domain Bacteria; phylum Myxococcota_A; class Polyangia; order JAAYKL01; family JAAYKL01; genus JAFGXQ01. The sequence goes on along the minus strand of JAFGQN010000172.1, from coordinate 66,770 downwards.
TGCCACTGCGAACCCACTCCACCGTTCCCCGAGGTTTGATGGTATGGCCATCCGGAAAGTGAATTGCAAGTTGTACGGGAGTATATTTCTCTATTTGTTCACTGGTTTTAATAAAAATTCCACCATCCTCAATACGACCTGAAAAGCCAGTATAGAAAGCGTCTGTGGTGTCCTCTGTCAAAAAGGTTTCGAGATGCATCAGCGTGGACATCGGTTGTTGGCTGTATGGCGTCTTTTTAGATGAAGTTTGATGAAACATGCCGCCTCCCCTCGCACTTGTTACTGATACTGTCGGATGAAATCGGGTGACCTTTAGAAATCGGGCCCAAAAAAAGGAATGCCAGTACGGTCTTTTTCAAGTCTGATTGGGAGGTGAATGACGACGACGTCAGTTCTCAGGAAATTCCGTATTCCTTAATTTTGTAAAGCAACGCGCGGTGGCTGATTTCCAAAAGCCTGGCGGCATTTGTCCGATTGCCTCCGGTTTTCTGCAGGGCCTTGCGAATCAGTTCCTCTTCCACCATCCGTACCGCCTTTTTAATGGACAAATCGTCAGAATCCAGGGTCGTTCGAACCACATTTTCCTTCTGCTGAAAATTGGAGGGCAAATCATCTTTGGTGATGCGAGTACCGTCTGCGAGCACCTGGGCGCGCTCTATCACATTTTCCAATTCCCGCACATTCCCCGGCCAGGAATGGGCCAACAGCATTTTGCGGGCCTCATTGGTAATCCCGGTAACTTTTGAACTGAAGCGCTGATTGTTGCGATGAATGAAATAATCAATCAACAGCAGTACGTCTTCCTCCCGCTCCCGCAACGGTGGCAGACGCACCGGCAGCACGTTCAACCGGTAATAAAGGTCTTCTCGGAATTCGCCTTTTTTAACTTTTTCTTCGAGATTCTGATGCGTCGCAGCGATGACCCGCACATCCACACGCATATCCTGCTGAGCGCCCAGCGGACGAAACGTCCCTTCCTGCAACACCCGAAGCAGCTTCACCTGCAACAACAGCGGCAGTTCGCCAATTTCATCCAAAAGCAGTGTGCCTTTGTCGGCCTCCAGAAACAGCCCGGCCTTGTCCGCGCGAGCATCGGTAAACGCGCCCTTCTTGTGACCAAACAGTTCAGACTCAATCAGATTCTCCGGAATGGCGCCGCAATTGATGGGTACCATGGGCGCCATGCTGCGATTGGACTGGTCGTGAATGGCGCGGGCCACCAGTTCCTTTCCCGTTCCGGATTCGCCAATGATCAATACCGTGGACTCCACCCGAGCAATTTTTTCGATGAGAGAAAACACCTGCTTCATGCTGGACGACGCATACACGATGCCGCTGTGAATTGTTTTGGCCACAACGGAATCTCTGGGCGACTGGTCTGTCCTGGTGCCTTCCCGCTGCAACGCTTTGGTCAGCGCAAGAATGACCTCATCGCTTTTAAATGGTTTGGTAATATAATCAAATGCCCCGGCGTCCATGGCCTCGCGGGCATCATCAAGAGAGCCATAGGCGCTCATGAGAATCACAGTCACCGGAGAACGGGCCTTTCCCAGAGCACGCGTCAATTCGATACCATCCATCTCAGGCATGCGGACGTCCACAAATGCCACATCTACAGTTTCCTGCTGCAGCAGCGCCAGCGCCTCTTTTCCATTGGCAGCCGTGAGAGCATGGTACCCATTGCGGGAGATTAGAGCACTTAACGAAACACGGAGAGATTCTTCATCGTCTACAATTAAAATACTTTTCATTTGCGCATTTTCCCACATGCGACTTTTGTGCACAACAACTAATGCAGGTTCAATCCGGTTCCGGCAGGTCCAGGCAGGCAGTTTAAATGTAGTCATATCTTTAACTTGTTTTTTTAGTCGTTTTAGTTAAATAGCTAGAACGGACCGTTGGGCCTCAAACCGGCGGCTTCGAAAAAGGCAACCGAATTTTAAGTGTATCAGCTAACAGGAGCTTTCGATGTCGGGACACAGTAAATGGAATAATATCAAACGAAAAAAGGGCGCACAGGATGCCAAGCGTGGCAAGGTATTCACCAAAGTATCCAAGGAAATTACGACTGCTGCACGTCTGGGCGGCGGCGATCCCACCGGAAACGCCCGTCTCAGAAAGGCGCTTGATACCGCTAGAGCGGCCAATATGCCGGCAGATACTGTGGACCGCGCCATTAAAAAGGGAACCGGCGAACTCGAGGGCGTTATTTATGAGGAAATCACCTACGAAGGGTATGGCCCAGAGGGCGTGGCCGTCGTGGTGGAATGCATGACTGAAAATCGACAGCGCACCGTGGCGGACGTACGCCATCTGTTCGGGAAATTCAACGGAAATCTGGGTCAGGACGGATGTGTATCGTATATGTTTGACAAAGTTGGCCTCATCGAAGTGGACAAAAGCCACTCCACCGAAGATGCGCTGATGGAAGTGGCCCTGGAAGCCGGGGCCGATGATATAAAAGAGACCGACAGTACATTTGAAATTATCACTCCCATGGAAAATTTCGATACCGTGCTGGAGGCGATACACGCAGCCAAAATTGAGCCATTGAACGCTGAACTCACGCGAATTCCGCAGACCACAGTTAAACTGGAAGGCAAATCTGCTGAAACCATGCTCAAATTGTACACCCGTCTTGATGACCATGATGACGTACAAAATGTGTATGCGAATTTCGATATTGATGACGAGATTCTGGAAAACTTCTCTTCATGATTGTTTTGGGCATAGACCCAGGTACTCGAAAAACCGGCTATGGCATCATCAGAAAAGACGGCAGTCGGTTGACGCGACTGGATTCCGGCGTCATCCTGCTGAATACGAAATTGCCGTACGAAGAGCGATTGCCTGAGCTTTTTGACAAACTCAATGAAATTATCGTGACCAACGGGCCCACCCAGGGTGCAGTGGAATCGCTCTTTTTTTCCAAAAACGCCAGTTCGGCGCTTAAACTGGGGCATGCGCGCGGAGTAATTCTGTTGTGCATGCAACGCCACGCCCTATCCATTGCATCTTATCCGCCAGCTATGGTAAAGCGATCTATCATAGGTGGGGGACGGGCCGAAAAAACTCAGATTCAGCGCGTGGTGGGCGCAATTTTACGTGCGAAATCACCACTGCAGGAAGACGAAGCCGACGCGCTGGCAATTGCCATTTGTCATGCAAATGCGTCAGCCATTGGGGCGCGAGGAAAATGAACGACGAATCAACACCCATGCCGGAACAAGTGGACCTTGACGTGAACCCGACTGAGACAGAAGCAATCGCGCCTGGGGTGCCCTCCCCGCCAAAAAGACCAGGGCTGAAAGACAAACACAAAAATGCGCTGTTCATTTCGGGTATCGCGCTGGCAGGATTGTTTGGCATAATGCTGGGCATGTTTGTGGCCTCCGACAAGCCAAAGCCCAAAACGCTGGCGTCATCGGAATCGCCCAAAACGTCTACATGGCTGGGACAGGTCGCGACCGACAGCGAAAACCTCGCACTTGAAAGTGAAGAAATCGTTGCAGACGCCTCCAGGGAGGCTCCCGACGATTCCGCTCCGCCACAACCTCCGGTGGTCGCTTCCGGAGATGAAGAATTTCACCGTGTGGCACTGAAATCGGGTCAGGCGGTGGTGACTGCCCTAACGGATTTGGGAGCCAGCGCGGCCGATGCACAATTGATAATCAACGCGTTGGACGGGATATTTGACTTTCGCAGGGCGCGACCGGGCCATATGTTGGAAGTGCAGTTTGACATTGCCAGCGGTCGGCCCGATCAGTTCAAATACGAAGCATCCAAAACAGATATTTTTGTCGTAAACAGAAACGGCGATGCGTTCAAGGGCCGCAAACTGAATGTCATCACAGATAAAACAATGAAAACGTTTGCAGGGACCATCACCTCTTCTCTGTTTGGCACGCTGAAGGATTTGGGGGCGAGAGCGGCACTGGCGGGCAAAGTGGCCGATATTCTGTCGACTCAGGTAAATTTTTTGAAGGAACAGCGCCCCGGCGATACGTTTAAGGTCATGGTGGAAGAAGAAAGTCTCGACGGAGAATACCTTGGGTATGGCCCAGTGCTGGCGCTGGAATACAATGGCGTCAAAGCGGGCCAGCGTCGCCTGTATCGCTTTCAGGAAGGACGGCAGACACCCTCGTACTACGACGACAATCTGGTCTCCACGCCGCGCTCGGCGTTGACGCTTCCCCTGTATTATTCTCGCGTGAGTTCCCCGTTCGGGTGGCGCATCCATCCCGTTCTCAAACGCCGCAAATTGCATAACGGGGTTGATTTTTCCGCATCCACCGGCACGCCCGTCTGGTCATGTGCAGATGGAACCATCACTATCGCCGGAAATAAAGGCGCCAATGGAAATCTGGTAGGTATTCAGCACGATGATGGGTTGAGCTCGTATTATGCGCACCTGCATCACATCGAAAAAGGTATTCGAGAAGGCGTTAAAGTGCGGCGCAGGCAGGTCATTGGCTACGTGGGAACCACCGGACGGTCTACGGGCCCGCATCTGCACTGGGGGGTGAAACTGAACGGCAAATTCATCGACCCGCTGAAATACAAAATCATTCCCGGCCGCAAGGTGGCCGCGGCACATAAAAACGAACTGGAGCAGGTGATCAGTGATAGACGCGCTGTGCTGAAACGTACAGCCATCGAACCCCCAAAGGGCGAAATCGAACAGGTTCCAGACAATGATTATCCCATGGGGCACGACGATTTGTAATCCGCAGGAGGAACAACATCATGAAAATTCTGTTTATCGGTGGAACAGGCAACATCAGCTCTGCGGTGAGCCAAATGGCCATCGCAAAGGGCATTGACCTGACCCTGCTCAATCGCGGTCAGCGTCCATCCATTCCCGGTGCCAGAACACTTTCCTGCGACATCACCAATGAACTGGCCGTGGCAGATGCGCTCTGCGATAAGACGTTCGATTGTGTGGTCAACTGGATTGCGTTTACACAAAGCGATGTGGCCCGGGATATGCGACTGTTTGCGGGACGCACCGGGCAATACATTTTTATCAGTTCCGCATCCGCTTATCAAAAGCCACCCACATCCCCCTTTGTGACAGAGTCAACCCCGCTGCGCAATCCGCACTGGGAATATTCGCGAAATAAAATCGCCTGTGAGGAAATGCTGATGCAGGCGTATCGAGAATCCGGTTTTCCCGTTGTTATTGTGCGGCCCTCCCTCACGTACAACACATTGTTTCCCATTGCGCTGGGAGGCTGGGGGTGTTTTACCCTTGCACAGCGAATTTGCGACGGCCAGGAAATTGTCGTTCACGGCGACGGATCGTCTTTATGGACAGTCACCCATGCGGACGATTTTGCCAAAGGGTTTATCCCACTGATGGGTAATTCGACGGCCACCGGACACAGTTTTCACATTACATCGGATGAGCTGCTCACCTGGAACCAGATTTACTCCACCATTGCAGATGCTCTTCATTGCGAGGCGAAAATTGTCCACGTTCCAAGCGATTTCATTGTATCGATCTATCCCGAGTTGGAAGGTACACTGCTGGGAGACAAAAGTCACAGCGCCATTTTCGACAACAGCAAAATCAAAGCGTTCGTTCCAGGTTTTGTGGCCACCATTCCCTTTCGCGAGGGCGTCCGCCGCACCGTGGACTGGTTCAACAAAAACCCCGCCAGAAAAACTATTCATCAGCGCGAAAATGACATTCTCGACACGATTATTGCGTCGTTCAGGAAAGCGGGCTGACAGTCACCACATTGCCGTTGGATTGGCTTTTGATGCGTTTAATGGATTGAGATAGTCGAATAATGTATCTGAGCCCCTTCGATGTTTTTAACCGTCGTACTTTAAGAACGCGAACGTCATCTCCCACCATTTGCGCCGGACTTTGTGGGGGCTCTGAGATACCGTGTAAATCCACTACCAGTCCCGGGGGATCCGCCAGGGGATACGCCTCGACGTGTTTGGCCTCTGCCTGAGTGAAAATAAAAAACGGATTGTAAAAATCGGCATCTATGGCGTTTGGACCCTCCCTTTTCGAATCCCCCAACGCGTCGCCGCCATCTGCATTTTTCGTCTCGCCGATAGCGTCGCCGTTCATCTCCGCGATAATCCGGCTTGTTTGCACGTCGTCACTGGGGTGGGACATCAATTGCCACAGAATCACTGCCAGCAGCGCCACCATTGCAGTGCCCCACAACGCAAAACAAAAAGTAATGCCTCGAAACCGTGCTTTGAATCGCGAAGGCGACGCCACATAAACGGTTTGGGGATTAAAAAAAGACAGTATCACGCGCAACTTTCGCCAAGACAAACAGCAGTGAGCGTCCATTGGCGTTTTGCGGTCAGTGACACGAGACAGTATTTGTGCCAGTGCAACGCGATTTTCCTCGCGAACCATGCGACGACTGTTTCGTCCAAGACGCGTCATATCCCGCAAAAACCGGGGCCACATGGACTTACGATTCCATTTTCCGAATCGGATGAGAGACTTTTCCAATCTGGGCCAAAGGATTTTATATATCACCCGCAAATAAATCCAGCCGGCAATACCAAATAGCTTTTCGCGTACACGATCATATTGCCCTGCCAATTTGGCAGGGGTGATGCCCAAATTCTTTTGGAGTATTCCTCCAATCTGGATTCGTTCCCGCACCCGCCGATTCCGCCGACTTCTGTTCGACTGTTTTCGTTTTTTTGCGTTTTTCATTAGGACCTCTTATTGAGTGTGTAAATCCATGATAACACTCAGTTTCATTTTTGTCTACATTTGAACACAATGTATGTATTTGAGATTCAAGAAGAGCGTTCCAAACGGATTAAGCACATGATTTTAAGCAGTTAGCTTTCATGAACCAGTCTTGGAATCATCGTTATGCAAATGGATTCAACAGACAAAAAACCAAAAAAGGCGCTTAAATCGAAAAATCAATATCGCATAAACTCTAATTTGCGCACATGTATCAATATGAAAAGCATGGACACCCCTGGTTGACCATATTTCTCCACTTGATATATAGAGCGGTTGATGGCTGAGTTGATAGTTTTTAAGAATGCGAAAGGGTGCCATGTATCAGTTTTTTCGAACGGAAGTTGTTTCCCCCACCATTGCCATTATTTGGCTGTCCATGGTGGTCTTTGCTGCCTGCGGCGAGGAAACGGCCGACGCGCCAATGAAAGAGGCGACACCGTCACCAGTTCAAAAACGCGTCAAAACCACTTCTGTCGAAGATTCACCGCTGCCGGAATTCACCGATTTGTCAGTTCACGAGCTTCTGCGCGAATGGGTAAACGCTCGCAATAACCAGAACTTTGAAGCGTATTCGGCACTGTATGCCACGCGATTTGACGGCGTCGATATGCGCGGTCCCGTTCCAGTGCGTTTTGTTCGGGAACAATGGCTTGGTAAAGAGGAAAAGCGTTTCGGGCGATTGCGGGATGTGGCCATTTCCAAAACGATCATCGAACTGATTCCCGGTGGCGCCGATGTGTCTATCCGCGAAAAAATGGTTGCAGGCGAAGAAACTGTTGAGTCGCAAAAGCAGTTGTTAATTGTAGCAGAGGACGGCAGGCTTAAAATTGCCCGCGAACGAATTTTAGAACCCGACGCGGTAATGGATACCGGATTCAAACGGCCAGACCACAAATTGCTGGATGAATTCTTCTTCGTGCTGGACAATCGATATGTTGTCTTTTCCACCACTGAGATGAACAAAGATGGCGCACTGTTTGTCAACGACACCACCGCACTGAAACGGGCTCGTCGCAACGTGGTTCCCCGAAAATTTCGTCAGTTGCTAAAACGAAAATTTGTAGTGGGCTACCAGAATGGCACCACGTCGGTCATGGGCATCACAGATACACGTGCCATTGCCAAATACGCAGTGCATGGCGCCATTGAAAATTACTGGAAAAAACAGGGTCTTTCAGAAGTGGAGATGGGCGAGCTGCTTTGGGAACTGGCGTCTGATGCGGGGTCTGTGTACCTTGTTGGCATCCTTAAGGAAACAAAAAGGGGGGCGTTGTGGGCGCATCCGGTTCGCCCCAGAGTTCCTGAAATTTACAAAGCTCGAAATCTGGACAAATCGTACATTAAAAACATCATGCGCCGTTTTCGCAAACGCCGGGAATCCAAAAAACTGCAAGCGCTCTATGAATCATTTGGCTTATCTGGCATCTGGATGGACTACGAACCAATGGTCTGCGGCAAGATGTTTAAGAGTCCTCGCGGCAATCGGAGATTCGCAGCTGTGTCTATTTCATCGGGAAAGGGGTGTGGTGGATTTTATGGATATATGCAGGGTCTGTTTCATATGCAGCGAGGTACCCTTTATGACATGGGCAGTCCCGCATTCTTTTTTCAAGATCCGTTTATAGACAACAGAGACGTTATTCAAACCATCGATATTGACCACGATGGTGTACCTGAATTTATCGGTAAAAACAAACTGATGTATAAAGTCGACGAAGACTGGTTTGTCTATGAAATAAAAATCCCCCAGTCCGATTGCCCCTGCTGACGTCAGCAACAATGCCACCCATCTTTTATCATCAAAAATATCAGTTTCGTCTAGTACCAGGCATATGGTCCAGGAGTGGTCACTTCAGTCACTGGGCTCGATTCGCTGGAACCGTGTGTCGCATTCAAAACGCTGGAATCTGTAAAACCATAATACACGCCGCTGGAAATGTCTGTCAGCAGCTCCATATCTCCCAACATCTGTGCGGTTCCGCTGATTTTGGTGGTTACAGTATTGTAGACAGTCCTTACAATTGCATTTCCGGCAACGGTACCACCATCTACAATGGTCAGTGCGCCAATAACAGCATTGTCCCTGACAGTTCCTTTTAATACGATTGCGTGGTCTTCGATTCGTGCGTTATCACTCACCGTACCTCCCAGTACCATCGCATGAGGTCCCACAAAGGCGCTCGCGCTCACCGATGCGCTCGCATCCACCCAACCGCCGCCATTGCTGTGCCATGCTCCGTTTGAAGAAGGTGTCTGTGCATCCACCTCGAACCCACCGGGCACTGCACCGTGAATTTGAACCATCCACGGATATCGATAAATGGTGGGATAAATCTGGTCCCATTCAATGGGATGATTTTCGGAAGGTGTGGCCATGACCACCATCCATAATTCCCGGTCACCAGGTTTTAACGTGAATGACAATTCGCCTTTGGCACCTTTTTGCAGTGTACTGTATCGGCGCTGATTGGCGTTCTCCAGTGCAACCACGCCCCAACGCCAATCCGAGTGCGCCCCGGGAACATCTGCGGGCGCTTCCTCGTATGGTGAAAAATTTTTATTCTCAGCGCCGTCCTGAATAACTCCGCGAAAAACGATTTCGAGGGTATCTGCGTTTGAATCCGGATGTAGCTTTATTAGATTATATCCCCAACGCTGCGGCGCCCAATAGTCCGGGACCACATAGCGCTTTGCAGCTTCATCAAGAATATTGAGGCGCGTCAATCGGCGGCGTCTTTCCCCATTTTGGGAATCGTAACTGCCAAACCGTTTTTTAAAAATATCACCTCTGTCGTAGTCCCAGGTGGCGTTGTGAAGCGCCCAGTCAGCAAACTCATCGTTGAGTCGACTTTGCGTCCACCCCACATTTTCGCGCAGCACCGTAAACGGATCACTGGTCCAATGTGCCTCGTCGTTTAATTTGGGTCCTTTGTCCCACATATCGTTAATCATGCGATAACAGTATTTGTCTTTCAGGAATTCGAAAAAGTGCCAGTTACAATAACGGTTTCGCGTGGAGCCGTAATACAAATGCGGGCCATTTACCAGCATCTCGGCGCAGTCGGGATCTTCGGTAAACGCCTGGTAGCGCATCCAGTTGGCGTGGGATTCCCAAAACCAGCCCACAAAATTGGAATCTCTCATTCCGCGAGTGGAAAACTGCAGCGTGTGGGTAAACTCATGGGCCAGCACCGACAGATTGTTTATCACGTCGTAATGAACCCACATGGCGGGATCCTTTTCCCCCGTCCCGGCACCGGTGGCATATCCTTCGTCACTGACAAAAATACTTACTTTATATCGCTTTGTATCATCATGGTAGGGCGGCGCAAAACCAATTTCATCAATAAACAAATCCCACACACCTTCCAGGCCCTCCAAACTCTGCTGGACCTCTCCCTCCGAAAGCGGCACCTCATCACCGTCATCCCAGCGCGCCACAAAATGCGCGGACGCCACCTCGTGCCGGTTGGCACCGGGATTCAGGATTTCGTAGGTTCCCAAACCATCGTATTTCGGCACATCAATGCAGTAATCGCCAATCCCCAGATCTGAATCGGGCACATCTTCTGTGTCTGTATCGGCATCGCCGTCCCCATCGCTGTCCCCATCCCCATACGAGTCACCGTCGCCTGCAGTATCGGTATCGCCATCGGAATCGGTGTCTCCGTCTCCGTCGCTGTCCGAATCGCCGTCCCCATCTCCATCAGAATCGCCGTCCCCATCGCTGTCACTGTCGCCATCGGCGGCACTATCGATCTGCGTTGCAGTATCTGCCGGCGAGCTATTGTTCGATTTGCCATTTGCCGAACATCCGGCCAAAATCAACAGAAAAATAAGCCACCACCTGTAACTCATAAATGCTCCTTTTGGGGTTCGCGCTCGTTTTCCCCCAAAAACCGTCTTTCAATTCTGCCCTGCTTTGGAGCCATTTAGCAAGGGGCCTTGCGACAAAAACCCCAAAATCCCATTTCAACCCTCTTTGCAATGCGATGGTGTTCGTGAAAATTTGGATTCCCTTGTCTGACTTTAAGAATAAAATGTATATAACCAACTTCGTTGCAGATATGGAGGATGCACATGGGAACGACCCCTTATAAGGTTCACGCGTTTGTATGCACCAACGACCGACAGGGTAAAAGCAAATCCTGTGCGGATGGCGCATCCAGCGAAATAAAGGACGCTCTAAAAAAAGAGCTCAAGAAACTCGGATTGTGGGGAATCAGCGCGCGTGTCTCCACCAGTGGTTGTCTGGGCATCTGCGCAAAGGGCCCGAATGTATTTATCTATCCCCAGGAAATTTCATTCAACAATTGCACCATGGCCGATGTTCCCGCCATACTTGAAGTAATCGTGGCCCACGCCAACGAGGCATAGCCCGATTTGCCTGTCGATTTTTAGTCCGCTACTCTTTTGTTTTAATAAGTTTAATGAGCTCTTCCCGGGTAATGCCCAGGCGCCTGGCCGTGTGCGTGGCCAGTGATGTATCCGCCACGCCTGGAACAAACTGATAGGTCGGATCCTGTTTCTCATCGAGCTCCACCTGCAGAAACTCCAAATCCAGCTGCTGCTCCGACTGCTCCAGATGACTGGCAAATCGCAAAAAGTGAGTGGAGATGAACGATTCGAAAGTCAGTTCCCGAAGCAGTGACACCACCAGCAAAAAGATTTCCTCCCCCTCCTGGGGATTGGTACCGGAACACAGTTCGTCGAGCACCACCAGCGAGCCACTACTGGCTTTTTCAAATACACGCTTGATTCGCAACAGTTCCGTGCCCAGACGTCCCTCTTTCTGGTCCGCCCTGTTTGAGTCAAGCAACGTCACAAAGAGGTTGGTCACCCAGTGAATATGGGCCGATGAACCCGGTACCGGCAGTCCCGCCTGTCCCAGCAGCTGTGACAAAGCAATGGCCTGGAGCAATCGCGTTTTGCCGCCGGAGTTGGGGCCGGTGATAATCACCACGGCATCGCTGCGCGTCGCGCACAGATGACAGGCCACCGCCGGCTTTTCCTCGCCCAGCAGCAGGGGATTGAACAGCTTTTCGATGCAGCGCCCCCTGGCGCTTCGCGTTTCAATGAATTTTGGCTGACAGCAGCGGTGACCTTCCTTTTTAGCTTTGTCCACGAAATGCAGACCGGCCAGATGAAACTCCATGTCGCCAATCAGTGCGATGAAGTAGGCAAAATTGTTGCAAATGGATTCAAAAACGTCCTCCACCCATCTGGCCACAAGACCTTCACTGCTGACGCGATACCCCCTGAGGACCATGGCCACCTTCACAAAAAAGCGCTGCACAGGATGCTGGTAATATCGGTTTTTTTTATTTTCCTGAATTTCGATGATGTTGAAGCGACGCACACTCCCATCTGCCGCCACGCCCAGTTCCAGCTTTACTGTGGCCAGGTTGTTTTCGTAATTTAAAAAATCGAAGAGCTTTTGATAGCCCTCTGTTTGCTTCAACTCCATGGCCCAGTCCCGAATACGCGACAGGCCCGAAGTGGCGCCGTCAAAGCTGTCCTTTGCCATATCAATCAAATCTTTAACATCGGTGAGTAAATCGATGCGACGCCTTGTGAAAAACATGGGGCCCATCACTCCCTGAGTATCAAATTCGTCTCTCAATTCCACCATGGTCCGGTACAAGCGCTTAAACTGCCTGCGCCAGTCTTTGTTGGCCGCCAATTCCTTTTGTATACCCTGACGAAAGAGGGTGGAGGACCTGTCTTCAGGGGGATGACACAGAACCCGTTTAAAATAGCGCACATTGAAAGAGGGGGCCCATTTTTCCAAACGGAATTGAAAGCAGCGATTTATCAACTCATCGATGAACAGGTCTTCGGAAAAATTTTCCGCATCGAAAGTGGACGGGGACACCGGGGCGTCGTCCAGCAAATGCCGCAGCGCACCTGCGGAATCCCCCGTGGTGAAAGCGTAGCCCAATGCCCGCTGATACCGTTTGAACGACGGGGGGTTAAAGGGGGAGGCATTCAGCAAATCGGGAATATTCTTCATTGAGGCCTTTCAACAATCAGGAAACGAAAATCCGGGAAATAGCGCATGACATAAATGGCATTCGACAACGGCAGAGCGCATAAGTTCCAAAGTCCAATTGCTACTGCCGATGCAATTTACGAGTGAGCACCTTTGGCGACGTCAGATGTTTGAGCAACATGTGGGGCGCGCTCGCACGAACCGGGCAAATGTCAATACCGCCGCGACGGGTGTAGATACAGGCCACGCAAAGCGCATCCGGCGCAAATATGTCCCATAGTCGTTTGTATATCATTTCGCACACTTCCTCGTGAAAGTGGTGTTCATTGCGAAACGAGACCAGGTACTGCAGTAGCGATGTCAGGGTGGGCAATGTGCTTCCCGTCATGGTGATAAACGCACTTCCCCAATCCGGCTGATGGGTAATTTTGCAGTTGCTGCGCAGCAGATGAGAACAGACACGGATGGTTTGGGAACCGCTTTGAGACGTCTCCTGTGCGGTTAAAAGCGCCGGTGATTCGGTGTGCGTCGAAAACACCACCTGCTGCATCTGAGGCATTGTATCGATGAGCTGGTAACCGTCCAAATCCGTTATGTCGCCTCCATCTTCGGCAAAAAAAACGGCATCCACTTCAGTATTGAGCAGTTTTGACAAATCCGTGCGCACCTGGCTGACAAATTGAGTCGCAGCCGCCTGCGGCGTGGGGCCCAGTTTTTCCATATTAAATGAATTTAAATACAGTTTCAGCGATTTGCTTTCCACCAAAGATGGGCTGGTGCACGGATAAATCAGCTTCAGCACGCCAACTACGGGCAAGCCATTGTCTGTGAGAAATCCCGCTTCAAAGGCATGCCACGCGTCGACACCGATAAATGGCAGGCGATTGGCCTCTATCTGAAATTGTCTCCGATTGACATCCCGGGGCACAGCCACCAGCAACTGGGGCGCATAGGCGCAGGGATAATCCGTTGGTTTTCCAAGATGCGTACTTTCAATGGGTTTGTTCATGAGCGGGCACCTTCATTCGATAGAAAAATTGCACTATCTGTTTAAAAATTGTGTTCTACTAATCTCTGGCGCTGGAAGCGTACCATAAAACAAGGCGCCCTTTTTTGAAACCACTCAATTTATTCCTTCTTCCATGATTGGAAAATTGGCCCGGATGGAAACGTCACCGACTCCGGTTCCGGTGCGGCGACTGTCGGGGATGAGGATACGTCGTTCGCATTGGTGATGGCGACGCGCAAATGGGGCGGTCAGGGACTTCCCTTACAAACCCAGGAAGAGTATGCCATTAAATCAGTAATTCTTATCTGGGAATGCGAAGTGGATTTCGACCGTGACTACATGCTTAAGGCCGGGAACTCATAGGGCAATGTGGATGTGGCCAATCCGCCATATTTCGCTCCGCCTATTTCCGGATTTTTGCGGCGGATACCGGCAACGAAGATTGGTTGAAAACTGCTATTTTTGGCGAGCCACGCGCAAGCGCATATAAAAAAACGGGATTCTACACGGCAGTGGCCGTTGCTCAAATCGTGGTTGGCTTGGAACTGGACGGCATGCCCAAACGCTCCCGCGCTGTGGACGGAAGCCCAACTGGCGTCGTTTGTGAGTCTGGCCGGCGTTGGCGCTATGGACAGCATTGAGAATCAGGCATTTGTCGACGGCGCATACATCGCCGTGGCCACACAGGAATTGACTGCGGGCACCATCTGTTACGAAAAGTGCACAGCGTCACTCTCACTGCTCATGCTCAACGGCGATCTGGCGCCCCCACCGAATTTAGCCATCGCCCCGGCACAGTTACAGCGGCAACGATGCATCCAGGAGGGCTATCGTGAACACAGTTTCAGTGCTTTGCGCGATTTCATAATGGCCACGCAAATAGTGGACCTTCCGCTTGCGTCTCCTGCCTGGGTGTGGTAACGGAATCGACCGTGTATAGCCGCATGAAATGGCTGTTGCAAAGGAAGTGAAAAAAAATGAAAAAGACACCTCTACAATTAATCAACGACCGTTTTGGGTCAAAAGAAAAACTGGTATCTGAGCTGAAGGCGATGTTCGATAAAGGCGACCTGTTTATTGAGCGCCTGAACACCGACAAAGGATTGGCCAGCGTTGCCAATGCCAAACTGTTGAAATTGTATGATACCGCTCAGGTGGTTAAAGACAAATTTGGCTCCCGCGATAAGTTGATTGCAGACCTTTTGGATAAATTGGGCCGTGCCAAAGACACCGGTTTAAAAGAGCGTTTCGACAACTGGGGGCTGCCAAGGCTGTGGGATTATCACAAGTCCCTTTCCAAAAAGCTGAAAAAAGAATCTGCTAACAAATAATCGAACCCATCGTTTTTCAATCCCCCCGCGATAGTTTAGCTCTCGCTTCATTTTTCAGTTTAAAGTAAGTAAACACGGCATATTTACATACATTTTCACTGTAAAATTTTCCCCTCGATGTAGTTTTTGACTAATTGAAAGGAAATTGTCTATTATATTTTATCTAATGAAAAGGAACCGAAAGTGGCATTCCTCTGGCCATTTTCGATAAAGTGGGGGCAGTGCCAAAACACACACCTTTGTTTTTTTGAAAGGACTGTCATGGACAAGTCATTGGTATATAAATTTTGCGCAGTTGTATCGCTGTTGCTAATCGGGGCGGGGACGCCTGCGTGCACAGAAAAGGACACGTCTGTGGGCGCGGGGATAAACGCAATGGACACCGGGGCTTTCATCCCCGATATGGGCGGTGACACCGAGACTGTTTCCCTGGGGACGTCCGGTGCGATGCAAATGATTCCTCAGTTTGACCCGCTTGATGATCAGGCCTGCTGCGAGAATCCCGGACACGCCAACGACTGCTGGGAAGAAGATGCCCTGGATGACAACGAGGAAGGCTTTATTTTCTGCAATTCCGATTCGGATTGTGGCGGACGCCCATGCAATACTGCCGCCGTCGACATGGAGAAATTCGTTCGGGCAAAGGAAATGTACAAGGGAATGTGCGAATGTGCCAATCACGGCGATTGCCGCGACTCCGAAGGAAAGGGGGGCAGCTGTTTTTTGGCGTCAGCGCCGGACGCGTCCGAAGAACTGAAATTGTGTGGTCCCTCCATTTGCAACGGCTACTACGTTTGCAGTTGCTGGGGCGGATGTGTGTGGTGGGACGGAAATGATCCGTCGCAAACAAACACCCCTATGAATGATGCCCAAACATTGGGGATGTATTGCTGCGAAAGCGAGCACTACAGCAATCCCGACGAAAATCCAGGCATCGTAACATTTGGCAATTCCAGCTGTGCTGGCGATATTCTGACTGTTTCCACATGCGAGTCCGACACAGACTGTGCCAGCCCCAGTGAAAACAACCCCGATTGGAGCGATGGTTGCATTTCTGTATCGTGTGATTCAGAAACCAATCGCTGCATGTACACGGCCCTGGCCACTGGCACGGAATGCACGGCTGACGCAGATGATACAGATGCCAGCGCATGCGATATATACCGGTGTTCCGCCACGCAGCAATGTCAGAAAAGTGGCCCGAGATGTCCCACACCCACGTATATGGACGAAACCAACTCACTTCAGGTGAACACCTGTGTCAATCAGTGTGTACTGGATACCGATAGCGCCAATACCGACGGATACCTTTGCAACGAAAACCGGGAGGTGCCGTGGGATACCGATGTTAAAAATCCAAATGGTATCTGCGCCTGGTGGACCTGCGTGGACAACGGGAGTGGCATTCATATTCCCATAAAACTGACACCGGATACGGATTGCGCCCTTAAGAGTGCACTTGATGCATGCCTGGACTATGAGTGCAACCCGGCTGATACGGATCAGGGAAACTGCAGCGCCCCGATGTCCGATCCCGACATTCCCACCAATACCCAGTGCAACAGCGCCAGGAACATTGGTGGATTTACCAACGCCCATCCGGCAGGGACCAGACTGGCAGTGTACGGGGATAACCGGTGCGTGACCAACAATCATTACGCCAGTAACCGTTGGTCACTGGATCGGGGACACTGCGATGATGCTATTGACCCGTACACGCCATTGGGCTCTGGTGGAATGAG
Source organism: Deltaproteobacteria bacterium (assembly GCA_016935665.1). GTDB lineage: Bacteria > Myxococcota_A > Polyangia > JAAYKL01 > JAAYKL01 > JAFGXQ01. The sequence goes on along the minus strand of JAFGQN010000172.1, from coordinate 49,957 downwards.
ACTGGATGGTTCCAGAGGAGGACGAGACCTGGTGTATTCCTTTACCTATACCGGCAGCGGAGAGTACTATCCTGCATATCAGTATCGTATTGTTTTGGAAATTATCGAGGACAACAACGGCCTGATGTACGATGGTGCCGTCTATGCCAGCGAGAATGCCTGTGGTGCAGCGTCCTCTGACACCGATACCATTCCCAGCCAGGTGATAACCCATGACAATTGCCACAGAATTTATCCGGACGGTGAAACCACATGCCAGGAGAATGATTGCTACAACGACGACCTCACGCCATGTACCTCAACAGAAGGAAGCGCCAAATATGCCAACGCCAAAATAGCGCAAACCGTTTTAAAGGAACGCACCAACACCACTGAGGCAATCACGGTTTATGTATATGTGGACGGGGACGGGACCACCCATAAGGATGGCGGCGAATTTTATTTGTCAGTGACCAAAGAAGCGCTAACAGACTGCCCCCTGCCTGGAACGGCGGATTTCTTCTATCCAGGCCGGGTGCACCGCACCATGGAAACGTATCCCATCTCTATTCCCATTGATGGCGTCAATTTCGATCCGGTGCCAGCCGCAGACCAGGTACAGGAAGGCACGCTGGGGACGGTGACGGGTGTGGTAGTAAGCGGCAACACGTCTACATCCAACAACTCCTATTATCCACAATCGGGGGAGGCGGGTTATGACACCAACAACCCATATGCATGGGGAGGATATGATGAGATGTGGGAATTATCCATCGAGGCCGATGGGGCTCAGTTCAGCGCATCACTGGGGGATTACGGCGGTGGCTTTGATACGGATAACAGTTCCACGCCGTTCAACAAGTCATTTGATCCGATGCTGGCGGTATTCAACTGTCACGGAGAACGCATTGATTTTAATGACAACAACAGCACCTGTCCCAATAAAACCGCGCCGCAGATTCGCCCGACCACCCCGGTGGTGGAATCCAATGGGCCATATTATGTGCTGGTGGACGGCCATTACGAGTTTGGTACCCGCGGCACTCAGATCGGCAGCACGTACGACCTGTCCATATTTTACGATCCGGCCGAAACTCATGTGAATTGTGATCCCGGCAGTGCCGAGGCCTTCGTCCTGCGATTTCCAATTGATGGAGCAGAGCCCAACACCAACCCTGAGAACATCTGGCCGCCGCCTCGCATGGTTGATTTCACCGAAAACTGCATGTTCATAGAAGCGGATACCGACAAACCGTATGAATGCGATGGCATCTCCTTCTATTCCAACAATACCGTCCCTGGCCCGTCGCAGGACTGCCGCTTCGAGGGTAAGTACGGATTCTGCATGCATCCAATGGTCATCAAAGTTTCGCTGGTATTTGAGGATGCCTCGGGCAATCGATGTTATCTCACAGATTGGCTGCTCACCTATGACGACCATTTCAACGATATTGGCGCCAACGGCTACATCGAACTGTATGACGCCCATCCCGACAATCCGGACTGCAACCGATTTATTGGGGCCGCCATCGGTTTCGAGTATGCACCGAAAGTGTATACAGATACGGATTCCAGTCCCACTAAGTTGGAACTCTGCGAACAGTACTGTGCAAAGGCAGAATGGATAAAAGTGGTGGACAGCACGCCATGCAACTTCAAATAAAGGAAAGTGATAGCAAAATGAAAAGAGGCATTCACCCCACCGCAAACAGTGTCGTCATTGTGCTTTTTGCACTGCTTTTGGCCACATCCTGCAAGGACGACGATAAAAAGGGATGCAACACGAAATCCGATTGCGGTATAAACCAAATCTGCCTGAACGGCAAATGCACTCTGGCTGCGGAGTTCGGCAGCGACACCAATACCGCAACAGATACGGACACACCGTCAGCCACCGGCGACACACAGGACTCCGGCAACGACACATCGACTGCCGCCATCCAATGCACGGCACTTCCCACTGTTGAAAATGCGCAGTCGTGCAGCAGTGATTGCGAATGTTATTCGGGGCATTGCAGCAACGGATTCTGTTGTGAAACGGGTACCTGTTGCGCGGTGGCTACGGATTGTCCGCAATCTGCATGTTTCAGTGCCGCATGTACAACCGCGCAATGCAGCTATTCCACCGTCCAGTTTCCGTGTGGTTCTCAAATATCATCCGGTGCGAATACGTGTAGCGGCAGCGACGTCTGCAACGGCAGTGGCCAGTGTGTGCCCTTATTGACTGACTGTGGCGCATATAAATCCACTTTGACGGTAACCTGTTCCGACACGCTGGCCAGCACTTGCTTCACCAGCTGTACTGCAGACAACCAGAATACCAATTGCGCCGACGGGTATCACTGTGAAAACAGCGCCTGTGTTCCCAACGGAGCGCTGCTGGCCAATGGTGGGGATTGCAGCACTGGGGCGGAATGCCTCTCTGGCTACTGCGGTCCCGGCAATTTCTGCTGTGTCGAAGGACTCTGTTGTGAATCTGACGCGGACTGCGACAACGACGATCAGTTTTGCAATGGAGTGTTCCTCTGTCAATCCGGAGTGTGCAACATGAATGTTCCCATCGACGACCCCTGCCCCGTCACCTCATGCAATCCACAAACATGTGATGAAGCCAATGATACCTGCCAGGCAGGCGCCGATCCGTGCTATAATCCAACTGCGCAATGCGAGACTCAAGACTGCGTCGTGACTGGCCCCGGCGCTTCGGACTTCATGTGTGAAACCATGTTTGTTGACGATGGTGTTTCCTGCAATGATGGCGATGTTTGCAATGGCTCCGCCGACCGGTGTGTTTTTGGTGTCTGTCAACCCGGCCCCCTGAACACTGCAGCGTGTTTTGACAACGACCCATGCACCACGGATTCGTGCACGGCCCAGGGAAGCATCCCCCAATGCAGCAATTTCCCAGTGGCAGAAGGCGCTCCGTGCACAAGCGAATTTTCCTGCTTTGGCGCCGGAGCCACATGCGAAATGATAGACGGCACGTCAAATATGGCGTGTATTCCCAAAACCGATGTTTGTCCCAACAACGGTATTTGCCAGTACTCCACGTGCGAGGAAGTCTTCTCGGCAGCAGGAAACACATTCAAATGCAACTATGACACAAATCCCCCATACAAATATCTAAATTGCAGTGATCCCGATTCCATTGTCGTTTACGCGAAGGATTTTTTACACTGTGATTATTTCGACTACAACGATAACTGCAATCCAATGAATGATCTGTTTGCAGGCAAAGAGGCACAGGTTATTCTGGATGTCACAACGGCATATACATCGGCGACTGTTTCAATAGATAGTATCGATCCCCCGGCTTACAATTCGCTGCGGTTGATGCGATTTGACAATCCACCCTGCGATGAACAGGACTGCGTGGCGTTTGGCACCGACTCCCTGGTTTTCCCAATATCGCAAACGGCTACCCAGTATCGGGTGGTTCTGGAAACGACCACAGCGTTATCGCCCCCCACGTCGGTGACATTGCATCTCGATTGCACCCCCTGATTCCAACCCGACGAATTTTATTATATTTTGGAAGCGAAATACTACTCTGATTCAGCGCTGAAATCTGTGCCGGAGTCTGTAGGGTCAACGGGCATTTCGGAGGATTGCGGCATCACCGGCATAGGCAAAGGCGTTCGGTTGCGTACTTTAACTACCGGCGCCACCGGTTTTACAATGGGCGGGGGTATAACCGCGTTGTTCTCGGTACCCACTTCACTGAATGGAATTTTTTCGGATTCATCAATCAGGGCAGCAGGTGGCGAGGATGGTATTCTGGCCTTCAATTGTTCAGCAGCACTGAACTGTTCAGTTTTCTTTGGAGGCTTTTTCTTTTTGGGAGCAGATTTCTGAGATTTGGATGACACCGCCTCCTCGAGGACGGTCTCGTCTATCTCATTCTTCTGTTGTTTCGGGGATGTCGACTGCTTCGACGGGGACAATTTGGTCGTTATTTTTTTTTTGCCGCTTTTTTAGGAGCGGCTTTCTTGGCGACTTTCTTTTTGGCAACCTTTTTAGTCGGTGTTGCCGTTTCATCGACTTGCATCGTCGCTACCTTTTTCTTCGGTGCTGCTTTTTTGGCGACTTTCTTTTTTGCTACTTTTTTGCTGGGTGCTGCTTTTTCAGCAACTTTCTTTTTCGCAACTTTTTTCCTGGGTGCTGCTTTTTCAGCAACTTTCTTTTTCGCTACTTTTTTCCTGGGTGCTGCTTTTTTAGCAACTTTCTTTTTCGCTACTTTTTTCCTGGGTGCTGCTTTTTTGGCAACTTTCTTTTTCGCTACTTTTTTCCTGGGTGCTGCTTTTTTGGCGACTTTCTTTTTCGCTACTTTTTTCTTGGGCGCTGCTTTTTTGGCAACTTTCTTTTTCGCTACTTTTTTTTTGGGCGCTGCTTTTTTGGCAACTTTCTTTTTCGCAGCAGTCTTTTTTGTTTTTGTCGCCGGCGCGCTTGCGGCCGCTTTTTTTTTGGTAGCCATTGTTGGAACCCTCCCTGTTGGCTGACTTTGTATTGGATTATGTTGTGAATCCCACCTGTTGTCAATAAATAATCATCTAAAATACCCCATAATTATATGTAAATTATAGGTATTTTATGTTCTTTTAGCACTAATTTTACAATAAATTAATACAAATTATCCAAAATACTGTAATGATTACAAGATTATACAGTCGGATTAGAATCGTGCAAAAAAACAGCGAAATTTTTTCCAATTTTTTGTTTTTTTCTAATTTTTTTTAGGAATTCGTGTCTCATCCCACATTTTTTACATTCCTGGCGACATTGCTTCGGAAGAAAGAGTCTTCGGATGACGTCGATTGTCCCTCCAAAAGACGCTTTTCCAGTACCGGATTTTTAAATGGTATGATACGTTCGCATCGGCTGATTTTTGAAAGCTATTTATGAAAACGTTTTCAATTTATAATTGGAGTATATATGAGCGAAGACAACGACATCAAAAGCACAACCGGCAGTGGCGCCTCCAATAGCGGAGAATACGGCGCGGGCAATATTAAGGTATTGCATGGCCTGGAAGCGGTTCGCAAGCGTCCTGGCATGTACATCGGCAATGTGGAATCTCCGGAAGGGTTGCACCATATGGTATACGAGGTGGTGGACAACGCAATCGATGAGCACCTTGCCGGGCACTGCGATACCATCAAAGTTGCAATTCTGTATGACGGCAGTGTCTCCGTGGAGGACAACGGCCGTGGTATTCCGGTGGAGATGCATGAAGAAGAAAACAAATCGGCGGCGGAAGTGGTGATGACAGTGCTCCATGCGGGCGCGAAATTCTCCGATGACTCGTATAAATACTCCGGCGGGTTGCACGGTGTGGGCGTTTCTGTTGTAAACGCGCTGTCAGAATTTGTGTCTCTGGAAGTATGGCGCGATGGGCATGCCTGGTACCAGGAGTATTCCAGGGGGGCCCCCACAACAGAATTCAAAAAACTGGGCGCGTCATCAAAACGCGGGACCAAAATCACTTTTAAACCTGATCACGAAGTATTTCCATTTAATGAGTTTTCATTTGAAACCCTGTCCACCCGTCTTCGCGATTTGTCGTTTCTGAACGCAGGTGTACGTATCCTTATCACGGATGAACGAAGCGAGAAAAAGAAGGAACACAACTTTTTTTACGAGGGGGGTATCGCATCGTTTGTCAGCCACCTGAGCGCCAACAAAACGTCCATCCACGAAGAACCGATTTTCGTATCGGACAATCGAGATGACATTATTGTAGATGTGGCGATGCAGTGGAACGATTCCTATCAGGAAAATATTTTCTGTTACACCAACGCCATCTACAATCGCGATGGCGGGACGCACCTTACAGGTTTCCGCTCTGCTCTGACACGAACTCTCAATTCCTGGGCAACTGAGAACAAACTCATCAAAGACAACCAGAGTCCATTGTCCGGCGAAGATGTGCGCGAAGGTTTGGTGGCGGTTATTGCTGTGAAACACCCCGATCCGTCGTTTAACAATCAGCCCAAGGAAAAACTGATTAACAACGAAGTGAACGGCATTGTCCAGGCCATCATAAACGAAAAGGTGGGTCAGTTCCTTGAAGAGAACCCAAAGATAGCCCGGCTGATTCTCGAAAAAGCCATTCGTGCCGCCCGGGCCAGAGAAGCTGCACGCAAAGCACGGGAGATGGTGAATCGCAAGGGCGTGCTGGAAGGCGCGTCGTTGCCTGGAAAACTGGCGGATTGCCAATCGCGACGTCCTGAGGAATGCGAAATATATATTGTGGAGGGTGACTCGGCCGGTGGTTCGGCCAAGCAGGGCCGAGAGCGACGCAATCAGGCGATTTTGCCGCTTAGGGGTAAAATTCTGAATGTGGAAAAAGCCCGCCTCGACAAAATGATTTCCTCTGAAGCCATTGCCAATCTGATTACAGCGCTGGGCACTGGCATTGGAGAAGAAAGCTTTAATGTTGAAAAACTTCGGTACCACAAAGTCATTATCATGACAGACGCCGATGTGGACGGTGCACACATCCGCACATTGCTGCTCACATTTTTCTTCAGACACATGAAAAAAATTATCGAAGATGGTTATCTCTACATCGCGCAGCCCCCCCTCTACCGCCTGCGCAAGGGCAAACGCGATGTGTACATTAAAGATGAAAACGCTTTTGTGGAATTTCTGGTGTCCGCCAGTTCCGATAATATATCGCTGCTGGACGACGCCGGAACGCCCGTGTCCAACGATGTGTATGAAGATGCGGTGCGCGTGTCCAAATCCCGACGCCAGATTCTCGATCGCATCGATCAGTTCAGCGATGCCAAAATCGCGACGTGCTTTTGCAAAGCGGGACTCACTCATCAAGATCTGGAAAACAAAGAAAAAATGGATCAGGTTGCCAAAACAGTGGCTTCGGCTATGAAATTGCGCGAAGAGGCCGTGGTTCTCCAGGAAGACGATACCCACGGTGGTTACAAATTCCGCATTGATCGGGGCGCCAACGGTAATACACAGCTGATTGATTTTGATTTCCAGTTCTTTTCGTCGCCGGAATACAAGGACCTTCAGCAGAGCAGGTCGAAAGCGAAGCAATATGGCGAAGAGGCCATTTTGGTGCGCGTGGACAATGAAGACACCGAAATAGAAAGTATCGATGAACTGTGGCCACTGGTGCAGGCCAGCACGCAAAAAGGCATGAGCATTCAACGCTATAAAGGTCTGGGCGAAATGAATCCGGAACAGTTGTGGGATACGACCATGAATCCCGATACGCGAACCCTGCTGAAGGTGACCATGGAAGATCTTGCCGATGCGGACGAAGTATTCTCCATTCTCATGGGCGAACAGGTACATCTGCGTCGCGAATTCATCGAAGACAACGCCCTCTCCGTCCAAAACCTGGATATTTAATTACTGCTATCCCTGAAATGATGAGGCGGTATCCGGTTTACGTTGTTTTTCGCAATCTGGCCGCATATCGCGCTGTTTCGTTGCGATGAAATATCTGTTGAGTTTCCAGCGAAACTCCGCCGGGGCACATAATATCCGTTACCGGTTCACTGGACAGCGCGTAGATGGCTCCTCCCGCACGCACCAGTTTTTTTCCCCGCAACAGCCATTTTTTTGGCGGAAAAACTGCCTGTGCGGAGGCGCCATCAAATTCAGGAATGGACAATTCTCGATCCTGGGTATGCAGCACTGTAGCGTTCAGTTGCAGCGTCGTCAGCGCCATTTGCAGGAACTGCACCCGCTTGCCTCGGGGTTCCACCATCGTCACATCTATTTCGGGATGAAATATGCACAGCGGAATCGCCGGCAATCCACCGCCAGACCCAATATCCACAAAGCGGTGGCAGGGCTCCAGGACCCTCAACAGTGTCAGGGCATCAAACAGGGGACCTGCAACAAATGTCTGCACATCTTTTGCGCCGGTAATATTGACTTTGGGGTTCCACTCCAGCACCAGTTCCGCGTACCGTGCCAGTGCCGAGCACTGGGCTGCGGATGCCGTCAGCGACAACTCCTGCAGTGGTCGCGTCAATATCTGTATTGTGTCCTCGCTGTTCAATTCCTTTTTTACCCTCCAGTTCATTCACGAGTGTTGTAACGATTCCCGTGTTTCAGTGCCATCCGTTTTTTAAGGATTTTCAATTGGATTAAACAACAGTAACACTTCGCGGCAGGGCCGGTGTTTCAAGGGATACAGACAACAACGAATGATTTATCCGGGAGGTATGATGTGAATAGCAAAATCAGACTTATTACCTTAATTCTTCCGGGCATAGCACTGCTGGGATGCCATTGCGTGGATGGGTCGGGAAACATTGAAAAACGCACGGCTGCACTGTCGCTCTACGATAAAGTCAACATCGACGTCTCCGCAACCGTAGTGATTCGAAAAGGGTCCCAATCCAGGGTGACTATCTAAACCGACGACAATATTTTTGCCCACATCAAAATAGAAGTTCTGCGTGACACGCTGTATATCCGTCAAAAGCATGATTGTTGGCTAAACCCCACCAAATTGAACTTTTTCCTGACCACCGCATACCTGTCGTGGATCGATATTGATGGCAACGCCAAGGTACAGATAAATGACCAGTATGAAACACAAAAAAAAATATTACCATTGATGGCAGCGGTAAAGTGCGAACGCTGGCGCCCATTTTGGCCAGATCCGTTGAGCTGAAAATCAATGGCAGTGGCGATATTGAGGCAACGGTACAGGCACAGGAAATAGATACCCGCATTGACTGCTCCGCGTCGGTCACATTGCGGGGCACCAGCGATTACCACGGTATTTTTGTGGACGGCAGCGCCAACATCAATGCGCCGGCGCTCCTTACAAAAACGACAGAAGTAGATGTGGACGGGGCGGCCGACTGCAATGTGAACGCCCAGGAAACCTTGAATGTGTGGATAGATGGGTCGGCCAAAATCACCTATGTGGGCAGCCCGGTGGTCCACAAAGAGATAGATGGCTCGGGGGCCGTAAAACAGAGATGACAATGTCAATGTTTCGATTTTTGGGAAGGGTGTGGTATTGTGGCGAGCATGGGAGAATGAACATTGACTTTACATGTACTTATTAAAGAAGCTTTTGGTCAAAACACGTCATTGCTGTCCCGCACCGAAATGGAAAAGGGCGCGTCCAGCAGGCGTTATTTTAGAGTGATTCTGTCGTCGAACGGCGCCGATACGCCGCAAAACGTGGTACAAATGGTGTTGCCCTATGACGCTATGAAAAGTGACGAAGCGTCACACGACGACGACTTTGATGAACTTCCCTTTGTGAACGTGCAGCGACACATGGCCGCCGCCGGTCTGCCAGTACCCAGAATATTTCTCGATGCCACCGACCGCGGCCATCTGCTGCTGGAAGATCTGGGACAGGTGACGCTGAACGCCAATCTGAAGTCAAAATCCATTGAAGAAGTGGAAGACTGGTACAATGCCACGGTGGATTTGCTCTCCACCATGCACGATGCCATGTGGCCAGTGCCCAACGCGTGTTTTGCGGCCAATCGCTATTTTGGCTACGAACTGCTGCGTTGGGAGCTGGATCACTTCAGGGAATGGGGGGTGGAAAAACGATTGGGGATCACACTGGAAAGCAAAATTCGGCAACAGATGGATGCGGTATTCGACCGATATGCCGCGGAAATTGATGCCCTGCCCAAAGGATTTGTGCACCGGGATTATCAATCGCGCAATCTGATGGTAACTGCGGATGCACCCAATCCGTCCCATTTGTCGATCATCGATTTTCAGGATGCCCTCACGGGTCCGCGCACATATGATTTGGTGGCGCTGCTCAACGATTCCTATGTGGACCTGCCATTCGACATGCAGCAGCGGCTTATCGCCCGATACGCCCAAAACCGCGGTCTGTCTGCATCGGAAATAGAACATGAGTTCAATCTTATTACGATTCAGCGTAAACTGAAAGATGGTGGTCGATTCGTATTTATTGATCAGGTGAAAGGCGATCCGTCTTTTTTGCCGTTTGTTAAAAAGTCGTATTCCCGCGTGAAATCAGCGCTTTTGAGAATTTCCGGACACGATAAATTGAAGGCCCTCCTACGTCAGGTAGATCCTGAAAACTTTTAACGATGCAGCACGCAATTCACCGGCATTGTTTTAACTGTCTGTTTGTTACCGCGCTCGTCATTTGGGGGTGCAGCGCTACGGCATTGCCGCAACATCAGCGACCTGCAAATTGGGCAAAACCGGTTTCCATAGCTGGCGTCGAAAACATGTATCAAATCACTGGCACTGTGTATCGCGGGGCGCAGCCCACACAGGAAGGCATTGCATCCCTGCACCGGATGGGAATCAAAACCGTGATTTCCCTGCGCCGCTTTCACGACGATACCGACAAAACCGCAGCGGTGAATTTATCTGACAAGCTGACTCTTTTCCATTTGCCCATGAATGCGTGGGACGTGTCAATAGACGATATTGTGCAGTTCCTGCGGATTGTGCGAAATGAAGCAAATCATCCCGTTTTCTTTCACTGCAAGCACGGTTCTGACCGAACGGGCACCATGGCGGCCGCATATCGAATGGTGGTGGAAGGCTGGACCGCAACGGATGCGGTACAGGAGATGAAGCGGGGCGGTTTTGGTTATCACACCATATGGCGCGGGTTGCCAAAAACGCTGCTGGATATGGATGTGCCGGAAACGAGACGCCTTGTGGGGGTGAAAAGCGAGTCCCCCTGACGGTCAGTTTTTTGTTTTGTCCGCCTCCACATTTCCACGCCCAATGCGCTCCAGTTCGCTGTTGCGCCAATCTACCGGGGATTGTCTCGGCCACTGCATCTGCGCGCTGTCCTCCAGCACCCCCTCTGCCGCATTGGGAGCACTCAGCACATAACTTTCACAGTCACGCCCCAAAGAACACCGATCCGATCTTTTAGTAGTCTTTTGAACACAGCCGTTGCAGCTGTATCTTTCCCCTTCCGGTATTATATCAATGGATTGCATCACAACAAAAGTCTGCAGATGCAGTGTCCGAAACAATTCAAGTGGTTTTCTAAAAGCAGTGACCAGATGCCGTCGAATGGTCTTTCGGGTCTCCCTATCCAACCATCCGGTGAGCAGGGCAATCCAGCCATGACGGGTAATACGCGGCGAAAAATGCGACACATCGCGACCCGCCAGTTTTCGACCCAGCAGTTGCAAAATGCGCACTGCGATGGGCCCCAGATTCCCAATCCGCTGGCCCGCGCGGCACAAATGGGTACCCATGGCCCATTTCAGGACACCCGATTGTGCGGCATTGCCTAAAAAAGAGTTAAATCTATAGCCGGGAAAAACGCTCTGAATCTGGTCATACAGGTCGTGACTCGACAAAATGCCCTCATCGGCGTCCAGCTCCGCGTTGATACTGTAAGGCGATAGAAGGATACTGTGCCGAACATCTTTTTCGACTTCCTGCCGGACAATCGCCGTCTCAAAAAACCGCGCGGCCACAAATGTGAGCATATGTACCTTGTCGGGCCTGGCGCTGGCCCACAGCGCGATGCGTTGCACTTCGGTCAGTGTGGATGGAAACACGAGCGTACTGAAGCCGCAATGCAGCTGGAACTCACCCGCTAAATCCGCCAACTCACTGCGCATCTCGTTTAGATCCATTTCGGACGCACCTTCAAAACCGGGTCTGTTTTGCAGTGAATTGATATGAAACAGGACACCAAAAAGTCCCACGCTTTTAAGCGCTCTTAAGCGCTCTCGGGTTATCAGGATACCGTTCGTAAACAGAATTGGTTTTCTTCCCACAGACGACACCATCTGTACCACCGCTTCCAGTTCGGGATGAAGCAGCGGCTCGCCGCCAGTGAGTACGATGGCATCACTTTTACTGAGCGCTGTAAGTGTTACAATTTCCCGCTCCACCATTTGAATGGTTTTGTGCTTCTTTCTGCCCGTTTGCCGAGGTGAATCTTTGCGCTGACAATAAGGACATGACAGATTGCATTCCTGAGTGAGTTCAATACAGGCCATTACATTGGCACTGTCATCCCACGGGATATCGTGGAGATGGTTGGTACATGCGCTATGATATTGAACCTTAAATTCGGTATTCATGAGACGACCTGTTCTCTTTCATTCATTCACTCAATTGTTGCCTCCTACCGATGCGGGTTCCGTGCCAGAAAGCTCAAATTCCCGTAACCAACTGAATTTATTACACCATGTGTCAATTGTAATGACTCCCGACTGGTTGCAAATACGCAACTGTTTCAGTTTTCAGGTATCAAAATCGCATTTTCGTTGCGAAATTGCATTTTTTTTGTTTAGAGTTTTGATATGCAAAACAAAGACTGGCGACAACGATTCGCAGATACTGCAGAGCTTCTTCCAGTGATTATTTGTGAGGTGGACCGCGCATTTCAAATTACCTATGTTAATGAAACCGGCTATCGAGTCACTGGCTACAGCAACGAGGACTTCGCAAAGGGGGTAGGTCTTAACCAGCTAATCCCGCCGGAAGATGCGGCGAAAGCCGGCGGCAATCTGCAGAAGATTCTGGCGGGAGAAACGGTGGGCTCCCAGGAATACCGCATTATTCACAAGGATGGCACCCTGGGCGAATACCAGATGAACAGCGCACCCATCTTCCAGGATGGGGCGGTGGTGGGCATCCGTTCCACGTTGACGGATGTGCGTGAACGAAACCGAATTCGACGGGAACTGCAGCAGAGCGAAGAAAAGTTTCGGCGCATTTTTTATCAATCTCCCATTGCGGTCGCCATTTTCGACGACGACGGCATCCTCATAGACTCCAATGGTGCGTTTCAGCGTATTTTACCGGCAATTCAATATCGCCATGTGTCTGTGCAACTGGAAGCGCTGCTACCCATTTCCACCGAGGGCCGGGCGGTGCTGAACCGAGGCGCAGTATTGAAAGGAGAGCAGCGCTTTGACACGGAAAATCGAGAAAAACACACCCTGCTGATGGAATGGAGCCTCACGCCGCTGGGCGCCATTGGTGGTGCACAGCATTATCTGTTGCAAATGCTGGATGTGACCGCGCAGCGGCTAAAGGAAGAAGAGGATCGCAAGGTGATTGCTCATTTGCGTCAGGAAGCTGCGGGCAATTACACGTTTGGCAACCTGGTGACCCGTAGTCCCCGGATGAAACAGATTTTCCAGATGCTGGGGCCAGTGGCCGATGCGAACACCAACGTGCTCATCAACGGTGAAAGTGGTACCGGTAAAGAGATGATTGCTCGCGCTATTCACGCCAATGGCAACCGCAGCGACAAGCCGTTTGTAGCGTTCAACTGCAGCGCGCTGCCGGACAACCTGATAGAGTCCGAGCTGTTCGGCTACCTGGCCGGCGCGTTTACCGATGCGAAGAAAAACAAGCCCGGTAAATTTTCACTGGCCGATGGAGGTGTCGTTTTCCTGGATGAGATTGGTGATATTTCGGGCGCCATGCAGGCAAAACTGCTTCGGGTATTGCAGGAAAAAACATTTGAGCCACTGGGCGCGACCCAGTCGGTAAAGGTGGATGTTCGGGTCATCGCCGCCACCAATCGCAATCTGCAGGAGATGGTATACAAGGGTGAATTTCGCGAAGATTTGTTTTACCGACTCAATGTGGTGCGCATTCCGTTGCCCCCCCTGCGGGAACGAACGATGGATATCCCGGCGTTGTGCGAACATTTTATTTCACGATTCAATCGGATTTTCAATAAAAATATCAAAGGATTTACCGGTGCAGCCATGAATGTGCTCATGAGCAATCCGTTTCCTGGAAATATTCGACAGCTGGAAAACACGGTAGAGCATTCATTTGTGTTTTGCAACGAAACACACATTGATGTCCGCCACTTGCCCGATGAAGTGGGCGGCGTTCCCGCCACAGCCGGCAGTGAACTTCTGACGCGCTTCAGCTCATTTGAGGAGCTGGAGGCATCCTATCTCAAAGCCATTATTACCGACTGCAACGGCTCCAAAATCAAGGCCGCCAGACGACTGGGAGTTCACAAAACCACCCTCTTTCGAAAACTTAAAAAGTACCAGCTGGAATAGTCCGCAGAATCTGGCGATTCAATTGGACTGTGGCGTCGAGGCGCCAATGGCGGCGCGCTGTTCTTCAAGAAGATGTAACAGCAGTTTCTTCATGGTGTAACTGAGATTGGTTGGCGTGGTGGTGGCGAAAATCGGCCTTTGCAGGCCACATTGAGAAAATGTGCGCATCACTCGCTGGACGTCACTGGGCATCATCCCGGAAAATATCATGGTGTTGGGCAGTTGCCCTCTTCCCGCCGGGGTCTCATCAATGTCACTGTGCAACACCGTTTCCAGTGTTTCTTCAATTTGCGTCGCCGCACACCCTTTCACTTTCACGCCGGAATATCCAATGGACTGCAAATACGCCGCCAGGGTGTTTATGTCTTCGGTATCGTACCCGCTGACCAGGAACAGTCTGGGCCCCGGAAATGTCCGTTCAGTGCCTTTTGCCAATTTTTCATGGTGTACATCATTCATACCGCCGAATGTAACACGGCATCGCACTTAATCCAGTCGAAATGGAATTATTTATTCCCGGGTGAAGCTCACTTTATCCGTGGTAAATAATGGAGAACGTTTTTCAGGAATTCAGATATTCGTCAATCGCGTCGGCGATGGTGTTCCAGGTGTGAACCCGTTTCTCGTCATCGCATTCCAGTGTGGTGATGCGAAATCCATAGGTGGTGCAGCAAAATCCGGTTAGGGGCACCACGCAAATCCCTCGTGCGGCCAGCAGGTAATACACAAATCGCTTGTCGAGCTCCAGGTTGGCCAGGCGGGTTTCGATAAACGCCTGTACTTTGGAGTCCCGGATGCGCAGTGTCTGCTTATCGTTGAGCACGCCATCTTCAAAGACCACTGACATGTAAAAGGCGCCCTGAGGACGAATAACACGAATCCCTCTCACCTTGCTGAATATATCGCAGGCTTCATTGGTGCGCGCTTCAAACATGCGGCGTCTTCGTTCCAGATGCGCCGGGTATCTCTGATCTCCCATGATGAGCGGAATGGCCCGCTGAGGCAAACTGGTGGAACATACTTCAAGCATCTTGGCGTGCACTATGCTGTCGATATACTCGCGGAAACTGCGATCCGTGTGCTGATTGTACACCTCAAACCAGCCGCACCGCCCGCCCGGCCAGGGAAATTCCTTGGAGATGCCCTTGAGCGAAATGCCTGGCACTTCCTCAATGATATCGCCCAGCGCAGTGGAATGTGCCCCGTTGTACGTGATTTCCTGGTAGATTTCGTCCGCAATCACCATCACTCCGTAGCGCCGGGCAATATCCACAATGGTTTCCATGGTTTGCCGACTATACACCGCACCAGTGGGATTGCCCGGATTGATGACCAAAATGCCCGCGATGGTGTCGTTATACTTAATTTTTTTTTCGATTTCCTCGAGATTGGGGTTCCAGTTGTCATCAGGCATCAAATCGTATGTGACGTGATCGTAACCCGAGTGGGCGCTCTCGGCCGATGAGTGGGTGGGATACGCCGGTGAGGGTCCGATAATCCGCGCCTCTCGTTTCATGGAGCCAAACATGCGCGCCACCGCGTCACCAAGACCGTTGAAAAAAATGATGTCTTCCGGCCGAATGTGTACACCGCCGCGCGCGTTGGTGCGTGCGCATAAAAACTTTCGGGTCTCCAAATCGCCCTGAGTGGCGGTATATCCCCAGGTGTCATCATCACGAACCAAATCAACCACGATTTCCTTCATCCAATCGGGCAACATTTCCCCTTTGTGGATGGGATCGCCGATATTCTCAAAAATAATGTCGAGCCCCATGGCTCGAAGCTCGTTGGCCAGGGCCACAATTTCACGAATTTCGTATTTAAATTTGCCTGCGGTGGGGCCAACAATGCTGTGTCTAATGCTTTTTCCCATGATATCTCACTCTTCGGTGTCCGCTGTCAGTTGCGGATAACACCCTCCTGTATGGGGCAAACCTATTGGAAATTTTCTGATTTGCAAGCAATTATAGCGAAAACGATCCCCGGCCTGGGAAAATCTTCTACAAGCCTTCTTGTTTGAAAAACGGTACACCCGGCGAAAAGAGCGCCTGATTTTTGATTTTGACAGGGCGAATGGTCAATATGACTTTTATACGTTAAACATATGTGGCGCCAGCAGCCATATCAGCGAATCGCAGGAGAAGAAAAACGTGCCCAAAGACATAAATCGTTACGTGTTGCTCATCGATTGCCCGGATGCCAAAGGACTGGTGTCTAAAATTTCCACAGCGTTGTTCGAGCGGGAAGTCAATATTTTTTCAAATCGGGAATTTGTCTGTCCCGAATCGTGGCAGTTTTTTATGAGAACCGAGTTTTCCGGCACCACGAATCACCAGGAGCTGTTGAATGCATTGCAACAGATTCTTCCTGAAGGCGCCAATATCCGTCTGGCTGAAAAATGCAAAAAGCGACTGGTGGTGCTGGCCACCAAAGAATCTCATTGTATCGGTGATTTGCTGATTCGCAGTACTTACGATGATTTGAACGCAACTATAGAGGCGGTGGTGGCCAATCGTGTCACACTGGGTCCGCTGGTGGAAAAATTTAAAATCCCATTCCATCTGGTTTCCAGCGACAACAGAGATCGCCTGGCCCACGCCATGGAAATGCTGAACATTATCAAAACCTACAATCCCGACTATCTGGTGCTGGCCAAGTACATGCGCGTTCTGCCGCCGGAGTTTGTTTCGGAATATAAAAATCGCATCGTCAACATCCATCACTCGTTTCTACCGGCGTTTATTGGGGCCAGTCCGTACAAACAGGCATATCAGCGTGGCGTTAAAATAATTGGCGCCACCGCGCATTTTGTAACCGACAACCTGGATGAAGGGCCCATTATCGGTCAGGATGTGGTGCCGGTGAATCATCGGTTCACGTCGGCCGCCATGTCAAGAGCCGGCAAGGATGTTGAAAAAACCGTATTGGCCAAAGCGCTCGATTTGGTGGTGAACGATCGCGTTTTTGTCAACGGCAACAAAACGATTGTATTTGATTAACCCGCTGCCCAAAGGGCGACGTCGTCAATATCTGAATAAGCGGAATTCAACCCGGTCCAACTCCGAAGAATAACAAACGGGGTTGAACCCCAGACAAGGTATGGTAAGGAAACGTTATGAAAAAAA
Source organism: Deltaproteobacteria bacterium (assembly GCA_016935665.1). Taxonomy (GTDB): domain Bacteria; phylum Myxococcota_A; class Polyangia; order JAAYKL01; family JAAYKL01; genus JAFGXQ01. The sequence goes on along the minus strand of JAFGQN010000172.1, from coordinate 32,841 downwards.
TTATCACTGTTTTATTTGTAATTGGGCTGGCAGTTTCCGTTTTGGGCTGCGCAATGGCAAAACAATCCGGACAAACTCACAACGCCATCGAAAATGAAGTATGCGACGTATACAAAGTCATTGTTAAAAAAGCCAATGGCATCAAGACCGTGACAGTGGTGGTGGCCGAAGACGTGAACGAAGAGCAGAAACAGAAAATTAACGAATTGACCAAAAAGTACGTTCCCGATGTCAACGAAGTTGAAATTAAATTGTATCGCGGCAAAAAGGATGCACAGGGCAACATCATCGAGCAGGTGAACTGACGGTCTGCTTCCTTACCCTCGGCCCCGGACCTCAAGAACTCCACGATGTCAAAAAAAAACATTTTCTGCAAAATCAGGATTCACCATATCATTGCTGCCTGTTTCAACCGATGGCAACCTCAGGGTTGCCGTTATCGAATGGCATCCCTATATTCTCGGGCATGAAACGGTTTCATTCTCAACTACTCAAATGGTACCGCGCGAATCGACGTGAAATGCCGTGGCGCAACACTTCGGATCCCTTTGCCATCTGGGTGTCGGAAGTCATGCTGCAACAGACGCAGGTAAACACGGCCATTCCGTATTTCAATCGATTTATAACTGCATTTCCCACTCCGGCAGCGCTCGCCGAGGCGTCCGAAGACGATGTTCTCAAACTGTGGGAGGGGCTTGGCTATTATGCGCGCGCCCGCAATCTGCAAAGGGCCGCAAGGCAGGTGGTGCAGTTGTTCAATGGGCAGGTGCCCAGCGATAAAGCTTCTTTTCAGTCGCTCACTGGTGTGGGACCATACATTTCGGCGGCCGTGATGAGTATCGCCTTTGGGAGACCCGCCGCCGCAGTGGATGGCAATGTAAAACGCGTGCTTTCACGCGTGACCATGAACGACGCACCTGTGAACGCCGCGAGCAGTCACGCAGTGTACCAGCCCATTGCCGACCGTTATTTTAATCCCAACGCCCCGGGAGATCACAATCAGGCGATGATGGAACTTGGCGCCAATGTCTGCCAGCCCAAAACACCGCGCTGTTCACAGTGCCCGGTTCGACAGATGTGTACTGCCTATAAGCAGGATGCAGTGGTTCAATATCCCAAGGTGGAACAGCGAAAGAAAGTGCCCACCCGGCATATTGCCGTGGGCGTGATTCAAAAAGGCAACCAATTGCTGATTTGCAAGCGCAAACCGGATGGACTGCTGGGGGGACTCTGGGAGTTTCCAGGCGGTGGTGTGGAAAAAGACGAAAGCGCCGAAGCCGCCTGCGTGCGCGAATGCAAAGAAGAGGTGAACCTGACGGTGCGTGTCACCGGTAAACTGACCACCGTTCGCCATGCCTACAGCCACTTTAAAATTGTCATGGACGTCTTTATGTGTGCCGTCCAAAATGGACGCGTGCGCCTGCGCGGGCCCGTCGCCTGCCAATGGGTTCGCCCCGCTGAATTGGGCCGATTTGCCTTTCCCGGTGCCAATCACAAATTCATTCCTCTGCTGTTGCAGGCACTGGAGTTGCAAAGTCAGCTGAAAAGTGAAAAACAATGAGCAGATATTGAAAATCGTCATGTGTGGCGATTCCGCATACTGTCCACTGGACCTTTTGTGACAGGAGAATCACCATGACCAAAGACGACGTTTTCGAATTTATCAACCGGAATCCTGTGTTTCATCTGGGAACAGTGGATAACGGCCAACCCCGCGTCAGAGGGATGCTGACGTATAGCGCCACTGACGATGGCATCATTTTTCACACGGGCAACATGCGGAATGTGTACCGGCAGATTGAAGCCAATCCTCTCGTGGAGCTGTGCTACAACGATTACGAAATGCAGATGCAGGTGCGAGTATCCGGTACGCTTCATCAGATAAAAGACAATGCCTTTAAAGACCAGGTGGCCGATCATCCGTCCAGAACGTTTCTGACCGGTTGGCGCAATGCCATCGGTGTTGAGTCATTTCACACTCAATTCATTGTGTATTGCTTAAAAAGGGGCATAGCCACCTGCTGGCAAATAAGCGACAACTTCGCGCCCAAAAATCCCCATCGCCCTGTAATACACCGTTTGACTATCCCATCCCCTAAAAAAGACGAAAATCACTTCCTGCCCTGCCAAATCGTTCAGAGTTTCCACATGGAATTTCGGGGATTCACTGTACAAAAAATAAAAAAAAACATTAATGTTGCAAAATAAAATCTGAAAAACACGGAAAATATGTTCAGATGTAGATGCTTTATTTTCAATGAGACCATTTTTTTTAAAAAAAATCACATTTTTACCCTTACTGATTCACCTGAACGAGTGGATTATGTGCAAAAATGTGATACGATTGTATGCAAACATTCGATATCAGCAGCAATTTGTACGAAGAAGCAGTCAATCCGCATCTAACGGTCGGCGGCCCGATGATGCAAGACAATTTTGGGGGTGTCATGAGAGGATTGTACAGCGAAACAAAAGGGTGCCATCTGGCGGGAGTCGATGGAGTATTGGGGAAAGTAAAAGATGTACTCATTGACGACCGCTTTTGGGGAACCAATTATTTTGTGGTGAACACGGGCAAATGGCTCCCAGGGCGAAAAGTGGTGCTCAGTGTGGAATCTGTCCATCATGCGGACCTGACCAGTCGCTGGCTGGCGGTGAAGCATACGGTAGAAGAAGTACGCAGTGCGCCACCGCTGGCGGAGAACGAACCGGTTTCCAAACAGTATGAACGAAAACTACTGGACCATTTTGGGTGGTGTATTCCGCCCTTCCTGTACGCTCGTACGCCTCTGGTCACCAGTACAGGCTCGGTAACCGATCCCGGCGCAGTGGCGTCTCTGGTGAATCATTTCGAAGACCGGGTGCACCTGCGCAGTGCCAACGAAATCATTGGGTATGAAATCGATGCATCCCGAAAAATTGTGGGCATTGTGGAGGACATCGTTTTCCATCTGGAAAACTGGCGGGTAGCGTTATTTGTGGCCGATATTTACGATGAAAAACTCGCGACGTCCCGACTGGTTCCCTTATCGCCGGCATGGATTCGCCATGTGTCCTGGCACGACAAAGTGGTGCGTGTCGACCTGCCCGAAGATGTACTGATTAACAGCCCCAACTTTGACAGACACAGTCTCAATGAACAGTATATGGATCAGCGCCTGTTTGATCATTACCGGAAATATCTGAACGTAGGCTGATTCCCCGGTACGAAGTCGTTTTCCCGTTCGCCCCCATTTGCGATGGACCAATCATCAATTTTGTCATCCAGAGTTAAAACTTTGGCATTCAGGGTCAAGAACACACTGGAAATAGTGGCTAATGTCATTTAACGAACAAAAACCATTTGCTGCGATCTGCGGAGGCTATGTATGGGACTGCAGAAAAATATTGAAGAGTATTACACACTTTACGGACCCATGGTGTTGCGTCGTTGTCGCACCATTTTAAACTGCGAAGAAGAAGCGCTGGACGCCATGCAGGACACATTCGTGAAAATCCTCCTGCGCTACGGGCAATCCCCCAGGGATGAACTCAACGGCGGTCTGTTTTACCGCGCCGCCACCAATACCTGCATCAATCGAATTCGATCCAAAAAGGCATACCATCGATGCATGCAGAACCTGACGCAGGAAAACAACTCGCTGACACAGATGAACTGGAGTGCGGATACTCCGGAGACGATTTTCGATCGCATTAAAACGCTACAGGGTCCTCTGGAAAGCGAAATCATGTTGCTCCGATTCCAGAGCGGCTTTTCCTTAAGAGAACTGGCGCGACAGATGAACATGTCTGTGTCTGGTATGCGCAAACGAGTGGAACGCAGTTTGAAACAGTTAAGCCATACTGAAACAGCGTAAATCGAACCTGGATAATCGACACCCCATCTATCGTGCTGCTTTGGTATTCGTTGTCACTGCATTGGGGTTTTTCGAGATACCCACAAAGAATTCTGCTCTGCTTCGTTTAATCGCACGGCCGGCAACATGACAGTTTGCAACAATGGTAGCCCTGGTGTTGCGATGCTATTGTCTGCGTCAACAAAAATGGTGCTGTTTGCCGTAACAGTCTGAACATCCGGATGGGCTGAGATTGACAGAGGTGTGTCACAAACGGAACTGTCCTGAATGGTCATGGAAATCGCCAGAATGAACACCAGCGACAGACTGCGAATCACTGACCATCGCTGCAGCAGAATCAACTGACCGTGAATCTGTAGTTTCAATGCAGTAATTCTGTTTTTCATACCTGAAATAAAACTCGAACGAACGCGATTTCGCTTAAATACAGTACTGCCGGACGGCGACAACTCGGTCAGTGCATCCCTTCCATCCAAAAGCAGGCGCATTTTTTCAGCTCGCCGGGTTCGAAGCGACTTCAAATCTTCGTGAATCCATCTTTTTACAATCAGATGATTTGGTCCAACGGACAGTGATTTGGATACCTGCCGCAAATCGTTGAACATCTCGGCAGCGCTCTGATAGCGGGCGTCTCTGTTCGAAGCCGTGGCTTTGGCCACAATGTGGTCAAACACATCCGGTATCTGCGGGCACACCTCAGAGGGCAACGGAATAGGCCTTTTTCTCAACAGCTCAACAATACGGGTCAGACTGTCGGTCACCTCAAATTTCCGGGCGCGCTGTCCCGTCAGCATTTCGAACAACAGGAGACCCAGCGAAAAGATGTCCGCGCGGTGGTCGACTTTTTCAAACAAAAACACATCCGGGGGTAAATTGATGAGTTTCCCCTTGTACACCCCTGGTTTGGTCATCACTTCCTGCATGGCATTCTTGGCAATCCCAAAATCGATAATCTTTACGTAGCCATCATCTGTCAGCATGATATTTGAAGGGTCAAGGTCCCGGTGAACAATCGCCAAAGGCTGGTCGTCAATGGTTCTGGCGCTGTGCATGTACTGCACTGCTTCACACACCTGCAGCATGATTTGAGACGTCATACTCAGCGGCATACGTTTATTCTGCGCTCTGAAGTGCCTGAGAATATCTGCCACTTCGAAACCTTCAATGTATTCGAATACCATACATGGGGAACCATCCATTTCAATCCACTCAAGGGAGCGTACGATATTGGGATGATTCAGCTGGGCCATCACCCGAGCCTCATTTTCAAAATCCTTGCGCCAGCGTATGCCTTCGCTCAAATTGAGCGGGAGCTTCAACACCACCTTTTGCCGAATATTCAAGGGCCCCTTCGCAATGGCCAGATAAACGCGACCCATCCCGCCGGTTCTCAGTTTTCCAATAATCTGGTAATCGGGGTGAAATCGAAACATTGTTTTGTGAGATAACGAGTTGCTGGACATTCAAGCTCCTTCAGGCACAGCAGGCCACCGGCTGCCGGATAATGCAAAGAACGCGCCATGATACGATCCCGTTGGACGCGCCCGGAAATACTGGCCTTAAAAACGCCTGTATGATCGCAAGGTGGCAGATGCGTATGAGGGTACGGACAGACCTCACTGACCACGACCGACCCACTTCAACCCGGCCGTTGAGACCATATTGACCTCAGGACGGGACAAAAGTACCAGGGATATTGTTCCGGCGAATAATGGTTAACACCCAAAAGTCATCCCCGATTTTTTTGTTGATACCACTTTAAAGCGATGCATCCAAACCCATGCGCTCAAACGGGTCGCTCAATCCCCCGCACGGGTCACGGCAATGGGAATGGCAAAGGACAGGGGTTTGCTCATTCTGGGGAAGCGGGTCTTTTGGGCCACATTCTGAATACACCGCGCCAGAGGGGTCCCCTTCAACCGCGCGGGCACTATCGACGACTGTGAGACCGTGCCGTCTTTTTCCACAGCAAATCGAACAAAAATGCGCTCAATCCCAGCCAGCACGGTTTCATTGTTCGCCAGACACGCCTCAACCGAGCGCTGTTCTTTCTGAAACACAGATGATAGCATCATCAGCTGTTCTTCTTCAGTCAGCGGCGCCTCATCTTTTGTGCTGTACCCCACAGCGGTCTTATTCTTTGTCCGATTTTCAGCGGCACCGGTGCTGTTGTTGATACCGCCAATCGGTTTTTCCGATGAATCCGTCATCACCCGATCATCCGCGGCTGGACGCTCTTCGTCAGAAAACGCGGATTTGTCATCGTTTGGCTGTTTCAGGGGCGCCGCGTCGTTTCCCTGCACCAGGTAAAACCTATCCGGCTTTTCCGGCTGGTCGTGAAACACAAACCCGTACACCACCGCCAGGGCCACTGCGGCGATCAGAAAAATCAGCACTCCGATTACCACAGCGGGGCGTGTTCTAAAAATCACTTCCGTCTTTTGTGTCCGGTGACCGTTCAGCACTTCTGTGTCTTCGGCCATCCCCTGCTGCAACGCAATCACCAAAGACGGGTCCCGTTCTGCGGGAAGACTGGATTTGTAGCGGTTGCGGTAAACATCGGTAATCACGGGCGCCCGCTCTACTTTTCCTTCCAACTGGCGTTTTAAATTGACGGTGCTGTCCAACGCGTCCGACGACCAGTCCGCAATGGGAGATGTGGACGGATTGCGCCAGGCGCTCTCCAGGGCATTGAGTGATTCACAGCCCAGGTAGGCTGCCATATCGTCATTGAAATCCTCCCGAATCAACGAGGCAATTTTCTCCTTGACCGCTGACTCGCTCTGTACAAGCATCTGCCTTAAATCATTCGCAAAATCCATGGCGCTGCCATAACGATCCGCAGGATTTTTGGCCAGTGCTTTCGCAATCACCTGATCCAGGCGAGACGGGGCGTCGGGGCGTTTATGCAGCACGGAACTGACCGTGTGATTCAGCACCCGCGCAATGGTGCTGGCATGGTCGCCGGTATAAAACTCGTTTTCCCCGGTAAGCAATTCGTGCAGCATCACCCCCACAGAGTAAATATCGCATTCCGGTGTCAACTCCACCTTGCCAAACCGCTCGGGAGACGAGTAAGACAGCTTCCCTCGAAATGATCCCGTCTCGGTGCGATATCCGCCGGTCATGTTGTTCATGCGCGCAATGCCAAAATCCACCAGTTTGAGCCTCCCCTGGGAAGTGAGCATCACATTCGACGGGGAGATATCCCGATGAATCACCGGTCTCGCGACGCCATCCGCGGTTACCAGGGTATGGGCGTGATCGAGCGCCTCCAGCACCTCGATGACGATTTGCAAAATCACATCAATTGAAAAAACCTTGCCAATATGTTCCCGGTACACCGCCCATTCCCGCAACTCAAAACCATGCACATACTCCAGCACCATCACGTAGAAATCATCCTGCTCCCCGAAATCTATCACTTCCACAATCCCTGGATGATGCAGCGAGGCCAGTATTTTCGCCTCTCGAATGAACATTTTTAAAAACTGTTCCTCTTTGGCGTACCCTGGCAAAATAATTTTTACCACCACCGGCTTTGCAAAGTCGTGAGCCCCCGTGTAGCGCGCCAGATACACAACCCCCATTCCGCCCGCGGCAATTTTACGAACAATGTGGTAGCGCCCAAGTACCTGCTTGCCGATCAGATCTATCGAGAAGTCGCTGTGTTTTCTGCTGCCACCATTCATCCAAAACTCCTGAATGCATTTTACGGTGTTGCCTGACGCCGCAGATAGTAGTGTACCCCTCTTTGAGCGTGGGACAACTTGAGCCATATCGCCCGGTACATAGTGTTGTGCTGCAACGACCCTTCAAATCGGCTGCTGCTGTCCATGGCAATTTTTCCAAGGGGTGAACTGACTTCCCAGTCCAACATGGCAGTGCCGCGCACCCGAACCAACGTTCCCGGTGCAAATGCACGGTCTCCAGGTTCGATGAGCGCCGCCTTGTCAGACACATTGTCAAAATGAATTTTCAGCGTTGTGTTGCGTGAACGAACACCACTCTTATCATCAACAAATTTAAACGTATGCGTGCCCTCGAGCAACGTTCCTGCGGCCAACAGATACTGGGGCTTGTCAAGAGAATACTGTTGAGCACTGTCTCCGGACACATACAGCGTAAAACTATTGCTGTCCGGTGCGGTGGGCCACTTCACGCGTATGGTCGGCAGTCGCGTCTGGTAGTTCACAGTGTATGTGCGACCATCCATGAGCACCGTGGACAGGGGTGGCGTCTGTGCCAGCGTCACTTTGCCGGTATCCCTCACAACAAACAGCATCCCTTTGGTAACCGCTTCCCGATTCAACGTACCGTCCGAAAGCACACAATGCACCGCATACCGATTGCGTCCCATATTAAGGGGAATCACCACCTGAGCTGTTCCACCAACTCTCTGTTGTTTTCCCCGCATTGTCACAAACGCCCCCAACTCACAAACCCCAAAGACGCGAATGGCCACGTGGACGGGCATCGCCGGGCTGTGAATCCAGGCCGATTCCCCAGCAGCAATAAACATATCCGCCGGCAACTGCGTTGTTTCCCGCACCAGCGCCAGAAAATCCGGCGTTTCCTCCCCTTTGCCGTCTTTCGCTTTTTCACCGTTGGGCACATCTGCAGACGCCGAATCAGACGCAGAATCCATTGCTGGCAATTCCCTTCTGGCAGCGGCTGTCTCAGAGCCCGTGTCCCCCGCATCCTCGACCGCATCCACCGACTCCGAAGCGTCGATTAACGGCGCGTCGGAAATCAATACTGCCGTGCCCATTTTGATATTGAGCTGTTGTCCTTCCTTCAGCGACTGTTCGTCCTCTTCCGACAAAAACCGCGCGCTGCCAATCTGCACGTGAAGTAAAATACCCTCATCGCTTTTTGTCAGCTTAATCCGCGTTCCCTTTTTCAGGATGGCCACGCCGTATTTTGTATTAATTTCGAAATCATCCGAGGCGGCGTCAATAAATATCACACCCTCCTCAATCTTCAGTCCGATTTGATTGCGATTGGGCAATGACCGGGCAAATCGAATCACCGCGTTTTGCTGCATGCGCAACCCCGAACCGTCCCTAAGCCACAGTTCCGCCGTCGAAGACGCACCAGTGCGCACGCCGTCATTCACAGAAAAACGTTCTCCGTCCTTCGCCGGTTTCCATACCTGCCGGGCATTGGCAAAATCGCGCTCTGCAATCCCTTTGTGGCTGGCCAACCGAGCCAGAGGGGATTGCTCACAACCTTCACAGCCCACGCACACCCACACGCAGCCCACCAGCCACATCAAAAGCCATCCCGCAAATGGAACGCCCACAAACCACCAGCTCCAGCCAACGCTATTTCTTTCGCAGTTCCACATTCAGTATCTCCACACTGTTTTTCCCCACCTTAACACGTCGTCGTTGCGTTTTGTAGCCATGCGCTTCAATTACCACCACATACTTACCCGGCTCCACATCGAGGAGGAATTCCCCAGTATCATCGGCTTCAATCTGCGCCCCACCGGGATTCACAGTAATCGTCGCGTCAATGGGCGACCCTTCAAAATTGCGCACCAATCCACGAATCTGGCTGCCCACCTCACTTTCCTGCAGTGGCGGCATTTCCTCTGCCCATGTTTGCCCGCCAGCCACCTCAACGGTTTGCTCTCGGGTTTCAAAAAACGGCATCTGAATGGTCATCGTCGCCACCCCACTTGGAACGTTGTCGATTTCAAAGCGCCCCTCTCTGTTTGTCTTCACCGTGGCCGTGAACGATTCTCCCGCCGAAACAGTGACATTTGCCCCCGCCACAGGCAGCCCATCACTGTCGAGTACCACCGACGCAATACTGCCTGTTTCCAACTCCTCCCTGGGAGCGGCAATGAGCGTTTCGTCCTTTGGCTCTATAGGGAGTTGCGGTGTCACTACTGGCTCAATCTCTTCTTGCGACCGCGGCAATGACGATGTTCCCCTGCTGAAATCCAGGGTAACGCCGGCGCCCACGAGCACCAGAAATCGCGGTTCAATGGGGATCACAAAATCTTCGTTCTCCAGAATCGGTCGTCGACTCAGCGACGTGGACGCATTCAAATGCAAAGTGATCTTCCGGGTCACGTGGTAACGCCCCCCCGCACCGAAGCGCATGGGAGATGTGGCGAATTTTCCATCGTTTCCCACCAGAAAATCCGCGGAAAGCTCAGTCCAGACCGAAACATTCGTCCACTGATACATCCACAGCACACCCGCGAGCACCGCGTGATACGAAGACAGGGGAAATGAAATGCGGTCGCCATATCGCGTGTGGGCCAGGTCCGGCGCCGCCTTCTCACTTTGGTCAAGACGAAATCCCCCTTTGGCCGCCAGAGTCATGGCACTGGACAGACGCACCGTCAAAAGGGCCGCCATGTCCAGAATCAGCGCTGACCATTCCAGCGACGGCGCTCGCGTACCGGGAATCATAAGCCCGATTTCGCCGCCCAATAGCAGATTCGGACGAAGGGGAATCCCGCTGCGCAATAGCAGCCATGGCTCGCCCAGGATGCTTTTGTCCTTCCCAAATTCATCTTCCGGATGAAACTGCAACACCCCTTTTACCCCAAGCGCCGCGCTAAACTGGGGCATGAGATGCAGTCCAGCAGCCATATTCCCGTAAAGTCCATGATGCGCTCCCGCCACCGGTCCAGTACTGTCTAAAAATCCATACCCCGCGTGCCCCACAAAAGACAACTTCATTCCATCGGTCTCCAGAATCCCCACCTGGTCACCACCAGCCAGCCCCGAACGACCCAATTCCTGTTCAACCGCAGTCGCCGGCAGGGATAATAGGGCCAATAACACACACGTACAAATTCCAAAAAGCACAGTCGATAGACCACTGTGCCTTAAAAAACCGACCAACTCGCAGGATTGATATCTGGAGGAATTGCGCGCTGAAGCTCTAAAATCGACTAAATACATATGTTGAACCATCTATTTCAATATAACGCAAATATGAGTAACGACACATTCCAGAAAAATTTCAGGGGGAAGCCCGATAAATTGCACAATTCCATCGCATATCAGAACGAGGCGAATTTCAATGGGATGTTGGGCCTTAAAAAACATCAGAACACATACATCGGCATTGGGCATATATACACCGCCACAGAATGGATGACATTATCGAATTGGTGAAAGTGTTGCGGGAAGAAGGGTGTTTTGACGCCCCTGTTACTGAAACGCGTTTACCAGATGCCACCAATTCCAATGGATGTGGACGGACCTTCAAAGCCGCCTTGAAATTCGTCTCCCGCATAAACGTTGAGGCCTCGTACCAGTCCTCCTTCCAACGTAAGCAGCGGTTTAAACCGTCTTTCACCGGGGATGGTCAACCACATGGCCAGATGGGCGCCAATCAGAAAGTTGAATTTCGGTGTATATTTCACATCTGCGTTGGCAGGCTCGCCCAGTGCGGCAATGCCGCCCAGCTCCAGCAAAGCATCAATCTCAAACTGTACATTGCCTTCGTATTGAAAAAGTATGGGTCCACCGGTGAGACACGCGGCAGCGAGCCAGGTGGTTCCTATTTGCAATTCTTTCCAGCGCATGGCATATGCGCGAACGTCGTACCGCCATCGCCCCTGGCGTATTCCAAATCGTGCTTCGGGGGCCAGTGATTTGGCCACAGGAAATACACGGAGTCCAGCAGTGACCACATATCGCAAGGAATCTTTCCAGGATGCCAACGCACCCATCTCAGCCGCTGTCGATGCTGTTGACGCGTCGCATGACGCCACCTTTGGACATTCGTTGGGGAGTTTGTTTGACGAGCCATCTTTGGCCTGCGGTTCCGGTCTGATTTGAATGGGTGCATCCGCCCCATCCGCTGGTAAAATAATCAGCGCGTCCTGTGCCAGTTCACCAAACGTCAACGCAATTGTTCGGATGCGCGCTTCCGTTTGAATGTCGTCTAACGGTACACTTCGTTGAAGCTGTTTTTGGCGCCCCACAACGCGCAGCCGCACCGCCTGCGGTGTGCATTCATCAATAATGAATATTGCGCCTGCTCTCGTATCGGCATCAAACTCATTGAGTTCTGTTTCAAGCACATCGCAAAGTCGTTTCGGGTCAATCCACCGTGCGTCACAGGAAATCACTGTGACTTCGGACAACTGAATCATAAACGATGCCAGCACAGTTAAAAAAAACATAAACTCTGATGCTCTCCTATTGAGACACGGTCGCCTGCAGCCAGGCTTCCACCTTCTGTCGATAACGACCGTCTGGATACCGCATCAGATACTCCGATGCCAGCTTTTTCCCTTCTGTTGTGTTGTACTGCAGCATCGCCCTAATCTGTTTTGCTTCCGCGGTCTCGGTCAATGCGGCCGGTAGTCCCAGCGACAAAGCTTTTTTAAATGCCTCTGTCGCTTTCACCGGCGCCTTGAGATGCTCCAGATACAGGCGTCCCAGCGTGTAGGAGGCCAGTGCAGCGCGGGCGTTTTGAGGGAATCGACGAATAATCGTCTCAAGAGGTCCAATCGCATCACGGGGATGACCATTTCGTCGCGCCACATCCGACAGTTGAAACAATTCGTCCACATCGTTGGACTGCGCCGTCAATGACGCCACTTTGTCGGCGCCCAAACGATCGAACGCTTCTATATAGTTTCCGGCTTCTGCCTGAATTTTCCAGACAGGTTGCGCGGCGGACGCGTGGGGCGCTCGGGACGCAGTAAGGTTACTGCGTCCTGCATTGTCGCCATTTTCGTTCGCATTGTTCATATTATCCACATTATTCACATCGTTATCATTGTTATTATCCTTATCCTTTTTTGTGAATACATGCTTTGGCCCTACGGTAATCGCATTCCCGGCGACCAGTTTCCGGGGGCCTTTTTCAACACCTTTGCCGTCAACCAGAACGGCGCCTCGTTTCACTTCCAGAGTCACCTGTTCGCTTTGTCCCCTGCACACAAACGCTGTGCCCACAACGGTAACAAAAATCCCCATGCAATTGACCCGCCACACGCGGGGACCACCGGGTTGAATATTAAAATACGCCTCCCCCTGCAACATTGAAAACGCCACGGAATGACTGGTATTCTCCACCAGTTTTAACGATGTGCCTTTGGCTGTGTCGAGAAATGATCCATCGGAAAAGCGTGTTCGCATGGGCTGGGCAGTGACTATTGTATTTTTTATCGGCGCACCCGCCTGCAGCATCAACGGTCCCACATCTGCCTTTGGCCATATCAGTGCCAGCATCAACGCGGCCGCCACAACCGCACCTGTGGCAAGGACTGTTACACACCATCGAGATGGCGCGGGACTGGTGTCAATACACGCTGCCTCGATTGACTGCCACATGCGATGAACCCGCAAAGGAGACTGTTTGTCCGCAAATGCGTTCCTGATACGATCCATATCAACCATGGGATTCCTCCTCAAAATGTCGGTCCACCGCACCTTTGGCGTTCACAATTCGGCGTTTGACCGTCGCCAGCGAGTAACCTGTTATCTGCGCCACTTCCTCCAGTCGATATCCTTCAATGTATCGCAGCACAAAACAGGTGCGTTCAGATATGTTCATGGTATCAAATACGGAATCCAACAGGGCAATTTCAGCCCGTGCTTCATGGGATGCGTGCACCCCCACTTGAATGAACAGGCGCTCATCGTCAATGGAACGGTCCAGCCCCAGGGTTCTTTTCAGTTTTCGTCGACGAAACCGGCGATGGGCACGATGAACCGCTATTCGTACCAGCCATCGCTCCACCAGTTGCGGTGATTTAATTTGAGGCATATCTCTATAGGCCTCTGTGAATGTATCCTGGACAACATCTTCAATATCGGAGCTGTTTCTCAGCAGTCTGGCGGAAATCCCGGTAATTTTGTGAACAAACCGATGGTAAAATGCCTCCATGGCCCAAACATCGCCTTCTTTCATGCGCAACACCAGCGTGGCATCATCCACACTGTCTGTATTACTCAACGAAGTTATTGGTACAATTGGTTTTTTCATCCGGATGTTACCGGACCCTGAGACAGCCCAAACGGCTCATTTTTTCTTCAGTATCAAAATGTACTTTTTTTTGTGGGAATTTTTTTAACTATTTTTTTTTGCTCCATGAGCCGTTTATCCCAGCTCCCGGTCCTCAGACCGCATCAATGCATAAATAGTTGCATTCGGTTGCAAAGGAGAAAACGATGACCAGTATGAAAACAATCTATTTACTCACTTTAGCGGTTCTGCTTTTGGGATGCTACGATTTTAAAGACGGCTCAACGGCAACAGTGTTGACCGGTGAATCCGGTACCAATCTCAAATACGATGGCACTCTCCATACCAACAATGACCGGTTGCCGGAATTCGTTAAGGCCGACGCCTGCGACAACGATGCATCGTTTGCAGCCATCAAAAGCGGAGACATTTGCGACAATACCTGCGACACCAACGATCCCGAAGCAGACAGCTGCTACGACCGATTTGGCTGTGGTGTTGCGCAACCGCCGGAGGCTGCGGGTGTTCCGTCATCCCGATTCGTGGAGTGCATGCGTGGCAGCATCAGTGCAACCAACGTAATCGCTCAGGAAGAAGCCGAGCCACGGCCAGATGTGGTATGGACAGACTGTTCAGCTCTTGCAGACGGTCGCTCCGGAGAGAAATGCGAAGGCGTTTTCTCATGTTACACACCTCTCGAAGGGGGGTGTATTGAACGGGTCTCGTGTGGCGATAACCTCACAGTAAATGTCAATGGTTCTTCTGTATCGCCATATCTGGTCCGATACCTTCTCTGCGATGACTCACTGCTGAAACCGATGCCATCCATTGACGTCGCGCACACAAATTGCGGGGACGCCACCTCGTCCGTAGTGGGCGATGAGTGTACGGGAAATTTTCTGTGTGAAGGAATCAAGTACACCGACAATAATCAGTTAAGCGCTGTTGACGTGTGCCAGGATGCAGATGGCTATTGCCGCGAAGGTGATGCGCTATATTCTGACAGTAATATTGTTTGGTGCGACAACGGGCGAACTCGCATTCTCTCCTCGGTTATCTTTGCAATTCCATACCTTTTGGGACTCGAAGGGACAAGCGATGACGCGTAAACGTGAAATTCAGATAAGTATTTAATCCCGAAAAAGACACCCAATTGGAGCCATTCCTATCCTGTCCCCATTGTGTCTCAGCTGATTTTCACCATCAAATCAATTTCATAGTGATAAAAGGATTCTTTGTCTCCTTTTGCCGTGAAGTGATATTGGGTTTCTCCTTCAATGCTATTGGGGTAATCGTACGCTTCCCCAGGCCCTGCTACCCGCGGCAGAACGATCTCCTTGAAACCCAAAGGAGAGTCTTTCATTATTCGCTTGAAAAAATGAACCGCATGGTCCAGCAGCCAGGCGCCGGCTTTTATGGCAAGCTCAGGCCAGCTCAATCCAGTCAGATGACGTTTCGCATATTTCAACGCCTTCTCTGCGGCTTCCTCAATAACTTTGGCAATCCGACCGTTGTCTTTGAACGCCCGCTGCTCCCAGAGTGTTATTAATACGGGCGTAATTACATTGTCGCTGATTTCTGTTTTCAGCAACTCAATTTGAACATCCTCGTCAAATCCTTTACTGATTCGACGCTTCGTCTTCGAAGTGAATGATGCTCTATTGGTGCCGGTTACAAAATACAATTCATCCAGATACGGATCCTGAGGATCGATACATTTAATATGGGTTGCAGTGACGACCACTTTTTTACTCATCGCAATGCTCCTTCTCGCCGTGTTCCCTCATTCCGACAAACTGCGAATTTTGAATAGGGAATACGGGCACGTAGTAGAGGTAGATTACTATAGTCATATCGCAAAAAAATCGAAACTGGAATTGAAGGCTGATCGCGGGGTAAAAAAATGAACAGAGAATATTTCTGCAGTATGGGAGGAGCCACTGGAAGAACATTATCTAATCGAGGTCAAATTACGTCGGAATAATGTCGAGTCGTTTAACAAATACCCCCTCTGTTTAAATGCCGTGAAACATCTTGATTCGCTTTCTCTTCATCATTCAGTTACATTTTTTGTTGGAGAAAATGGCACTTTACGGGAAGCAATCGGCGTTGCATGGGGCTTTAATCCCAATGCCGCTCAGTTCAGCTGCCAGGTATTTGAATCAGCAGGAAAAAAGGTGGCATTGTGGCTGGTTCTCAAGAAAGGAGCTCGGATGAGCCTTCCTGCCAATTTACAAAAAATGCATCAAACAGATATAGAGGAAGGTGCGACTGTCATCTACCGTGTACCTGGCAGTACAGACAGTAACAACAGGCCAACGCCGAGCGGTTTTGACAAAAAAAAAACAAGTCCCGATAAAAGTATTCCATTGCGTGGGGGGCGTGTTGCTCTGGCGCCTCGCGAATATAGGAAGATATTCTTCCGCCAGGCTTTACGAAATCTGCTGTAAAAACGCCTCGGCTTCGCCGTGATCCCGGTCTTCCTGCAGGGCTTTTTTCAGGTACAGGACAGCGCGCTTTTCATCTCCGGTTCGATAGGAAATACGTCCCTGTCTGAAAAAGGATTCCGCCTTGGACATGGGGCAGTTGGTTTTCATGAGCGAAATATTGCGCAGAGCTTTGAGGGCGGTTTCCCACTGTTCCAGTTCCTCGGCCAGTTCCGCCAGTTCCGCGGCAATCACACCATCGGTTCGGTTGGATGTGGCGGCCTGTTCCAGCCATTCCATCTGCTCCATCCGATCGCCCCGCTGTTTACTGATGACGGCTTTTTTATACAGCAACAACGCCTGCTGAGGCGTGCGCCGGTTACCGTATGCCTCCAGCGCCGCATCTGCATGTACCTCTGCGGCATTCAAATCACCCTGCTCAATCTCGATGTCAATGACCAGCAGTGCGGAATCGATATTGTCCGGCTCCAGCGACAATGATTCATTCAACGCCAGCAAGGCAGTGGAGGGATCGCCCGCCTTCAGATACGCGTGCCCCGCCCGCCTGAACAGTTCTGCGCGTTCCACAACGTCCTCAGCGGATTTGGCATCATGGGCCAGCAACGTGGCCAGTTCGTGAAATGCACCAATTTTTTCGTAGACCATTTTAAGTTCATCCCGAACCCGCACCCCATCGATATTTTCTTTGTAAATATACTCCAGCCCCCTTCTGGCAATCTCCAGTTCACCCGTCTCCAGACAGGCCCGGGTCAACACAGCGCCCACTTCCAGCTGTTCCTCACCACTGGTAAGCACTGTCAGTTTTTTGCAGGCGTCTATCACGCCTTCATGATTGTCCGCCTGCTGATGCAACTGCAACAGTTGTCTCCAGGAATCCACATCCTCTCCATGACCCGCCAGCCAGCTCTGCAGCAGTGACGTCAGTTCCGCCACGCGTTCCTGGTACAGATACAATCCCGTCAACTTGTTCACAGCGTCTTTCTCTGCCAGTACGTCCTGTTCCGCAGCGGCCTCGGAACGTTTTTCAAGCAGCAATGTCTCGAACGACTCCGCAGCTTCTTCGTTTATGGACACAGCCATTTCCAAATCATCGAGCGCGCCATCCACATCCCCCCTGGACTTCAGCATTCTGGAGCGCAGCAGCAGTAACTCGTACCTTTTCTGGGGCTCCGTAACCGCATCCAACGCAGACTGTGCTTTTTCCAACGCCTCGTCATACTTGCCGGCACGCCGGAATGCATCTATCAGGCGAATAGTAAATGCCAAATCGCCATCAACGAATTCCGCCATCTGAATCAATGCATCGAGTTCCCCGGTAACATCGTTGATTTCATCTTTATACAAATCTGCGATTTCACTGAATGCACGCAATTTCGCATCCACATCCTCCACTTCCGCAGCGGTGGATTTCAGCATTTCGACCAGACCATCAAAATCGCCCCGCAATCGATAATCATGTTCCAGCGCCTTTTTCAAATCGCTGTTTCCAGGCGCTCTTTCAAATCCGAATTTCAATGTTCGCGTCGCACCTTCACCGTCGTCCATCTCCCGATATGCAGATACCAGCTGCAATGTCAGGGATGCGGCGTCGTCACCGGATTCGTTACGCAAGGTTCGTTCCAGCAAAGACAGGCGTTCCCGTGCATCGTCATGGGGATCCAATGTTTCAATGAGCGCCTTTAACAGCGCCGAATCATCCACTGAAACCGACAGGGCCCGCCGATACAGATTCTGCACTTCATCTCTATCGTTGAGTTGGCGCCCCAGTTCCAGAGCCAGGCCCTTGACTTCATCCGCAGCCTGGCGGTCTGCCGCTGATGAGAACCGGTCTTTAAGCAGGTCTATCAACTCCTCTTCCCTCCCGGAACGTTTGTAGTAGTCCGACAGCAACGCCAGCGCCTCGCTGTGTCCCGGCTCGTCCAGCAGTATGTTTTTCAATACATCCACCGCGTCCGCCTCGCGACCATCGTTGTCGAGCAGCATCCTCGCCCATTTCTGACGCAACGCGTTGCGCTCCTGCGTACTCTCCAGCGAGTACATCGTTTCCTCCACCAAACATTCAAATCCCTCGATATTGCCAAGCTTCAGGTAAATATCACTCAGAGGTTCCCACACTACTTTGTCGCCCGGTTTCATTTCGAGCAGCTTTTCGTATACTCTGGATCCCAGTATCAGGTCGTCGCTTTCTTCGAAAATGCAACGCGCCACCGCCGCACCAAACTCAAACACCTCGTCGTCTTCCACAATTTCAGCAGCGTCATGGAACCATTTGACCGCGCCTGCCAGGTCTTTTTGCTCTAATCGTTTGTGACCAAGGCCCAACATTGCCCAGGTAATTGCTTCACCGAATTCCGGAAATTCCTCCGACGCATCTATAATGCGTTCCATCAGTTTTTCGGCGCGATCTTTTTCGTCCAGCTCCAGCGCCAGCCTTGCACCATCCTGAATCTGTGCCGGAGTGGTGGACGCCAGATTGGACAACATCTCGAAATATTCAAGCATCAAATACTTGTCATCCGACTTTTTGGATACCCGTTCAAACACATGAAGCAATGCATCGCTTTGCACCCCTTTGCGCACCAGTCGTTTCAAAATTCGTCCCGCTCGCTCACAATTCCCAGACTCTGTAAATGCGGCATCCAACTGCTCAATGCCTTCATCAAACGTTTCTTCAGACCCAAGATGAATTTCCGCCAAACGAAACAGCGCGTTCACATGCGTTTCTGAACTGTCTCCGCTCTCGCCCATTTTCGACAACTCAGTGAGCAGTTGCACCTGCAGCTCATCGTCGCCCCTGGCTTCTGCCAGACGTGCCCCCGCTCGAATCACATCCACTTCACGCACATCCAGCTTCTTGGCCTGTTCAAACAGTTCAGTGGCATCCTCCAGCTCTTCATCCTCAATGCGGGCGTCCATAATTCGCAGCAACAGTTCGCAGCGCGTCAATGCATCCACATCTCTGCGTGTCGTGGACATCTGATTCTCCACAACTTCCACGTACTCATCATATAAATCAAGCTCTTTGGCCAACCGAATGGCGCTGTCATGGTTTTGGGGCGCCCCGGGATCGCTGGTGACCGCTTTCAAGCGAATCTCAAAAGCTTTGTCCCGCTGTTCCAGATGATACTCAAGAATATCCGCCAATTTGCCGAGTACGCGGGCGCGAATCACATTCTTTTTCAAATAGCCCAGGCGACTCTCCAGAATCTTCACCAGAAACGGGTATTCCTCCGCCTCCAACAGCCGCTTCTCCAGCGCCGATGCCTGTGAGTCATCCTGACGCAACGCCTCTATGGTCGATTCCTGCAGTTCTGCATCTTTATCTTCCTGACCTCTCAGTTTCGCGATAAAACTCAATTCCAGTAAAATTTCAGCGGGACCAATCGGCGATTTCGCCGCACCGCTTTGCCCACGTCGAACCGTCATCAGCAACGAGCGATATGTTCGTTCCGCAAGATCCAAATCGCCTTTTTGACCGGCCATTTCCGCCAATTCTCTTGCAATCTGAATGTTTTGGCTATCCATGCGTACCGCCTGCTCCAGATGCAAAATGGCATCATCCGTGTCCCCCTGGGCGTTGATCACATGCGCCAGTTTGGCATGAATTGCAGCGCGTCCCGGCGAGCGTCGGCGTCCAAATGCTTCCAGAATTTCTTCCAGAAGCACGCGGGCTTCATCGTATCGTTCCGCATCCAGCAACGCCTCGGCAAGCATGGTCTGTTCTTCTTTGGCATCGGGCTGCAGTGTCACAATTTTTTGCAGCACAGATACTGCGTTTCTGGGCGAATTCAACTGTTCAAAAATAATGTAGGCCGCTTCTCTGGCATACGTCAGCACCGTCTTGTTGTCGTGGAGATTGCCAATGGAGCGTTCGAGAGCATCAGCCAACTTCTGGTACAGTTTCAATTCCCGATACCGCTCCAGCAACAGTTTGCGCACTTCGGCATTTTGAGGGGCCGCATCAAACGCATTCTCCAAAACCTCCACCGCCTCCTCCACCTGACCAATTTTCAGCTGGGTGCGCGCCAATCGAATCATTGTGGAAACCCGCTCTTCCGGCTCCGCCACTTGCAGTCGCCTTTTGAGCCAATCCACCGCCTCCGCCAGGTCCCCCTTCTGTGTGTACAGTTTGGCCAATGCATCCAGAGATTGGGGATTGTTTTTCAGCTCCACCACTTTACGATGGGCGGCAATGGCCTTATCCACATCACCAAGCTTGTTCTGTGCCACAGAGGCCACTGTTTCAAACAAAAATGCCGCCTGGGACGATTCCCCTTTGGTCAGCAGGAAATTCGCCTGCTCATTGAACAGCTCCACCAACTCCCGAAAACGACCGTGTTTTTCCAAAAGCTGGTGAATCGCCTCGATAGTTCTGGCCTCCCCCGGCGTTTGCGTCAGATTTTCCTTGAGCAGGGCCAAACGCGATTCACTGCCTTCCAGCATCCCGCCCAGTGATGAAATCTCCAGTCGCAACGTCAGCTGCAAATCCGGGTCACTGGTCAATTCAAGTCGTTTCTGCCGCACACCCAGCAGCTCCAGGATACGGTTTTCCTTTTCCAAAAGCGCATCCATCTCCAACAGAGTCTCCATGTCATCCGGATTGCGAGTGAGCACCTGATTATACACATCGATGGCCATCGGATTCATATTGATTTCTGCAAATATCGATGCGGCTTTCTTCCGCAAAAATCGGGAACGAATCTCGTCGAACGGCATTTTGGCGCCTTCGAGCAGAAACAACGCCGCGCGCTCCTTCAATCCGTTTTCCAAATCCAGTTGCGCAATCTGGGTCACCGCATGCAATACACACTCCTCGGCACTGTACCGTCCCTTGACGGTCGTCCCCATGCGCCACAGCTTTGATGCCTCATCGTACAGATTCACCACATAAATTCTGGCTTCTTCGTACTCTTCCAGAATTCCCACGGCCACCGTCGCCGCTTCCATTAGAGGATCCAGGTCATCATTACAGAGCCGGAATATCACTTTAAGGTTCTCCAGAAATGATTTCGAAGGCGCCTTGCGCTGAAACTCCGCCAGTTTCCGTCTGGCCGGGAGGAAATCCGGCGTCGCGTCCACCGCTCGCTTCAACGTGTCTTTGGCTTTTGCGGCATCGTCACATTGGGTCATATACCAATTGGAAAGAATCAGATTCAGTTCGCGCTGGATAAGCGGCGTAAATTCTGTGTTCTCAATAATTGTAGTGTTCAGCGTTTCCGCCAGTTTTGCAAAGGCAACGGGACTCGTGGCCGCTTCTTCCAGCAGTTGCAGTTTGTCCTGCTGCACTTTTCCGGTTTGTCGAATGATGCTGGCAAATGCGTTGAGACCGTCACTCCAGGATTCGGTGGCCGCAGCAAGCCGGATAATACGCTCATATATTTCCAGATTGGCCACGGATACACTCGCGATTTCCACACAAGTTGAAAGAGCGCTTTGCAAATCCTCCAATTCTTCTTCCTGAATTTTGGCCACGTGCATCAGTAGCCCCAAATGTTGGGACGATCCCGGTATACATTTTTCAGCTGCCGTTTTCAGCGCAACCAGCGATGGACGCCACATCTCGGTTACTTCAGCCAGGCGCACCAGATTTTCCAACGCCAGCGAATTATCCGGGCTTTCCGGCAGAGCGCGGCAGTACATGGTGAACGCATTCTCCGCGTCCCGCAGTTCCTTCTCATAGGTACGCGCCGCCTCCATCATAATAGCCACCTGTTCCGGGACATCGGTGGCAACTGACAGACGCAACTCCGTCAACATAATCAATTCGTCAAATGCCTCGGTGCTTCGATATATCTCTTCGAGCAGATGAACCGCAGACGCGCGCGTCTCGGGCACTTCTGTCAGTTCTTTCACCGCAGCAACGGCATGGGGATTTTTGCGTTCCAAAGCCAGCACACTGCGATAATAATTCAGGGCCTTTTCCGGCAGTTCCAGTTGATCTTTTGAAATATCGCCAAGGCGCGACAGGATTCCCTGCACATTTTCAACGGTTTTAGTAGACGCCTGCACCAGCAGCTCTGCCAACTCGTCAAACCGTCCCTCCTGGCTCATCAATGCGTCCAACTGGCTCACACAATCGGGCCTTGGACCAAATTCTTCAAATATCTCTTTCCAGGTTTTTATGGCAGCAGAAGGGTCCTCCAGATAATTCAACTGGACAACAGCCACCTCCACCAAATCACTGCGCCGCTGCTCTTTGAGAACGGGTGCCGCCGCTCGTTTTTGCAGATAGGCCACCACATCTTCCCATTGTTCCGTCTGATGCATCAAACGAATGGATGCCGTTAGCGCTTCGAGGTCATTTTCATTTTCTTTCAGCACGGCGTTCCAGAATTCCAGGGCGCGTTCGGGCATGGTCAATTGCTCAGCAAGCTTGGCCGCTTCCTGGTATACGGTTCGACGCACCATTGATGTGGATTCCAGAATGGCAATCTGTTCAAGCACCGACAGTCGCTCGCTGTCCCGCTGTTCGGCCGCCAGAAGTTCATTGAGGTTATGCGCCACCTTCAAGGAAGTGGACGGTTCGGCACTCTCCAGACTCAGCAGTTCCGAATAGATTTCGATGGCTCGCGCGGCGTTGTTCAGATGACGCACGTATAACTCCGCAGCATCTGTCAGATGCGCCACTTTGAGAACTTCGTCATCACAGACGGCCGCGCGAATCAACGCCTCTGCCCTTAGATCAAAACGTTTGGAGCGTACCGCCAGCAACCGCAACTGCTTGTTGGCATCACCATCGGCCGGAGCCAGAACCAACAATTCACCATAACTGGCCATTGCCTGCTCATCTTTTCCAAGAATGCTCAGCGTGGCGCCCGCTTTGCGATACAAAAATATTTTCTGTTCCGTTTGCGCAAACGTCAGCGCAATCTCCACCACGCGTACCACAGATTCCGGTTGATCGGCGGTTTGGTAATTGGAAAGAACGGTGTCGAGGGCACGCATCCGCAATGCCGGGTCGACGCTATCATCCGCTAAAATGGCCTCGCCCAGCGCGCAGGCCCGTCGATGGCCGGCGTGTTCCTGCAAAAACGCCTCGATGATTTTAAGCGCTTTGTCGTGCTCACGCAGTTTTTCCACATGACAGTCGGCGATATTCAGCCGGGTTTCCAACGCCTCGTCTGGAGTCATTACCTCCAACTGCTGCTGCCAGAGATCGATAAGCTCACTCCAGCGCTCTCTTTTTTCGAGCATGCGCTCAATTAGCTGCAAGCGTCCTTTATTGGACTTGTCCAACCGATGCAACGCCAGCAGATAGTTCAGCGCGCGGTCGGGTTCGTCCGCCATGTCCCTGGCGATATTGGCCGCCTCCTCAAGCAATTCTTTTTTGCGCTTTGTGGATGCCACGTTGTCCAAAGCACGGTCATACACCGAAAATAGGTCATCCCATAATGCCATTGATGACAGATGCTCGGTGAGACGATTGAACGCCCAGGATGCATTCGGCTCTAATTCAATGATGCGGCTGAGCAGTTTCTGCAACTGCTGGGGAGCGTCTCCAAACCATTCATCATGAAAATTCACAGCCCGTTGTGCAACCAGCTCAAACACACTTTCGGGCAAACCGGATTCCAGTGCTTCGGCATACACGCCAGCCACCTGCGAATCAAAGCCAGGGGTTTCTGCGAATTCTTCCAGATGGTCCCAGGCATCTTCACTATCCCAGGCCCTGGAAAGTGCTTTTTTTGCGGATTCAAACGATTTGTCTAAATTTTCCCGATTGGTGTCCTTCGTCATAGTGTCCTTCTCTTCGTGTTGGCAGCCTCTCCGGAGTCAGTATGCCTAAAAAAATCCGGTAAAGACATAATCTTAGCACAAAAAAACCGCTTGCCATTAATGTCGTAAGTATAGTTAAAAAAAGAAGAAACTGCTCTACTGAACATACTTTTTTTCGCTGAACAAACGCACAGAATATCATTGTTCAAAACAACGATATGAAATTGACATTGCCAAGGTCAACTTCTTTGCCACAAGAGATGCCCAAAACAACAGGTCTAACACGATGGCTGGACGTTATTTTTTAAATCGACGGGACCGAAACATGGACACCAGCATAAAAAATAAAAATACACCTGTTGTCCAAAGACTGTAATCGGCGCGCTGTGTCATGCCGCGATAATCAAAATACAAACTTGCCCCAAAACCGGTTGCCGCCAGCAGTGCAAAGGAAAGCTGCTGCAGTCCCAGATAAATCAACATCCCGGGTTGTTTTAGATTTTCCACCTTAACGGACAACTTGCCCATCAGGAGTTGGTGGATGAATTTGTCAATCAATTTTGGCAGGGACAAAAACGACAGCACTTTTTCCCGGGTCACGTCAAACAGCATCTGCGACCAATCGGTATCCTTGCCCAGCACAAACTCTTCCAAATAGGGGCGTATGATGGATGTGGGCGAAAGCGAAGGATCCAGCTGACTGCAGATACCCGTAAGCTGCAACGCCGTCCGCTCCAAAAGCACCCATTCTCTGGGCATGTGAAACGCACTGGTGAGTTCCCGAATACCAACATTCATCTCTTTGAGATCGGCCAAATGCTCAAGCCCCTTGCCGGTATCCACGTGAATGGAGGAAAATGAGAAATCCGTCACCTTGATTTCTTCCTGAAATTTTCGATGAAAATGCTCAATTACCTTTGCGGCCGCATCCGCCTGATGGGTACCAATGCGTAAAAATCCCATAGTCTTCAGTGATCGCAGCAACTGCTCCTCATCCGCCTTGATAATGGATTCCATCAACGCGCTCAGCCCGGAGCGCATTTCCGAACTTAAAAAGCCCACCGCTCCAAAATCCAATAGAACAATCTGGCCGTTCTCCTGTACCAGCACATTCCCGGGATGCGGGTCCGCGTGATACATGCCGTCCACAAAAATCATCTGACAATACGCCGTAAGCAGATTTGTGGAAATCTGATGCAGATCCAAACCGGCAGCGTTAAGTTTTTCCACATCTGAAATTTTATGGCCGCTCAAATAACTGAGGGTTAACACGCGTGTTCCCGACAGCTCCTTATAAACAGATGGAAACACAACTGTATCGTTATCTTTAAAATTGTCAGCAATAGCCTCCAGGTACCCCATTTCCTTGTTGAAATCCAACTCGTCCAGCACCATGGCCTTGATTTCGTAATAATAATTGTCCAGCCCGCGCACACGTACAAAGCGCTTCACCAGCTGTAAAATGCGCCAGATGGTTCTCAAATCCGCTTTGGCCACATTCTCAACGTTCAGGTGACGCACTTTAACTGCGACTCGCTCGCCTTCAATGGTCATGGCCTCATGCACCTGCCCCAAAGAGGCCGAAGCGATAGGTGTCGTGCTGAACGACGCAAACAGCGATTCCGGTGGGCTCCCCAGTTCCAATTCGACTTGTCGATGGATCTGGTCGTACGGCCTTGCGGGAACAGCGTCCTGCAGATTTTCGAGACCCTTTCGAAAAGTGGACGGCAAAAAATTGGTCATGATACTGAACAATTGCCCCACCTTTATAAACAATCCCTGCAATTCCAAAATCGTTTTCTCGATGCGCACAGCCGCCCGCTGATGCACCTTGCCAATATGCTCCAATCGATAGTCGGCGCCAAAAAGACGCACTTTAAAGAAAAACCAGCCGTATGAAATGAGAATCCACAGGGCAGTCAGGTAGGCTTTTAAAAATCGGATGGTTGCTCTATTGGGAGGTTGCTTCATACCTGGCCTGTTCCCTGAACTTGAGGAACCACCATCCCCTCATGGGACCCGAACCAAAACGACCGTAATATTATCGTGACCGCCGTTGCGATTCGCTTCCTCCACCAATGCATGGCAGGATGATTGCACGTCTGAGCCATGGGCGGCCAGAATCTCCGCCATTTTTTCATCGGAGACTTCATCGCTCAAGCCATCGGAGCACATCAGGTATATGTCGCCGCTCTTGGGTTTCTCCATCACCACATCCACTTTCACCGATTCTTTCATTCCCAGCGCACGGACAATCACATTTTTGTGAGGAAAAGACGCAATCTCTTCCGGTGTCAACTTCTTCATTTTTATATAGTCGTTGAGCAGAGAGTGATCTTCGCTGATTTGTTCGTACTCGCCTTCCCGAAAGCGATAAATGCGGCTGTCACCCACATGGGCCCGATACACACCATCTTCTATAAAATACAATGCTGTAATCGTTGTTCCCATGCCATGAAATTTGGGCTCCTTCTTCGCCGACTCAAAGATCCGAACATTGGCGTACTTTATCGCAGTGGTCAGCCTGTTTTCCTCATACTGCCGGGAACGATCCATTTTGTAGGGCCAGGTCACTTCCGGATCGTCCCTTGTGTCTTTAAAGAAGGTTCTAATTGTTTCCACCGCCATCTGACTGGCGACTTCACCTGAGGCGTGTCCACCCATGCCGTCACAAACGACGAACAGGGCTTCGCTTTCGTTGATGGAAAAGGTGTCTTCGTTATGATTGCGCTTTTGGCCGACATCTGTTTCGCCGGCAACTTGAACTGGCATACTCAAAGGGAACCTCGCTTAACTGAATAAAAACTTCCAGGCCACAAATCCAATGGCACTTAACATTAATAATATACCGATAACCAGACCAACCACCAATCCTTTGGATGGTCCGCCTGATGGAACAACAACGGGAGACACCTGAACCGCGGAAGCAGCCTCGGGTGCGGAATCATCATCTTCAGACAAGGTCTCCTCTTCTTCAATGATAACATTTTCATCGGTTTTATTGGCATCCGCATCCAACGCCGCGTCCACTTCATCTGCCGCAGGTTCAACCGCAGCCTGTTGAATCATCGTTTTGGCCATCACTGAACTTTGAGAGGACGCCTTGCCGGACACCCCCACGGAATCCAATGATGCATCCACAACATCCGATGCGACTCCCTGAGCGGACGCTTCCGCAGCCCCCGAAGACTCAGTCGCTGCCTGCTCTGCAACCGCCGTCTGTACCATTTCATCGGTGACTGCGGGCACGCCTAGCATTGTCGCGCCATACGCATCGCTCTTATCATTGACGACACTCTCCGCTGCCCCGGAGGGAGTCTCATTTATAGTTTTTTCGATTTCTGCGGGAGGAGGTGCCTCGGTCGCTGCCGTCGCCGCCACTTCCAGTTCTTTGTCGGTTGCAGCGTCCGCTTGCTTTGTCGGAAGATTAAGCGCAGGCATGCCAAACATGGTCCTGCTGGCTTCGCTTTTTTTGCGCGTCGTTGTACGCCCCGGAGAAATCATAGATTGTCCGGCGGGAGAAGGCTTCGCCATTGCAGGCTTCGCCATTGGCGCCTTCTCTTTAGCAGGAGGCTGCCACTTCTGATTTTGACCACCGGATTGGGATCTGCCGCCAGAACCCTTTCCCACAGAAGTACTCCCAGGAGTTCCCTTGGGTGCGATCGCACCACCGGACTGACTCTTTTCATTTACGCCAGGTATTCCGAACATGGTTTTACCCATAGTAAAACTCCTTCTTTTGGGCACCTACTGTAGCCCGACTTTACGAATTTGCACAATGCAAATCTACAATGGAATGGATTTATTGTCTATTTGAGGGGATGAAAATAAAGAAAGGAAATCCGAGACTCGGAGTGTTTCTATCGGGTGCTCTGGTTCATGGAGTAAACCACTTTACGCGCCACTTCCGCCGCCTCACCCTGTCCAGCCTGGAGGGCCAGCAAATAACCGCGTTCGTTCATACCACGAAGTATCTCCGCTGCCAGTTTTCTGTTCTCCGCATCTTCCTTCACGTCTTTCACCAGATGCTGGCGAACCTGCAATGTGGTCAACCCACCGGGGGACGTCTCCCAACCTTTTTCGAGACGATCCATAAGATATTTCCAGGGCCACATAATAGGATCGCCCAAACGCTGGGTTTTCTCAACAATTGCATCGGCGATACGCAGTCGTTTGTAAATCCGTTTGGATTTAAAAATGGACTCCGACAGATACACCGGATGACTCTGATACCATTCACGAATAACCAGTTTCGATTCGGTATCATTCAACAGTTCCAATATTCTGTCCAGACGATCGAGATTTCCGCCCAACAGAATAGCCATCACCGCGCCTCGACGACGGTTTTCATCGGCGTGATCCAACAATTTATTCAGGCGTTCTTCGTATTCGGGAAGACCGGCTTCACCCACAACGATGGCCGCAGCTTTAACAAACTCATCATTTCCCTGACCCTCCAACAGAGACATCATGGCTTCAACTGCATTTTTGGACGGATTGTGCCAGAGTCCTTTAATGAGAGAAGCACGGGCTACCACATCCAGAGCATTGTCTTTCACCTTTTCTAAAATCAAATCCATCGCCTTGTCGTCTGCAACATACGCCAGAGAATTAGACGCTTCAGCGCGAAGCTCCGGATCATCAACCGGATCCATCGCGATATCCATGAGTGTTTCTGCCAAAGAAGGATCGCCGAGGAAGCGGGAAGCGATAATGGAGTTACGACGTTCCTGCAGCCGGCCTTCCATTTGCCAGTCGCGACTTTCAATAAGCGTGGAGAACTTGTCTTCTTTGCGCTCTTCTTTCGTCATTACCATCATATTGCCAAATGCTTTCGCGGTGCCCGGGCATTTCAAACGGCCCAGCGCCATGGACGCGGCCTGAGAGAAGAAACCTTCGTCTTTAGTAAGGAAAGGCTCAACAATTTTGCAAAACCGCGTGTCACCAATTTTGCCCATGGCATCCATCAACGGGCCAATATCCACTTTGACGCGCTTCGCACATTCCGGGCTGTTGGAGTAGGGCTCGTTATCCTTATAGATTTTCTCAACGAAATCGGCAGCATTGTCAGGTCTGGCATCTCCAAACCAGGTCACAACACCGTTGGCAATCTTACGAGCCATATCCTCCTGACGATAGCGAACCGCCTCATCCGGAATCTTCTCAGGATCGATGGGTTCCCACTGGGTCTTTGCGTACATTTTCTCGGCGATACGAGGATCGCCCAGCGCTTCCAGCGTCCACAATGCCTGGTTGCGGATCTCGTCACCTTCCATTTTGGCTTTGTCATCCGATCCTGGGAATTGTTCGTCAGTAATGGAAAGCAACAGGTCCGCTGAACGCGGATCATTTAATGTTTTTAATTTACCCAATATTTTGTATTTGATAGACGGATCACTTGTATTTTTATAGATGGCAGACAAACCAGGAGCGCCCACAGACTGTGTCACAGAAGACAAAATCGGTCCCAGCATATCGGGAGATTCCTGTATCTTGTTCAAAAGTGCTTTACCGGCGCGATCATCCGCAGTACGCCCCAGAGAAATGGCAGCCGCTTCCGCCACTTTTTTATTGGGATCGCCCAGCAGCTTAAGCAAAGAAGGCACAGGGTCCTTGTCGCTGCGGAATCCGAGTTCCATGGCAGCATACATTTTAAGCATGGGATCCTGAGCAGACGCCAGCTCGATGAGTTTTTCCGTGGTGCCCATCCGAGCAATGACGTCCGGGTCGTAATTGGAAATGGTTTTCGTGCTGACAATTTGCCGACTCACGGCCTCCAGCAACGGACCAAAACCACGCTCATCCTCCAATACAACCAACGCCCATGCGTATTTGGCTTTACGCAACTCCTCAGATTGAATCATCTGGTCGTAAATGGCATCCGCGGCGTTTTTCGCATCGGGTGTGTCGATTTTGGCCAGCGCCATGGCGGCCTCTTCGCCCAGAGCCTCCCCCTCGGTCACAGCCCTGGTCAGCAATGCCACTGCGTCAGCATCTTTGATTTCACCCAGCTCAAACGCCACCTGCGTCAGAATGTCGTGACGCTTGCAATTCTGCATAATCTCGCGCATCGCGGCTTTAAACTGCGTGTCGTCCTTGATTTTCAATGCGGTCTGCAGTTTATCATTCCACATCTGGAATTCGGATTGATCCTGCCACCAGAAAAACCCGATTACACCGCCCAACACCAGCGCGGCCAGCAGAGCGATAATCATGCCCTTGTTGCCGCCACTGATTTTTACATCAGTATCGACATCGGAAAAATCCTCCATGGGCATCCCCATGTTCGGCGCCATCCGGGGAGGGGCTGCTGGGGGTGCCTGCGGCCCATCCGGTGCCTGGGGAATGCTGGGTACGTTTCCTGCCTGGTCATCGTTGTTCCAATCATTCATGCTCTTTTACTCCTTAAATGAGGATGTCCTTCTCGTAAAATTTAAAGTTGAATTTAGCGCAATAACGGGCCTGGAATCAATTGTTCTTTTGGGTAGTCCCAACAATATACACGCAATATCGGTTCAAAATTACAAACGCTTTAAAGTTGTATGGTTAATCACAATATGTTGCACATTCCGCTGAAAAACTTATATTCATTATCCTAAAGGGAATAATCCCGGTTAATCTGGCAGTTGACCAAAAGAATGTTGTCTGATACGTTTTACCCTTCACAAAAATGTAAGGAGCACCATGACAAAATCAGAGCTTATCGATGCAGTTGCGAGCAAAACGAACGTAACAAAAAGCAGAGCTGAATTGGTCGTCAATTGTGTATTCGATTCCATGACCGACGCGTTGAAAGACGGCGACGGGATTGAAATCAGAGGTTTCGGCAGTTTCACGGTACGTCAGTACAAACCCTACAGCGGTCGAAATCCGCGAACCGGTGTTCCTGTCCACGTCGCATCCAAACGATTGCCGTTTTTCAAAGTGGGCAAGGAACTCAAGGAGATGGTCAATATCGTGGACGATTCGGATTCAAACGAGTAGTCTCACGAAAAGTGACACAATGATGTCTTGCCACGGTTTACCAGAGGGCATGTGACGTTCTCAATTTTTTTCCCATGAAAGACGCCGACCTTAGTCAACTGCTGGAAAATCTACCGATTTCTCCCGGTGTCTATCTGATGAAAAATCTGCAAGGTAAGATTGTCTATGTTGGCAAGGCGAAAAACCTTCGCGCGCGGGTGCGTCAATACTTTCAGCCATCCACATCAGATACCCGATTTTTTGTTCAAAATCTGCAACAGAAACTCTCCACCATCGAAACAGTGGTGACCTCCACCGACAAAGAAGCGATTCTTCTGGAATACAATCTGATCCAGAAGCATATGCCGCGATACAATATTCGTCTCACGGACGATAAAAGTTTTTTGTGCCTGCGCCTCGATACTTCTGCGAAATGGCCCAGACTGGAGCTGGTGCGGCGCCCCAAAAAAAAAGACAACGCGCACTATTACGGTCCGTATCCATCGGCCTCGGGAGCACGCCAAACGCTAAAACTGGTGAACCGTTTTTTTAAGTTGCGCACCTGCAGCGATCGCAGTTTTCAAAATCGCGTCCGCCCCTGTCTTCAGTACCAGATAAAACGTTGTCTCGCCCCCTGCACCCTTGACGTGGACAAGGACGTATACACCCAGCAAATCCAGTTTGTCCGTCTTTTTCTGGAGGGCAAAAAAGAAGATCTGATTCACAAACTGCGCCGGCAGATGACGGATGCGGCCACTCGAATGGAATATGAGTCGGCAGCGATGCTGCGGGATCAGATTACGGCCATCGAAGATACTATCGCTCCGCAGCAAATTACCGAAATTTCCAACGAAGATCGAGATGTGATTGGGTTGTATCGGGAAGGAGACCTTGTGTGTATCGCAGTGATGCAGATTGTGCGGGGACGACTGGAAGGGCGACGGGATTTCTTCTTTAATGAGCAGGAATTTCCCGATGAAGATATTTTGTCGCAGTTTGTGGTGCAGCAGTACCCGGCGCATGTGAAAATCCCCGATGAAGTGCTGCTGCCCACGGTGTTGGATGATTTGAGTGCACTGTCGGAAATTCTCAGTGAACGGCGGGAAAAAAAAGTGCGCGTCTATACGCCCCGCCGCGGCAAGCGGACGGACCAGATAAAAATGGCGCATAACAATGCCAGAGAAGTGTTTCAATCCCGCATGCGCCAGGAAAACGATATGGCAGAACGCCTTTCCACCGTGCAGAAACTGCTCTTTTTGCCCAAACCACCGGTACGTATCGAATGTGTGGACATCGCTCACTTCGCCGGAACCAACACCGTTGCCGCCATCAGCTCGGTGGTGAATGGTCGCATCGATGGTAAAACAGCCAGAGTGTACAAAGTGAAAGCCGCGGCTCAGGGCGACGACTATCTGGCCATGTCCGAAGTGCTGCACCGGCGATTTACCCGCGCCAAAGCCAATGAAGTTGGCTGGGAAGCCCCTGATTTACTGGTCATTGACGGAGGAAAGGGGCAACTGAACATCGCCCTGTCGGTGCTCAAAGAGTTGGACATCACCGACCAGCCCATTGTGGCGCTTGCCAAGGAGCGCAGCGGTGTTGACAGCGCCGAGAGTGATCGCGCCTTTTTACCCGGCCGAATGAACCCCATCAAAGTTAAAGCGAAAACCTCAGCGCTCTTTTTGCTCTCCATGGCCAGGGATGAAGCGCACCGGCTGGCCAATGGATTTCAGGAAAAATCCAGACGAAAAAAGACGCTGGTATCCAAACTGGACCGCATTCCCAAAGTGGGTCCCAAAACCCGAAACGCACTGTTGAGGCACTTTGGCAGCGTCAAGCGCATTGGCGAATCCACCCCGGAACAAATCGCCGAAGTCAAAGGTATCGGCGCCCTCCTGGCAAAG
>JAFGQN010000171.1 GCA_016935665.1 Deltaproteobacteria bacterium | reverse complement strand
TCTGCCGCCGCAACCAGTTTTCGGCCGGGGATAAACCCCGGGCCCTACATTATTTTGCTGCAGCGACGACTTTGCGATTGCCCTAGGTAGTCAGGGTGCCGGGGGGCGGGGGTTAAAACTGTTCCAGAATTTTTCGTTGAGCAGCGGTAATTTTGGTGGGGAGAGTAACTTTGATGTTAATATGGAGGTTGCCGCGATGTGAGGTGCCGATATGGGGCATCCCTTTGCCATCAATGCTAACGATATCACCAGGCTGCACTCCGGCAGGCAAGTCGACTTCGATGGTTTCGTCAACAAGTGGAATTTTGATGGTTGTGCCCAAAATGGCATCCTTAAACGAGACATCCGCTTCGAAATGAAGATCGTCATGGTCCCGCACCAGGTGAGGACTTTCTTCCACTCGGATAAAAACATACAGATCGCCCGGATCGCCCACTTCGGGTTTTTCACCTTCGCCGGCAAGTCGAAGACGCATACCGGTATCCACTCCGGCCGGGATGGTGGCGGTCACGCTTCGATTAAATGGTTCTTTTCCCGAACCATCGCATTTTTTGCAGGGGGACGTTATCACTGTTCCCTTGCCCGAACAATCGGGGCAGGGGGTGACCATCGTCATGAATCCGGTGCGCTGGACCACCTGTCCGTGTCCCTGACAGGTCCCGCAGGTTTCCGGGTAGCTACCAGGGGCTGAGCCCGACCCATCACATTCAGAACATTTTTTTCGTTGCGTCAGCTCGATTTTTTTGCGTGTGCCTAAAAAGGCTTCCTCGAACGTGACGTCCATCTGGACCTTCATGTCTGCGCCGCGCGGAGGCCTGGGGGGCCGGGTCGAGCGCCGACCGCCAAAAATATCGCCACCGAAAAAATCCGAAAATATATCTCCAAAATGGGAGAAAATATCGTCCATGCCCGAAAAACCGGACGATTGTCCTGAGAGACCGGCGTGTCCATAACGGTCATAGATTCTTCGCTTCTCATCGTTGCTCAGAACATCATATGCCTCGGCCGCTTCCTTGAATTTTTCTTCTGCTGATTTATCCCCGGGATTTTTATCCGGATGGAACTTTAACGCAAGACGCCTGTACGCCTGTTTAATTGTTTTGGCATCCGCAGATTTGTTAACATCCAGAACTTCGTAAAAATCTCGTTTTTCCATTTGTGGTTTCCCGCACCTAACTCGATAACAATGAATCAAAAAAAGTCAACGCCGTGCGCAGGGTGACGTTTACTCCCGCATGGCCGTTCGGACAAGGAAAAATCCATGTCATCCTCCTTTTTACAGTTTTTTATCAAGGATTCCAATTTTGTTCATATAAAGAGGTGTTAAGATGCCAGATAGGTTGGTTTTTTTAACGGGGCCGGTCCTGTTGCAGTGCTCAGGGCGCAAGCAGATTTGCTGGTATCAGGCATATAATTTATCTTTTCTGTGGGCTCATTTGGGGTTGTTGTGTAAAAGACAGACGGGATGCGTGGGATTATCCCTCCGCCTCCAACAAGGGAAACCTATCACCGGGAAGCGGGAATGGAACAGACCTGGACAATCAAGCGGGTTCTCGACTGGACAACAGATGATTTCAATAGCCGGCAAATTCCGTCTTCGCGGCTGGAGGCGGAGCTGTTGCTGTCCCATATGCTGAACGTACCGCGTTTGTATCTCTATACCCATTTTGACCGTCCCCTTCATCCCGAGGAGCTGACACGGTTTCGGGAGCTTGTGGCCCGACGGCGTCGGGGGGAATGCAATGCACACATCACAGGTGTGAAGGAATTCTGGTCCCTCGATTTTGAGGTGAATCAGAGCGTATTGGTCCCTCGGCCGGATACTGAAACACTGGTGCAGGCGGCCATTGATGTGTGTGACGGCCGTCAGCGCATTCTGGACTTGTGTACCGGCAGTGGATGCGTGGCGGTGGCGATTGCGTCGGAATGTCCAGAGGTATCCGTGGATGCCACCGACATCAGTACACAGGCGTTGGCGGTGGCACGACGCAATGTGACGCGTTATCAAATGGATGCGCGAATAACATTATACGAAGGTGATTTGTTTAACGCCCTGCCAGCCAACCATCGATATGACGTTATCGTGGCCAACCCTCCCTATGTAGTGGCGTCGGAATTACCAAATCTGTCCGTTGAGGTGCAGCACGAACCGCATCTGGCATTGCTGGGAGGCGGTGCCGATGGACTGGACGTCACCCGGCGTCTCCTGTCCGGTGTTCTGCCGTTCTGCAATCCAGGGGCCCGGATATTTTTGGAATTGGACGATGTGCAGACGGTTCACGTGGCCAATGTGCTCGGTCCACAAATTCTGGGAAAACAGGGCTCAACAATTCAGGATTTGGCGGGCAAACATCGCGTGGTGTCGTTCCACATTAATTACTGAGCGATTTTCGGATTTCACTGCCTAATTGTTTGAATGGGTTTTTCTTTTTGTCACCGACGTTTTTTTTTTTGCACCGGCTGATTTAGCGCCCGTTTTCTTTTTTGTTGCGGGTTTCCGTTTGACGGTGCTTTTTTTAGCGGTGCTTTTTTTAGCGGTGGCTTTTTTAGCTGCAGCGGGCTTGCTGCTCTTTTTGACAACCGCGCTTTTCTCTTTTTGGGCAGGTTTGCTCACTTGTTCCGGTTGGGTTTCCGCAGTGCTTTTTGTCTCGGGTTCCTCTTTGGACGTGGTGTCCAAAGAATCCGTTGCATTGGAAATCGATTCCGGGGACGGCGTGGCAGGTTTTTTTTCAGCTTTGTCTGATTTTGTTGACTCAGGAGTCCCCTTCTCCGCGGTGTTTTTGGTTTCGGCGTCTTTTTGTGGTTGTGCGGCAGCGGCATTCGGCGATCCGCCGAGGAATTCGGCCTTTCGTGCACCGGGAACATATCGAATTCGCATGTCTTTGTTGGGTCTCACGACAAAGCGCATACGGGTTTTATCTCCGGTGACCACGCGAATGGGTGTCCAGCTGTCCGAAATTTCAGCTTCAAACGGATTGCCCACTTTTCTATCTTTATAAAAAATCTCAGCGTTTTTCGGCATGTCGACGATTTCAATATCGACCATGTCTTCGGGCACGACACTCGTCTTCCCAATGAGAATGGCAACGCCTGCAACGATGGCAACGATGACAACTCGAAGAAATTTTTTAAACGGACTGGCAAACAATCCCTTTTTGCCGGGGGCAGCGTCGCTGTCTGACCCTTTTTGGCGAATTTCTCCGCCGTCTTCGCGGGATAGCGCCACGTTTTCAGCTGTCATTTCCCTAAGATTGGAAAACAGTTCATCCTGGCTAACGTTGACCGTGGATTTCGAGCTTTCGTCTTCCTTTGCAGAGATCGCTTCGTGACGTATGCTGGTTGTCCGCAAAAGGGTCTCGGACGCCATCATGGCGTTTTGCTGGGCCAGATCCGAAAGGATGACGTTGGCGTCCTTTTGACTGTATCCCACATCCAGCTGGGGCGGAATGCTTTTCCCGCTGGTGGCAATGGTGATGGCCATGGGAAGAATGGCCATTCCCCGCTCCCGCTCTTCTTCCGTACACAACCTGGATACCGCCTCGACCATTTCAGCGGCACTCTGATATCGTGCATGGGGATTTTTATTGATGGCCTTGTGGATGACCGGCCAGGCTTTCATTGGAAAAGCCTTATACACCCTGGTGGGATGTCTGGGCTCTGTTGTCAGGATATTGGCTAGGAGCGCAGCGTACTGCTCCCCTTCGAACGGTGTATCGCCACTGAGCATTTCGTAAAAAATAATACCAGCGGCGTAAATGTCGGTCAGATGATTGGTTTCCTTGGAACCGCGTACCTGCTCGGGGGACATGTATTCCGGTGTGCCCAGCGTCGTGCCCTCCTGGGTGAGCCGGGTAACCGCCTGGTCCTGGATTTTGGATATACCAAAATCGA
Organism: Deltaproteobacteria bacterium; assembly: GCA_016935665.1. Taxonomy (GTDB): domain Bacteria; phylum Myxococcota_A; class Polyangia; order JAAYKL01; family JAAYKL01; genus JAFGXQ01. The sequence goes on along the minus strand of JAFGQN010000171.1, from coordinate 9,761 downwards.
TGAGCTTTACCACCACCTCGTCGTTGCTTTCCTGATTAAGGAAAATATTTTCCGGCTTCAGGTCACGGTGGATCACACCTTTTTCGTGGGCAGCGCCAATGGCGCGCAGTGTGGGTTCCAATATGGCACATGCCGCTGGCAGGGTCAGGTGCTTGTGGACGGCAATAAGTTCATCCAGACCGGCGCCTTTCAGATACTCCATGACCATAAACGGTTCTCCAGAGGGCAGGGCGCCTAAATCGAGAATATCCACTACGTTTTTGTGACTGATGGCAACTGCCGCCTGCGCTTCGCGAATAAATCGATGCACCACCTCTTCGTTGTTGATGAGCACCGAATGGAGGATTTTAACAGCCACCATTTTACCCATGGTGATATGCTGGCCGGAATACACCGCCCCCATTCCGCCTTCACCCAGTTTTTTGGTGAGCATGTATTTCCCGTCAAGAAGCTGTCCTGTAAAGTCCTCACTATTCATGGCGGAGATAATACCGGTTATTGCGATGCATTGAAACTGTTGTGGAGTTCTTTTTTTAATATCATTCCATATTTATGCACCGGTTTTGGAAACAGGGCCAATACGTCGATGCGAATGATTGATTAAAAACACGACGCTGAACGCGTATTGTACGGCAATAATTGGCGCTTTTCGCTCAATCACGTTGCAAAGAAAGTTTCATCCTCATAAAATTTGATGGATTTCCTGCTTTTTTAGGATATCAGCCAAACAGATTTACATTATATTCACATTTAATGAAGTGATGTGGAACGACGTATTGAATGTCAAACGGAGGTTTATAACATGAAACGATGGATACTTCTTGGGATGGTGTGTGGTGTGCTGCTTGGGTGCAAGGATAATTCTCCCTGTCCCGATGGAACCGAGAAGGTGGGCGGCCAACCGCCTGCTGATGCGGAGCAGTGGTGTTTGAAGGACGGTACTACCCGCGAAGGGCCTTATTTGGCCTGGTACCTGAAGGGGGAAAAGAAGGAAGAGGGGACGTATGCGGCGGACGAGAAAGATGGAAAATGGGTGCGTTACCATAAAAACGGCAAGAAGAAAGAGGAAGTGACGTACAAAAAGGGGAAACGGGTCGGTGAGTTGGAGAGATGGGATAACAAGGGAAAAAAAGTGCTTCAGGGTCAGTTTAAGGATGGAGAAAAGGACGGGGAATGGACAGAGTGGTATGGAAATGGCGAAAAACGCTCTCAAGGGAAATGGAATAATGGAAAAAAAGAGGGCGTGTGGACATTCTGGCACGACAATGGAAAAGTGAAACGCACCACCCAAATGGTCAATGGAAAGCAAAATGGACCTCGAACGGACTGGCACAGCAACGGCAAAAAGAAAATGGAGGGTGTGCGCAGGGACGATGATTTCGATGGAAAATGGCAGGCCTGGTATTCGAACGGTCAGTTGAAGGATGTGGGCAACTGGGCCGATGGGGACCCCCATGGTCCCTGGCAGTGGTTTTACGAAAACGGCAATAAAAAGCGTACTGGCCAATATGAGAAGGGTAAAAAAGTGGGAGAGTGGGCCTATTTTGACAAAGATGGCAAACCGGAAATGACCCGTCGCTTCGAAAAAAACAAAATGGTTAGCGAAACGAAAGCGACCGCTGAAGCTGCTGATGCCGCTGTGGATTCCGATAGCGCCGCGACGCCAGCAACCGGCGACAGCGCAGCGCCCGTTCCTGCAAAATCCGCGAAATCCTCCAAAACCGCATCCGGCAGCGACAATTCCGCAACGAAGTAGCAGGCAATTACAGCGGTTCGATCATTTCAAATCCAACATCTACACTTCGTTTTTTTCGAACAGAGGAAAGAAGACCTGGGGTATTTCAATCTCGTCACACGTCGCGCTGGTGGTTCAGTTAAAAAAATGGAATATTAAGAGCTGCAGGATCGAATCATGGCGCGGCCTGAAGGTGGCTCGCGCGTTATCATTTCACGGTTGGCGGCCCCGGGAGGAACCATGGGCAGTACTTTGGCATTGGCATCAATGGGAACGTTTACCAGGCAAGGTCCTCGTGTGTGAAACAGTTTTGCCAGGCTGGCGAAATCTTTTGAACTGCTCGAAGACATGTTCAGTGTGTCAAGAGTCATGCTCTGAATACCAAAACCTGCCGCAATCATTTCGAATTGCGGCGACAAATCAAATTCGCTGGCAAATCGTCGCTCGCCAAAAAACAAATCCTGCTGTTGCGCCACCAGCCCCAGTGCACAATTGTTAAACAGAACTATCTTTACGTTCAACTGCCGTTCCGCCAATACAGCCAGTTCCTGGATGTTCATGAGTATAGAGCCGTCTCCGCTGAAACAGACAACCTGTTTCAAAGGGTGTGCCAGCGCCGCGCCTATTGCTGCGGGCAAACCAAACCCCATGGTGCCAAGTCCCCCGGAGGTGAGCCATTGCCCGGGAAATGAAAAGGGAAAATGTCGCGCTGTCCACATTTGATGCTGACCCACGTCCGTGGTAATGAGGGCATCGGGGCAGTGCCTGGCAACAGTTGCAATCACCATTTGCGGCCATCGGCTTTCCGGTGATTCGTTGGAAACCCGAGAGCGCAACGCGTTAATTTCTCTTTTCCAACGCATGTGTTTTTGGGGACGGAGGCGATGGTGAAGCGCATCAAGAATGCTGGCGGCATCCCCGGCTATGGCAATATCGGCCTTTTTGAGACGGTTCAATTCCTTTGGACTGATGTTGATATGAATCACGGTGGCCCTTTTGCAAAATGCGTCTATTTGTCCGGTGGATCTGTCCCCGAATCGTGTACCAACGGCAATGAGCAAGTCACAGCGATCCAGCGCAGTATTGGTGTGAACGTCTCCGTGCATACCGCCCATCCCCAGGTACAGTGGATGGGTGGTTTTCATGGCGCCCAGCGCCATCAGCGTGCACACCGTGGGAATGTCGCATCGCTCCGCTAAACGAATCGCGGCATCGGCTCCGCCATTGTGTATGGCTCCCCCGCCCAGATAGAGGATGGGGCGTTTGGCGCTGTCAATACGTTGGGCCACAGCGTTCAGCGTCGACGTATCCGCATCGGTTGTGTCCAGACGACGGTTGGGGCGCACCTGCGGATATGCCGAAAATGCAATGCGCTGCAATTGGATGTCTTTGGGCACATCAATGAGAACGGGCCCGGGTTTACCGGACAGCGCGTCGTGAAATGCATCGGGAATAATGGTCAGCAGCGACACTGCATCGGTGACGCGAACGCTTTTTTTGGTGATGGATGTCGCGGCGGAAACAATATCCACTTCCTGAAACGCATCTGTCCCCAGCATGGCAGTGGGCACCTGCCCCGTGATGCAAATGATGGGCACCGCATCCAGTCGCGCGTCCGCCAGCGCTGTGAGAACATTGGTGGCCCCAGGGCCGGAAGTGGCAAAACAAACAGCTGCACGACCGGTGCTCCGTGCCATTCCCTGGGCCATAAACCCGGCGCCCTGTTCATGACGGGCAAGAATGTGTTCAATGTGGCCGTCCCTGGCCATGGCATCGTACAGAGGCAAATTGAATCCCCCTGGAATGCCGGCCACCTGGGTGATGCCGTGTTGTTTGAGTAATTCGATAATCAGTTCTGCACCACTCATTTCAAACATGGTTGTCTCCTCGGTCTGTTCCTGCGGGCGATGTGAGGGGGCAGAATATGAAAAACCCTGCCGGCCCGACGCCGACAGGGTGATTTGTTGCTACATTCCCTAACGCGTCAGGCTAAGCCACGAGGCGGACGACGACGACAGACACGAGCACGCTGCTGATTGCGGCGCAAAGGTGATGCTCTGTGTATTTTTTGTCGTTGTGCGTCAAAGGGATTTCCTGTTGTTGAGGGATGAATGGTCATCCCGATCACACTTAATTTATGATGGGATTGTGCGCCGCGTCAAGAGCGATGTGAGGCAAAAGATGAAATCCAGTGTTATTGCAATGTGGAAAATTATGTCCATATTAGTAGCATCGACAATCCCAATAACCCGGACGAGGCAGGTGGAAATGGAACAAGAGGTTAAGTTAAATACCAGACACAAGGCGCTCCATATTAATCTCGACCACAAAATATACGGTTCGTTTGCGGAAATTGGCGCCGGTCAGGAAGTGGCCCGTCAGTTTTTTCGCGCGGGCGGTGCATCGGGTACCATTGCCAGGTCGTTGTCCGCCTATGATATGCAGGAAAGCGATGCCATCTACGGGGTTGAAAAATCCGGACGTTATGTGGCACGGCCCCGGCTGGAGAGCATGCTGGAGACAGAATTTTCTTTAACCGTGGAGCGTATTAAGAGTCATCGTCCTCCAGACACCACTTTTTTCGCATTTGCCAACACCGTTGCCGCCAAGGCGTATAAATCAAAACGGGATTCACATGGCTGGCTGGGCATTAAATTTCAGCACAAAGGGGGCGCTGAACCGAGTAAGATAGTAGTGCACGTGCGCATGCTGGATGACGATAACACGGATCAGCAGGCGGCATTGGGTATTTTAGGGGTGAATCTGATTTACGCCGCTTACAATTTCTTTGAAGACCCCGAAACGTTGCTGGATACGCTTTTTGAGGATTTGACCCTGAGTCGCATTGAAATCAATTTTATCCATTTCGAGGGACCGGCGTTTGAAAATCTCAGCAACACACAAATGAACATTCGTCTGGTCACCTCCCAGTTGGGTGAAGTGGTGATGTTTGGCACCAGCGGAGAGCCCGAGGACCCGTCGGAGCTCTTGTACAAAAAACATGTGGTGGTATTGCGCGGGACGTTTCGCCCCTTCCTGGATTTGCATGCGGACATGGTCGCCCGTGGATTGGTGGCCTTCACCGAAAGCATGGGACTTAGGTCCGATGAGGTATTGTGCATTTGTGAGATGAACACCTCCAGATATATTGCAGATGGCAGCGACGATATTTCCGACATGGAAGATCGCATCATGCGAATCACCCATTTGGGATTCAATGTTTTGGTTACATCGTTTTATCGCTATTTTCGATTGAGCGAATATTTTACGCGCTATGACCCCAACCGTCGCGTTGGTTTTATTTTGTCTGTGGAAAACATTCTCACAATTTTTGATGAGCGTTATTACGATGGTATGGAAGGAAAGGGTGGAATGCTGGAAGCCATGGGGAAGCTGTTCGCCTCCCACTCCCAGTTGATGGTGTATCCCAATATGACCGCGGAAGGCGCAGTGATTACCGCAGAAACGGTGATGGTGCCCGATAAATACAAATTTCTTTATAAACACCTTCTGTACAACAGTCGGGTGGTGCCCCTCTTTCCCAACGCGGAATGTCTCACTCCGCTACCGTCCCGGTAAACATCGGCGGTGATTACGTCCGATGTCAATGATGTCGCTACTATTAATGGGACATAAAGCGCTGACAAGTCCATTGATCCGTGAATGGATCGGGTTTCATTTTTGTGAAGCATGCGAATTGTGATTGCTTTCAACCGCAGCGTTTTGTACATTCTGGTTCTTATTCAAAATGAAGGTTGTTTCGACATGTTGCGATGTTTTTTCACAGCGCGGAGAATTCAGGCTGGCTGATATTTTCCGGAGATGATGTGCTGCGAGCAGGTGATTCGGCACCGTCATATGGATGTTGCCGTTTATACGTGAACCAATGCGGTTCCACTATGCAAAGGAGTATTATGATGAAAAAAAGAGGGCAAAAACTGATGTATCTTTTAGCAGGCGGCATATTGATCTGCCTCGCTGTCTGGTTACCGGTGAAGTCCAGCGTGGCGCAGGGGGTGCTAGCTCCTGCCGCCGGCATTTTGCCAGTCATGACACCGTATCGTCTGGTGAGTAATCTTGATTTGGCCTGTCACCAGGTGGAAGGGGGACAGACACCTGTGCGCTCAGTGGTAATCAATCATCTGAATCCAGTGCTGCAGAAAATGGGTTTCAAAGAACAACGCGCATCTCTGGGCCGGTTGGAACAGCTGTGTGCGCCCGTCGTCAAGAACGAAGTCTTTCCGCCCAAAGATGTGATGTCGTTTGTTCGCTGGATTGACCTCGCCTGTTACGAGGCGAAGACTGAAGTGAACGAATCGGCGACTTTGAAACTGTCGCATCTGAATCCCGTATTGCGGAAAATGGGACTGCCTTCGCAGACCGTGAAAATGGCAAGATTGGATCAGGTATGTGTTCCGGTGGCAAAAAATGGCGTTACTCCACCGGACAACGTGCGTCGGTTGGTGGAACATGTGGATGTGGCCTGTTACGAAATATATCCTGAATCGCAGACCAAACCGTTTAATTTGCATTTGACTCACTTGAATCCGATTTTTCGTGAAATGGGACTGACTGAAGAAAAAATAGTCGTTGAAACGCCGGAACATGTGTGCGTGCCTGTTGCCAAAAATGGAAAAATGCCGCCCAATGAGGTGCTGCAATACGTGCAGTGGATTGACTTCAGCAAATACGCGGCGTACACGCCCAATGAACGTAAACCCATTCCGCTGACGTTATCTCATCTTAATCCTCAGTTTGTAAATTTTGACCGATTTAAAATCGAAGTGCTGGGGATTGATCAGCTGGCAGTGCCTGTGGCAAAAAATGGCAAGTTGCCCCCGGACCTCGGGGACAAAATTCCGCTTCAGTAACACGCGTTACTCCGGTCTTTAGGCGGTTTGAACCTCAAGACGCTGAGTCACATCGTCACTCATAAGTGGGATCTTTAGCCGTATCCCGCCAGTTATACACCAATAGCCATAAAGTTGTCACCAATGCAGGTCTGGGCTTTATGCCCTGCCGCTGTCAGCACAGGGCGGCAGATAAACTACCGCTGTTTTATTTTTCCAACAAATCATAATCTTGCGACCACCCTGTTGGCTGCGACCCTTTAATGCCAGTGCCGACGTAAATCCGTTGCATAAAAAAACAGTCCCCATGGTCTATTTCGTTGACTGCAATACCAGTGTCCGATAAATCGGAAAGCATATAAAAAATGGAAAAACACTTTGCAAAAGGAGTATAGCATGTCAATTCCACGTTTGACGCAACGCAACGCAACGCAACGCAACGAGGCGAGGCGAAGTAGAAATGGATTCTCACCTCAGTTGACAGGTCTTGTTCTGGCCTGTTTATTATGCCCATTTTCCGCATTGGCACAGACACAGGCATCCAGCTGCGTCTTTGGGGTATGGGGCGTTAACGAGGTGAATATTCGCGACCGGGCAACGGTTGCCCTGGGCATTGTTGGATCCCAAAACAATGTGTCCATGGGAGTGGCCGCAGAGGTCAACGGCGATATTGTTTCTGGCGGGGCCGTATTTATGGCCAATAATGCGGTTGCCTCGAGCAATGTGTATTACAACCTGCATCTTTTCAAGCAGGAGCCCGTGTACATCCTTGGCACAGAGAGCCAGATTGCCGAGCTGCTTCCGGTGGATCTTTCGCCGCGGAGTATTCAATATGGCAACACGGATATCATGTTAAACAATGGTGATTCAATAACACTGCCGCCAGGGGATTACCGCAATCTGCAAATGAATGCGGGCGCCACACTGGTTCTCGAGGGCGGCATTTACAATTTCAGCCGGTTTATTATGGAAGGCGGGCCCGCATCCGTTGTATTGGATGCAAAAGAAAGCTTCATTGAAGTGAACGCCCAAAACGAAATGCGATTTGGAGATAGAAACAGTTTTATCCTTGAGGGTGGCACAAAGCCCGAAGACGTGCAGTTTTACACCAACAGTCAGGGCCAGATAAAAATTGGGACCGACACCAGTTTTAAAGGGGTGGTGACCGCGCCTCTTGGCCAGATATATCTGTTTCCACGGAGTGTGGTTGAAGGCAATCTTCTTGCCAGGTCGGTATGGATTGATAATGAAGCCACTGTGTACCCGGTACAGAATTGCACGGCGTATAATACCGAGATTGATGACACCGACATCATAAATGCCTGCAATGCGCTTGGCTTTGAAGATTTGCGCTGGACCAACAACAGCATCGGCAGTGGCGTAACCATCGCCCTTTCCGATCTGTATACATCCAACGGCGAAACCGCTCTTGAGGCCACGCTGAGCGGTGAAACAGAAGCCATCCTCGAAGCAACAGACGATATGACCATGATCTTTTCTGAAGATGCAGCCACAGTGACAGTGGAAATGGATGTGTACTCCAACGCCACGCCGTTCAGCACATGGGGCGCCGAAATCGACGTGTACCTCAAAGAGGCAGGCGCCGCCGCATACACACTCGCGGGAACCATGGCGTACGACGCCGATGCCAACAGCGAAGAGATGACCACCTACTCCATTGCCCTGTCAAATGCGCTGAGCGAGATGGTGATGAATAACCCCATCAACGTGAAACTGAGAATATCCACACAACAACAAAACGGCGTATTCTGGATGGATGATCTTCGTTTCTGCGACGATTTGGGCGATTGCAATATCGCCTGCCCGCCATTGACTCCGCCCACATACACAGCTCCGGATTTGGACGAAAAGCTGTTTGAAACAGTTGTTACCGGTGAAGACAGTGCGATTGTTGAGAACGTCACCTCCATTGACGGCATAGTTCGATCTATTGATGACAGCACAGTCATCTGCGACATTGAAGCGGTATTCCATGGCCCAATGAATAAAACTGAAAAACTATCCCTGGGGCAGTACACGTTTGCTTTGGGAACCGAAATCCCCTTCGCCATCTCCGCCGCCGACCTGCCATTTAATACGCCCGGCATGATTACGGATATGGGCATCACCGTCATTGAGTACCGCACGGCGCCCGATGGCTCCACCTACACGCAAAAGAACTTTACCGGTGGAAGGTACTACAAACACAACAGCGATGGCACGATTACGCACTTTAACAATGAAGAATTCATCGATACCTTCGATGGCTACATGTTCAAAAGCCCAAACCCCTATGCGGGAATACCACTTGTTGACAGCAACGGCAATGTGAACGGGCGCATTTTAAATGTGCAAATCATTGTGGATGAGGAATTTGATTTGTCGAGCATTGATACCGAAACTGACCCAGACACCGATACTGCAATAATAATTGTGGAATAGGAACACAGGAGATAAAAAATGAAAAATAAAATTAAAGTGTTCATCAGCCTCCTGACACTCATTTCAACCTTCTGCCTTTCGGCCAGTGCGGGCGATGTGAAAATGTGCATAGAATGGCCATACGAATATGAAGATATGGGATTAGGGGAGGATTACCTGTTACCCAATATCGGAGGGGTCGGGGAAACCGTGATAAAAAATGTTACATATTTTCTTAAAAAAGGTAACTCGACTTCGAATTTTGGAGAGGGACGTCTCGACGAAGATGGATGCGCCAGGTTTAATAATCTTAAACCGGGTGAAACCTATAAAATGCAAATCGTCGCCGATGTGAAAGGAACCGACAAACGCGGCATTACCATTTTGTCATCCAAATCAATGTTTTGGAAAACCGGCACAATTGGAAATCTGCCACCGGCAAAACCCTTTGCATTTTCCATGGACATTTGGTGGAACAGCTCCTGGCAGGGACTGCAAACGTACTACGTACAGGCCCCGGAAACGCCTGAAACCCGGGCGCTGATAGCAGCCAATCATCTTTTATTGAATGCCAATAAACTGAACTGGAAAAAGGATAGACGAATACACATTGCTGTGAACAACGACAAAATATGCGCAGAAAATGTCGGTCCTCATCATCCATACTCAGCCGGGGAGGACCTATCTGTTGAAAAGATTTGTCTGCTCGAGGATAAAGCAGGTAAAACGTATGACGTCAGGCGAAAATCAACGGT
>JAFGQN010000170.1 GCA_016935665.1 Deltaproteobacteria bacterium | reverse complement strand
TGAATACAATTCCAAAGACGTGCCCACTGCAGATGGAAATGTAAACGGCAATATCCGATTTGGACAGCCGGGGTATATGATCGTTCGCGTTGCACTGCATGAAATTGCGCACACGTTGGGTATTGGTACTTCCTCTGAATATCGGAATTTAATTGCAGATGGTGTATTCACAGGAGCAACCGCTACGGCATTGCTTAAAGAACTGGATAATGATCCAAATGCTGTCTTAAAAGGCGATCAGACGCACTTCTGGCCCTATGGGCTAAATAAGGAAGGCGAGTTCAATGGTGAAGAGGATGGTATTAAACACTGTAAAATTGTTCGCGCCATTCTGGTCGATATGGGATGGGTGGATTGATTGATTGGCATTGAGGCGTATCGCACGCGGGTTGGATTTTGAATATTGCTGCTTGAAACAACGACTACTCATCTGTATCGATTGGTGCGATCCTGGGTTGGGTATCCTTGGGAACCGTTACGCCTGCGGTTTGCATGAATTTGATTTCCAATTGGATCAAATATTCTAATCTTTTTTCAAGAAATGAGTCGTCCTTATCGTTTGCAAGATCGTTGAAGGCCTCTGACGGGATGCAGTGGCTTTCAAGCACCTGTTGTTGAATATCTGGTTTCAACTGTTTAATCCAGGCTTTGGCCTGTCCAGAATTCTTCATATCGATTTTGAAAATCCGATTGGCAGGCCCGCTTTTTATTTCCTTGTCAGCTGTATTGGTAATTTTTCCCATGGCGACTGGTCCATGGGACTGAATCTGTTTCCACGGTTCGTTAATTATTTTCCCCTCGGAGTCACGAGGCGCTTGCCTGAGCATTACATTCAGAAGCGTGCGCGTGCGGGCGCTGCGCATGTCAAAGGATTTGGGAATAGGCAGAGCGGGATCGTCCAACCGCATGTTGTCAAGCATTGATGGAGAGATGTTTTGAGAGACTATTTCGCGGAATTCCTGAACAAGGCCATTGTCCCTTGATGTATTGGTGGAACCAAATTTGGCGGTAAAAGATGTCACCCAGAACCACTTTTCGAGAAATGCGAGTTGTTCCTTTGTTGGCGTTTTGCACTTGGTGAAAAAAGCACTCAGCACCACCATCTGCATTGCATATGGCAGCAATCGACCGTTGTACACGCCGATCCGCTGCAGAAATTTACATGTTTCTATCAATGATTCCCGGGTTGGTTCCACCGCAGCCGGCAAGTTCCGCTGAATACCCTCTCTGGTTCCGGATGACAAACGCGTCCAATCGGTTTCGTAGACGTTTTGACCCAGTGTTGCAAGCAATGCCCGAAGTACTGAAACGCGCCCCACTTCTTCAAAATCGTATCCTGACAACGTTTCCAGCAAATCGTCGATCTGATCGGACAACCGAAATCCTACTTTATCATCCGATTGTTCCAGATAAGTCAGTGCTGAAACCATTTGGTCGGGACTCATTTTCTGCCCCTTGGAATTCAACCTGGCAAATACCTCCACGGCATGTGCAAGATTTGTGTTTTTGATTCGAATGATGGGCACCTGATAAGCGGTAAATGCCTGGACCAGTTTTTGAGCACCCTCCACATACTGTTCACCGTTACCGTCATCAGCGGTAAGAATACGTCCGCATTCCTTTAAAAAGTCGACAGTGCCCATGAGCTTCTGCAGAGGGAAATGCCACGGCTCCAATTTGTCTTTTTCAAGAAAATGCGCGAACTTTTCTGTTTTCAGGTCATACCGAATTCGCCACCGATTAGGGTCATCTTCGTTTTGATTGCCGGATTCGCCTTCATTGCCTGGCATCAGTGACCCCACCAGGGTGGACAACCGCTGCTGCCCGTCCAGCAGAAAAGAGGCGGAAATTTTTTTTGTATTGGCAGGGATTCTGATTGGCCCCACCCACTCAGCGCTGGAAAGTTCATCGTCGGTTTCCCACATCAACAGGCTGCCAATGGGATACTGTTTTCGAATACTGTCCAGAAGATCGGTCATTTGGTCCTGACGCCAGATAAACGCACGTTGAAATCGGGGGACGCGAATTTTTCCCTGGGCCACTTTTTGAACCAGTTGAAAAATAAACTCAATGTCCGGTTTCACTTCAGGAAGGTCAGATTTGCTTGACATCATGTTTCTCCTGTTATCTCAAAGATTTTCCATGACCATTTCGACCAGTCGATCCAAATCTCCCGCACCATCTCTTTGCCGAAATCCAGCTGGGGTGAGTGCGCTCTTTTCAGTTTTCAGTAATTCAATGGGCCCAGTTAGAAACCCTTTTTCAAGTGCGTCTTTATCCGCCTGAGAAACGGTCGCATATAACAGAGTCTCTTCGCGGGAGAAACCATTTTCATTCATTTTCCTGAATCCATTCTTCATTGGAAAGTAGTCCCGCTGACAGTCGCTGAGTCGCATTAACGATGTAACCCATGGGTGATTTTCTTCCCACGTCCGTTTCGCACACCATGAATCGAATGCTTCATCTGGAATATAGTTTTCAATGGTACGCTTGCTGAGTACCAGACATGGAATACCATGATTCGCACAAGACTCGCGCACCTTTTCTGGATTGGTATGCATATCGCCAGGATATCTGGCATCACTGTCAGTAAATACTATGACTCTTGCTGGATAACCGATTTCCCTGGCTTCTTTGACATAGTGCTCGACCAAAGAGGGTATCTCTCCATTGCCCCCTGGGCTATCATGTTTGAGCGGCGGGGGCTTCACCTGCATCAATTCAATCAATTCAGGCGGCCCAAGCACTTGACACAATGAATCAAAAAACTGCCCATCGGTATTGCGATTCTCCATAATAACGGTCAGGGGAGCTGTAAGATACGCGGCAGCAACCTTAGGCTTGAATTCATAATCCGCCTGTGGACAAAGGGTAATCACCACTTTTTTACGATGTATGTTTGAAGATTGCGGATAAACAGAACGTTTGGCCGCCTGTTGATACATCTCTTTTAGCGATTTACTTTGGCTCAGGAACGAACTGTGTACCAGAGAATCCGGTTCCTCAATCTCCCATACGTGCCATCCAGATTCGATTTTGTCCAGGATGGTGTTCAGTTTCAGAAAGCAAGCGTCATCATTTGCCGCGTCTGCGCCGATCACTACTTTCATTGGTGATTCTCCGTAAAACGACGTCGTTGCCCCTGCCGAATGGCTCGCACTTCCTCATATCCTTCTGCGAATATCCCCTGAGGCCACCAATCCACTTCGCCGTTCTCCGATATGGAAATGGGTTTGGCTACGCTAGATCCATCTGCGTGTTCTTCAACCCAATACAATGCCACAAGATCTGGAGAAATTTCACCTTCGGCAATTCTTCTCCGAACACGAAGCAGTAAATTCTCGGAATGGGTTTCCACTATGACGCTTGTGCCATTGTTCCTTTGGGCGGTATTGACAAACAGATCCCCAAGCGGCGCTTCTGCTGCCCCATGCAAATGCAGTTCAGGCTGTTCAACCAGGAACAATCGCTGTCCCTGATTCTGTTTCTGGCCAAAAAGTTGCTGAACAACAATGGGCAACAGCTGCTGGATACCTTGACCCGCCTGGGCCAGATTAACCCTTACACCGCTTCGCGAAGCCTCGCATTCAATATTGTTGCCTTGCCGCAGAATCCCCAACTCCCACCCATCCATATTCGTTTTCATCCACTGACTGGTAACTTCCAATAGTTCATCATCTTCAGCCAGCCAAAGCACTGCAGCGTCGCCATCCAACCCGAGTTTTTTTCCTGCGCTCGCTCGGACACTCGGCTGAATTTCTTGTCGTATAGGTCCAAGATGACCAATTTCCTGCTCCAATAACTTTGCCCTGACACGCCATGGATTCAAAAATTCCCATTCCGGGAGCGCTACGGGAAACAATCCTGTGAACGTTACTTCTCCATGCGTCCCGTAACGGGGCGAATCGATGCTGTTGCCGTCCCACTCCAATATTTTGGCAACCGGTTCGCGAATTATAAGTCGACGAATCATGGCCCTTCCGGCACCCGGTGATACATCACCTACATTTAAAATATCTGCGGTGAAGTCCAATATTTCACTATTTTCATTCACGCGCAAAGAAAAGGATACCTTGCCGTTTGCCTGGCGATTGTATACAAGGTCCCGAAAAAACTCACCAAACCGAAGTCCTTCTGCTTCCAATGGAAACGAACTATTGGCATCATTGGCAAGTGCACGCACTATTAATCTGGGCAAACGAAGTATATTGCTTTTGCCGCTATTATTCTTTCCAATAATTATGGTCAACGGCTTAACGTCGATGCTAACGTTGTGTTTGAAAGCCTTGTATCCATTGCAGCCAAAGCTATCGATCTGCATCTTTCACCTCACTATCAACTCATTCGCCTTATAGTGTGCAAACAGAAAATCAATCTTAATTTCTGTATTGTCTGTTATTCCCTGTCCCTAACATAATCTCCAGGACATTACCATTGTCCAGTGTGAGGCCCAAATAATTCCCCTGAAAACAGCAACAGGGCGATAAATCGCAAAATATCCCCTTTCGTCAGCACATGGCACTGGTTTTGTGCCGATGCGGTAGCACTGGTTCGGTTGGTTGCATCGGTTATTCGGCTCCTATCTCATAGTCCCAAAAAACCAGTTTATGCCGATGCTGTTTTTGCGACTGCATACTCTGCTTTGCCCACCAGCAAAAAAAGTGTTTCGAAGTTAAACAGTCTGGACTCGCCTGCCAGATACCGGGAAAAGATAGTAATTAAGAAAAAACAAGTCACCGGTGCACATTTCCGTGTTCAAAGTGTTGCTTATTACAAACACAACAAAGGAACGTCGTCTGCAGAGCAGAACTTTCGCAGATTGAAGTTCAACTCACCTGTTGCCCCAACAAGGAGGTTTACGTGTCCACCGAAACAATCATTCTTGAACAGTATTTACCGGCCATCACGGCTATTCCCATCGACAAGGTTCACACTCCCACCATGCCCATGGATACTTATCTGGCGGAAGCCGGTTATCTGTATCACTGGGCAAAGGAGGATTTAGAGGAGCTGAAAAAAGCGGGGCTGCTCGCAAAATTGCTTGAGGAACTGCCGTACCGTCGCACGGCCGCTGCTGAGGCCCAGGCGCAATGGCATAACAACATGCGAAAAAAAGAAGAGGCGCAGGCGCGGTGGCAGCTGGAGTCCCCCGAGGCATTTGAACTGCGCGATGAACTGGTGCACTACATGCTGTTTGCGTTTCGCAATCATGAACATCTGCTTAACCGGGTGCGCAGTGTCAATGAAGGCAACTCAAACGCGGATATGATACAGGATTTACTGAATCTCGTGGTCATCGGCCGGGAAAACATCGAGCTGCTCACACAGGTGGGATTTGATCCAGAAAAACTGGAATTTGCCGCCAATGTGAGCCAGGACATGGCAGACCTGCACGGCGCGGCCACCGCCGACAAAGGATCCATGGACAAATCAAAACTGTTGCGCGACCAGGCGTACACCCATTTGAAGGAAGCGGTGGACACCATTCGCCAGTACGGTCAGTTTGTATTCTGGAAAACCCCTGACCGCCGCAAAGGATACGCCAGCGAATACCTGCGCAAAAAACCATCCAAATCAAACGCAGACTTAAATCCTATAATTGCATCAGCCGCTGGCGGCACAGAGTAATCTTTATATCTACAACCGAACGATAACCGCTGCAAACCGCCCAATAACCATTGCATAGGTGTAATAACGCTCAAAACCCCGCCAATAACACCCCCATTTTCCCAATAGCCGTGTCACTGCGTCCAATGCCTCTACCACCCAATCCAATAACACCATCAACTCCCCCAATAACACCGTCAACTCCCCGATAACAACGCCGATTTATCCAATGACGAGCGCAATTTCGCCAATGACACCTTTGCTGGAATGACACCCTTTTTGTTGTTCGCCTGCATAAACAGGGAGAGATTGCCCTAAAAACAACGAACCAAAGAAAACAAAAACCACATATTTCTTTTTTTTCAATTTTGCGGCACTTCCCAACACGGTCATGCACTCCTTATATCGTGGACTGCTTTCAGCATCCAACAGGCGTTCATCGAGAATGGTATTGGTATATCGAATACCGACTACCAAAGAATGACAGAATATTGAACCGAAAAGTGGCCTCGTGTTTTTCCACAGGCAAACAATTGCTGGCATAAACTCTCGCAAAAATGTAAAAGTGACATCGGAATGAACACAGTAAATTTATCCCCAAACCCCTGGTGCACCATTTCCCCGACGGATTATGATGGGCACATGGGTCATCCCTCGGTGAATCAGACCAGGCTGCTTTGCGATGTATTTGGCGACGCACTCAGCAAATGCAGCGCACAGTCTGTGGCCATGCTGGGATGTGCCACGGGCAACGGGTTGGAGCACATTGCAAAAAAACGCACCCGCCGTGTTACCGTTGTTGATATAAACAAACTGTTTTTGGAAAAACTGGCTGAAAAATACGGAGCCCAAATACATGGTCTGGATGTTCGCCACGACGATTTAAACCACATCCGTCTGGATAAAAATGCGTATAGCCTGGTTTTCGCGGGTCTGGTGTTCGAGTTTGTGGACTGGCAATCGCTGCTGAAAAAAGTATCCGGATGGCTCATTCAAAATGGCGCTCTCTCAGTGGTACTGCAATGTCCCAGCGAAACACTCCCCGATGTCTCGAGCAGCCCGTATCCGTCTTTAAAAAAAGTGGGCGCTCTATTTAACATGATTCATCCGGATGTATTTGGCGCAGAATGCGGGCAATTGGGACTTTGTGCGCGTGAAACAGAATACATTACTCTGGCATCGGGCAAATCGTTCTATATTGGGACGTACGTTAAGAAGACGACCACAGCGCCGTTGTAATTGGACTATCGCTCTTCTTCGGGCCTGGCGCCTGGCCATTTGGGAGTACGTTTTCGCAGTGTGGGTTTTTCCGGTTCCACAGGCGTGGCATAGCGCAGACAGTATTTGTCCCACAGCTGCAGGACGCGCCTTGATTCTGCATCTTCTTCCAGCCCCTTCGCCAGTTGGTTCAAGTGTGCTTTACCATCCTCACACAGCGCATATGCTTCATCGTCCATCCACGAATTCTGCGCGTAGGAATAGCGAGATGGCGCGCCTCTTTCCGCCATCACTGCCAGCATATCAATCCAGGCAATTATCAATTTGCCCTTGCGTGTGTTGTACGGTTCATTTTTCATGACGTCTTTCAGGTTGAAGGCGTACTCCTCCACCATTTCATCGCCGCTTTCGGGATCCTGATATTCAATGGTCAGCATGATGTCGTCCTGCGGTCGCAACTCACCACCACGGGCAATCACATCGGAAAGAAACAGCTGAGACGTATTGGCAAAATAGTGAATGGCCTGGACATCTTCTTTGTGTACGGAACTCTCTTCCCCGTAAAACACGTTCATGCGCAGGGATTTGGGCAAATGCAGTCTGAAATGCACATCGAGTGCCACCGTTTCAACCAGCGAGATGAACCCCGGCCCAAACACCGCGTCCACCTCGGCGTCAGACCCCAGGAATACATACGCCCCTTTTCCTTTTTCCGTCAGTTTGTCCAGCAGTGCATCATTGAATTCCCGCCCCACGCCCACACCTGAGAGACGAATACGCCGCGTATCATAAAATTTGGAAATCATGGAGATGAGCCGTTCGTCAGTGACACCTGTGTTGGTGAGCGCATCGGTAATCAGTACCACGCGATTGGAATGATGTCCCTGATACGATCGGTCGGCAATGGCATATCCTTCAGTAAGGCCGGCGTGGAGATCGGTACTGCCCATCGGACGCAACGCATCAATGGCGCGTTTGAGGTCATCCATATTGTCGCGGCCAACCACAAAATTTTCCACTGGCGTACACACATTGTGATCAAACAGAACCATATGAATCATATCGCCGCGCTTCAACTCGGCCATGCTCTTGTACAGGCCCCGTTTGAGGTATTCCATCCGCCCTTCCGACTGCATGGAACCGGAGCGATCTATCACCCACGTCAGTGCCACATTGCGACGGTCTTTTTTGGTTACAGTGCGCCCCGAAACCGCCAGGCCCAGCGTGTACACACCTTCCTCTTGCCCATCGGCCATCACATCGGGATAGACTGAGAAGTCATGCCCTGCCGCGACATCCGCCGTATCAAACGTAAAGTAATTCAACAGCTCGTGAGGTCGAATGTGCTCTGCGGGCAGTGGTAAAAAACTGTCAATGGCGTACATCACGCGCTGGGCAGATGACAGGCTCATGGAATCATCATTGGAAAGATAAATCGAGGCGCCCCAGTTTTCGTATTCATCCAGAGGCGCTTCATCTTTGGCCATTTGCAGTTCCGCGTCGTCCATCTCGCCCTCTGCGTCGGCCATGTCAACGGATTCCGCTGGCGCTTCTTCCATTGCGGGCGCAGATTCCGCCGCTTTGTCCATCACAGGACTGGGAGCAGACATCTTTGACTCTGTCGCGGACGAAGATCTGGGAGCGCCTCCACCCAACAAATTATCGAGGGATGAGCCAGAATTCTTTGCTCCGCTGCGTTTCTTTGGAGCTCTGCGAGACGCCGGTTTTGATTTGGATTTTCCGTTTTTGGGTTTTCGCACAGCGCCTGAAGCGGCGCCGACGCTGCCGCTGCCAGACCCGCTGGCCACCTGCAAAGAACCGTCGTCGTCGTATATGCCATAACACTCACCCAGACGCATCTGTAATGGGGGCATGGACGAGATGTTGGCCAGCATGGCGCCGTCTCTTTGTTTAAATGGAACGCTCCGCGGTTCAAATTTTTGCGCAGGTGCGTCAAAGCGTGAAGATCCGTCGGCGATTTGCGCCACATCCGCGCCTTCCTTGTCACCCGGGTCTTCTGCGCCTACAATTTTTACCGCCACTTTGGGACCACAGGCCAATGCCAGTACCATTGCAAACAAAAAAATGATTCTTACATACTTCATTCTTGAGACCTCTTTTTCATTGATGTGCAAACACTTTAGCACGAAATGTCTGTTTGGGGCGCGCTGATTTGAACATTGTGACGCAATCCCAAAAGAAAGGATCTGAGGATGCAAAAAAAATATGTCGTTCGTCAGTCGGCGGGAATTTCGAGGATCTTGTGGTTCACACCGCCAATGCGTTTTGAATGGTCTCTTCGGACACCGCACCCTTGCGAATAATTTTGGGAATTTCCCGCGTCACATCCACCAGTGTGGATGAACTCTTCACTGACAGGTCGCCGTCCTCCACAATCAAAGAAATGGTCCGCCCAAAATTCTTCTTCACCTGCGCCAACGATTCAGCACCCCCTTTTTGCGAAATATTGGCACTGGACACCAACAGTGGCTTTCCAAAGGCGCACACTATTTTCTTTGCCAGTTCCTCATCCGGCACCCGAATGCCCAACCAGCCCTTGGCTTTGGTCAGCGCCTTGCGTACTTTTGGGTGAATTCCCTCCCCGGCGGCAAACAACAGGGTAACCGATCCGGGCCACAATTCGCTCATCAATTGGCTGGCTTCGTCTGAAACCGTATCGGCAATATTTTCAACATGGCTGCTATCGGGCACCAGAACCAATGCGGGCGCACTTTTCACTCGCCGCTTGGCCTGAATCATGGACATCACCGCTTTGGCGGACTCCAGATTGGCCATTAATTTGTACCCCGAAGGTGTGGGAATGCAAACAATGCCGTCCTCCGTCAATATGTCAGTGATTTCTTGTAAAATGATGGGGTTCGCCTTAATTTCTGATAAAGAAACTGTTCGCATCAGGTCTCCTTTTCTGAGGAAAAGATCATGTTAAAACCAGCAACAATTCAAATATGTTTTTATTCTCCTTTCGAAAGAATATTTACCTTACAAGCTATATCGCTTGCGCTTTTTCGCAAGCATTCGATTGTCCGCTTCCTTTAAAATATCGTCCAGTGAACGCGTGCCGGTAGGCTCAAAATAACTGGACCCCACTGACATCGACAGTGTGAACGGTCGGCCGCTGAACGCGTTGAAATCGTCGAGTTTTTCCCGAAGACGCAGCATTATCTTGCTTTCGGGCTCCAACATATCGCCTACATGAAGAATCACCGTAAATTCATCGCCCCCGATGCGTGCGATAATATCCTTACTGCGAAACGTATCGGTCAACACACTGGCCGCGCCGGAAATGGCAGCATCCCCCTCGTCGTGGCCGTACACATCGTTAATGCGTTTCAAGCCATCCAAATCCGCAAAAAAAACCAGCAGTTTTCCGCCCGCTCGCCGCGCTGAATCGATCATTTTGCGACTCAACTCCACAAATCCACGGCGATTGTAGAGGCCCGTCAATTCATCTACCATGGATTGAATCTTCAAATCGTGCATCATCATTGAACTCTTCAACGAAGAACCAATATGGAGGCGCAATTCCTCGTACATGAAAAACGGCTGATCATCGACGTAATCGAAAACCACGTACCCAAACTGCTCATTTTTGAAAAACAGAGGCATAAAAATGTACGCGCCACTTTTATCTGAGCGAAGCTTCTGTGGAATCAATTCCTGAGTATCGAACAGGAGCGGTTCACTGCCATCGTCCTGTACATTGATATGGCGGTTGAAACCCACCACCAGCTTCGACGTGTCGGGGAATCGCCACTTCTCCTTCGTAATCCGAAACGGAGTATCGTAAAGAGCAAACACAAATACATTAATATTTATCTCGGGGAAATCTTCCAGAATTGTATACTTGAGTCGGTTCAAATCAAACGTTGTAATAATCTTCTGTGAGGTTTCCCGAATTCTAAGCCCAAATGCCGCTTCCTCCATGTTGCGCGTCTGTGCTTCCCGCAATTTGTATTCGCGCAGCAGCACCTGCGCCTGCTGCAACAGATTGCCACCATTGCTCAAGACCTGAAAATCTTCGTTGAACGTGCCAAGGTAACTCGACAATTCCAGCAACACCATCTGAAGGGAGTCCACATTTCCACTGAGCCCCTCCACTCTGAAAAGATACTTATCCAGACTGTTTAAAAATGGATGACTCGATTCCGGCTGGTGGACGGATGATTCGAACACTGCCAGGATCTGTCCAATGCTTTGTGCAATGGATCCATCGGCCTGCGCCACATCCTTAAGATTTAGTCCCAGCACATTTCCCACTTTTTTAACCATCCGCTCCAATACCAACTCTGATGTGACCGGCTCCGGATACGGCTCACTGGGCGGAGAGGAATTTCGGATCGCGCTGGGAAAACACCCGCAGGACCGACGATAGACCGGATGCGCGGGCATCACTCGCACCGAAGGCGGATATCGCCCTTCAATCTGATCCATCACAGTATCGAGCGCTGTTGCGCCCATTTGAAACAACGGCTGCCTCACGGTTGTCAGCGCCGGTAAAATAAACGCCGCATCGGTAATGTCGTCGAAACCGGCCACAGCCACATCGATTGGAATGTGGCGATGTCTTTTCTTCAGTTCCGAGATAACCCCCAGCGCCGCTTCATCATTCACACAAATCACTGCATCGAAATGAATGGCGGAAGCAAAAAGGTAGCGTACTGCGGAGACCCCGGATTTGGCGGTAAACGTCCCTTCGCATACCAGGCGGGGATCGTAGGCAATGCCATTTTTTATCAGTCCCTGTTTATAGGCGGCAAAACGCTCCTCTGCTTCGCTGTGTCCAGAGGGTCCTTTAACAAACACAATGCGTTTGTAGCCATGCATCCCCACAAAGTGGTCGACCATATCGATGACCCCCGTTGTATTGTCGGGGATAATGCTGGGCACATGTGGAATATCGTACGAGACACTGACCGTGGGCAAACTGAGAAAATCCGAGTAAAATTGCTCCAGCCGCCGGGCGTCCAGAAATTCTGCGATGGTGCCGGTAAACAATATCAGACCGTCCAACCGTGTCCGCTGCACAAAATCTTTAACTATCTGAATATGCAGGTCAAGGCTGTCCACCCGGTCCTGACTGGTGGCAACGAACGTAAAGATTTCAATATCTTTTGCTTTCGCAGCACGAAAGATCCCATTCCACATGAGTGACTGACAAGCCTCATGCAAAGAGGAAACAACGACGCCTATTCTCGTTTGTTTCGCGCTTATGGATGTTTGTTTCGCGCCCATAGATATCGATACAGTATATATTTAACTCAAATATCCGCAAACGGAATTATCGTCCTTCGCCAATTAGTGCCACTTTGTTGCGATTGTTACACGTAATATTCAATCACCGCTTTAATCCCCAAACCAATCAGGACGATTCCCGCCAGCGGCTCCAGTCGGCTGCTAACCCGTGCAGCAATTCTCCCCGCCAGAATCATACCCATGAGGGTCGCCAGCGCCGCAACAACACCGATTATCGAAACCACGACGGCGATGGACACTTCCTCAAGGCCGAGTGTAAAACCAACCGCAAGGGCATCAATACTCACCGCCATCGACAACACAATGAGACTCAATCCTTTAGTAGGATCGCGCGAATAATCATCGTCTTCCCCCATTACACTTTCGTATATCATTTTTCCACCAACGAGGGACAGCAATCCCAGGGCCACCCAGTGGGAAAAGCTGGAAATCAAATAACTCATCCACGAGCCAATCACCGCGCCAATCAGTGGCAGCAACGCCTGAAACAACCCAAAATGAAATGACAAACGGAATATATGCCTGGGCGTACGGTGAGAAATTCCCACCGCAACACCAACGGTAAATGCATCCACCGCCAACGCCAAAGCAACCAGTATGATTTCCGAAAACGACATTACATCCCCTTGCGAACAAAAGCATCGCGTATCAAAAGGCGCGGTAGTCATTTATAAAAATCAAACATAAAAAGCAACTCCACTTCGCAAACGGTTGACATTGCATCTGATGATTTGGTGCATCAATTACAGTCCGGCAATAATCGTTTCAAAGGCTGATTTTCCCCTTGCCCTCCATCATTCGTCTGGATACATTGCCTCGAAAAACTGAACAAATAATGAGGTATTGTTCATGAAAGTTATTTTGGCGGGATATAATATTGATTCGCAGGTCATCGAAGAGGCCAAAGCGGCTGGCATTTCGGCGGACAAACTCACCCCGGAAGTGATCTCTGCCGCCTATGCCCGAATCAGTCGAAATCCCGCACCGGTGAACGAATTGCGACAGGCTGCGCTCAATGAAGTGGCCAAAGCCCGCAAGTCCAACCGAAAGATTATCTTTGGGATGGGGCACCATTCCGTGGCAGAACACGCAGTGTTCAATTTTGATATTATCGGACTCTCCAGATTGGCCATTGAAGAACTGGAGCATTTCCGATTGTGCTCTTTCACGGAAAAAAGTCAGCGGTATATTACGCTTGAAAATGATTTTGTAATGCCCAAAGAGCTGGAAGGCACGCCGTTCACCACCAAACTCGAAACGCTCATCGACAAACAGGCCAAAGTCTACACAGAGCTGCACCAAACGCTGTACCAGCGACTCGAAAAAATGCATCCGGAGCTGGTGGCCAAAAAATCCGGACGCAATCTGGTGGACGGCTGGGCCAAGGAAGACGCACGTTATGCCACCCTGCTGTGCACAGCGGGACAGCTGGGATTCACCGCCAACGCTCGCAATCTGGAGCTTGTCATTAAACGGCTCAACGGATCGTCGTTGACGGAACTGCAACATCTGGCAAAAGCGTTCTTTGACGCGGGAACAACAGTGGCGCCATCCATCCTGCTGTTCACGACCCCAGGTGCGTACGACCTGAATACGCCAGCCGAACTGCGAACTATTGCCCAAAACACATTGGGTACCATGGACAATCCGGCTCCGAAAGCCGATGTGTCGCTTGTACATTACACGCCCAACGCCGATCGTCTGGTTGCGGCAGCTTTGATGTGCGCTGCCTCGGAGCACGGATTCGACACCTGCAGACAGGCCGTAGCGACGATGGATGACACTGCTTTAAAAGCGGTGTTTGAAGCAGCATTTTCCCATATGGAATTTTTCGATACACCCAGAAGAGAATTTGAGCACGTTCATGTCACGTTCGACATCTCTATCTCTGCAGCTGCATATGGTCAACTGAAACGGCATCGCATGATGAGCCAATCCATGCAACGTTACAGGCCGGCGCTTGGTGTCACCATTCCACCTGCGGTGGAGGAAATCGGGCAGACCGATCTGTTTGGTTCCCACTGCGCGGACGCAGAGACACTGTATCTGGAAATTGAGCCGGAATTGCCCCACATTGCCCCGTATGTGCTCACCAATGCGCATCGACGTCGAGTTTTGGTAACCGCCAATCTGCGCGACCTCTACCATTTCTGCAGGCTTCGTGAAGATGCGCATGCCCAATGGGATATTCGTATCCTGGCGAAGCGCATGCGCGAAGAAGCTGAAAAAGTCATGCCCATGGCCAGCCTTCTGTTGTGTGGCAAAGACGCGTTTGTTCAAAAATTTGAAACCGTTTTTAATAGAAAGCCCAAAATTGACCCCGCGAATCCCCCAAAAATTGACTGATTCCAATTCGCTGTCGCGTTCAGAAAATGCCGATGTTACCTTTTTTTCAAGGGACGCGCGCATTATTCTGAAGATGCTGGAAAGAACCATCCCCACATTGGGGCTGCGCATTCGCTATGAACCCATTTTTCAAAATGGCGAACCCTGGCAAAGCGACGGTGGCCTGTGCCGCCTGCTGGAGGAAAATGTTGTCATTGTGAATTCACTGGCGCCACCAGCGCAGAAATGTCTAATCATTCTCGCCGCTCTTAAACGTCACGATAAGCAGGGACTGCGGATTCCACCCGAAGTGAGAACCCTCCTGAAAAAGAATGCCGCTGCGCTCCCGGAATGATTTTTCGAACGTCCTGAGTTTTTTTTTTTTATTCCTATCTGCGGATTGTTAGGCGTTGGATTTATATTAAAATAATCTGTACAAGCGGGAATGCTTCACGTATTTTTGTGCGGTAACAGTTTGTAATTTCAGGAGAAACACATGGGTGAAAATCGGCTGTTCTGGCCGCAGGAAATGATGGATGAGTGGATTGTTGACGAAAAAGCGACTATCGAGGATGACCTGCTGACCATTACCGAAGAAAATATGACCTATCGTCTGAGCCAGGCCGTCCATTTCATCGCCGACGTCGGAGATGGCGCCGATCAGCATTCTCTCATTGGAAAAGTCAAAGAATTGAGTATCTTACAGGATATGGGGTGTGAGCATTACATGGACTCAGTTCTTTTGGAGGATTCAGCGTACCAGGTCGTTCAAGGCTTTACGGGTGTCCCTGTTGTGGACAAAGTACAACAATCGAGTCAAATTGAAAATACCGCTGCAAAAGCAATGGCGAATTCGTTGGGAGAGGAAAACGACGACAGAGATTTGCTGGCAAGATTTCTGTTGGACAACCTGTGATGGTCAAATGGGTTTCCCTCTGACAACAGTGAAAGGCTCCTTATGAAAGATCGATTACTTGGGCGAGTGATAGCAGATAGATATAGACTGGAATCCAGATTGGGTGTTGGAGGAATGGGAGCAGTTTATCGCGCGCGGCACCTGCTCATCGACAGAGTGGTCGCCATCAAGATTCTGCAACCCGAAAGGCGCGGAGAAGAACATTTCAGAGCATGGTTCCTTCGCGAAGCGCGTGCGGCAAATCGCATCAACCACGCCAACATTGTGGACATTTCAGACTTTGGCGAAACCGAAGACGGACTTGCTTACCTGGTGATGGAGTTGCTGGTGGGCGATGCCCTCTCCAACCTCATCGCTCGCGGCCCCATGCCCCTCGACGATACACTCGACATAATGGAGCAGGCCACCGCCGCGCTGGCACGTGCCCACGACCTGGGAGTGGTGCACAGAGATATAAAACCCGACAATATTCACCTGATAAATCGAGCAGGTCGTAAAAATTTTGTGAAAGTCATTGATTTTGGTTTGGCGCGATTGAGCCAGGATGGACGGCTGGCGGCCAAAGGCGCTGTGTTCGGTACACCGGAATATATGTCCCCGGAGCAGGCCAGGGGAGAGGATGCAACGCCGCTATCGGATTTATACTCCCTCGGCGTGATAATGTTTGAAATGCTCACCGGAAAGCTTCCGTTCACCGCGCGCGACCGCGACTCTTTCATTGAAGCTCACAAACATTCCACACCCATGGTTGCCATCGAAACCAATCCGGACATCGATCGGTCTGTTTCCGACACCGTCGCCATGCTTCTCGAAAAAGACCCCAATCGGCGATTCAGAGATGCCCACCACTTTGTGGAAAAGTTAAAATCGCTCCAGCGTCGCGTTGCGCCAGTGAGCGCCCCCTGGATAATCGCAGCGCAAAATAGCGACCCACGCAGAGAACGGGATAATTCAGGGCTCATCAGTACAGTTGGGATGGCCGGCATCGGCATTAGCGACATCGCTGCTTGGGCGCTGAAAGCCACTGTTTTCGGCCGAATGGTGGCCACGTCCTATCCGGGAGGCGCGGGCCCGGCACAGGTCATGAAGGCCATCGAGAGTATCTGGCGACTGGCTGCCGCGTCCACACGGTTGGATGGCGAACTTCAGGCAGAGGCCAAACGCAATGAACGACTGCTAACCCGAAGCAAGGAATTCACTGCTCAGGTAGGACGGCGCATCGAAGATTTGTCCCGGGCCAAATCAAAATTAAAAAGAGAAATCGCTGCCGCATCCATTGATTTGGAACGACTGCGCTCCGAATACTCACGAGCGGATGAGGAACTGAGGTCCGCACGGGACATCATCACTTCCATCGATAAAGGTCGCGACGAAATGAGTGCACCTTTGAGAGATGCATACGAAAAAGCGGGCGCCATGGCCGCCAGACGTCAGGCAAGATCTGAAGCTGTGGCCAAAGTGGAAGCCAAAATCACCAAATGGAAAGAAGAAGCGGCACGCATCGACTCACAACTGGAAGAGTACCATCAGCAGATGGACCGCCACTCTTCTGCCATTGACGACGACCTCGGTGCAGGACGCCGACGACTGGCCGCCAAGGTGAAAGAGCGGGAAACGTATTCCAGAAAACTGGGAGAATCAGCCGATTACCTGAAAACGCATTTTAAGGGCAAACCCGAGTGCGAAGATCTGTTTCGCGAACTCAACGACCTGGACCGCACCAGTGTTCTGATAGAACCCCCACCATCTATCGTCGTCTGATTTACAGAGTTCACCGCATTACGGGTCGAATAGAAACGTACAAATCGTCTTCTCTGATGCGAATTGCATGTTTGCGCAGGTTGGGAGAATATTCGGTTATCGCTTTTCCAGTACGTATGTCGTACTGCCAGAAATGCCTTGGGCACGTTACCACGTTGTTGGAAATTTTACCCTCTGCCAGATTGGCACCCTGATGCTTGCAGGACATTTCCAGCGCATATGGTTCCATATTCTCATCGAGAAACACGGACACCCATTTTCCAATTATCTTTCGATTCAGGCTCTTCTTCTGTTTTAGTTCGGTCAGCGTGCCAAATTTCACAAAGTCGCCGCTGTCCACGTCCCCAAAACCGTCGCCATCATCAAAACTGTCAAAATCGTCAAACATAAAACCATTCCTCTCTGTCGCCAACCGGACTTTTTCACTTTTTATCCGGTATCAGTATACTGAAATGTCAGTTAAATATCATACCGAACATCCGTCAAGGCAACTGGGGCAATGAGTGACCCTTTTTGTCCCGAATCGGGCACACCAAGCATGGCTGCGGTATTTATACCCCAATATATCCCATGCCAGACATAAACATACCCGAAAGGATACAGGATGACTCATATTTTTCCGCGATTACTGATAGTTATGCTTTTACTGCTCACCGCATGCGGAACCGACAATGGCGAAGGTGGTTCCAATACAACCGGCGACTCAGACAGCGATTCGGATGGGGACAATGACTCCGATAGTGACTCCGATTCCGATGGCGACTCCGATTCCGATGGCGACTCCGACTCCGATGGCGACTCCGATTCCGATGGCGACTCCGATTCCGATGGCGATTCGGACAGCGACAGCGATTCAGATAGCGACAGCGATTCAGATAGCGACAGCGATTCCGATAGCGACAGCGATTCCGACGGCGACAGCGATTCCGACGGCGGCAAAACTGCGGAAAAAATTGTAGCCGAAATGAAAATTGGCTGGAACCTCGGAAATACCCTCGATAGCGGAGGTGGCGAGACAGCCTGGGGGAACCCCCGTGTCACCCAGGGTCTGCTGGACAGAGTCGCTGACGAAAATTTCGGCGTTGTCAGAATCCCTGTTACCTGGTCGCCCCAATTTGGTTCTGCTCCCAACTTTACAATTGACGAAGGCTGGATGAATCGCGTCGAAGAAATTGTAAACTATGCTCTGGACGCTAATATGTACGCCATTATCAATCTCCACCATGATGGGGCATATGTTGAGCCCAATAGCGACCCATGGGATGTACCCTGGTTGTTATTCGAAAACGGTTACGACAATGTCAAAGATAATTTTGTTGCGCTATGGCAGCAGATTGCCGACCGATTTAAAGATTACGACCATCATCTGCTCTTCGAATCCATGAATGAAGTTCACGAAGGGAAGTATTACGATTGTGATTGGGGTAGCCCAGAGCAGGCGATGTTCGATTTTGTGAACAATCTTAATCAGGATTTTGTGAATACGGTTCGCGCCAGTGGGGGCAACAATATTTCCCGCGCACTGGTTGTTCCCGGATACAACACCAGCATCGGTTGCGCCATTGAAGGATTCAATCTTCCAACAGATACTGTTGCTGACAGGCTAATATTGTCTGTGCACTACTATTCCCCATGGGAGTTTGCGATTAAAGGCGAAATACCGTCATGGGGCGCTTCATCTCCGGACTCACTCAGCGGATTCAATGAAGATTATGTCGATTCTCAATTTGAATCGCTAAAATCGACTTTTGTAAACAACGGACTACCTGTAATCATGGGAGAATACGGTGCTGTACACGTGGATGGTCGCGAAAATTATCGACGCTACTATATGGAATACGTCACCAAGGCCGCCCACGACAGAGGCATTACGCCTATTTATTGGGACAATGGTGGCGAGCTGGGTAGTGGAAATGACAAATTTCAACTAATTGGCAGGAATGACCCATATCCCGTGCAATATCCCGACATTCTGGCGGCCATGATGCGTGCAGTCACCAGCGACTACAGCATTAACGACATCGAAACGCCATAACCTTTCTCATCTGTAGCTTTTTTGAAGAACATTCACTTTTTCAAGGTTTGGCAACACGATATATCGCAGCTGCCCCGATGGTGGTGTTACTATCAGCCAACCAGTACAGATAGTCGCTTTCCAATCGCAAGTTTGATGGGGACGAAAGACCTGACACTAATATTTTTTCTCCGCCTGCGCACCTGGGCAGCTCACAATAAACAATTCTTGAATCCGTTGAAAAATACAGATTATCTGAATCAATAAGCATTTCGCCGTAATATGCAGTACTTAACGTCGCGACAGTCGCTCCTTCATTGGGCTCTGTCACACTGGTATAATTCAAGGCAAATCCGCTCATCCAGTACAACGCCCCATCGAGAGCAGTAAAGGTCTTCACATTTTCAGAAGTAACAGGTGTATAACCGCTGCAACCCGTCAATCGGTTACAAGCCACGACACCAAGAGGATTACCGTCATCATCCATTCTTTCAAAATACACATACTGAGAGTCAACAACCAGGCGAGTACCTCTGGCATGATCTCCAATTACCACTGTCGCTTCAGTGGAGCCGTCGGCCATTCCAATTACACGGTATACTTTACTGGTCTCTGGATTCGAAGTACTTGTACCCGCCATATAGTACAGATCTCCGCCGAAACCGACCATATCGCCTGCTGTCCCCCCGGTACCGGGACCTCCGCTCAAACTGGTCGGCGCGGAACAGGAAGTCGTATTGCAGTGGTAAAAACTGGCAACTTTGTTGGATGGTAGAATTTTTCCTAAAAACCCGATCAAATCGGTCGAGAGTGTTCTGGTTACTGCCAGAGACGACACCGCTGACAGAGATCCCAATTGCTCAGTCGCCCCCACACAGGCAATCGGGTTCGAGCAATATTGAATCGTGCCGGATGTTGCAAAAAAAATACCTTTAGATGACACATCCATACCTCCTGCTGTTGAGCTCAATTCATCAACCAGCAGGGCTGGCTGACATTTGCCCTGAGAGCAGGAAGAGCGAACGCCGCAATCATGCCCGCACTCGCCGCAGTTGGCCTCATTCGTCGCCAAATCAATACATTCACGGGTCTCAACACATAGAGTCTCAATGGCTGAACAATCAGGCAGCTGGTAGGAATCAGAATCCTTACCAGAATCAGAGTTTGTATTTGTGTCACTATCTGCACCAATACCGGTGTCCGTCTCAACGTCATTTTGGAAAACAGTATCCGTTCCAGATGCAGTCTGAGTATCCAGCCCATCTTGAGAATCTCTGTCTGTCGCCACTATGGCAACGGAATCGGTTCCACTCTGGAAATCCGTATCTACATCGGATTCTGTGCCGCTGCCAGCCCCTGTGACATCAACATTGTCGGATGTAGTACCGATTTGATCAGATGAATTGCTTTCCGTATCCGAATACCACGTATACCCATCGAGGTCTGTAAACAGATGGCATCCCGACAACGATGCAATGCATAGAATCAATATGATTTTTTTCATAGAAGTTTGCTGCCCCTGTCGAATATCCTACAAATCCCGAGTCATATTCATCGAATCCAATATCATATTTTTGCTCTCGTTAAAATTCTATTTCGTAATTCAGAAGTTTTCCGAGCTCGAATATGCAGACAGAAGCGACGGTCACGTCAGTTCATTGCTGAATAAATGAAGTGACTTTGGTTGCCGGCGTCCCCGGAAGTGCGGATAACGTTATTTCCAACCCAGGTTGACGCATCACTGCCCTGGTGATGATGCGACCGCCGGCGGTGTGGCGTTTAAACCCTTCAAAGCCGCATAATCCACACCGTGACATGCCTTCGGGGGACGTCCGGCCAACCTTTAAACAATCCAAATGTGCATCTTGCTCCCATTCAATTATTTTACTCCCTCAAAAAAAGGTTCCCACTTTCTGTCTGGTCGGCGTTAACCCCATATCAGACACCAACGACGGAAGGGAGAACGCCCTCACACGTCCCA
The DNA here is from genome assembly GCA_016935665.1 of Deltaproteobacteria bacterium. Taxonomy (GTDB): domain Bacteria; phylum Myxococcota_A; class Polyangia; order JAAYKL01; family JAAYKL01; genus JAFGXQ01. The sequence goes on along the minus strand of JAFGQN010000170.1, from coordinate 4,137 downwards.
ACCGTCGGTGGTCCGCATGTTAACGCAGAGGCATGTGGAGTTTGTCGTGCCCCTGTTCCTGGTCAGTCAACTCTTACACGAGTTGGTTGATCAGGAACGGCGGGGGCTTTTTCCCATCCCCTTCAGCAGTAAAAGGTATCGATGCGTGCAATCTGTTCGCGCAAATCGTTAATTTCGTTTTGCCAGTACTGAAGTGTACCAAAATAACCAAAGGTGTGCTTGAACGTGGGATCCTCGAAACGACGCGCAATCCAGGTGGAATAATGAATAAACCGCAATGCGCGCAAGGGTTCAATCAGTCGCAGTTGAGTGGCATCGAAATCGCGTATTTCCTGATAGGCCGAAAGCAAAACCCGTCGCTGTGCCAGGCCATGATCATCGATACTGGGCACCAGCATCCATATGTCCTGCACCACCGGTCCCATAACCATGTCATCAAAATCCAGAAATGAAATACCATCCCTGGTTTCGATAAGGTTTCCAAAATGACAGTCCCCATGTATGCGTTGCAGCGGCACATCCTCAAACATGGGAGAGATGCGCTCCAGCAGTCCCCGCACCACCAATTCGTAAAGACGGGCGGCCTCTGCTGGAATGTGATTGTTTTCGAGTAGATACATGAGATTTTCCATCCCGTATGTCGCCGGTGTCAGGTACAGACGATGCGCTGCCGTTTCACGACTTCCCACATTGTGAATGCGCGCAATCAGATGACCGACTTTTTTGAGCAATTCATCGTCCATCTCCTGCGGTGAACGCCCCAGAATTCGTGGAAAAAGCGAAAATCGGATGCCGTGTATCTCATCGATGGTAGAGCCGTTTCGAAGGGTCAGCGGCACAGCTGTGGGAATTTCTTCTGCATCCAGCTCTTTAAGAAAGTGATGCTCCTCCAAAATGGTTTCGTTGCTCCAACGGCCCGGACGGTAGTACTTGCCCACCAGCGAATCACCGCTTTCAAGCTCAATGCGATATACGCGATTTTCGTAACTGTTCAGAATGGCGACACGTCCCGTGGGCGTATGCCCGGCAGATTCGACGGAGTGAATCACTCTTTCGGGCGTCAACTCATTAAATACATGTGCCAGTTCATGGCTTTTTATCTGATCTGTCATGGCTGGCAACCTAAAGCCGCCAGATAGCCGCGTCAACTTTAAAGTAACGGAATCAGCCGGAGACATGGGCTATCCTCGCTTCCAGGGCAAATTGCCGTCCTCCTTTGATCCGTTTAAAGGAGGGCCGGGAGCGAAGTTCCCTCTCAGCTACGAGAACTCCGCCCCCGACTGGCCATTGCGGCCAAATAACACTGATTCGGCACGGAAGGGACATATGAATAACTTCGGATTTCTCCGGTCCACACCTGACGGTTTCCCTCTGTAAAATTTCTCTGGATAAACCAAAGCGATATCTACCTGACAACCCGCTCACCCGATTGGAACACGTCGGTATTTGAATGTGGCCACGCATTTTCCATACCAGCGCACACCATCCCGAAAACGCGCCGAGGATCTCCCCAATATGCCACCTGAAGATGGCACATTTGACCGTGTCAGCCACAAAACTGCCATGTGAAACGAGCACCCTGAACGCCAGGTGTTGGGGGAACTCACTTCCATCCGATTTTAGGGTTCCTCCTCTTAAAAAAAACAGAAAATTCGCGTTGGAATATATAGGATCGTTGGCCCTGACCAATGCATGACGACTTCAGAATCAACGATCACCGATACCCGTACCTTCATTGGGGGACGCAAACGACAGGTAAAGGAGTATCTGCATGGAAAACAATCTCGAAAAAGTGCTGGTGTGTGTCGAAGATGTCAACCTCGACGAGAACGTCATCGAATACACCCACATGATAGCCAAAGCCGTTGGGATGAAATCGGTGCATCTGCTGCATGTGATTCACGATATTCCCGCAGAGGAACGGCTCATCCGAAATTCAGAAATGAAAGGCATGCGCACACTTGATTTGGATGCGCACTATGAATCGGAAATAAAACGCCTGACGCTGGGGTATCAGGACGCCATGAAAGAATCAGGAGTTCGACATTTTGGTGATTTGGAAGGCCTGGAGCAGCATGTGGACGTGAGAGTGGGCAATCAGCTCAAATATACGCTGGAGATTGCACACGACAACGATGTTGATCTGATTGTCATGGGGCGACACCTGGGCGCACGCCTTGAAAAAAGTGACGCAGCACTTCTGGCCAGACGTATCACCCGAAAAGCCACCTGCTCCGTGCTCACGATTCCCGAAAACTTCACCCCAAAGGTGTCGTCCATTCTGTGTCCGGTGCGGTATTCCCCCTGCTCCACACTCGCGCTGCAAACCGCCATCGATTTGGGCGTGGCGTTTAACGCCAGAATTCTCGCTCTGAATCTCTTTCAGATTTACCACGATGTTCAGTACCCGGCAATTGCGCCCGATCCGGAACTGCCGCTGGTCAAAAAAGTCGCTTCCGGCAGAGCACATGCCGAAAAGGAAAACGAGCTTCTGCGCGAAGACATTAATATTAAAGGCGCAGACCTGCACTTTGAGTATGGCTGGGACGAAGATTACCATCCTGCCGAAAAATACGAGGAAAGAGTGCAGCGGCAGGGATTCGATTTGGTGGTCATTGGGGCCAGAGGGCGCACCGGTGCTGCGGGCGTGCTTCTGGGCAGCATCACCGAACAGCTCATCAAACAGTGCAAAGTTCCCGTTCTGGCCACCAGGAAAAAAGGCGAGCATATCGGCGTCCTCAAAGCCATACTGGCCCTGTTCGGAAAAGTATAAGGCATCCATAAATCTCCAAAAAACCGAGTGTGGGAATCAAGCGCGTTCTCCGCCATGGGGGAAGTCCTTTCAACGTTGCGCCTGCAGGGTGTTGAGCACCAAAATAGTTGCGTTTTCAGGGTGTAATGACAATACTGTCAGGACCATGACTGATAAGAACACAGCAAAAATCAATCGTCGCGACGCAATCAAGCTCACTGCCACCTCAGTAGCCGGCGCCACTGCTGCCGCAGCGCTTTGGGTATCCCCCAATGCAGCAGCCGCCGACCCCGCGATGCGCACCACAGGCACAGGACCTGGCCACGTCGTCAAAGTACACATGCCGGGAATGCGCATAGGCGCGTATCCCCATCCGGACGCCGCGCGCAACATGGTGGACCGGGCAGTCACAGAACTCACCGGAGAATCCAGCGTGAAGGCCGCCTGGCATCGGTTTATTTCTCCCACTGACAAAATTGGCATTAAAATCAATTGTCTTGGCACCCGCTGGGTTTCCAGTATGAAAGAAGTGGTTTTTGCCATTGTGGATTCTCTGAGAGATGCCGGTGTCCCCAATGAAAACATGGTCATATTCGATATGTTCGCCAGCAACATGATGGGGGGCCGTTACGATCAGCAGCCCATCGCCAAAAAAGTGCGCGTACTGGCCCACAAGGACGTGGGCCAGTACGGCGACTGGGTCAAAGCCGGCCCAGCCAAAGCCAAATTTACAAAACTGTTTTTGGATTGTGACTCCGTTATCAATGTGCCGCCTATTAAAGACCACGATTTGGCGGGTGTCACCTGCTGCATGAAAAACGTTACATTCGGATGCGTGGAAAAACCTCATATCAATCACGACGTGGTAAACGAGGCAATGGCACACCTGTGGGCGCTCGAAGAAGTACGCAGCCGCATCAAGCTGAACATCATCGACGGCTCCACCATTCTGTACGACGGGGGCCCCAAGGCCAATCGCCGCGCCCTGGTGCCCCACGAATCCATTTACGCCACCACAGACCCGGTGGCCATGGACACCATCGCCTACGAACTCATCGAAAACCTGCGCAAACAAAACGGTCTGCGCACCCTCAACGAAGTCAAACGCGGCCCGCACTTTTTAAAAATGGCCACCAACCTGGGCCTCGGCGTGGGCGACCGCAAAGACATCCGCCTGCAAACTGTGGACTTGCCCAAATTTGTGGGCAACCCGGCATAAATAAATAGAAATTCTGAGGAAGTATTGCACCCGGTTTAGCGGGAGATTCTGTTATGTCGCTCTAGCAATATGACCATCCGCCGTCAGGGGGTATCAACGAGGTGTGAGGGGAATGCTCAACCAGCCGTCAGGGGGTATCAACGAGGTGTGAGGGGAATGCTCAACC
>JAFGQN010000169.1 GCA_016935665.1 Deltaproteobacteria bacterium | reverse complement strand
CCGACCAGTAAGCGTCCGTAGCTCAGCTGGATAGAGCATCGGCCTTCTAAGCCGAGGGTCACAGGTTCGAATCCTGTCGGACGTGCAGCGTATCTTTTCCTTTCAACGCATATCTTCTTGAGGAGTTTTCCATGGAACACGTTAGAATAACAGACCCGGAAATCGCCGAACTGGTTGTACAGGAAATAGAACGGCAACGTGACAAAATACGTTTGATCCCCTCGGAAAACTATGTTTCTTCAGCAGTTCTCGAAGTCTCGGGCTCTGTGCTTACCAATAAATACTCTGAAGGATATTCAAAAAAACGGTACTACGAAGGGCAGCAGTTTATCGACCAGATTGAAACGTTGGCCGTTAACCGCGCAAAAGCACTTTTTGGCGCGGAAGCCGCCAATGTTCAACCGTATTCCGGATCCCCCGCGAATCTGGCTGTGTATTTCGCATTCGCCAAACCGGGCGATACCATTATGGGGTTGGCATTGGATCATGGCGGTCATCTCACTCATGGATGGGGGGTCAGCATTACCGGCGCCTATTACAATCCGGTGCGATATGAGCTTCGTCCAGATACTCACCTGATTGACTACGACATGGTTCGGGACCAGGCTAAAAAGCATCGACCCAAAATAATCATGGCTGGCGCCACAGCGTATCCACGCATCATCGACTGGAACATTTTTGCGGAAGTCGCAAACGAAATAGACGCCATTCTCTGCGTTGACATGGCCCACATTGCCGGACTGGTTGCCGGTGGTGTGCATCCCTCCCCTATTCCAGTCGCCGACGTGGTGACAACGACGACCCACAAATCCCTTAGAGGACCTCGTGGTGGTATGATTCTGATGAAGAAAAAACACCGCAAGGCTATTAATAAAGCAGTATTTCCCGGTCTGCAGGGCGGCCCGCACAATCATACGACAGCGGGTATCGCCGTGGCATTGAAGGAAGCGGCAACCGAAGAATTCATAGTTTATGCCCACAATATCGTTGCCAATGCCAAACATCTGGCTGACAAGCTGAACGAAAAAGGATTTAAGCTAGTATCCGGGGGGACGGACAATCATCTGGTCCTGATTGATGTCTCGCCTAAAAACATTACCGGGAAAGTGTACGCCAAAGCACTGGATACAGCTGGAATCGTTTGTAACTACAACACTGTGCCATTTGATCCCCGTCCGCCATTTGACCCAAGCGGTATTCGAATCGGAACCCCCGCTATGACGTCGCGCGGCATGGGGAAATCCGAAATGGAAAAACTCGCAGACTGGATGGATCAAGTCGCTGGCAACGTCGCGAACGAAGCCGAACTGAACCGCATTGCAGCTGAAGTAAAAGAACTCTGCAAATCATTCCCCGCCCCCGGCATCCCCGCCTGATATCACCAGAACGCTACGCAGATACGGCCCCAAAAAGAAAACCATACCAACACCTTTGCCAATCGGATAATTACAGATTATTACAGGTAGCTACATTTGACGGCGTGACTATATTTGACGTTATAGATAATAACTGGTTATTGAAATTGCTTCTTACCAATAATTAACTCGCCGGCGGAGAACCCTTCAAATTCCTCTTCAATAACCTGACCATCGATTCCGGTCATCCGAAGAGTAAACGGTCCTTCTCCAAAACCGGAACCATCTGTCAACGTGCCATCTCCACCGCGCTTCATTTCGGTAAACTCCGGATGCTTTTTACTTTTTACTTCAACTTTCTCTATTGGAACTTTTGCATTCCGCACCCACAGGCTGGACCACCAGACATTTGCTTCAGTCTGAAATTCATAATATAAATTGCCGGTATCAGGACAAGCTGTCAACTCCCAGGTCATATCGCGAGGCCATTCCTCCATATTCAATGCCGTATAGACAGAAGGACTTACATCAATATCCCCTGGTTCATTTGTTGCGCCGTACGTCACCACTCGCGCAACAATAGATTTTCCTTTAGCCGTTTTCACCAGAATGCACGCATCGCAAATCGCACCGTTCATTTTGTAGGTACCACTCACACCGGCCAGATACTCGCCACCGAGGCCGGTAGGCTCCACCAGGTCCGCGCGGTACCCCCCTGCCGGCGCACAGGCGTTGTGCCATTGTGTCTCTCCAAAATCAACGGGCCCCAGGTGATACATGCCCGAATGAACATCTCCATACTGCACATTGGATTGACTTGTCGGGTCACTGTCACCAACATCATATTTTTTGTCATCATCTTCTCCGCAGGCGATTCCAGCGAGCGACAGTATGGAAAGACATATGAAAACGACTTTGCAATTGGATTTCATTTCAATTCCTTTCAAGACACGCCCTAAATAAGGTGTTACGAAATTATTAACCGCTAAAAAGCACTGGAGCAATTACAGACCCGTGAAAAATATCATTCAAACGCACACCCAGGTATTTAAGGAAGGTTGAATACCTTGTGGTCATAAGCGTCCCGGTCCTTTTCGTCTGTAGCTGGATCAATATCGTTTGGGTTGTTTTTTTGCCTGCAATTGCGCACAGGCCAGCTGGCGCAACACAGCTGATTTTAGCGATTGGCCATTTTAAAAGTTCAAAAACAGCGACCAAACGTGCTAAAGGAAATATCATATGAATCAGCAGGAAAAGCAAAATCCAACGACAGGGAAAACCCTTGATCGCAGTCTTGGACTGTTCAGTGTTATTGGCATTAGTATTGGCGCGATGCTCGGCAGCGGAATTTTCGTTCTGCCTGGTCTGGCAGCCGCGAAGACAGGTCACTCGGTATGGCTGGCATATGTCATTGCTGGTATGTGTGCCCTTCCAGCCGCGTTTTCCAAATCAGAACTCGCTACTGCCATGCCCACATCTGGTGGAACGTATATCTACATTGACCGAACCTTTGGCCCGTATGCAGGCACTATCGCCGGCATGGGACTATGGATCTCTCTACTGCTCAAAAGCGCATTTGCACTTGTAGGACTTGGCGCGTATCTCAGTGTTTTCGCAAGCCTCCCCCTCAAGCCAGTGGCACTGACTGCGCTGGCGGCTATTGTGACGCTGAATGTCATGGGGGTTAAAAAAGTCGGCAGAATTCAAATATTTGTAGTTATACTCGCACTTTTGAGCATGGGGGGTCTCATCGCCATTGGCCTGCCGAAGGTAGACTGGGCGCTTTTTCAAAACAACACACAGTTCAGTCATGGCACAACGGGACTTCTGGCCACTGCCGCGTTTGTATTCGTTTCCTACGCCGGTGTTACCAAGGCGGCAGCAGTTGCCGAAGAAGTTTACAAACCGGAATCGACACTTCCATTGGGCATCATTTTTTCGCTGATACTCGTCACGGTGGTGTATGCATTGGTCGTTCTGGTAATGTCGGGAACCATCCCCATGGATGAATTTGTGCAGACCGGTCGACCCGTGTACGATTTGGCGAATTCCATCGGGGGCAAAACAATCGGTCTGGCAGGCGCGCTGCTGGGTGTCATCACCATGACGTCCATGGCCAACGCGGGAATTCTCGCATCCAGTCGGTTCCCTTTTGCCATGAGTCGCGACGCCCTGGTCCCCCCACAATTGTCCAAAGTACATGCCAGATTTGGCACCCCAATCGTGGCGGTGGTTGCAACAGGCATCCTGATGGCAGCGGCAATTATCTTTTTGAACGTTGAAAAACTGGCAAAACTGGCCAGTGCGTTTGTCATTATGCTGTTCGTGATTGAGAGCGTCACTGTCATTGTGTTGCGCGAAAGTTCCGTTCAATGGTACAAACCATCCTATAAATCGCCCCTGTATCCGTTCACACAGGTGTTTGGAATTGTGAGCGGTCTCGCATTGCTCGCGGTGATGGGATTGGATGCATTGCTCGGGCTGGCATCCATTATCATTCCTGGGGTTTTTCTGTACTTTTTTTACGGCAGAAAAAAAACGAAGCGCAAGGGAGAACTCACCAAAATGAGCGCCCGCACGGATTTGGCCCTGGCGCACGAAACAGACGATACAGAAGAAATCCAACCGGCATCCGTACTGGTTTCCCTCTTTGGAAATGAGCGTTCCCCAGAGACGATTGTGGAAATGGGTATCGCGTTGTCAAAAAACAATCGGGTGGCAGTTCAGGACATCACCGAAATTCAGGATTCTCACATGGAGAGTCAGGCGCTTAGAGCGGATCCCAGACAACGATCCCTTGAACGCCGCTTTGCTGCCATGGCGGAAGACAAAAAGGTGACCATCGATTTTCATCCCGTGGCCACCCACGATTCAGCTAAAACCGTGCATACTGCCAGTGACGCACTGAAGTCGGATTGTCTGTTGCTGGCCTGGGGCGGCCGCGCGACACTGGGACGTTTTTTCAGGAATCCGTACGTGTGGCTGGCTGCGCATGTGCGCTGCAATCTGGGTTTCTTCAAGGATGCCGGAGTGCGCTATATTCGGAAAATACTTGTTTTTGCGGAGCCCGGTCCCCATGACGTGCTGGTTGTCGCTACCGCTGACCATCTGGCCAAACTGTTTAACGCCACCATCACCTTCGTCCGTTTTGTGCAAAGCGATGTCTCTGCGCCCATTTTCCAGTCGCAAACCAACTACGTCGATGAGCTGCGCCATTTATGTCAGGGCAAAACCAAAGTACGCATGCTGCGTGGCAAAAGTCTGTACTCTGCCATTACCGAAGAAACCCAGTATCACGACCTGCTTGTGCTCGGCGCGCCACCGGATAGCGGAATCAAACGACTGCTGCTGCAAAACAAGGAAGACACCATCACCGAACAGGCCGCATGTTCCGTGCTCAGACTTCGGACGCCCAAGAGTAAAATCCACGCAGAGTTTCGGCAGAGCCGTGAAAGCATCACAAATACAACAACTTCCATTCGCCATTGGCTCATACCGGAATGCGTCCAGACGAATATAAAAGTGAGAAAAAAAGAAGAGTTGTTTACACAGATAGCCAAATCATTCGCTGCGCAGCTGGACGGCGTAACATCGCAGCAAATCGAAAAAGCGCTGTGGGAGAGGGAAAACACCCAAAATACATCCGTCGGACGCGGACTGGCCCTGCCCCATGCAACAATCGATGAGGTGGACGGCACCAAACTGGCGATGTTCACCACCGCAGACCCCATCGACTACCACACCGCAACGGGAGACAAACTGGACATTTTCATCGTTACTGTCGGCCCGTCCAGCGAACGCCATCGACATCTGGAGCTGCTGGCCGGCGTTGCCCAGATGGTGCTGGAAACAGACTTGATTCCCGAATTGCGCACCGCCAGAGACGCCGACCAGGCCCTGGCGGTCATCCGTTCCAATCTGCTGAAAACCGGAAAATAGCCGGCACATTTGACCGCCAATTTTTTAATTTGAACCCCGGAACGAAACCCTGAATGAATGCTGTGTCATCCGTGCAACGCAGCCTGGCGTTTGTACTGATCTTCCAATACCAGACAGACCATCGCCTCCACAACGGGAATTATTCGCGCGCAAATGCAGGGATCATGACGCCCCTCGGTGATGATGTCAGTTTCCTCACCGTCAACGGATACTGTTTTTTGCTTTTTGGTAATAGAGGATGTGGGCTTTACGGCTATTCGAAACACAATCTCCTGACCGGTACTGATGCCGCCCAGAGTCCCCCCTGCGTTGTTGCTCTGAAAACCGCTGCTATCCATCCAGTCATTGTGCGTTGACCCATTCATATCCACGCAGGCAAAACCGCTGCCAAATTCTATCCCTTTAACAGCGCCGAGCGACAGCATTGCGCGTCCCAATTCCGCTTCCAGTTTCTCAAAAACCGGATCGCCGAGACCTGGCGCCACACCATTAATGCGACATTCCACCAGTCCCCCTGTGCTGTCGCCCTCTTTCGCCAATTGCACAACCCGCTTTTCCATTTCCGCGGCTGCAGCCATGTCGCAGGCGCGCATTGGATTTTTCTCGATAACGGAAGCATCGAAGGATTCACATTGGATTCCCGCGGCCCGTTTGGTATAGGCCAGTACTGAAACGCTGCGCTGTTGCAACTGTTTGCGCGCAATGGCGCCCGCCGCGACACGCCCGGCGGTTTCCCGGCCAGAAGCTCTTCCGCTCCCCCGGTAATCCCGGATTCCGTACTTTTTTAAATACGTGATATCTGCGTGGCCAGGCCGAAACAGATCTTTAATGTCATTGTAAGCGGAAGGACGCTGATCCTGATTGTATAAAATGATCATCATCGGTGTTCCGGTTGCTTTTCCTTCAAATATACCGGACAAGATATGAATCTTATCGCTCTCTTTTCGGGGGGTCGTCACCTCCGACTGTCCCGGTTTTCGACGATTCATCTCGACCTGAATCTCCGCCTCGCTGATTTCCAGCCCCGGCGTCACACCATCCACAATAACGCCAACCGCACCACCATGCGATTCGCCAAACGTTGTAATTTTAAACAGTTTCCCAAATGTATTGCCAGGCATCTCACTATCCTTTTCCTTTTCAATTCAACCACTGTCGCGATGGAAAAATGATTGTCGCATGAAATCATCTATGGTCCGCGTTCAGGCGTCGAACCGTATCACAAATCCCGCAAATTCAAATGTCTAAAATTCAAGGCAATTTTCCATTTTAAAAATTTCAAAATTTTCTACTGAGTTCAAATCTGGTACATGGACATAAAATCGCATCTAATCGTATTCAGCACAAATCGCTGTCCCTCGCACAGAAGACCATTCTGGATGCGCATATGTCGATTATGTACATCGGTCCGAAAAAAAGAATCCAGATTGGCCAGTATCATTGAGTTCAGTCGAAACCACACCATTCTGACATTCACATCACACCCCGAATATATCTCCAACGGCATTTCAGTTGGCATTTATCCCGACAAAAACAAGACCAAAATGGTTATAAATCTAACAGGCAGTCAAAAAGAAGGTGCGCATTTTCCTTCGTCTCTTCTGAAATTGGCGCATATGATTCAGTAGCATTCGCTGCGGTTTTGTTCCCCCAGCAAATACCGATGTTACAACCCCAGATCTTTTTTCACGCGGGACAAAACAACAAGGTGATTTTGCTCTTCTTTGAGTATCACATCCACCACGTCCTTATGGCCACCGCCCAATGCATCACCGATATCACGCTGGATGGTGAGCTGCTCTTTTTCAAACTCAATGGCGAGATCCAGCAGCTCTTTGTCGCCTGTGGTTTTTGCAATTCGCTCAAATGCATCACTGTCACCGCCTTCGGCGCACAACGCATCCAGATACTCGGCGTACTCATCCGGATAGGCACCCTTTGGTGGATTGGCGTTCAGCGCGGTAATCATCTTCTCAAATTTCGCAGCGTGGGCCTTTTCGGTTTCGGACAAATTTAAAAATACTGTCGTCAGCTTCTCTGCAGATGCTTTGTCCGCCATGGCTTTGTACAATTCCACGCCACTTCTTTCGTCTGCCAGCGCGACTTCCACCAATCTCTTGATGTCAAATTGTGTTGTCATAAATAGTCCTTCCTCCTGCCTGTGTAAATATTGTCTGAAATCACCGTAACCACGCCAATCGAAATGACAACTTCACTCAGGTGTTTTTTTGTTAGCCAAAACACAAAGGTGAGATACCAAAACCAATACACAATGAAAAAAATATCGCAGACCAGAATGGTGACATCATGAGTTGCACCGTTGAAGAAGGCACCACAAACCCATTTCAGATGTTCGTGCCGCAGCAGTGAACTTTGACACAATCAAATCCAACAAAAATCGATTTAATGGGCGCTTTGACGCCAAAACGCGAGTTGCTGGGTGTCATAGCAGCGAACCTCACTGTAATCGACTTCAAGCTTTTCCATCCAGTTGCGAACTCTGGGCTCAATTTTCCAGTAAAAGCGGCGTTCTGGCGGATTAATGACCGTGACTGCACCGCTGGAGCTGATGGTAAATCGAACATCGAGACATTCATCCTGCTCCCGTTGCATGGGATGCCCTTTGTCGCGTCTGGAGGGTTTGCATTTGCGGGCATCAATAATCCTGGTTTCTAAATTCTGAGCGGCGATAAACCAGTTGTTTTGTTTTAGCACTGCTGTCAACGCATCAAAGCTCAGACGCTCTCTGTCATCCTGGGCGGGCTTCTGACAGGGAACAAATCGTTTGGGATCACTTGAATTTAAAACCGGTCCTTCATATGGTCCACATGCTGCAAACAAAACTGCGTAAATCAGCAAACTGGGAAGTATTGCCATTTTCATTTGAAAACTCCTTGTTTCGAGACACACATTACCAGAAAAAATGTGGCGTCCCAAGCAGAACAATATCCGATAACATGAAATTGAGCAGAAAGAAAACGTTAAAAAAACACTGATACAGTGTCTATTGCCAACCGGGGAACATGTTGCTAGATAAAAAGTGTTATGAAAATCACGTTTTTCACCGTTATTTTACTGTTGCTCACAACTGCCCTCTCACTGGCCAATCCAGGGTGGCCATGGAAGCGACGCGTCAATCCAAATGTGGAAACGTTCCATATCACGGCCCACAAAAACACCCCAACCTCACTCTGGCCACCAGAACCACCAGTCCCCAAACAAATCTCCGAGCAACCATTTTTGCAGGCATTGCAGCAGTTGTGTCAAACCACAACGACTCGCGCCAACCGTTACGGCAGCTGGATACTGAAAAATGCCAGCCACTTTGGGCTCGACCCCTTTTTACTCGCGGCGGTTATATATGATCAATCAAAGTGCCGGCCCGTGGCGTACAAACGGTATCAGAAGCGGGGATTATACAGTCTAACCCACTTTTACCCCACCATGCATCTCGCGTCCGTTCGCGACAATACATATCAGTACTACATTCAGACTGCAGACGGCTGGGAAAAAAAAACACTTGCCCTTGCTACCCCGCTGAACAGATGGAAGGCAGCTAAACCCAAAGAAAACATATATCTGGCCGCAGCAACGCTCTCCATTTTCAAAGAGCAGTTCCCGATGTTACAGGCAGAATTTCAGTGGTCGCCCTACAGGCATTACGTGTCCAACTGGTACTTTGGAGATTGGGTAAAAAATCCGGAGCCCGAAAACAGGGTTCTCACAGCGCGACGCCGACTGCTCGAATACTATGAGAGCCAGCCAGTTTCACCAGTGGGCGAATTTGAGGGCATATCATTAATATCGCCGCTGGATGGCGTGCCTCGCCTGGTCATCGACTATTTCCAAAACAGACGGGGAAAGAAATCCGGGTTTGGTCATCGCGGAATCGATATTGACGGTGCAGTTGGCGAACCCGTGCGCGCGGTGGCGGATGGTCTGGTCGTGTTTGCGGGGATGGATTTGCCCGGCGGGGGCGCCCATCGGGAATACACGCCGGAAGAAGCCGCTGCACTTTCATCCGACGATATTCCCAAAGGGGGCGGTCTTTATGTGGCCATCAACCATGGCAACGATTTTGGGACGCTTTATATGCACCTGCACTCATATACCGTTACCCGATACCAGAAAGTAAAAGCCGGAGATATCATCGGTACGCTGGGACAGACGGGCTCGAAAGAGTCTGGGCCGCACCTGCATCTTGAGTTTCGCAAAGGCGATGAACGGGTCGATGCCGCAGTTTATCTGCAAAGCGTTCTGGTGAACCCATACACGCATCTGCCCCGATGGAAAAAGAAGCGACAAACCCTCGCCACCAAATAAAATCATTTTTTTCAAAGACTTAAACGACAACCGGAAACACGAAACACTTTTTTTCCCGTGTTTGTGCAAAATCACACTCAAGCTTCCAGGCGGCCTGCCGATATCCTGCATAATTGCCCATTCGCACCGAAACAACCAAAATCAACAGGCCAAACGAAGCCTGTCCTGGGCATGGAGGAAAATGATGAAACACACAAGCGTACTTTTAATCGGTTTTACAGCAATGATTCTGACAATGGCGGGATGCAAGGACGACGACAGTAAAAGCAGTGGCGGAGGCGATTTGAAAGCGGTGGCAGAATCCATCAGCAGCCCCACCGGAAGCGTTGAAAGCGCTGATGTGGCTCAGGGCGTGGGAGAGGCATTTGCCGAAAAACTCGCGAACTCCGATATGGTACCGGCGGGTGAGAGCGCCACCGTCGAATGTACGGCAGGCGGCAGCGTAACCGCATCTGGAGACTCGGCCGGCAACAATGTGACGTTCAACTACAACAATTGCTGCGAAATGGCCAATTGCTGCATCGATGGCCCAGGCTGGATGTCGCAGAACGTGGACGGATTCCTGTTGTGCATGTCGTTTGACGTTACGTTTGACTGTGAAGAGGTCACCGGCTCATATGACATGGAGTACTGTCAGGGAGAAGATGGCGCCGCCTGGTATCTGGTTGAATTCGAGGGCGATACGTACGCCTGTACCGGGTATTACGACTCGGAAACCGGTGGCAGCTGGACCATTCGGGATGCAAACGGCGAATGGGAATGTCAGGCCAGCTGTTCGGGAGACACCTGCACCGGAAGCTGCACCGATGGCACAAACACTTACGAATGGTAAATCGCAGCTGGGTGATATTGGTCATGTACATGCTCGCCGGTTCCGCGTGCGACGACGATGACGACTTTTCATTGTTGACGTCAAAGGCAATAGCGAAGCGAGACACTGTTCCTGGCAACGAATCATCCGGCACTCAACGCATCCATATCGAAGAAGCATCACAGGAGCATAGCCAATGGTGCTGGGCGGCGACTGCGCAATCCCTGCTGGCCGCATACGCCATTCAAGTGTCCCAATGCGAGTTGGCCACATGGGTCAGCCAACATAAAACCGCGGCAACAGGAGAGGAGGACTGTTGCGGGATGGACGCGGATTTTTATACCAGTGGGCCCTGCAATCGATTCAACACATTCAGCGGCGACGATGGCAGTCTGCAGGAGCTCCTTGGGGCGTATGGCATCGAAACCGAAGCAGTGTACGGTGCGCTAAGTGAAGCGGATTTTATGTATGAAATCGAAAGAGGCGTCCCAATAATCATTCAGTGGGCCGGTGAAGGGCTGGTGGGACACTTTGTGGTGGCCTATGATTTTGACACCGACGCCGGGGGCGACACGCTGATTTATTTCATGGATCCCTGGCCCCAAAAAGGTGTATCGATGGCCAGTTATGACTGGATGATGATGAGCCCAACCAATGAACCGGATTTTCACATCTGGTTCCACACCCTGATCCCTATCGCTCCCGCCACACAGTTTTGCGACTCACAATCCAGCTGTTCATTCACCGAAGTGCGTCATCCAGAGGTGCAACCGCAGGGGGCAACCGAGCGTCCCTCGACCGATGGCTGTCAATTGCATCAAGGCGCGCCAGACGCACCCTCCATCCTGCAAATTCTGTTTTAACTATCGCTACTTAAATCTTCCGGGGAATTCACGTTGGTCCAGGCCACAGAGAGCGTCGTCGGCACCACCGGCATGTGTGTCCGCGCCACATCGGCGATGCGTCTGGGGCTATCCAGCCGCTCCATCAACGGGCCACAGCGATAGTCGTAAAATGCAAACAACGGTTCCACGGGCGCGCCATCTTTTAATACCGGCAATACGGCCTCTCGCCCAACGGCCCGCTGCGACAGAAGCCATTCAACCGCTTCCTCGGTGATATAAGGCAAATCACATGGCATCATTACCCAGGACGACCCAGGATCCCATCGAAACGCAGCGCGCATTCCCGCAATGGGACCGGCAGCGTCCGGTACATCCCACAACCTTGGCAATTCGCCGGCGGCCTTTGGCAGGACCCCCTTCCCGATTATCACCAGCTGATCCACGAACGGCCGTATTATCGCCACCGTTTTTTCAAGCCATGTCGTCCCCATTGATTCCATCAAATGCTTGGGGCGTCCAAACCGTCGACTGTCGCCACCAATGAGCAGTGCTGCGGACACCCTGCCCCGCGTCCAGGTGTGCCGCATCAGATTTTCGAATTCGTCGCTGGCCGCTTCAAGCCGCTGCGCATTTCGGTCGAGCACCCGTACAAATCCAAAGGGCGCCTCGGGAACGTCACGAGACTCGGGATGCTGCAGCCAAATTTTGTGGGGAATATTGGTCTGTTTATGTCCCTCCAGTAAAAAACCGTCGTAGCGGGGCGCCAGCATTTGAATGGTTTCAATAACCGAGTGCTGTCCATCCCCGTGCTCCCGAAAAAACGACTGAGTCACGTTTTGCAAATGCACATCTGCACCCGCTTCAAAAATACGAAAGCTGTCCTTTCCCTTAACATCCACCGAAAGCGGATGCACATCGTGTTTTAATACGCAGATACGTCTGCTCAGACTGCTCTGTTTTTGAACCATTGCCTCAATAAGCGTGGTCTTTCCCGCCCCGCTGTATCCGCAAATGCCCAGTACGGGAATACCCTCCAGTATATTTTGGTATCGTCTGTTGTCTGCCGTGTCATTTCCCATTTTTCACTCGCTGTCCTGTTTTGTCTTTCAGTCTCGTTCGCTGTTCTGACCATTAGAATTTAACGTAACCAAATCATATAATAGCATTCGCAACCAAACGCCAGTTCAGACCTGCCTGAACACAGGGGTGTTTTTGCCCCCTGCTGCTTCTTTCCAAATTGCCAATCGATACGTTCCAAAATGGAAGATTGGGCGATACTCGCCTAAGTGGGCAACAATTGGGACGGCCTCTCAAAAAATGGACCGGTAATGCCCAGAATGGACGGCAGAGGCGAAATGGCCTTTTTTTGATGTCTGATGGTCCGCTTATTGAAATTTTTCCATATTCAAGTAGTATTTATGTACGAACGAATTGCACATTGGAGGGACCGGACGTGGTCAGCTCATCAGACACCATCGAGGCGTTGACAAATATGGCGACGTATCGTTCCTTTGCGCCAAACAGCATTGATAAAACTGCGTCTTCAGAAGAAAAGCAGCTTGGGTCTCACCTGCGCATGTACATTGAGGAGAAATCCCCTCCTTTGTCAAATAGCGATGCAAAACGTTACGACAACGAAATCAGCAAATTTCCGGACTGTTTTTTTGAAATGCTCAATTGCAGTTTTTCCGGAGAGATTGAGGACGGTCTGAAAATGGCCGAACAGTCATCCCGTTACCTGAATAAAATGGAAAATTCAGTGTTTGGGCATGTGTTTTACTTTCATGATGCGTTACTGAGAGTCAGATATGTGAGAATCCGGTACCGACTCCCATTGGGAGTTCAACGACGTCATTTGAAAGCCACCCAAAAAGCCGGCAGAAAATTGCGCGCTATGGAACGTTTTGGGATGATGCGGGCCGGACACAAGTGGGCATTGATTGAAGCTGAACGGGCGCGTGTAAAGGGGAACATTGACCGGGCAATTCAAATGTATCACACAGCCATAAATGGCGCCCATGCATCGCAACTCATTCATGAAGAAGCACTTTTCAATGAGCTGGCAGGCACATTTCACCTGGATATTCACCACCTGGTCGCGGGATATGCACACCTCCAGCGTGCCTGCGAACTGTATTGCGACTGGGGGGTGACAGCCATGGCAAATCGACTTTATAACCAGTATCCCCATTTGCCAAACAGTCCGGCGCGGCAGGCAGTTTTAAAAAGCCGGATGGATACGCCGTTTTGCGAATGTGCGGCACCAGAGGGTGACGCTTTAAAAGAAACGACCGCTCTGTTGCAGGCCGCACAACAGTTTGACGCGGAGATGGGCCTCAGCTCTTTAATCGAACAGATACGCAACCTTTTTCGAGACATAGCGCAGGCCGAACGCGTCTTGATTTTATTGGAACAGAACGGAGAATTGACACCGGCCCAACGCACGACCTCAACAACGGACAAGGACGATTGGCCTGCAGCCATTGCGTACTACGTGAATCGAACTGGAAAATCTCTTGTGTCGAACGCAGGAGACTGCAATTTTTTCATCGAGAAAAATATCCATTTGCAAAACGCATTACCCCAACCCTTTTTTTGTTTACCGCTGGTAACGGGAACCACATCGCTGGGGGTTGTCTACTTTGAAAACCTGGCGTTCAACCAGGAAAATCGAAACGCATCTATTCGGCTACTGGAAATTGTGGCCGCACAGGCAGCATCAGCCATCGAAAAAGCCAAAATCAAAGACGCATTGGAAAAGAGTGAAAAGGAGCTGGCTCTCCTCATCGCTCAAAAAGACGAACCCCAAAAGATTCTGGAAGATGCATTGACCGCCTGCAGCCAACTATGCACGATAGATGAACACACAGCCGATGATTTGCAGACCATATTGAACAAACTGATGGTTGAACAGACAGTCTATCGAAACAGCGCGCTTTCATTGGAGACGCTCGCTGAAATAACCGGCTATTCGGCACGAGCGGTTTCTGAAGTGATTAATGTCCGATTCAAAAAGAACTTTTATCGATATGTAAACGATTTCCGCATCGACGATGTCAAAAAACGTCTTTGCCAGCCAAATGAATCTGCGGGAATCCTGGAAATATCACTGGATGCGGGGTTTTCCTCCAAATCGTCATTTAACCTTTATTTTAAACAGTGCACCGGAATGACACCGTCAATGTATCGGAACAGACATACCAGCAAAGTATGTAATTATGAGTAACGTGACACACATCACGTCATTGACGAATCGAAAACCATCCCCAAAAAATGTTCAATATCTTCCAACAGATGATGCTCCTTTCAGTTCCGCCGAAAACAGAATTTCCGTTTTGGGGTCAAACAAACTGTATGGGCGAGATGACTCCCGAGTGGTTCTAACCAATGCATTTAATGAAGCGCATCGTGGGGCCTGTCTGACGGTTGACGTCACTGGATTTTCCGGAGTAGGAAAGACATCGCTGATTCAAAGCTGCCTGCCGGGTATGGTGAAAAAAGGCGGACGTTTGGCTTGCGGCAAATTTGACCAGCTGAAAAGTGAACACCCGTTGCAGGGAGTCGTCCAGGCGTTCACTTCTCTGGTGCGACAACTGCTGTGTGAGCCGCCTTTCGAACTCAATTGGTGGAAACAAAAAATTCAAAACGCCTTGAACGACAATGCGTCAGTACTCATTGATGTGATTCCACAGTTGCAACTGATTATTGGACCACAGCCTGACGTGCCGTCATTGGATTCGCAACAGGTTCGCAATCGATTTATTGAGACGTTCAGAAAATTTATATCAGTGTTTACCGGCGCCAATCATGTATTGGTTCTATTTGTGGATGACCTGCAATGGGCAGACAATGCATCGATTGATTTTTTGCGAGAGATGGTGTGCGACAACGCATCGCATCATTTGCTCTTCATCGCAGCATATCGCAGCAATGAGGTGGATGCATCCCATTATCTGAATGAATTGCTGTCAGATATTCAAAAAACAAAGAGGCTGTTGGCAACAATTCATCTGGATGGGCTGCAGGAAGCGCATGTGCAGGAGTTGCTGGTTGATACGTTTGGACTTGCCCAGGAGCGCGCAGTGGCATTGGCAGATCTGTGCCACCAAAAAACAGACGGCAATCCGTTTTTCCTCAAAAGGCTATTGCAGACGCTTTGCGATGACGGCGCCATTCGCTATGACGAATCTGACAAGACGTGGACTTACAACATTTTTGATATTGAACGGCGAGCGTTCAGCGAGAACGTCGCCGCACTGTTGATACACCGATTGAAGCAATTACCTGAGTCGACGCGTCAGCTTCTACGATTAGCCGGTGGTATCGGAATGCAATTTCCGGTGATGTTATTGGCCCGAATTCGACACACAACCATTGACCAAACGATTCAGGAATTGTGGCCGGCAATGAAGCATGGACTCATTGAGGTGCAAAGCGGTATGAATCGAGCGTCTATAAAACAAAGTGAGCATCTTATTTTTCGTTTTAGTCACGACAGGATTCAGGCTGCCACCCATTCAATGTGGCCCGACTCCGATATTGCCGATGTACATCTCAATATCTGCAATGCTTTTTTAAGTGTTTATGGCAGTGAAAATAGTCATGACCATCTGTTTGATATCGCCGACCAGGCAGCGCTGGCTATCTCACGGATAACATCCGTTCCAAAGAGATGCCAGTTTGCAAAAATTTTCAGCGAAGCTGCAGCCAAAGCAATTGGCACCGGTGCATTCCTGGCGGCCAGACGATATTGTGAACACGGCATTTCATTGCTTTCTAAAGAGGCATGGCAGCAACACTATGCCATTGCATTGGAATTGAATCATCGACTGGCGGAGGCATTGTATTTGTCTGCGGATTTTGAACTGGCGCACAGTACGTGTGAACAGGCATTGGCGCATCATCTGAATCATATAGACAGAGGGCGGTTTCACATCATCCAGATACGTACTTTTTTCGCACAGGGAGAACTCAAATCGGCCATTGACCTGACACTTGAAACACTCGCTGTTTTTGGAAAAAAAATAAAAAAAGAGTGCAGCAATTTTGACCTCTTCATTCAACACCTCAGCATCAAGTGGTTGATGGCGCGAAGGGGTGTCAAAGGCATTGGCAATATGCAGGCATCAAATGACGCCGAAACAGTCGTTCTGGGCACACTTTATGCTGAAAGTCTGATTGTTGCGTACAGAAGTTATCCCAAACTCTTTCCTGTACTTATTCTGCATTTTGTTCGGGATATCTTTTCCAATCCTGCCATGGCGCTGACGCCTCTGGCCGTATCTTCGTATGCAGTGCTGGTAACCTACTTTTTCAACGATTTGAATTTTGGTCAAAGGCTCTCAAATGCGGCTATCGATGCATGCAAAAACAAGGGATTTGAAACGTTTAAAGGGCGTTGCGAGTATTGTCATACGGTGGCCCTTTTGCACCGAAAAGCAACAATTCAGGTATTGATTTCAAGGATGGAAGAGGCTTTTAAATCCTGTGACAATGTCGGTGACACGGAATGGGGCACGCTGATGCTGTATCAAAAAGCAGTGTATCGGTATTTCAGCGGCGAACCATTGCAAACAGTAGAGGAGGCATTCGCCGACTACGAGCCGTACTTATTTCGTCATGGCCATCAGATGTACGGTTGTTATCACCAGATATACCGACAAGCCATCGCAAATCTTACCTGTTGTGAAAAATTCGAAAGCCGGTTGAGTGGCGCATTTATGAACGAAGAAATCGTCATGACAAAGCTGACCCAAATGGGGGATCTCACCGCAGGGGTGTTTCTTCTTCATATGCATAAGCTGATACTCTGCTATCTGAAAGGTGATTTGGAGCGCGCCTTATTTCACGCCGATGAGGTGACGCCTTTGTTAAAGGCCGCTGGGGGACATTTTTGTGTTGGCGTCATCTCGATGTACATGTCACTGGTACGTTTGAGTGTTTTAACAAAGACGCCCGGGATTTTGCGCGATAAAGCAAAACAAATGTTGAAACAAGTTGGCGTCGCTCAAAAAAGGTTGAACGCATGGGCCAAAGATGCGCCCCACAATTATCGCAATAAGTACGTGCTGGTTGAAGCATTGCGCCATCAGTATCTGAATAAACCCAAACAGGCCAGAGCGCTGTTTGTTGAAGCTATCAACCTCGCAAGAGCCAATCATTTTGTTCAGGAAGAGGCACTTGCAAACGAATTGGCTGGGGAATATTTTTTATCAATCAACATGGCATTTGTGGGACGCGCGCACATTGAAGAAGCATTGAACAAATACGCACAATGGGGGGCTATCGCCAAAACGACCCATTTGAAACAGAAATTTGCGTCTTTATTTGACAAAGAGACAATTGATTATACACAGGCGAAATCTGCTGCGCATTTGAAACACGCCAGTATCCACCGCGTGCTGGATGCGGTGTCTTTGTTTCATAATGAAACTGAAAACATCGAAGCGTTGGTGTGGCGAATAGAAACGGTATTTCGCAAGCAATGGGATGTTCCCGTTGCGATACTCCGTTTGGACAAAGGATGGCGGCAATCATTGAGTGACGCAATGCCACCAAATGCAATTGAAGACCCGCCCTTTCCACAGGTGCTCGAAGACTATGTTCGCAACGAAAAGAAACCGATTTCCACGAGTCACCCCGACTGGAAAACCATCATTTTGAACGATACATATATGGTAAAGCCACATCCGGCAGCTGCCATGTGTGTGCCGTTTATTTGTCGAGACCGTTTTGTCGGATGCATTTACCTGGCGCATCCTGCGCAATCACATATATTCGATAATGTTCATGCTGATTTGCTCAGGGTATTTGGCTGTCAGGCCGCAAGTGCACTGGAATTCGCCAGGATTCGTTTTGTGCTTGAACAACGGAAATTAGCACTTCAGCAACAAATGCCAAAGGAATTTGAGGCGTCGACCCGTGCCCAGAGCGGGACGGGGGGGCAGCAGAATCTGTCACTGCTCGATGAGGCGTCTGCGATGAAACTGAAAAGTGCAATTTTAGATTTAATGGAAAGCAGGAAATTATATCGAGATCCTGAACTGTCTTTGGAGCTTCTGGCGAAGCAATCTCAAAGTCAACCCCGCCAGGTTTCCGAAGTGATCAATGTCTGTTTAAAAAAGAACTTCTATCGTCTCATCAACGATTACCGCATTGCAGAAGCCAAACAACGTTTGGAAGATTCATCAGAGAAACAGAGCATTTTCAACATCGCCAAACAGGCCGGATTCAGCTCCAAATCGTCATTCAATTCGTTTTTCAAAGAAGTCACCGGTCACACCCCCTCCAACTATCGAAAACAGTTCCGAAAATAATTTTTTCAATAAAAACAAAAGTTTAAAAAGTACGAATACATCAGACGGACGTTTTTAAATTCCCTGCGTGTAAATTTTTATAGTACGGCTGCATCCAGTCGGCCGACGCCTCCCAGACTTCATGGTGAACTTACCCCATCGCCTTTACCAACAGAGTCAACCGCCAACGCGGCGGTGACTCCATTTATCCGAACCCAATTTTTTGCCTGATGCGATGAACACAGGCAGACGGTTCTTTGGGAGAATTAGGCCGTCTTTTGCCTTCAATTTGCGGAAAGGAGACCCAAAAGTGAGTTCTTTAACAAAGAGTAAAATCTGCGCGGGATGGTTCAAAAACACACCAGACACAAGGAGGGACGAAACAAAATCACTCAAACAGCGAAAGGGCCCATCCCGTTGGATTACGGGGTCCGTGGGGATTGTCGGTCTTGTGTCATTTGTCGCAACGATGGGGTCATGCAATGGCGAGATTCCTGGAAAAATAGAATTAGTAAAAGACATAACAGATCTGACAGTTACGCCGGCAAAAATTGTAATTACACCAACAACCGTGGAGCAAAGTGAAAATGACATACAGAGTCAGGCATCATCAGCGATGAATGGGGGCTCTGCCGAGGTAACCCTGGTAGGTGTAGATTCAGACGGTATTCCCCATGAGAGTGAACACGCCTACGTGTGCCTGGGGGATTCCTGTCTGGGATGGGAGGACAAGACGGATCGTGGGGTCCGGACGGATTCTGAAACCGACGATTTGTCGTTGGTGTACTCAAAATGGGCACAGTTATTGGCTCAGCCGGAAGAGGACGGCAGAGGCTGCCGAAACGTTTCAACAGAGGTGCTTCATTGCATTTTTACAGCGGATGGTACTGCCCGATTTAAAGTGATTACATCTGGCGCCCCGTATCCTTTTTCTAAAGGAATTCCTATCTCTGTGGGCGCAGGCGGCGACACAAACAGGACTGAGTCTAAAGGAAATATCTGGATAGGATATGGGTTGCCCAAAGACACGCGCATTGAGGTGAAGGCAGCGCCCAAAATATCCATGCAAAATATATTGTTGGCCAATGGCCAAACGGTATGTTCCGAGCTCGTTTGTAGCTGCAATGATTATGTGCGAAAGATGCCGTTCTCCCTGAGACTTGTCAAATCACCGGATGGCACTGACAACACCGAATATACAGATGTAACTATTGATACGCCAATTTGGGCCACTGCCAGTGTGTCCTTTGAGGATGATTCAATTAATTCAGTGGAGGGGCAGGCATGGCTTGCGAGAAATTGCAATTGCAGTGCAAACGATACCCATACCAGTGCGATTACTTTAAAATTTCCTTCGGCATCATCCATTTCAGAGGAAGCGTGCGTTTGTGTAAATGGGGTGGGTGGCAACGTGAAACTGACAGCGGAAGTGAGGGACTTCAGCCCTCAGTCCGATACGTCTCTGCTGGGTAAAACCGTAACCATCCCCGTGGATCCACAGCTGGCCCGGCTCAGCGTCTCAATCACTGCAGAGGAAGGGGCGTCCGCGGACACTGAGACAGATACAGACACGATGGTGGACGCATCAACATTGAGCGATTTTACTGTCTCCGCTTTGGATTGCACCTTAAATCCGATTGCCGATGTTACCATTGGGCTTGGGTTTGACAACGTAATGGATATTGATCTTGCTGATAATACCAATTGCATACAGCAAATATGCCAAACCGACAGCAATGGTCAGATACACGGCAGTTTCAAGTGGACGGGCAACGACTGGCGCCTTCGATATAAATCTCAGGAATTGGCCACCGAATGTATCGCGACAATTGCAAACCTGGGAGGTGTGAAATGAAACGTTTTAAAACGCTCGCTGTGCTGTTCACGCTGTTCACATTTTTGACGTGCACGTTTGAAGCCCAGGCAGCCAAGGATCCAAAACAACCTAAAACCGATACGGATACACCTGAAAAAGATACGGATACATCAAAAAATCCGGGGACAGATACAGATACTGACGAGTGGCAGATCACCAAAGTTTTTAAAAACGGATTGTTTAAAGCGAGAGAAGCCAGATGCAAAACCGCAATTTGCGGAGGGGGAACTGATGATACCTGGTTTGCGGTTGAACCCTTGCTGGATATTCCGATGGGGCTAACGTTTGCTCTTCCTAACTATAAGAGGGGCCAATGGAATACCGGGCCACTTACGGATTATGTGAACAACCACGACTTTTCCATTTCATTTGTCGCGGGGCTTCGATTCTGGTTTTGGTACGATATTGTAAGTTTTTCCATTTATTTTTCAAAGCCTGTTTTGGAACGGGAAAAGGCGATACATATAAAGGGATCTGACTATCCCCACTCTGCCGCCAATGTCCGCAGACCGTATCCCGGCTTCGCCATTGGTCTGCTGGGCGATACTCTTTGGATTGGATTTGATATCAATGAATTGCGTAACGGTGATCAGACAACCAATATGGATCCGAACTTCAGACCCAATCAGGTTTTGAGCCGCGTATGGACTATAACAATCGGGATTGCGCCTGCAAATACATTGAGAAGCGGCATAGGCACCGCGTTGAGTCGCGATACTAAAGACGCGGAAAAAGAGGTTAAAGAAGCTGAGGAGAAAGCAAAGATCGCGCGAGAGGATGGGCAAAAGGCGGAAGCGCCGGCCGGGGATGCTGAAAAAGCTGCCCAATCGACCAGGCCCACCGCGGCACCTGCAAAAAGCGATACGGAGACAGCGACGTCACAGAATAAAAAAGTGGAGGAGGCACCGCTTGCTGCTAAAACGACAAAAGAAGCTGCCAACGACGCAACCGTTGAAGCAAAAAAAGAAGATGCTGATAAGCCGGAAACGACAGCAACTGAAGCCGAGAATGAAGCCAAATAGATGAAAAAGCAAGCGGATGCTGACCGGAAAAAAAACGAATAAAATGAAGGAAAAACAGACCAAAGCTGACAAAAACGTGGACGACGCCAAGGCAAAATTGAAAAAAATGAAAGTTTAATACACCCCTTTAAACACCAATAAAACCGAGTGGTACGCTATTGAGAACGGTTGCACCCACACGGGTCAACCCGTTCTGTCGCGGGGCATTGTGGGCGACGCCAAAGGCGAACCCAAAATCGCCTGCCCCCTGCACAAACGCGCCTTCTCCCTGCGCACCGACAAGTGCCTCAACGACGACATCGAACCCGTGCGCATTTTCCAAGTAAAGGCGGAGGGCAGCAGCATCTACGTGAAACTGTCGGAGTAGCCCTGCGTTCAAAGGGTGCGCTCATCGACCCGGGCACAGATGAGTGCCACACGGTGCTTACCGCCAGGTACAGGCGTCCATGAGCCACATGGCGCTCTGGTGGGGGAATACATCCTGATACTCTTCGTACACGCTTTGAAAATACGCGTCGTGATCACCTTTAAACAATTGTATCGAATACATGCCCGCTCCCGCACTGCCAATGCCGGTGTACACGCAATCCCCTGTATCTTTGCGGCAAAATCGCATGTAGCCGCGGTCATACGTGGCACTCAAT
>JAFGQN010000019.1 GCA_016935665.1 Deltaproteobacteria bacterium | reverse complement strand
TGCAATCCATTTTTTTCCTCCTCGGATTGCAATACAAAATTTTTCTGTATCTTCAAAAAATCAGGCGCTTAAGTGATCGGCATTGCACCTAGATGGCCCAAAACATCTTCGGAGAATGCACCTACAAAATATCTGACAGACTGAGACTCCCAATTAATAGAGTCCCAATTAATAGAGTCCCAATTCATGTCAAAGGTGTTTTCGCCCGCCTCAAGCGAAACATCCCCGGCATTCAGCCAGTCCACGGGATCTTCCAGCGACCCGAACCCTTCCTCCAGCCAGATACCCAGGCTGCATTCGTCGAGCCCATCCACCTGGATGATATATTCCATGTCCATAAACTCTTCCCGCTCGGAATGAACATTGAAAAACTGCGCATGGGCAATGTTGTCCTCATAGTCGTTTCGGATATGCCGGTTTTCGATGTTCACAAAACCATTGGTGCCCATCTCGCAGGCGCTCACCACCGGTATCTTTGCCTTGATGGTCGATGCTGCAAATTTCAACGGCCGAAACGCAAACTCGTCCCTATCAGACTGGCTATCGGTGCTGTCTACGTCACCGTCGTCCCCTGTTTCTGTTTCGACCTCGGTCGACTCGCTGTCGTCGGTATCAGTTCCATTGTCGGTTATATCTGCATCATGTATTCTGCCGTTTTGAATAAATAGAGAACTAAAGTTCTGTCTTTGATCATTTTTTGTCGAAAGTTAAAAAAAAATGGCCAACATGCCAACCGGGCGCCCTGAACAACGAGCAGGGGGTTGCACAAATGGATGATCCTTCCCGCCCGCCTGCACGAGTAGGCCTCCGTGCCTGCCATGGCGGAGCGACGCAGGTAAATAAAAAACTTCAGATGCCGTCTTCAAGTATCTCCAAAATCGCCTCATTCCAGCCCTTTGGCCCGTGGTTCTGTGGATAAACGCCATACAATGCCAAAGGATCCGGCACCTGTTCATGCAGGGGATTGGGAATGACCACCGCAATGTCCACAGCATTCTGTATGGCGCCATTGTCGGGACTGCCCGAAACGACAATAACGCGCCAGATGGCACTGGTGTTTTGCTGACGGCACCATTGCAGCGCCGCTTGCAGACCGTTGGCTGTGTCGATTGCGCCAGTCATATACTGCAGTCGATAGCCGTTTGCCGCATCGACATCGGGCAGGGCCACCACCTGACCGTTTTCGGCCACGATGGGCGCTTTTTGCAATCCGCATTCTTTGATAAGCGCATTTGAAATCTGGCGCATTTCGTCCACTGTTTTGAAGGAGCCCAGCACCACGCAGGCGTTTTCTTTGGCCAGCCATTCGAGGGCCTCTCTGGCGTCTTCCCACTGGTTGGCGTCGTTGACCAGAGCTGCATCCAAATCCGTGTAGACTATGATTTTCTCAAAACGACGATTTTTTCGTATTTCGCCCATCACCTGATGGTCATCGTTTATCAGAAACACCTCGTCGGCCCGAATGGGCATTTCTTCAAACATCCAGCGAGTCAGCCTCTCGTAATGAGAAATAAACCTGGTGAGCTGCATTTCATCCATGGCGCAGGACTTTGAAAGGCCCTCACTGGCCAGTTTTCGCCGCAGCTTCTCCTCCTGCTCCCCTCGCCATCGATACACCGCTTCAAAACCGGGGGGCTTGAGCATAATGAGGTAGTCCAACTCCGCAAACACATCGGCATACACGCCGGCCAGTGCATCGTTTACATAGGTTCGCCAGATGACATCGGCATCATAATCGCGCTCCAATGCGTTGCAGGTGGCCCCAAGCGCCTCTTTGTGTTGCGGTTTGGCGCCCACACACCATCCTTCGAAAAGCAGCACATCCACGCCCTCGGCGGGAAAAGGAGTTCCCTGCGCACAGCGGTCGTCCGAGGCTTTGTCGAAGCGGGGGACGTCCACCTCTGCGCCATTCAGTTCTCCCCGGACCGCAGCAATAATTTGCCTACCCAGCGCCATATCGTGGGTACCCGGCACACCGCGGGTTTTCAGCAATGGATGAACTTTTTCGGCGAGGCGCTCTCTTTGCGCCCGTGTGAGATACAAATCATCGATGGAGAGCACCAGCACCCGCAGCCCCTGCTGGGCCAGCAGTCCGGCAATGCAGGCGGACACAGTGGATTTACCCGTCCCCTGCGCCCCGTTTATGCCAACGATTTGCGGTCGATCACTGCCATGCACCATGGCCAGAATGCGCGCCGCCGTACGTCCAAAGAACCTGGACACCGTGGCCGCATACACATCGGGCAATTGCTCTTTCTGGATAAACTCTTTTACAAAAGCGGCGGCCTTGCTATTCAAAATCATCGAGAATCTCTACCACACCGAAAAGGTAAGGCGGGTGCACAGGGCAATCATGCTATAGCCATAAACGCGTTCGGCGAGATCTCCCGGCTCTTTGTAACGGGTGCGAAAAAAATGGACGCCGATTTCCACTCCGGGATGCACCCGGCGATGGGGCAACAGCTCAAAGGCCCACATGATGCTGCCCCCCGGTCCACGGGCATTGGAACCGATGAGCGAATCCGGACTGACATTGACGAATCCCATGTTCACGGCAATGTGGGAGCGACGCTGTGCAAATGGCAGGTGCAAAAGAAACTGAAACCCAAACAGGCTCAGACTCACCGTATCTTTTTCCCGGGGCTCCGGCGGCGGGTCGCTATTTTCGACGTTGGTCAGCTCCATGGCCCGATAGTAGCCAAAATCGTAGAAAACGCCAATGAGCATCTGATAATGGAACTTATTCTGCATAGGCAACCCACCCATTGTAAAAACGGTGTTGATGATACAGGCAATTGCTTTTTTTTGTCTGTAAAAAAAGAAGCGTTGGCACCGGAACTTGGCGTAATCTCAAAAAAAAGGGTATATCCAAAGAAACCCAAAAAAAGAAAACTAACCGGAATTTCAGGGAGTCCCTTTTTCGACTCACTGTTTTTTCCAGGCGAAACACGGTTTCGAACAGAGACTTGCATACTATCCGATGAGTTTATTTATGAAGAAAAATCCCTCGACGATGAGGAAGCATCCCTGTCAATCGATTATCTAAGCCTCAACGACGAATCAGTTGTGAAAGAACGTCAGTGTCACATTGAACGTTTGCGAAAACTGTTTCCGGATGTCGAACAACTCAAAGCTAATCTGAAAGAACATCCAGAAGAAGCCAAATTTCCCACTGCCATTGAGGCAGCGTTTGGCATCTCTTTGTAATGATCACCTTCGAAATGATTTAAATCAGCGAATCACAAATTCAGTTCGATGGTAGACGACAAAATTTTGGGGAAAATCCATAAAAAAGTTTATCAGAACAACTGCTACTTCCGCAGCAGTTTGCGTTCTTCGAGGCCGCAGGAGATGGCGAGCATTTCGGCCACGTCGAGTTGGCCTTTGGTGTCGTAGAGGTCTTTGTCTTTAAGGCCGTCGGAGATCATGGTCATGCAGTAGGGGCATGCCGTGCACAGAGAATCCGGCTCGCTTTTGAGCAATTGTTCCACGCGTTTGTTGTTGACGCGTTTATCGGCATCCTCTTCCATGAAATATCGGGCGCCACCGGCGCCACAACACATGCTGCGCTGTTTGGACTCGGCCACATCCTGAACTGTCAGGCCGGGGATGGCGGCAAGAATTTGCCTTGGAGCGGAGTATACGTCGTTGTAGCGTCCCAGGTAGCAGCCATCGTGGTAACTGACTTTCTGGTTGATGGATTCTTTAGGGGTCAGTTTGCCTTTGGCCACCAAATCCGCCAACAGCTGGGTGTGGTGAATCACTTCCCACTTGCCACCGAACTCGGGATACTCGTTTGAGAATGTATTGAAGCAATGGGGGCAACCGGTAATAATTTTTTTCACGCCCAGTTCGTTCAGCGCTTCGATGGTCATGTCCGCCATCATGCGGAAGTTGGATTCGGAACCGCCGCGACGGGCCATATCTCCGCAGCAGGGTTCTTCAGCGCCCAGGTATCCAAACGACACGCCCGCTTCATTGAACAGCTTTACCAGCGAACGGGAAATCTTTTGAGCGCGATCATCGAAGCTGGCAGCGCAGCCCACAAAAAACAGATACTCGCATTCATCGGAATCAAACTCTTTGATTTCCAGACCTTCTGTCCAGTTGTCGCGATCCATGGGGGAGATGTTCCAGGGATTGGCGTTGGTTTCCATGCCGCGCAATGCCGTGGCCAGCTCCGAAGGCACTTCGCCCCGCTCCTCAACCAGATGACGGCGCATTTTAATCATTTTGTCCACGTAGGTATTCATCACGGGACACTCTTCTTCGCAGGCGCGACAGGTGTTGCAATCCCATACCACTTCTTCGGGAACCACGTCGGGTACCAGCGGTTTTTCTTCGGGCTTGCCGCCCACCAGCTCTTTTTCGCGGGCATACAAATGATTGCGCAAATCCACCATCAGTTTTTTGGGCGACAATTGCTTGTTGGTTCGCGCGGCCGGACAATTATCTGTGCAGCGACCGCATTCGGTGCAGGTGTACATGTCGAGAAGATCTTTCCAGGTGAAATCCTGAATCTGAGCCGCGCCAAAAACGGGCTCCTCTTCTTCGTCTTCCTCGTCTTCTTCAGCCAGCACCTTTTCAATGTTCGCATCTTTGGGCAGCTTGCCGGCGGGCTCCAGACTGGAGAGAAACACATTGGGCAACGAGGTCACCACGTGGAAATGTTTGCCGTAGGGCAACAGATTCAAAAACACCAGCACCAGTACCGAGTGAGCCCAAAAGCCAACTTGACCTGTCAACGCAACGGTGCCCGCATCCATGCCGGCAAATACCGATGCCACAATAGATGCAAACGGCTCAGATGCGTGGAAAGAGGTCACGCCCTCCAATGATAGCTGCCAACCCCAATACGCAAGGTCCGCCGCCATCATCACGATGATGATGAGCAGAATCAGTCCCGCTTCGGCACTTTTGGTCATGCGGCTGGGTTTGAGAATGACACGGTTCAACAGCGCCAGGCTGGCGGCAACGAGAACCACCACTGAGACAACATCCTTCACGGCCCAGTAAATCTGGCCCAGGATGTTGTCGCGGCCCAGAATGAGCAAATCAAATGCGGGGTCAAATCCCCTGCCCCACAGCACCATAGTGTTGATGAGCAACACCAGAAAGCCCCAAAAGATCATCATGTGGATGGGACCCATTACTGGATACTTGGGTAGTTTTTTTTGAAAAATCGCAATTCTAAACAAATTGCCGATTCGTGTGCCAATGTTGTCGAAGCGGTTTTCCGGTCCGCCCACTTTCAACAGCTTAAATTTTCTATTTGCCGAATACGCAAATGCACCAAATGCAATTACGATACAACAAGCCATAGCTATAGCGCTCATTCCAATCAGCTCCTTTCGCTAACTGTATTTTTTCATTTCAGTTTTATCTGGTTTCGGGTGCTCCGCGCCGGCAGACAACACAAAAGGTTCTGCGCCGCAACTGCCACAGTGTCGGATTTACCTGGGGAGTCTGGCCTCCATGAAGGCTTTCAGTTTGATAATGTTTTTTTCATCCGCGGTGAAACCGGGATTATCGTATGTACTCATAAATTCAGCCACATCTGCGGCGAACGCGCCTGTCACATCGGGATCATCAAGAATTTCGCTCACCGTACGACCTCTGGCAGACCCATCGGACAGAGCATCGGTATATTTCTCGAAACGTGCGAACAAATCGTCTCCCAACAGCTCCCTGATAATATCCACATCCAGACTCATGCGACCCAATTCCGTTCGAATATCCTCGCTCAACGGCTCAATTCCCAGATTGCACGCTTTTCTGCACGCCATCCGCAACACAAAAGAATCGTCGAGATACCCAATATCGTCTATTCCATCCGGAACCAAATCCAGCGATTTAAACAGATAATTGATTCCCCCGGTGAGCGCCTGCTTCACCTCCCTGGCCAAGTCACCGGCAAGGGCGGTTTGTATCGTTCGCACATCCGCTGCCAGTCCGGCAAGCCAATGGGGAAAAATCTCCAAACATCTGGTGTTAATGTCAGTCATCATCACTTCCTTAAACAGTCGCGGATTTACCGCGACAAAATCCAGTTGGCAAAATCAGTTGGCAAACTGTTGGTCTTTTTACACTGAAATGTAAATAAAGAAAACCGGCGAATCAAAGTTATTTTAATGTAAATAAAAACAGCACAAAAACATCCTGTCCCGAAAAAAAGTCCCAAACAGCTGGGCTCGGGCATAAGCCGGTGTCGACAGCCCGCGATTGCGAACAGTTGACATATTATTCGGGGGAGATCAGGGCACGCTGCAAAGAACATAAAGTTAATCAGCATGTTCAAACCAAATGGCAGTGCTGGACAGCGATATTCAACACGCAACGGTTTTGTCCCAATGGTTCCCGGGGGCACACACGAGCGCCCCCAACAGAAAATTCACATAAAAAAATCACCGCCTGTTCCCATTTGGATTCGCCGATGTGTGTATCTCATACCAACACACTTGATTCAGATTCGCTCTGATGTTCCAAAGGAGATTTGTTATGAGATTAACTGTTCTACCCATTGTATTGTTAATGACCGCTCTAACACTGGCCGCATGCCCGCGGCTGGAAGATCCCACCGGTGAAGATACCGATTCCCCAAAAGTGTGCACCTACGATGGAAAAGAATACGAAATCGGCGCCATCTTTAAAGACGATTGCAATACCTGCACGTGTCAGGAAGATGGGACGACGTCGTGCACAAAGGCGGAATGCCTGTCAGAAGATGTATGTAGCTATAACGACCAGAAATATGCCATTGGCGATAAATTCCCCGCTGGAGACGACTGCAACACCTGCTTTTGCAGCACCGATTTGGAAGTATTGTGCACCAAAACCGAGTGCGTGCCCGACCGTTGTTTTTACAATGGCGAATACCATGAGGTGGGCAGCAAATTCACCGCAGAGGACGGGTGCAACAACTGTGTGTGTGGCGAGGATATGGAAGTCGCCTGTACCAATATGAACTGTCTGCCCGACGGATGCTACTACTATGGCACCCCCTATGAAGTGGGCGAAAAATTCCCCGCCATGGACGGATGCAACACCTGTATATGTGAAGGGCCTGCCATGGTATCCTGCACGGAGATGGCCTGCGTAAACAACTTTTGCGAGTACAATGGCAATGAATACCCCGTGGGCGAAAAATTCCCTGCTATCGACGGTTGCAATGCGTGCTTCTGTGACGATAACCGTGAAGTGTACTGCACCGATGACTCCTGCGCCATCGATAACTGCGTTAAGGGCACTGCGTACTTTGAACCCGGTTGCGGCGGTTCCGACGTCATGCCCGTTATCGTTCCCGGTTGCTACGCATCATGCGAAACAGCGCGCTGCCAAACGGGCATCTGCCAGCTAACGGATATTAATCCGTGCATTTGCAACGACGGACAGGATTGTTGTGAGGCCTGTGGGTCCCATGAATGGCTATGTCTGGAAGCGCCCAATCAGTGTGGTCCGTCGGTGGACGAATACGGCTATATGATTAATTCCGTTGCCAAATCCTTTGGTATGTGCATTGGCGAGTGCCGTGCAGAAGTCTCATTCGCTGCTGCGGAAGGCGGAGAATGCGCAGACGCATTTTTTGTAAGCAGTACCCGAAATGCTACCGGCACGGGCTGGGAAACCGTGCGCGACAACAAAGGCGTCCTTTTACCCAAAGCAAATGCGCTGATTTCGGGTCTGGCCCGGGAACTGGCGAACGCGAAACTCAAAAATGTGTACGGATGCCCGGACTGTGCCGACGGTGGCGCGGCATTCCTCTCGCTCACTCGCGAAGGTGTTGCGTTTGATTTATCTTACGATTTTGGGCTCCCCCCTGATATTCTGGCCAAAGCCGATACATTTGGAATGTCTGTTATGAACGCCCTCGACACATGCGAGTCAAATGAATACGTGCAGGTGAGCGACAACTGTACGCCACGCAACGACTAACCGCCAAAGGACCACCCGCTCTTTCTGGATGCCCTCCTTTCGAACTGTGCCGTCAGTTTCAGCATTTCCAGAAACGGTGGGTGGTCCGCTTCTTCTCACCACGTCCAGACAGGCACACCCTGTGACATAAATTCACATCATTCACCCGAATTTCGAGGCACATTACACCGGTTTTCGGCACAATAACGCTGGTACAGCGTTCGCATAGGCAACGGCCCATGCAATGGATATTTATTCACAAATCACTTTTCATGATCACCCTAATCGCTGGCACTCTTCTTAGCCCACTCACCAGGGCACAATCGTTTAAGGACACTGCCGCCACTCATTCATGGGATATTGCCGGAGATTTAAACGCCGGCGCAGCGCCTGGCATTGGCGTGGCGAGCATCACCATTACGCATGACGACAACGGGGCGAAAGGGACCATGACCATCGAGGCGTCTTCGGCGGTGGCGCCACTTCTGGGCATGACGTTGGCAGAGCGGTTCCTGCGCAGATTTCCCCATTCCCCACGCACGTTTTTTGCCTTTGCTCTGGGTGCGTCTCTGGGCACAGCGCTGGCCACCGGTGCTTTGGCACTGCAACAGCGACATAAATATTCGGCCAACGACCATTTCCCTCCAACCGAGCTGCATCCCGGGACTTTGGGCAATGGTCGCGCCGCCATCCTGGACGTACTCATTCAAATGGCGCTGCCTGTGCTATTGCCGGGGCCCGGTGCGGTGGCCAGCTATTTCCTTAAGCGCATTCCCATACCCAGGCAGGCAAAGACCGCGTTTTTCCGACCCACGCTTTTTCCATCACCAACGGTGAAACAACATTTCATTTTGGGATTCTGGCTGGTAGAGGCCCATTTCTGATGGATTTTCGTGAAATTGCGGTCCGCCTCAGGTCACTTCCACATTACGAATCCGTAAAGTACCGTTGCCCAGCGTCTTTTCCACTTCAAAACGGATGCGCTGACCCGCGCAGACGTGTTCCAACGCTTTTTGCGCCTGTCTGCTATGCGATCTTTTGGGCAGTTCCACTTTTTTTAGTTGCAGGCCCTCCTGTGTGGCCATGCACACTTCCCAGAAAAAGGCGTGTTTGGAATGGGTTTTCAATCGAAATAGAAGTGCACTTTGACGGAGTTCCGCCAGCTGTGAACGAGTCTGTGAACGAGTATAAACATGCCCAATAAACGGCATCACCGTGCGATCCAGACCGGCCAACTGTCCCAATCGCGCCACTGCGGGTTCCAGAGATGCCTTGAGCACCTGGTGACACCAGTCGTCTCCCCCGCCGTTAAGAGGACACGCCTCCTGGGTGGGACACGGATAAACGATGCGGTATCCCTCCGCCAGTAGCCCGGCACGCAGCGAGCGCATTTGCACAAAGGATGCCCGGGTCCCCGGTTCCACGAAAACCAGAACATCCGCCGCAAGCTCTTTTAAAAGCATCTCCAACGCTGTTGTGTTCATCTCGTTGGCCACATTGCCCAACAGCACCAGACGCTGTTCCGGATGTTGTTTAGCTGCGGGCACGGACGTGGTGAACAGCGCGTCCATTTGAGGATATAAATGCTGCTGAATCTTTTTTGCCTGCCGCAACATGCCAGGGGCCGTATCTACAAAATGATACCTGACTATGGGTGTCGATGCCAACGCATTGATGTCACCCGACTGCAAAATATCGTACAGTGCAAAACCGAAAGTGCCCGGGCCACATCCAAAATCTATGACTTCCAAAGGTGTGTCCTCTTTTAATGGAAGACGGGAAAGACGGTCCAGAACAAACGACAGCTTTTTCATG
This sequence comes from Deltaproteobacteria bacterium, assembly GCA_016935665.1. GTDB lineage: Bacteria > Myxococcota_A > Polyangia > JAAYKL01 > JAAYKL01 > JAFGXQ01. The sequence continues at coordinate 9,157 of JAFGQN010000019.1, read as the reverse complement.
TTGGTGGGCATGTAAAACGCGGTATATGCGCTAACCAGGCCATCGTCGGTGCCATACCCCGTAAGACGGTTGCGCTGAATGGTAAACCGCTCATTCAGCGACGCGCACGCATTTTTAAACATCGCGTCCGTTAATGGTGCAAGTAAACACTCGGCATGCAGTTTTTCAATATCCATGACCCGGCCAAGCCTGCACAAAAATAATATTTCGACAACCACAGATTGCACACTCGAGAAAAAATATATTTTTAACTTCCCAGAATCTTGCTGCGAAGTGTTGACGGTTTGCGTATAATTTTCTGAAGATGGAATAACAACTGGAGAAGGGAATTGCTTAATGGATACAAAAAAATATATCCCAAAACGCGGTGTGTTTGAAACCACCCTGGCATGCAACCTGAAGTGTCGACACTGCGGCTCCTCCGCCGGAGCGGCCCGTGATGACGAACTGTCCACTGAGGAATGCAAATCGCTGTTTGAGCAGCTCAAAGGACTCGGGCTCGAATGGCTCACCCTGAGCGGCGGCGAGCCGATGACGCGACCGGACTGGGCAGATCTCATTCGATTGGCGAAAGAGGCTGGACTGGGTGTGGGCATGATTACCAACGCGATTGCCCTTGATGCCGATGCCGCAAAGCGCGCCAAAGATGCCGGAATCAATTCCATTGGCCTTAGCATTGATGGGCTGGAAGCCACCCACGATATGATTCGCGGCAAAAAAGGCCATTTCAAAGTACTGGAAGGCGCCATGGCGCACCTGAGACAAAACAAAATCCCCTTTGGCGCCATTACCACTATTTGCAACGACAACCTTTCCCAACTTGAACAAATGCAACACTACATTGCCGACAGCGGCGCGTATTCGTGGCAGGTACAACTGGGTTCGGATATGGGCAATCTGTCCCATCACCCCGAAATGCTTATCTCCCCAAGGCAGTTGCCCAGACTGGAAAAACGTCTGGCCGATATGATCGTTTCCGGCCCCATAAAAATTTATCCGGCGGATTCCATGGGTTATTTCGGCCCAAACGAAAAAATTCTGCGCGGCAGCACCGGCGGACATTGCTGGAATGGATGCGGCGCCGGCAAGACAAACATTGGTATCGAATGTAACGGCAATATCAAAGGTTGCCTCTCCATTATGGCCGGTTACAACGCAAAGGGTATGGATTTTGTGGAAGGTAATATCCGCCAGACGCCTCTGGCTGAAATCTGGAACCGTCCCGGTGCATTCGCTTACAATCGCGAATGGAGTCGCAAGGACCTTACCGGCTTCTGCGCATCCTGCGACTATGCGGACAGATGCAAGGGCGGATGTCTTGGCAAACGCGTCTCTGACGGTAATCTGACCGAGAATCCCATGTGTGTCTATCGCGTCCTCATGGAATCCGCAGAGGAACCCAAACGACTGGCGCAGGCCGCGGCTGTCTTTTTTGCCCTTGCTCTGGGCGCCACCAGCACCGCCTGCGAAGAGTTGGACGATCCAATTGGCGACGATACCGCTTCGGAAAACGGCACAGGCGATGACAGTGATACCGCCTCTGACACCGAAAAAGACACGGCGACAGCGACAGGCGACGTGGATTTGTACGGCATTCAACCGGATTCGAACACAGAACCGGACACGGACACCGTTATTCCACCCTATGATTTACCACCCCTCGACTCGGATACAATGAACGTTGACCTCTATGGTATTCAACCAGATCCGGACTCAGACACCACTCCCGTTGACAAGTATGGCATGCCCATCCCCGATTCAGATACAACGGACGTTGATCTTTATGGCATTCAACCAGATCCGGACTCGGATACAACGCCGGTTGATAAGTACGGCATGCCCATGCCAGATTCTGACGAAGACACCGCCACCGTTGACAAATACGGTATCCAACCGGACACCGATCACCCCATTCCGCTATATGGTATTATTGAACCCGACAGCGACACGGAAAAGATGATTACCTGGTACGGAATGATTTGCACCGATGATGACTGCTGAAACCGAATACATTTCCCAGATGTTCGCCTCTGCACTGGACTATGCAAAAAACGGTGCGCTGAAGCAATCCGCCACAGTGCTGTCTCAAATTCTAACACTGAGTCCGGACCATCTCAAGTCACTTGATTTAATGGGATATGTGCAATACTTTTTAAAAAACCCCCACGAAGCGGCGCGCTATTGCGAAAAGGCTCTGCAAATAAAACCCAACCATGCCTACGCCCTCAAAGGCCTCGGGCTTTCGCTCGCGGCCTGTGGTAAAGTGGACGAAGGCATAGCCAGAATCAAACAAGCCATATCTGCGTCCCCCCACTATTTTGACCCGCACTGGGACCTTGCGGTCACGCTGGCCAGAGCCGGTCGCCAAAAAGACGCCATCGCTCAAATCGACAAAGCCATCGACGCTTTCCCCGACCAGGAGAAACGTCTGTTATTCCTCAAATCCAGAGTGGAAAACGGATTGTCTGAATCCTAATCCTCGTCGCGATTTCCCTTCCAGGTGTTGAATCGCCCCATTTTGGGTTCAACTTGAAATCCGGCGAGAAATCCGGGAGAAATTTGCCAATTGTAAATGTCTTCAGTGCCGCTTTCCCAAACGGGCATCAGGGTGACCGATTTGCGCACTTCCGACACCATTATATTGATTAAAGGGCCGGCAAAAAACGAGAACGTTTTGTACAGTCGTACACCAAACGTCAGTTTATGCTTCACCAGCAGGTCAACTTTTTCCAGTTTATCCGTGTCAGAAAACAGCCAATGGCCCGTTAAGTCAATTTCCATCCACAATGGCGCTCCAGATGGTTCGAAATGCCCCCCAAATCCGTACCCCAGCGACACCCAGTTTTCTCTGTCATTGTATCCCCGGGTAGACATGGTGAACTTGCTGAAAGTATGTCGTCCACCCAGTTTCACTCCGAAATTGTAAAGGGAGGTATCACTGGCCCATGCACCAAAGGTAAATATCCCATCGGGCATGTAGTTAATAAACCCCAACTGCACCGCACCACTCTTTTCCCCGGTCACATTGACGAGTCCAAGTTGAGCGCCTTTGTTGAAAGTGCCAGCCTTGTTCAACATGCCCATTTGCACACCCACCACATCGCCACTGGCAAAATTCAACGCAGCCCGTTGCACGCCCATCAGGTGATAGGTACGATTCATGCCCCACGCCCACTGCAAACCACGCACACTCAACTCCCGCTTATTCAACAAAAAGCCCACTTCAATACCACGCAATGCGTAGCCATCGCCTATTACATTGATGGCAAATGTGTTCTCTGCTTTTTTTCCTTTCGGATTGGTGGAAAAGCCGGGAAAAACCGTCGCCGCGTATTTTTTGTATACAACACCGTCATCCGATTCACCGCCTCGACTAATGGACTGGGAACGCTTTATTTTCACAAGTTGGGCTGTCTCCAACGATATTTCCGTTCCTGGCTGCAACCGAACCACGCCACGTTTAAGACCCGAATCAGACTCAACCGTCACTTCATATCTTCCCCGCGGCAGCGCAATATCCACCTTTCGAGAAGAACTTTTATTGATTTCCGCGACCAGACGGCCGTTCATATCCCGCACAAAAACCCGCCCGGAAACATTTGATGGAATAACCAGAATTGCATCCGTCCCCCGCAAATCGGTCAATACCAAATCTCCAGCCCCGGCCAGCTGGAAATCATAATTGGGATGCTGCGCACCGGCGCGCGACGAAACCGTTCGATAAAGGGTTTCATCAAACGCATATGCATATGACTCACTTAAGGTAACCCGGCCGTCCCGATTGGTATCCGCGGCGCCGCGCAATCCGGAGATCAAATAATGAGTAAAATACGAAGCGCCAATTCGCTCGGACTCCTGCGCGTTTTCATCGGCGGAACTGGACGTCAGCAAGGCATAACCGCTTACTTCGGAGGAACTGTCGATTAAAAAAGGCGCTGTGCGCCTGCCGCCCTTAATACGTACCAACGCCCCGGATGCACAGGAATCCAGAATGCCGATTTTGACTTTGGCCGGCAGCTGGTTCAATTCCTTTTTCAAGTCCGGAAACTCGAAAATATCGTCTCCCAAAAGAAGTCCCCGCTCGTCGGAATGCCCGGAATAATAGAAAACCAGCTCCAATCGGGTACCGTGAGAAACGGCGCTTTGAAGCCGCTGCCGCATGATGTCAAATCCGTTTTGCAATGCAGATTTACTGGCTTCAAGAATCAAAAGTTCGTCTTGCTTTTGTACCCCTCCGATTTCGCTTAATACATTTGCGAACGCTTTGGCATCGCTTTGCGCATATCGCAACACCACCCGCTCGGCGCCACCATTATTGGCCCCGGCTACGAGCGCGAACCGCCGCACTTTTACCGGCGTTTGGGCCCGCAACGGCAACGCGCCCAACACGCACATGGTCAGAAACAGCCATCCCGGCAGCCCGCATCGAAGAGGATTCAGTTTTTCAATGTAGCCAGACATGGTTTTATTTTTTCAATGTAATGTCTTTAAATTTCAATGGGCTTCTGAACTGTGGCACATCAGATTTGGCATTCTTCATTGCTTCCACTGCCGTTTGCACCTCATCAACGGACACTGGATTTTCTGTTTCGGACCAGACCATAAAAAACCGTTCAAACTCCGGGGCATCATCCAGCTGATAGCCAAAGGGCAATACGTGGGTGGACATGGGTTTTACATCTGTGGGGCTTGATTCTGACTGGGGATAATGAAGGGTAATTGCGCCTCTGCCATCCACAGAAACAACTACCACGCTTCTGGCATGTCCCGCTTTAAACGTCAGTTGGACTTCATCGCCGTCACTGACAACATCCCCCGAACTCAGCTGCTGCTGGCCATCAACCGTCTTCTTTTTAACAGTTAATAAAGCGTCACCCTTTATACGCACATCTCCGGGACGATCCCACACGCCCAAATCATCGTTCGGTGCAATTTTTGAGGGTACGGAATGATTCACATCTGAGCCAAACGGCACCACCGTGAACATTAAAACCGCCGCAGCCCCAACAGCCGCAGAAACCGGCAACCACACCATCAGGCGATGTCGCCGTCGCGCCTCCTGTGACTTTTCGTATCTCAACCGAATCGATGCCGCCAATTGAGCCGGGGCATATTCCGACAGTATTTCCTGATTTGATTTTTGCAGTTCGCTGATTCTATCCTGCGCCCCTTCTTCGTTCAACCGCTCACGCAATGCGTTCTTTGCAGCATCATCGAGTTCCCCAAGGACCAGTTGTTCCACATACAGTTCCGGAATTTTTTCCACCGTGTGTTTTGTAGATTCGGTCATTATGCAATGCTCCTTTGAAGTTCCTCCAGCTGAGATTTGAGGGGCCGAAGACGTTTGCGTACTCCGGAAACACTCATCCCCACTTCGTCGGCGACTTCCTGCAATGTCATACCGTCCAGCAAATGCATGACGGCAATGGTGCGCGTGGATTCCTGATGCGTTGAAAAAAGTCGATTCATCAGATTGGCGGCAAAAAGTCGTTCTTCAGGGACCTTTGCACACGCGATTTTCTGCAACAGTTCCGAATCAGGATCTTCTTTTTTTCGTCCTGAGGACCTGAGCTTGTTCAGGCAGACATTTGTAGCCATCCGATACAACAGGCTGCTGGGCGCTTCGTCCGCCAATCGCTCCTGATATCGAAGCAATTGAACAAACGTATCCTGCATTGCATCCACAGCGGCCTCCTCATTTTTGAGAAGATTCCGACATCGACGCAAAACCATCGGACCGAATTTCGTGTAGTAGCCTTCCACATCAATAGCCACTTGTGTCACCCTCCTGACTGTTGAAACACCGCAAAGGCCGGGAAGTGTTACCATGTTTTCCAGGCAATCATCCATTATAAAAATAGTGTGCTCCCATAAACTTAAAACTTCCTGAAATAATTCGCCGAAAATGGGGGGCGATAAAATTTCAACGTACTCACTATCCTCGTTTCTTTAATGTGGAAACCAACAGATCGTTTCATGATAAACACAGATGTTGTCTCCAGTTTTACAAGCCACCAGCCCTGCCATAATATAATAGGGTATCGCAAAAACCTGCTGTTTTCGCTTTTTGTATCCTTGACCACAGAACGTTCCCTGTGACAGTATGTCGCCATGTCATCACACGTGTCACAACGGGTTTCATAATGAATCGTTTTAGAATATTGTCAGTTTATTTCAGTGCCATCCTTGTTGTGTGGTCAATGGCGACATTGGCTTCAGACACCTCCCCAAAAGGGGATACGGATCCGGTGATCGTTGCCGAAGGGCGTTCATTTCGCATTACCGTGGACGACATGGTGGCCACGGCGCTCGCCCAAAGCCCTACTGTACAGCAGGAAATGATTTACAGCGCTGCCAAAAAAAACGCTCTTCTGGAAAAGCTCATCAATATGAACCTGCTCGCAGTTGAAGCAAAACGCAGAGGATACGATCGAAATCCTGAAGTAATCGCCGTAAAAAAAAATCGGCTTGCCACGCTGATGCATACACAAATCGCGCAACAGGTGGATGGAACAGAGCCTTCCGAAGAGGAACTCAAAGCCTTTTACGACGAAAACTACGCCAAATACAACAAGCCCGAAAAGATCCGTGCCAGACACATTCTAATATCCGATAAAAAGAAAGCTCAGGAATTGCTGACGCTGTTAAAAAAGGAAAATGTTGGCCAGTATCAGTTCCGGAAAGTTGCCAGAGAAGAAAGCGAAGACAAAGCGACTGCCTCCAGGGGCGGTGACCTGGCCTTCTTTACCCGCGATGCCTCTCAAAGTGACATTGCCCCTGAAGTCATCGAAGCGGCCTATCAGATACACGCCAACGGGGAACTGTACCCACAACTTGTCAAAACTGAAGCCGGTTATCATATCGTCATGCGCACAGGTTATCGCAAAGCAGTGGATTTGAAGTACGAAGACGCCCGGGACCGAATTCAAAAACTGGTTCAACGGCAATTGCATCGCCAAAAAGTGGATGAAGCATTGCTGTCGCTTCATAAAAAATACTCCATCAAATTGTATGAAGAAAATTTGAAACACGTTGTCATCGATTTAACAAAATCAGCAAATTCATCCATCCCACCTGAGCGCACTATAAGTCGATAATCACATTTTATTCGGTCAAGGTTTATGTTAGTTGGTACATCAAAGGAAACAATATTCAATAAGTGGAGCAAACTATGAGTCAAGTACTTGCCATTATCGGCGGATCCGGTTTGTACAGCCTGCCGGAATTAAAAAATATTCAAACCCACAATGTCACCACCCCCTTTGGAGATCCTTCATCTGCTGTAATAGAGGGTCAGATAGGCGATGTAAAACTTCTATTTATTGCACGCCATGGTGAAGGGCATGTGTTGTTGCCATCTGAAGTAAATTATCGCGCCAACATTTTTGCGTTAAAGCAGCTTGGCGCGACCCATTTGCTCAGCATTTCCGCAGTGGGCAGTCTTAAAGAAGAAATAGAACCTGGGGATTTGGTCATTCCGGCCCAATACATTGACAAAACCAATGGTCGAAAATCCACTTTTTTTGGTAATGGTATCGTTGGACATGTCATGTTTGCCCATCCAACATGCCCGGAATTGCGACAGTTGTTGTATCAGCGCGCCACATCAATGCAATACAAAGTTCACCAGGATTCAACATTGGTTGTTATGGAAGGCCCGGCTTTTTCCACCAGAGCAGAATCCAATCTGCATCGGTCATGGAATGCGGACATCATTGGAATGACCGCCATGCCCGAGGCCAAACTCGCCAGAGAAGCCGAACTGTGTTACGCGACGCTGGCGTTATCAACAGACTATGATTGCTGGCGGGATGACGAGGAAGAAGTCAGCGTCGATGTGGTATTGGAAACGTTTCGCAGTAATGTTGAAAAAGCACGAAAAATGATTTTGGCAACCGCCCAGAGTTTAAACGAACTTCAAAGAAAATGCAGATGCCCCAAAGCATTGGATGGTGCAGTGATGACACAACCATCTCATATCGCTGCATCAGTAACTGAAAAAATGGCCCCAATTTTTGGGAGGGTTTTATGAATGAAAAATTGTTGGTAGTGGGAAGCGTGGCATTTGACAGCTTAAAAACCAGAGCGGGAAATAGACACGAAATCCTTGGCGGATCTGCGACATACATCGCGATAGCGGCTAGCCATTTTTGCAAAGTGAACCTCGTTGGGGTCGTTGGTGAAGGTGATTTTCCTCAAGCCCATATCGACCTGCTTACAAGCAAGCGTGTTGATTTGGAAGGTCTTGAATTCGCTCCGGGGAAAACCTTTCGCTGGTCTGGGGAATATGCAGATGACTTTTCAACCAGACAAACACTGGACACCCAGTTGGGCGTATTCGAAAAATTCGACCCAAAAATTCCCGATGCATATCAGGGCGCCAAAATTGCTTTGCTGGGGAATATTAATCCCAGTGTTCAGCTTCAGGTTTTAAACAGCTTAAAAGGTAATCCGTTTGTCATCACCGACACAATGAACCTATGGATGGACATCGCCCTTGAAGACTTGAAAAATGTGATTGCAAGAACAAACCTTTTGGTTATTAACGATGAAGAAGCGGTTCAACTTTCCGGGGAATTGCAGATTCGCGTTGCCGCCCGAAAAATATTGGCAATGGGCCCCGAGAGTTTAATTATTAAAAGAGGCGAACATGGCGCGTACCTGTTCACTCAGGATACTATATTTTTCGCACCCGCTATTCCCCTCGAAGAGGTCATCGATCCCACAGGGGCAGGAGATAGTTTTGTAGGGGGACTCGCCGGCTATCTGGCGGGGGAAGGCAAAACGACTGTAGCTGCCTTAAAAAAAGGAATGATTTTCGGGACTGCTGTTGCATCTGCCACTTGCGAAGGCTTTGGCACTGAGCAGAGCGCTCAAATGACCAAAGACGATGTTCTAAATCGCTATTACATGCTGCTCAATCTTGTAAGCACTGACTGATTTCATCCCCATCGTCTTCTGTGTCCTTCCGGCCAGCCTGCTTAATTGAAAAAAAGTTGAATTATTTTTCGAGATTTTGCTGGTTGTTCCAGGGGAGCCAGTTCATTGGGATTGCGGCTGCGGCTTCGACGTTTTCTGCAATTGCCACCATGTAGTCAAACGGATTCACTTTGTTCAGTTCGCAGGTATGGATGATGGTCATGAAAATGTCAGCCAC
>JAFGQN010000168.1 GCA_016935665.1 Deltaproteobacteria bacterium | reverse complement strand
TATCCTTTTTTTTTTTTTTGCGGGAGGGGTCAGATGGTAATCAGTGTATCGGCCTGCGCCAGATCAGTCCCCGTTAGTATCACTGAATGGGTTTTTGAATACTCATACTCAATTAAAATCTCGTAGGCATCGTTATCCTGCAGGATCTCGGGGGGCACCCGGTAAAAATTTTCCGCCTCGATGGCCCACTCCAGAGGCGTGAAGCCTTCGTCGCCCACTTTTCGAATAGACACCTGCAATACACGCGACAGCGGGTTTCGGACCTGAATCAATGACCAGAAGGAATTGCTGCCATCTTTCACGTACAGCGCTGTTGCACCGTCAAAGACCTCCGGATGATCTTCACAGGAGACCCACTTCCATTCGCCTTCGTACCGTCCTGGACCCAATGGCATCACATCCGCCGCCGGCGCTCCTCCAAGATCCACTCCGCAAAACTCATCGGCGCAGCGATCGGTGATGCGTGCATAAGTCTCCAACCACCCATCCGCTGTACGCGTTCGGACGTGAACGCAGCCGCCACACGCGTGCCCATCCTGCCAGGGGCCCAGATAATCACTGTCCGAAGCAGACACATGCACGTGAATGGCCGCGTAATACTTGATTTGGGTTTGTCCGTAATTACATGCGCCACCAACGCTGTTTTCCGGGTTATCCGGAGATCCGTACGTGGTCACCGAGCCCGTGCTTTTGTCGTCGCCAATGGTGGGATCATCCGGCGTAAATGCACTGCACAGATACGGATCGGTGCAAACGCCCTCATCTGTCTCGGTTTCGAACTCGGTTTCGAACTCGGTTTCGGACTCGGTTTCGGACTCGGTTTCGCTTTCGACGGGGGTTTCGGTTTCAACGGGGATTTCCGTCTCCACGTCTGTCGCCTCGTCAGAATCTGTATCCGTTTCCTGAGATTCAACTGTGTCAGATGCGGTTTCGGTGTCCTCGTTCGCAGAAGACGAGCTGCAGCTGGCCAGGCATAAAATAACAAGCAATGTGGCGAAGTTTATCCAGAATTTTAATTTTGACATATAATAGCTCCTGCAGTTCAAGTGTCACTGGAATTGAATAAAGTGTCACGACTCTGCAATCATCGCCATCAATTCCGACTCTGAAATAACGTTCACTCCCAGTGATTCTGCTTTTTTCAACTTGGACCCCGCTTTTTCTCCGGCCAGCAAATAGTCCGTATTCTTCGATACACTCGATGACACGATTCCGCCGTGCTGCACAATCAGTTTCGACGCCTCACTTCTGCCCATGCCGGGCAATGTCCCCGTAATCACAAAAGATTTACCATTTAAAACCGCAGAAGATTTTTGTTCAGTTCGCGGCGTAATATCGTACGATGCCATTTGCGCCAGCATTTTTACTCCCCGCTCGCTGTTCATAAACTCCAAAACAGACGCCGCCGTCTTACTGCCCACTCCCTGCTGATTGATCAGTGTGTATTTCGCCATTGTACGTGTCTGGGAACGAGATGCGGATTTTTTGTACCAGCCAATCGCCACCAGGCGGTCTCCCATCTCTTCCAATGCGTCGCATTCTTTTTCGTATGCGACGGGGTCTTCTTTTTTCAGGGGTTTAATGGCCTCAGCCCTCTCGTTCAGCTTTACAATGTCGTCCAGAATCGCTGACAATGCCACATCATTTAAAGAATCATGCTTTTCCGCAATATTTTGCGCACCCACCTTTCCCAGTTTGGGAATGCCCATGGCAAACAGCCAGTTGGCCAGCGGTTTTGTTTTGGCTTTTTGGAGAGAGCCGATAATTTTTACCGCATTTTTGGCCCCCAGCATGCGAGGCGCATCGGCCGATCCCAAATTAAACGTATCCAGTTGTTCGCTCGTGAGCGTGAACAAATCCATGGGACTGGTCACCAGGCCCGCCTCTATCAACTTGTCGCAAACGATGCCCCCTGCCCCTTCGATGTCCAATGCATCCCGGGAAACAAAATGCTCCAGCCAGGTTTTAAGTTGCGCCGGGCATTGCAGATTGGGACACCGAATAGCCACTTCGCCGTCGCGCCGCTCCACCTCGCTGCCACACACGGGACAGGCTTGCGGCATTTGAAACGGCAATTCATCCCCGGTCCGCTTTTCCGTTACCACGCGTACCACCGCCGGAATAATTTCCCCGGCTTTTTCCACCACCACGATGTCCCCCACCCGCACATCTTTGCGTTCAATCTCCTCTGCATTGTGCAATGTGGCGCGTCGAACGGTGGTTCCCGACAGCTGCACTGCTTCCAGCTCCGCCACAGGAGTCAGCACACCGGTGCGTCCCACCTGAACAGTGATTTCCAGCAACCGGGTTTGTGCCTGCTCCGGCGCATATTTGTATGCCACCGCCCATCTTGGACTTTTGGCAGTGCTCCCCAACTGTTCATAAAGGTGACGCTCATTCACTTTGATGACCGCCCCGTCCATTTCAAACGGAAACGATTCCCGTTGCGCATACAGGTCGTCCAGTAACGAATTCACTAGTTCAATACCATCCACGCGCCAGTATTTCGGCGCCGTTTTAAGTCCCGCATCCTTAAGATAACTCAGCAAATCCGCATGGGTATCAAAGGATACGCCGTCCAGCTCCCCCGCCGCATAAAAAATGCCGTCCAATGGTCGTTTGGCGACCAGTTTTGAATCCAGCTGCTTCAGCGATCCCGCGCAGGCGTTTCGGGGATTGGCAAACGGCTCCAGCCCGTCCTCCTGCCGCTGCACATTCAGCGCGGCAAACCCGCTTTTATCCATGTAAATTTCGCCGCGCACTTCCAGGACGGCCGGCGGCTCCGTTACCTGAAGTCGCAATGGAATCGATTGAATAGTACGAATATTGGCCGTGACATTGTCCCCGGTGACGCCATCGCCCCGGGTGAGCGCCTGTACCAGCACGCCATTTTCGTAGCGCAGAGAAATGGCCACCCCGTCAATCTTGGGTTCCAACACATACGAAAACGAATGGTCCGGCAGCAACCGGCGAATCCGTTCATCGAATTCCACAAGTTCGCCTTTGTTGTACGTATTTGACAGACTTTTCATGGGCTGGGCGTGGGCCACACTCTCAAACCCATCCAGCGGCGCGCCGCCCACCCGCAGCGAAGGCGATGTTCCCGAGGCCAATTCGGGATGCGCCGCCTCCAGCGCTTCGAGTTTTTTCAACTGCTGGTCGTATTCGTAATCGCTGATTTCCGGCATGGCGTCCTGGTAGTACAGCCGATTATGTCGCTCAATCTCAGCTTCCAGCCAACGCATTTCTTCTTTGATTTTATCTGCATCAGTCATATGAGAATCTATATGATACCTGGTCGCATCAGTGAACGGTAAAATCACAGGAATGCGAAAATCACAAAAACGCAACCTAAAAGACGTCGGCGAAACCACTGAAGATTTGAATCATTGACCTCTCATCGCACAAAACAAAGGAGAACAGGCCATGGGTTACCGCAATACCCCCGCTCCCTGGTTTTTAATATTTTCGGCGCTTCTGGTCGCAGCATGCAATAACGGCGAAACCCAGAGCAAGTCCCAACCGGATGACAGTGATGGTACTGGGAGTTCCGATGGTACTGGCAGCAACTCAGACATCGATACCGATACCGACACAACAACCGACTCCGACAGTGCCATTTTGGCAAATCCTGCCATATTCGCTCATTACGGCAACCTTTCCACCGTTGCCGGCGCCTGCACCATCGAAGAAAAGGGAGATAATGGCTGGGATGTGTCATTTGAGGGTGGCAACGCCATCGACGCCGAGCTTTCCAGACCCCACTTTGCCATGGCAGATGACGTCAACAATATTTACATCGCCGACAAAGACGCCCACGCCATTCGCATGGTCGCGTGGGATGGCACCATTCACACCATAGCGGGAACCGGCACTGCCGGAAATGGCTCGGACGACGCGCAACCCGCCACCGACGTTGCCCTGAACGCGCCCAACGGTCTGTGGGTGCTCGGCGATGGCACCGTTTACATTCTGGATTTGAACAACAACAAAATCCGCAAGCGGACTCCCGATGGTCAAATGATCACTCTTTTTAAAGATGACGACGGCATTTCCCTGGGGCGTGCCATCTGGATGAACGACAACGAAACCGAGTGTTATTACTCTTCGGCGACACGCGTGAAAAAATGGACCCCCGATGACGGCGTTACCGAATTCGCCACCGGGTTCAGCTCTTTGGGGGCGCTCATGATGGCTCCGGATGGCCATCTGATAGTCACCGACCGAGGCGGTCATCGCGTATATCGCATATCTGAAAACGGCGAAAAAACGCCCATTGCCGGGACAGGTAACACATCCCCCAGCGGTGGCGACGGCTATCCCGCGCTGGAAACGGCACTGAACGGTGTTCGCGGTGTGTGGGTACTCGGCGATGGCGACTACTTTCTGGCCACCCACGAAGGCAGCCAGGTCTGGTATGTGGACACCCACGGGATCATTCATCTGTTCATTGACGGTGCCGACGACGATGGCCACGCCGGAGATGGCGAACCGTTTATCACCCCGGGCCCCAAAATCAGCGAAGCCCGCGGCATTGCCTGCGCCCCCAATGGCAATCTCATCATCACCGAAAACGACTGCGGGTATATTCGGGTGGTGGAACGAATCGCAGAATAAGTGAACAACACCACGATGTAATACGCTGCGTTGTTTCTTGTTGCCTAAATGACGTTTTTTCTGGAATAACACCCGCCATGAAGCTGATTGCGGACTTGCACATTCATTCCCGTTTTTCCATGGCCACCAGTAAAGATCTGAATTTTGTGGCGTTGTACAAAAGCGCCCTCGAAAAGGGTATTGGCCTGGTGGGCACCGGAGACTTCACTCATCCGGGGTGGATGGCGGAGATTGAATCCCAGCTGGTTCCCGCAGAAGATGGGCTGTTTCGCCTCAAACCGGAGCTGGAACAAAAAGCCATGCTCGAAGTGCCCGGCTCGTGTATTCGCACGGTGCGCTTTGTGTTGCAGGTGGAAATCAGCAACATATACAAAAAAATGGATCGTACCCGCAAAAACCACAATCTGGTGTACGTGCCTTCCATCGAGGCGGCCAAAAAATTCCAGGCAGCCCTTGAAAAAATCGGTAATATCAAATCCGACGGCCGCCCCATTCTGGGACTGGACGCCCGCGATTTACTGGAAATCACTCTGGAAAGCGACCCATTGTCGTTTCTCATCCCCGCGCATATCTGGACGCCCTGGTTTTCCATGCTGGGTTCCAAATCGGGATTCGATTCACTGGACGAATGCTTTGGGGATTTGTCATCGCACATCTTTGCGGTGGAAACAGGCCTCTCCAGCGACCCGGCCATGAACTGGCGACTCAGCGCGCTGGATCATCTCACTCTCGTCTCCAATTCGGACGCCCACTCTCCTGGAAAGCTGGGACGCGAGGCCAACCTGCTCGATATTGACCTTGGATACGAGCCACTGCTTGCGGCCCTGCGCGACAAAAAGGGATACCTTGGCACCCTGGAGTTTTATCCCGACGAAGGCAAGTACCACCTGGACGGACATCGCAAATGCGACGTGCGCCTGACCCCGGAGGAAACCCGGGCCAACGCCGGCAACTGTCCAGTGTGCGGCAAGCCCGTGACCGTGGGGGTGATGAACCGGGTGGCGGAACTGGCCGATCGCCCCGCTGGCGGTGCGCCCGACAATACCTTCGAATACAGCAGCATTGTGCCGTTTAATGAAGTCATCGCCGAAACCCTGCAGGTGGCGCCCACCGCCAAAAAGGTGCAGGGGCTGGTGCGCCATCTGCGCAATGAGCTGGGTCCGGAGCTTTATATTTTAAGGGATGCGCCGCTGGAAGACATTCAAAAGGTCAGCAACGCGGCAGTGAAAGAAGCAGTTCACCGCGTACGCACCGGTGAACTGGTCATCGATGGGGGATTCGATGGGGAGTTCGGCACCATCAAAATTTTCGAATCGGGGGAACTCTCAAAACTCTCCGGACAAATTGGTTTGCTGGGATTTACGCCCACATTGGCAAAGAAGAAAAAGACGGTAAAGGAAAAGAAAAAAGAAGCGGCCACGCTGGCGTCTTCTTCCGATCTGCTGTCGTTGCTCGAAAACAGCAAAAAAGAAGCCCGCCAGCGCGTGCTCAACAGCGTGGTGGACGACCCCCTGCACGGACTCGATGCCCGTCAACGACGCGCCGCAGAACTGGTCAATGGACCACTGCTGGTAGTGGCCGGGCCAGGCACGGGAAAAACACGAACCCTGGTGGCGCGCATTGCCCACCAAATTAAAACCGGTCATGTCACTGCCAAACAGGTGCTGGCCATTTCGTTCACACGACAGGCCGCACGGGAACTGGAAGAACGCTTCAAACTGATTTTGCCCCATCACCATGATTTTCCAAGGGTGCGCACCTTCCACTCATTCGGGAAGGAACTGCTTGAGGAATTTTCATCGTGTAAAGATTTTAGCGTGGCAGACGAAGATACCCTGCTGGACATCATCAAAGAAGTACTGGGGGACGGCGCAACAACAGCCGCAGCAAAGCGACAGCTGGCTGCCATCAGTCGCGCCAAGCAGGAAACCAACCCAATGAGCTATCTCATTGACAGCGCCGGCAGGGACCTGTTTAAAAAATACAATGACGCCCTTGTGGCGCGGAAACTGTGGGACATGGACGATTTAGTGGTGGCCGCCTATGCCATGTTGCGCGACGATGCAGAGATGACCGCCTTTGTGGCCGGTCGATTTCAGTCAATTAGTGTGGACGAATACCAGGACGTCAACGATGTGCAGGCAGAACTGGTAAAACTCATCTCTCCTGGCGGACAATCACTCATGGCCATTGGGGACCCCGATCAGGCCATTTATGGATTTCGCGGCGCCAAACCCGGCCATTTTCATCGTTTCGAAAAAAGTTTTAAAGGCGCAAAAGTGGTCGCCCTTTGCAACACATACCGTCTCACCGACAAGGTGCTGTCCGCCGCCAGGGCCGTGCTGAACCCTCACGCCGGGCTGGAAGCGAAAAAAGCGGGCGTTAAAGTGGAAGTGGTCAGCTGCCCCACGGCCGCATCGGAAGGAGAGCAGATTGTGGTGCGGCTCGAAAAACTGCTTGGGGGCACCAGTCACTTCGCGCTGGACTCCGGCCGCGGCGCCCTTTGCGCCGACGGAGAGTTTGGGTTCAGCGATATTGCGATTTTAGTGCGCACCAAAATGCAGCGCAAAGAAATTCTCGAAGCCCTGCATCGCAGTGGCATCCCCGCCATGGCCGTTGGCGAAGACGAACCCCACGACGAGCGCAGCCAGAAAGTGGCCGTGATGACCATGCACGCATCCAAGGGCCGCGAGTTCGAAGTGGTCTTTATCGCAGGTGTGGAACCCGGCCTTTTGCCCCTTAAACTACCTGGAAAATTCAGCGATGAAAAAGAGGAACGCCGTTTATTATACGTAGCCATCACCCGCGCTAAA
Organism: Deltaproteobacteria bacterium; assembly: GCA_016935665.1. Classification (GTDB taxonomy): domain Bacteria; phylum Myxococcota_A; class Polyangia; order JAAYKL01; family JAAYKL01; genus JAFGXQ01. The sequence continues at coordinate 1,519 of JAFGQN010000168.1, read as the reverse complement.
ACCCTGTGCGTTATCAGCTACGCTAAAAAACGACTCCTCTTCGGCAAATCCGAACAGGCCGGCCCCTCCAGCTTCATCGCCACCCTCCCGGACGATGCCATTACCCGCCAGGTGCCCGAACTGCCGAAGCCGCAAAAAAGTCTGGCGCAGTTGAGTTTGTTGTAGACGCATCCATCAGTGAACGAAGGGGATATGGGTTTGGAAGCGCTCAACTGCTGGCGACCATCTCCCCGAGCATCACAGGGACAGCATCACGGAGCAGCATCACAGCAACGGGGGACGGTGCCATTTTGATTCCCGTGGTCATTAAATTTATATAGATGAAGTAAACGATGTACATTCTCGTTGTTATTTTCTTTTTTTTCAGTAATGAGTGATAACCTTTAGTGTAAAGGGATTTTTATATTATATTCCTATGTATTTTTTGAAAATGCCCGTTTTATGTTAGGATGGAGCTGATGGCAACTACTCAAGACACATTTATTGATGGGATTGAAAAAGAAACCGGTCTGTCAATAGATGAAATTCGCAGAACGCCCCTGGATGATCTTCGTTCGCTTTTTGAACGCAAAAACGGGAAACGCATGGAATTTGTCAAATCGTTTCCACTGATTGAAAGGGGCAGTGTGCTTGGTGATTGTGTGATCTCTCATGCTGAGGTCGAAGATGACTTCGACAAAGCGCTGACAGCTCTACGCAAATAACCTGCCTATGACCACCCCTCGGACGTTTGCCGAAATTTTCAAATTTTATTATCAAGAATGCAACCCTTTATATTCTTAAATTTCGTCAAAGAACCAAATGCCCCAGGAATTGTTGTTTGAAATAAACGCGGCTTTTGACCATCTTTCCCGATACTGGCAATACGATGAACCCGAAGAAAAGGTTGTCCATAAAGCCTGCGCTCATATAAAACGCGCCTGTTTTGATGCATATAAACTGATTCTAAAATCGACTGTCGACGACTACGAAAATCTTAAAGAAATCGACACAAGTATTAAAGACAATGGAGAGTTTGACAAAAGGCTCATACAGTTGAGTAGTAAACTCGAAAAGAAGGCAACCAAAGCGCGCGAACTGGAAGGAAACAATGCTGAAGACTGGCATAAGGCCTTTGAGCCATGGAAAGAAGTATACAATCTTTGTCAGGAATTGAAGTATAATTTCGTTGAGAACGAAAATGTCCCGTGGGCGCGGCGCAAAAATAAACTCTATACAAGGAAAAATCTTGCCGTCGCCTTCGTGTTGGGCATCATCACGTCTTTAATTGCATCACTCATATTTTTCTTTGCTTTTTCTCCAAATGAGACTAAGCCCCCCTCGGAAAAGCAGGCCCCAGCTGTAAAAGAATCCAACTATTCAGAGGAATAGATATTTTTCAAAGTGGTTGCTGATTTCTTTCCTAGTGGTACCCATGTGGTACCCACAAACAAAAAACGGGCACCCAGAGAATCTCTAAGTGCCCGTAATTGCTTGTGGAGCCAAGGGGGATCGAACCCCTGACCTCATGACTGCCAGT
>JAFGQN010000167.1 GCA_016935665.1 Deltaproteobacteria bacterium | reverse complement strand
TTCGAAAATACACAGGAAAAAGGTAAGTCCGCGTTTCGCAAAGGTTTTATGAAAACCCCTGTCGTATTTTCGATTCCCCCCGCCTCCAACACTGCTTTGGGCATCGCCCAAAGCAGTGCCCACCACCAGTAAGGAAGCGGCAAATTATTTTGCGTGATCAAAATGATTGAGAGCGCAAGATTTCTCCCACAACATACTGCGACAGCAAAATCCCTCAGAGCGCGAATCATCTGTGCGACCCAATGTATGCAAAAATCTGACCCGCTCAAAAAGTCCACTCGGGTGGACTTTTCAACTTCCCCCAAAATCAACCTGTGTTTTCGTGAATATCGCAGCAGAAAATTGCCGCCAAAGACGTCCAGGCTTACCGCGCACCCACCCTCATGTCCAAAAATTTCGCCTTTCCCTTTTCCGCCAGCTCCTGGTTCAGCCACACCCAATCCTTCCCGTAATACACGTCTCCCACATAGCGCCCGACTTTTTCCAGTCTGCACCGCCGAATATTGAAGCCCGGATTCACCACCCAGCCCGGCGCGCCAAACCCATCCCGCTCCAGCTTCACCAGTCCCGTTTTTCCCGCCCCTGGGGCCAGGTAAAATCCGTTTTTCATACTCGTCATGTCCGCGCCGTTATCCCCCAATGCCAGCTTCACCACGGCGCGCAGAGCATCGCAGTCAAGTTCCTCCGCAATCACCCGTTTGGCCAGTGCCGCCCGCGTGTCCAAGTCCTTCAGCCCAAACAAAATCCTATAATGGGTCCAGGACAGCGCCCGTGAAATCTCCGATTTGGGAACCTCCAACGCAAACTGCCGCATATAAAACAAATTACTCCGCCCAAATCCCTTCCCATACCGCGCCGTCAAATCCCGGATCAACTTATCCACCACCCCCTCCCCATACCGCGCCGACCGCTCCCCCGCCGCCGTCTGCAACACATCCACAATCCTGTGCCCAATCCCCCAAAACACCTTCACCATCAACCGATTCCGAGCCTCCACTCCCATCTGCGCCACCGGCGCATACATTACGGAAAGCTCATCAAGCAGCATGGAATAATCATCCGAAACCGTATTACCTAAACCGTCTTTCATGGACACAAAATACAAAGGCTGCCTCGCATTGGCAAGCGATGGTTATCGTATGCCCGCCATTCAAACGTAATAAAAACAACTCTCGGTATTCAGCGTAGCCAGTGTGGCCAGCGTAGCTAATGTGGTAAAAACAAAACACGGAACGATAAAATAAATGTGGTAATATCAGTGGGATAGTACCGCCTTTACTTATTCATCCACCTTTGCCCTCCTGATGATCTGAAATAATTTACAAAACCACTGCTGACAGTTAGTATCGGATATTCATTATGTTATGAGTGAGCATTCATAAAACGGGATTTTGCGATTTTTGCATTTAAGGAATCGGCGAAAGACATTTTGTGTTGTCATCCAAAAAGTGAGCGCAAGTGAGCGTAAAATAAATTCGAAACTCGAATTAGCGCGAATAGAATCATTATAGGCTGATCATGGAACTGACATGCAGAGGCAACATAACCCCTTGTAATCATGTCAGTATCATTGACAATTCGCCATGTGAATCAGCGCGTATAGAATTTATGGAAGCGCGCGGAACGCCCATCAAACAAACATAGAACGAAAATAGAACAAGCATGAGAGAAAACAAAGGAATAACTGACAAATTCAATCGCCTTTCCATGCTTTCACTCATACCAAAAAAAACAAGTATCTTCTTATAAAGGCAAAGCGCTTCTTAATTTAGGCAAAACGACGACGATAATACCTATGTAGGTGAGTTGGCCACAAGGTGTGCCAGCTTGCCTTTTGCAACCGAAGGATGGAGAACGATATCATTTGCCAGCATTGCAATTTGATGTAACCGCCCGGCTTTCTGACGTCGGGATTTCCATACGTTGGGTAATGCTTCGAATGGAACAAGGCAGACAACAAGTGGTAAGTGAATTGGAGGCACCGTCCCAAGGGGAAGGAGGCGCGTCATGTCATGGTCGTTACTTACTTCAAAGATTCATAATGGTCTGTTTGTATTTATTGTGCTATATTTGTTAGGCTGTAACGTGGATGTCGGTTCTGATGGAGTCGAAAAAGATAGCGGTACAGTCGCTGACAATGAATCCGATACATCTACTGGTTCCAACTATGATTCCAATGGAACCGAAGAAATGGATTCTTACTCCAGTGATGTTGTCTCGAGTGATTCTGACGGTACTGAACCTGAAGATACTTCATCCGCAACTGATCCCGAAGACTCCGAAACAGAACCTAAGGGTGAAAAGTATGGTCAGTTCATCGTTGTGGATGCCGGGAGTGGAAAATGCGACGATGGAACCGGAGTAGTTTTTGATCGCAATACAAATGTGACATGGATGAGGACAATCAATATGCCATTGGATGGGCTAAGTTGGCCTGAAGCAGACGAATTCTGCCGAAGTAAGGGTATGCGATTGCCATCACCCAATATGGTGTGGAATATCACCCAAAGCGAGAGATTCAAAGAAGCATTCCCTTGTGAATGGGAGAGTTGGACTACTCTTGCAGTCTGTGATGGCGGGTGGGGATGCCCTACCGCCTCAAACTTTGAAGGATTGCGTACCTTTTACCAATGGATTCCAACGGATGACAGACATAGTATTTTACATGGGGTGTTGTGTGTCAGTGGTGGCGCAACAGAATGGATAGAACATGAAGGTATTTTCTGGTCCGAGCGTAGACAAATAGTCGTAAAGTCAAATAGTTACTCTTATACAGGGCAGATAGAACCCTGGTATGCTGCATATAATGATTGTACAGATCTCGGCGGTGAGCTACCAACATTACAGGAGCTAAGAACGCTCATAAAAGGTTGCCCGGAAACAGAAGTCGGTGGCATTTGCCCTGAACTCCCAGTACTAGAATTAAAGTCTGATTATTCCGTCGAAATGCTTTCCGAGGGATGTGGCGGTTGTGAGTCTATCGAAGGTGGTTTTTCAGCATTGAACGATGGCGATGCAATTTTATGGTCTCTGACGGATGAAAAACATTGCAAATATCGTGTTGATTTTGCCAGTGCTGAAATCTACCCTCAAAAATATTACAACGGATTGTACTATACCGAACGTTTTTTCCATAGGTGTGTTCGTCGTACAACGGCACCATTAATCAACGATGAGCGCCATAATTATCAGTATGTGTCAAGGTAGTTGCCGCATAAAATATCCATGCAGCGTCCTTTTGTCGCTGGAGTTGTGCAAAATACCTTTGGTTCTATACTTTCTACTGGTTCCATCATCGGTTCATTCATCAGCGGTTCATTGGTGCTTTCCGCCAACGTCAATCTAAGAGGGCGCTGGAAGACGGGGACGTAGTAAGGTTGATCCCGACGAAGAAACCCCCATTTTTCGATTCAAATAAATTTCTCGATTTTTCTGACATTCGCATGGCAGTGGACCATTCGCATCACCGTGCGTAAATAATGCTCCTGTATTTGTAAAGCGGTCAGGATACAGGAGGCGCCAGTAGCTGCGGTATGGACAAAAAAGGCAAAAACAGTGGTTGAATCGCCATCTTTCGGACTGGCATCACCTTCCTGATGTGGACTGTCGCCGGGACCTTTTGAGGCAGCAGACGCGGCTATCCATCGTTTGGAGTTGCACGGTATCCGTTCTGTGAACACGCCGCCTTAGCGGGATGAAATTTTCCAGAACGGGTTGTGCTGCAGCAGAGTGGTGACTTCGTCGGTC
>JAFGQN010000166.1 GCA_016935665.1 Deltaproteobacteria bacterium | reverse complement strand
GCGGGTCGTATTCCAAATCGGATGGCGCCTGTGTGATGAAATGGCGTACGCCAAAATCGCGCATCCAGCGCACCACCACCGGATTGGAAATGTGGGAGAGGGCCTGCCACAAATTGATGCCTTTTTGAGCGTACACCGAGGACGCCACTTCGGAGCAGAACAGTTTGTTGCTGTTTTGGTAATCCATTTCGAAGTCATACGGAGTGTGTCCGGCGTTGGCGCGGTTGAACGCCAGGGTGGCGGCGTCGTGGGGGAGGGTGGGGTTCTTTTGGATGGCGGGTAAATCATTGCGCAATCGCAATACGAGAATTCGGAATTTTTTGTCGCGCAAATACCCCTCCCCATCGGTGACCGCCACGCCTCCTTCGATGTGGGCCTCGATGATGGAGACTTTTTTTTGCTCGCTCACGTGTACCAGTGCCACATGGGAAAAGTTGCCAGGATAGTTGTTGCCGCGGGCGATGAATGCCGATGTGGGAGCGGTGCCGCGGGAGAGCAGCAAATCGCCGGATTGAATGGTGACGCCATGTACTGTGACGGTTGGGACGGGATGCCGGGGCGCGTCGGATACAGCCTGGACTTTTGGAAAGATACCGGACACCAGCATGGCTTGCTCAGTTGCGATACGGGAACCGTACAGCAGCCGGTAAACGGTTGTTCGCACATTTGGATTGCGGATGTCCCATCGGCTGGACAGGCGTTTTAATGTCAGTCGCAGTCGTTCATAGGAGGCGCCGTGGGCGGTCATGGCGTCTTTGCACGCGGCCATTTTCACTGCCGCATCAAACAACAGCTGTTCCAGCGCCTGCGTTTCGTCAGCTCCCGGGAAGCGGCCTGTTTGCTGCCACTGGTGAACGCGCTGATTGGCCTGCTGTATCAACTCCCCCGTGGCTTTCACCTGTCCGTTGCATCCTTGTTTTTGCAACGCTCCAAAACGGTCTTCGAGTCTTTGCCAGTAGGCGTCCTTTTTCCATGCAAAGCTGTCGCCTTTGCCCTTTGTGGCCAGAGGGGGAACACTGTCTGGAATCATGGCTGAAAAATACAAAGTGGCGACAACAGCGGGTATGGCGATGAACAATATCTTTTTTCGAATCATATGCGCTCCGTGGCATTTTTTTTAGTCAGGGCGGCGAGTGCAGTCACACCCACAGCCAGTACCAAAATCAGCGACAGATATAATAGTAATGTTGCGTTTCATTGAGATGTCTCCTCATCGGTTCCAGAAGAGGCCCAGGCGGTCCTTTGGCGAAATGATATGGGAAAACAAACACGCCCGTTCGCGGTGTGGCAGCCCAGACAGGAGGAAAGCGGTTTTCCCCCGGTCCGGGCGTCGGATGTGGACGCCCAGGGCGGCATCGTATCCGAGGGGGTAAAAAAAAGGCATGTTGGTTGTGGCGTGTTTGTATTTCATGCCATGGCAACAAGCAAGCGCTGTGCCAGATGTGAATAGATGCCGAATTTTTATTTGTCTTCGGATATTTACGCGTAAAAGTGGTGAGTGATGAAAACGTTCCAGTGTCTCATTTTGAATGCGCCGGTCGCTGGTGAGACGTGCAAACGCATTCTGTAGAGCGCACCGTGGATGCGATTGTACCAGAATGGGAGGGCGCTTATTTGGGTACAGGGGCGAAGGTCTCCGGTTGCAATGGGAGGGCTGCGGGTCGAAATCTCATCCCGTTCGACATCGCCTCGGCAACATTGAGGAGTTCCTCATCGTGTTGAAACCGTCCCACCAACTGGACGCCAATGGGGAGGCCATCGGCGGTTCTGGAAAGCGGGAGCACCACCGCCGGAAACCCCGTCAGATTGAAGGGACAAGTGAATCCCGTTGCTGCCAGATTGCCTGGAAAACGAGTGCCATCAACGTCAATGGGAGTATGGATTTTGTCCATTTTTCGATGGGGAAACGCGGGCCCCGCACAAACGGGTGTGATCCATGCGTCAACCCCGTCCAGCAACACTGACATTTTTTTTATCAGGTCATCTCGTCTTTCCAGAGCGGCGAACCAGGATTTTACGCCCGCCGTTGCCATTTTTCCGCCTGCCCGGGAGATGGGGTCCTGGGTGAGCAGAGGCATCATCAATGGAATCATCCAGCGCAATACCGCAGGCAGGTTGGCAAATGCCATAACACCAAAAATCTCGCCGTAGCATCGCCATAACTGGTCAATGGAAATATCGTCATTCGTGACTTTGGTCACCTGGCATCCGGCGTCTGCCAGTTTCGATGCCAGTGATGCGATGGCGTGTTGTGTGTCTCTGGTAGTTGTCAGTTCGCCAAACGAATCACTCCAGATAAATCGATACGATTTCAGAGCGCGCGGCGCCAGGGTGGCGAAAGGGGCCGATGTCCGCTTATCCGAACGGTCGGATGAAGACACCACGTTTAACCAGAGCTGCAAATCCGCCACCGAACGGGCGATGACGCCCGGCACTGCCAGATGACGGATGGTGTTGACCTGGCCTTTTAGCGGCGGAATGTGTCCGGCGATGGACACAACGCCATCGGACGGTTTGAAGGCATAGACACCGCAAAAATGGGCGGGAATGCGCACGGAGCCGCCAATGTCGCTTCCGGTGCTCATAGGAGACATGCCACTGGCCACGGCTGCTGCATCACCGCCGGAACTGCCGCCGCAGGTTCGGTCTGGGTGCCACGGGTTGCGCGTGGCGCCAAACAGTCGGTTTTCGGTCTGCACATCCATGGCCAGTGCGGGTGTATTGGTTTTGCCCAGAATAATCGCTCCCGCGTTCCGCAGCTGTGCCACCACGCAGGCGTCCGTCGATGGGACATAGTCTTTTAAAGGAGTATGCCCCGCTGTGGTGCGCATGCCTTTGGTTTTGTACACGTCTTTCACGGTGACGGGAATTCCGTGCAGGGGTCCCCAAACCTCCCCGCGACCAAGAGCCTCGTCGGCGGCCTTTGCCCGCTGGCGTGCGGACTCGGCGTTTAATGTGACAATGGCATTGAGTGTGCGATTCTTTTGGTCAATCGTGTTGAGTAGTTCATTGACCAGTTCCACCGAAGTAATCTGTCTATTAAGAATGATTTTGGAAAGGTCTGTGGCTGTTTGAAGAGCAAGGTGCATCATGGGGCCTCCGGGACGGTGGTTTAAAAATTACGGATATTCAGATGTCCTGGAGCGTTAAAAGTTTCAGCGTCCGCGAAAACGCCTGCGAAAACTCCCCCGTACACAGTGCAACGCAGCATGGCGAATAGGCGTAAACCCGCTGCGTCGCTTATTTGCGCCATGCCCTGCTTTGGTGCATCATGGTCGGATGAACGGACCTTATCCAGTAAAAAACCTATCGGCGGTTTTAATGGTGTTGTTTCTTTGGAGTGTATCTGCCCATGGTGCACAGAGCCCATCGGTGGCGCCCACGGATTTTCCCTATGCGCTTTTTCCCGCCAAAGATATTGCGCTTTCGGCTATGGGGGTAACGTTGTCTGTGGGGGGACTTATCTGGTCACAATCCATTAATGACCTCTCTGAACATCAGATTGACGCGCTAAACAGCAGTGACGTGAATGCCTTTGACCGCAGCGCCACACGCCGCTGGTCGTCGGGCGCCGCCACTGCCAGTGATGTGTTTGTGGTCACTGCCGCCCTTTTACCGCTGATTCCGGTGATTCACCAGTTTGCGGTGCACCGGAAAAAACGGGCGACCACGTTGCTGCTGATGTACGCTGAAGCGTTTACCATCAGTCTGGGATTCACCAGTGTGGTTAAAGCATTTGCCAAACGGAACAGGCCTTTTTTGTACAACGATGATTTGTCCCTGGCAAAACGCGCTTCCCTGCCCGATCCTGCAATATCTTTTTTTTCCGCTCATACCTCCCTTGCGTTTTGCGGCGCTACTTTTCTTTCCACCACATTTAGTGCGATGGCCCCCAATTCCCGCTGGCGCATTGTGATATGGTCCGCCTCGCTGTCCCTGGCGTCCACCATTGGCGTATTGCGATATGTGGCCGGAAAACATTTCCCTTCAGATATTCTGACTGGTGCAGCTTTTGGAGCTCTTGTGGGCGTCTTTGTGCCATGGCTGCATCGAAATCCAGCGCAAGAAGTGGTGGTGTATCCCGTCGGTGGACGCATCAATGGGATTGGCGCCAGTGTTCGATTTTAGCTGCCTATTTTAGCTGCCTAATCGATGGTAGACGTGAATAAAATGTTTAAAAACAGTAGGTTATGACGATGGGCGACTTTTTTTGAGAAAAAATTTCAGTATTACTGACCCTGATTTTGGGATAGTTGGTACTCAAAGACAGCGCGTACCCATGGCCCGGTCACCGCTTCTACTCCTGGAGTGACCGGGCCATCCTTTCAACAACGAAAGTGGGTTTGCGCGACTCCAATTTTTTCAGGGAATTACGGTCATTGTCAAGCACTGCGTGGTGAAACGATCGCTGTCATTGCAGTACGTGCGCACTTTTACCGGGCAGGTGTGTTTCTCTGCCCTTGGTCGGTAAAAAACGACTTATTGCCATTGGCTATCCATCCATTCCAGTCGTTCTTCGAGCCAGTTTTTTAATGAATTTACCTGACCCTCCCAGGTGTCGTCCTCAAATGTGTCAAAAACGCTGGCCATGTCCATGCCGCCAACTCCGATACCTCCGATGCCTCCGATGCCTCCGCCACCGGTTGTTTCCGGCGGATTCAGTAAATCGGGCCAGCGCTCAAAATTGCGCGCCTGGGCATTTTTAAGGGGGCCGGTGAGCGAGTCGATGCGCGCCATGAGCTTGTCTGTGGCCATTTCGCCTTTGCGCAGTTCTTTCCAGCGGTCGATAATCAGATTCTGAAATGCAGGATCTTCCATGATCACGAAGAACCAGTCGTTGCTGGGTTCGCCGCGCTCCACCTGCACTTCGTACATCCATCCTTCGGGGGACATGTTTTCCAGAGATGAGCCGCCCATACCGCCACCCGCCGCCATACCGGCGCCCAGCGCCAGGTTGTAATCCCACAGGGGACCCGCCGTCAGTACACCGTCCCGATCCTTGTAAAAATAGGCGCTGCGGATATAGGAATCGAGCTCTCTGCCGATTTCGTTCATGATGATTTGGTCAGCAAAGGACTGGGCGTCAATGTGATTTCCATAGCCATTTGCATCATTCAATGATGTGGTGTGCAGTTTTTCGCTGAATTCAAACAGATGGTCTGCCAACCAATCGGCCTGGGGCTGAACAATATCGACCGGGTCGACTATTTCCAGTCCGCTCCCCTGTGGGGAGCCACCCATCATGCCCGCGGTGGGGGCCACGTATTGCCAGCAGTATTCGCTTTCTTCAACGGGGCACTGAAGCATGGGCTCTTCGGCAGCCTGCCACTCAAATTTAAATATGTACCCGCCAGAGAGCTGTTCGTCGGATGTCTTGTCGGGGTTGAGTTGTTTCAAGTCCAGCCGTGCGCTGCAGTTTTTGATGGTTTCCAGTAACAGATAGACACCTTCGTAGTCCTCGGGGCCCACAGGGCCGCCATCCAGATTTTTGTAAAGTTCGAAGTATCTGAAACGGGGGGCCTGCATGCCAATGTCACTGCCCAGACCGTAGTGGAAGGCATCCCGGATGAGGGCTCTGTCCACGTATGGTGCCCTGAAGACCCAGTCCGATTCTGCGGGCATGCCCAGAACTTCGAGGTCCCTGTCTTCATCGTTGGCGTCACGAAGTTCAATGCGATATGGTTTTTTTGCAAACATGGCCGATGACTGGCCCCTCAGGTGGAATCCGGCGTTGGTGGCCACGTTTGGCGTTTTGGTAATGTCGGCGGTGCCGTCCTTCGTATCGAAAACCATAAAAGACGCTCGAATATATTCTCTGTCCGGATCCGGTGCGCCGTAGCTGTCCACTATAATGATGGGTAAATCCCCGGAAATCTTTTCGCTTCTTGGAATATATAATGCACTTTTTTGTGCCACAGGAATATCGCCAATAAAAACGGCAGTGTTTAGTTCTGTGGACGATGAAATGTCGATGGCGTCACTGTATTCCGATGATGAGGTTGTGGGCGCCGTGCCGTCGGTGGTGTATCGAATGGTCTCGCCACCGCCACCGCTGATGGTTACCGAAATGCTGTTTTGGAAGGTGCTGCTCGGGGGATCAATAATAATCGCGTATTCGCCATCGGAATCGCTGTCACTGTCCCCATCCCCGTCGCCATCGGAATCCCCATCGCTGTCCGAGTCGCTGTCCGAGTCGCTGTCCCCGTCGCTATCGGAATCCCCATCGCTGTCCCCATCACTATCCGAATCATTATCGCCGTCACCATCGGAACCCGTGTCACTGTTGTTCCCGTTTTGGGCGCCACTGTCGCTGCAGCCAAACGTCATAAGTAACAACGAAATAATCAGTAAAAAAACAAACTTATAATTCATGAAGTATCCCCTCTTGGCCTCGCCATGGTTCCAGAATTGCTCTGGTCGAGACATTTGTATTGTAACAGTGTGAAACAGTGTTACATCCGGGTGACAAAAAAAATCAATTTGTTTCGAGATGTTGCAGCCCATGTGGGAATATCGCACCAATTTCTGCACGGCATGAAAAGCAGGTTATAATTGTCCTTCAGTTACCCAACAGTAAAAGGAGATTGACCATGAAGTACAATACGCTGGGAAGAACCGGTGTGCTGGTGTCGGAATTGTGCCTTGGGGCCATGACTTTTGGCGGCCGAGGCTATTGGAAGGCGATTGGGGAGCAGCCTCAGGACGTGGTGAACGCAATAGTGAAGACATCCTTTGATGCCGGTATCAATTTTATCGATACGGCCAATGCCTATTCCGAGGGACTTTCTGAAATCATGCTGGGCAAAGCACTTAGGGAAGTGGGCATTCACCGGCAGGAGATTTTCATTGCCACTAAATTGCGAATCCGTATGGGGAAGGGCGCCAATCAGGTGGGGTTGTCCAGATTGCACATCATGGATGCGGTGGATGACAGTCTGGCGCGTCTGAACCTGTCCCATGTGGATTTACTGTACATTCACGGGGTGGATTCGATGACGCCGCTTTCAGAAACCATGCGCGGGCTGGAGGATGTGGTTCGTATGGGGAAAGTGCGCTATCTCGGTATCAGCAATCATCCCGCCTGGATGGTGATGAAAGCCAATGCGATTGCCGACAAAATGGGGTGGACCGCATTTTCGGCGCTGCAAAATTATTACAGTATTGCCGGTCGCGATATTGAGCGGGAGATAGTGCCCATGGCCCAAAGCGAAGGAATGGCACTGATGCCGTGGAGCCCGTTGGCCGGGGGATTCCTTTCTGGAAAATTTACCCGCGATACAAAGACGGCCGGGGACAGCCGCAGAGACAATTTTGATTTTCCGCCCATTGATAAGGAAAAGGCGTACGACATAATTGATGAGATGATTGAAATTGGCAAAGCCCACAGAGTATCTGCGGCGCAGGTGGCTTTGGCGTGGATGCTCTCTAAAAAGTATGTCACCAGCATTATTATCGGCGCAAAAAAACTTGAGCAGCTTAAAGACAATATTGCCGCAATAGAGCTGACACTATCAGACGCGGAGTTGTCCAGACTTGATGATATCTCGGCGCTTGCGCTGGAGTATCCCGGATGGATGGTGGAGCGCCAGTTGCAGGATAGAGTCATTTCCTGAGCGACTGCCCACCTGCCGCGCACCATTGCGTGCGGGCTAATCCAGTTGTGTTTTTTTTGTTCTGGCAATGGACAAGTCCATTAGGTGTGACGGATTCACGTGTTTTAAAGCGCCCAGCATTACATTGCGCAGGGCGGGATGGGTTTCCTGCACGGCATCAAGGAATTCGTTGACGTAGCGGCGTTTGTGATCTTCCTGCCCGCTGCACAGGGCGCAGGGAACAATCGGAAACTGCTGTTCATCCCCAAGGGCGATGAGATCGGCTTCGGCCACTTCGATCATTGGGCGGATAACTTCAAAGCGACCGTCATCGGTGGTGTATTTGGGGGGCATGGCCTGCAGTTTGCCGCTATAAAAGAGATTCATCATCAGGGTGGCCAGAGTATCCTCCCGGTGGTGTCCCAGGGCGATTTTAGTGCAACCCAGTTTTTCAGCGCGAGTGTAGATAATCCCGCGGCGTAATCTGGAACAGATGGCACATGGCGTTGCCCCTTGCTTCAGGTTGCGCTGAACCACGGAATACGTGTCTTCTCTGGCGATTTCGAACGGGATACCGCTTGCTGAAAGCCAGTCTATCACTGGCGCGGGATCCACTCCGGGTTGGCCCTGGGCCACGTGCAGGGCAACGATGTCTATTGGAAACGGCAGTCGCTTCTTCAGTATATGAAGGAGATACAGCAGTCCGTAGCTGTCCTTGCCGCCGCTGACTGCCACCAGAATTTTGTCGTTGGGTTCAATAATCCCATAGGCGCCGGACGTTTTGGCAATTGTCTTGATGAGTTTGTCTGTGAGCTGCAATTTGGATTCTTTTTCAGTCGGCTGGTGTCTGTTTGCCGATTAGAAGTCTGACCGCCATTTCGATGGCGCTTTTCATGGCACTGGCATCGGCAATGTTCTGCCCTGCAATTTCGTAGGCGGTACCGTGATCCGGACTGGTGCGAATAAACGGCAGTCCAGCGGTGACGTTGGTGGCGCCGCCAAATCCCCCCAGCTTCAGCGGGATAAGCGCCTGGTCGTGATAAGCGGCAATGACACCGTCGTATTTCCCGGCAAAGGCATCGCGAAAGACCGCATCTGCGGGGACAGGTCCGGTGATACGGGCGCCGTCGAGTCCATTGAATTTTTGACAGAACGGTCCGATGAATGTCACTTCTTCGGTTCCGAGCAGACCTTCTTCACCCGCATGGGGGTTTAGCCCGGCCACTCCGATGCGTGGCGTGGCTGTTTTACCGGTTTGTTTAACCGTGGCCACAACGTGCCTGAGGGTTCGCGCGTATGTTTTTTCGTTGATGGCTAAAGGAATTTTAACCAGAGGGATATGGGTCGAAATCAATCCCACTACCAACTGGGTATTGGCGAAAACCATGGTGACATCGTCTTTGGCCAGACCTGCACGCTGCGCCAGATATTCGGTGTGCCCGGTAAAATCCGGTTCGATACGCGCAATGAGCGCCTTTGACACCGGTGCGGTCACCAGAGCGTCGCAATGGCCTTTCTGGATGGCGGTCACGGCAGCGGCCAGTGCATTCAGTTGAATCCGCGCTGCGTCATCGTTCGGAGCTGGCACGGCCAGGTCTGGTCCGGGGACTTCAACGAAGCGAATGACTGAATGATCGTTTTCCAATTTTCCGGATTGAACAATCTGAATGTCATCGGTGGAATAATTCAATGCTTGACATGTTTGGGCAAAAGTGGGCCAGTGGCCAAACAGCGTCGGCCTGCAGATGTGTTTTGCCGTTTTTAGGCATTTGATGGTGATCTCAGGGCCGATGCCCGCCGGATCCCCTAATGAAATGGCGATTCTCGGTGTCATGGAAAGGCTCTATACTATTTTTGAAGCTAATTTTCGAATGATTTTTTTTAAAGCGGGTGGCGAAAATGCGGGTTCCTTTGTTTTATTTCATACCGATTCGGTCCTGAAAATGATATGGTTGGAGGCTGACGGTATTGCGCTGATGCCGATTGAATACACCTCATCGGCTATGACGGCGCTGTTAAAATATTGATGATAATTCGCTTATGAAATGGATGTTTCACATACCCGATGACGGCCTGGGTTTTTCGGGCAGGCAACTCACGATTACCGCGGACAATTGGTTTGCTGCGCTTCACGACGGATTAAACCGTTGCAGCGGCAGTGTGGTGGCGAGTATTTCGTGTAATCCCACCAGCGACGGGTCAGTGGAAGTGCGGGACGCTGTGTCGGGGCGTGTTTTTTATCTGCATCCGTTTTCGGATGTCGAAAAACAGGATGGACCGTCTGCCGCCATTGAAATTTTTGGCACTCGTCACAATGAAGCCGATGAAGGGGGGATCACATACCGGGAGCAACTGGTGCGCGTTCCGGACTGGATGACTGTCACCGAGAGTCGGGATGTGGCGCGGGATGTGCTTTTGGCACAGGTGAAACCTATCGATGACGAGCAGCTCGTTGTAGCTGTTTACGTTTACAACCATAAATTTGAAGAGCATCCGCTGAAACCGCCGCTCCTCCGCATGTCCTGGGAACAATGGAATCCAAATCGGATAATAGTTGACTATCCCGTGCACGGCGAAGAGGATGGAGATTTTGAATCGGTGGGCGGTTCTTTGCGTGTCGGTGACGACGCAGCGGTGTCTGCGGCAGTACTTGATGTGGGGCAGTTGGATATAACCAGAAGTTCAGCAGATTCACGGTGTTCAGCGTCGGTGTCATTTACGGGTTACGCGGAACAGGAATTTGAATCTGCAACACCTTGTGACAGTAAATCAGAAAAAGGGGAAATAGAAGTGACTTCTTTAAATGGCAGTTTGGCAAGCGAGCGACCGGTGGACAATGTATGTAGCGGCAATTCAAGAGACGGCGAACGAAAAGTACCCGATGCTGTGGCAGGTGTGGACGGTGGTGTCATGTGGGCCTTTGAGCAGTTGCAGCGACTATATGGTACAAAACAGCACGACGAGGCGGCGCAGGTAATCCTGGACACATTGATGGAAGGCATTCCGACGGAAGCCTGTGCCGTTATGCTGAACACTCCGGGCAGAGACGAACTGTACATCGCTGCGCATCGGGGATTTGCGGATGTGGAACCCGATACGATTCGGGTTCCCGCCATGGGTGGAATTGTGGGCGCGACCCTTCGATTGGGTGCGGTGATGCGTGTGGAGGATCCGCTGGATGAACGGTTTAATGCCAGGGTGGATTTGCGCGGAACATTCGAAATCGGGAACGTTCTGGTCTCCCCTGTGGCCTTTGAGGGGCATACCTTTGGCGTTATTCAGATGTTTAACAGGGAGGTCAATGCGTCATTCAGCGATGAAGATGCCAATATCATCTCGTACGTGGCGGGCGCATTTGCAGAGTTTATCAATCACTCTTTGCCGTGTCGGGAGGCGGAATTTTTGGACAGGGAATTCAAGCGGGCCCCTGATCACCCAAAAAGTGGACGCGAATCTGCCGGGACTGCGAAGAAGAAAGAGAAGCGGGCAGCTGAGGTTAAGAACACGTCCAAAGCCGCGGGCCAGGCAGGCAAACAGAAGCAATCGGACGGGAAATCCAGTGACCGGGCGGCGGTTCGGAAAAAGAAGGATGCCGTTGCTGAATTGAAGGCCCGGGAGAACACGGAAAGGACGGTTGCCCAAAAGAAGTCCGAGGGGAAGGCGGCACAAGGGGGCGACACTGAAACGTCCTCCCTGAAAAAACGCAAAAACGTAGGTGCAACGGACGCCGCTTATTCCAAAAAACCGAACGAAGACGCCGCAGAAAAGCAGAAATCCGATTCCAGGGACAACAAAGCGTCCAGCCGAAAAGCAAAGAAGAACAAAAAACGACAGAAACGCCAGTAACAGAAACACTGGCAAATGTTACATTTTTGTACATTTTATCCATGGAAAACGATATTGTTTGCTTGTCTATTAGCGGATTTTTGGCGACCCAGGAAAAAAACCACAAATTTTTAAGCTCATTGAAACCGATTCCAGTTGTAGTGCCTTGACGCGGTAAACGCAGCCTGATAAACAAGCCGCGAGTTTTCTAACAACCTGAACTTTGTAAAACTCGGTCTTCATCGTTTTAAAGAAAGTCTTTGATAGCCCTTGTTCTGTTTGGAGGCATAAGACAAATCATGAGTTCATCTCTTCTTAATATTGCATCCGGTGGATCTCTGGTGGATCTGGACGGTACCTTCTTCATTCAGTTGGGCATCTTCTTCGTGATGTTCATATTTCTCCATTTTGCCTTGTTTAAACCCGTGATGCGCATGATTGCCGCCCGCCGGGAGGCAACTGAAGGAACCACCCAAAGGGCCCTCCAGATGAAATTTGATGCATCGGAACTGGCCGATGACGTGGATGGGAAACTGGTGGATATTCGTTCTTCGGCCATTTTGGAACGCAATCGAATCATTGATGATGCCCGAGAGAGGGAACGGGAGATTCTAAGCAACGCACACGCCGCCGCGCACAGGGAGATGGAGAATGCCCGCGTGAAAATGCAATCGAGTGGTGATGCCGTGCGTGACCAGCTGAGAAAAGATGTGGGTCAGCTGGCGGACGCTGTGATGTCTCGCATGTTGAAAAAGGTAGGGTGACGGAGGATATGATGGCCGTTTTAAGAACTTTGGTTGTGGCGGGAATGTTCATTTTGACCTTTTCTCTGCCAGGGTTGGCAAATGGTGCCGCATCTGAACATGGTGCGAGTGCAGCGGGTGAACACGACGCGCAAGCCCTCAACTGGATGGATTTGTCCAATACGGAAACACCACCTCTTGTTCCCATGTTTTTCAATTTTATTGTGGTCGCCGGGCTGGTCTATTTGCTGATGAGAAAAAGCCTTAGTGCAAAAATTCGCGGCCGCAAAGAGGATTTGGAAAAGGCATTGGCAGCGGCGAATGCGCTAAAGAAGGAAGCCGAAGAGGCATTGGCCATCGCCAGAGACCGGAACGATGCACTTGATGTGGAGATGGCGAAGATTCGTTCCGAAGTCATCGCGGCTGCCAAAGCGCAGGCGGCACATATTGAAAAGGAAGCCACCGCGCGCGCCGAGCGAATGCGCAGGGACGCCGAGACTGTGATTTCTCAGGAAGTTGCGACGCTGGCAGCGCAGATTCGCAGGGATGTTGTGGAAGAGATTGTGGCAATGGCCGAGAAAAAGATTGTTGAAAAGCTCAGTGGAGCGGACCATGATCGCCTGGCCAAAGAGTATGTCAGCTCGGTGATGTCTGCTGTTCAGACCGGAAAGTAGAGGTGTTTAATGGGTACTGGTAGCATTTCGCGCAGATGGGCAAAAGCACTGTTTTTACTGGCTGAGCAGGAACACAGATCGCAGGTGATTTCCAGAGAAATTGAACGGGTTGCAGATGTATGGGAGTCCAGCGAGGAACTTCGAAACGCTATGGCGAATCCCAGACTGCAAAGCAAGGTTCGCACAGCCATTTTAGTGGAAGTGATTGCGAAACTGGCGGTCTCGAAAACCACGGAAAACTTTCTACGTCTCTTGAATGACAAACATCGTCTTGCGGAGCTTGGGGCCATTTCCCGGGAATTTCAAAAACTGGCAGATGCGAAGGAAAATCGAATTCGAGCAGAAGTGGTGAGCGCGCAACCGATTGCAGATACGGTGCTGGCCAGTATTCAGGCCGCTATTGAGGCCGCTACACGAAAGAAAGTGGTAATTTCAAAGCGACAGGACAGTTCGCTTATTGGCGGCATTGTAACCAGGGTTGGGGACCTGATGTACGATGGATCTATCAGAACACAACTGGATAGAATAAAAGAGGATATGTTGGGCGGCTGAGTGTAACCGCTGTCATTGTCCTCCTCACTGCGCAAAAACGCGCTTATTTTGGGTGAAAAGATTATGCAGCTTCGAGCAGAAGAGATCAGTAAAATCATTAAACAGCAAATCGAGAACTATGATCGTGAAATCGAAGTGGTGGAGACAGGGACCATCCTTACCGTGGGGGACGGCATCGCGCGTGTTTACGGACTTGATGGAGCGATGGCTGGCGAACTGGTGGAGTTCCCACACAGTATTATGGGCATGGTGCTCAACCTTGAAGAGGACAATGTGGGTATTGTTCTTTTTGGCGATGACACCGAGCTTCGTGAGGGCGATACGGTTAAGCGAACTGGCCGCATTGCAGACACTCCCGTTGGAGAAGCGCTTCTCGGTCGTGTTGTAAATGCTCTGGGGCAGCCTATCGACGGTAAAGGCCCCATTAAATCGAGCAGGATGTCCCGAATTGAGGTGAAAGCGCCGGGTATCGTTCAGCGCCAACCGGTAAAAGAGCCATTGCAAACCGGTATCAAGGCTGTGGACTCGATGATTCCCATTGGCCGAGGGCAACGCGAACTGATTCTTGGGGATCGCGGCGTTGGAAAAACGGCCATTGCTGTGGATACCATTATCAATCAGAAAGATACTGATGTTTTTTGCATTTATGTGGCTATCGGACAGAAGCAGTCCACAGTGGCCCAGGTGGTTGCCAAACTGGAACAGCAGGGCGCCATGGAATACACGACTGTTGTGGCTGCAACGGCGGCCGATATGGCGCCGCTTCAGTTTCTCGCACCTTACACCGGTGCGGCCATGGGCGAGTATTTCCGTGACAACGGCAAGCATGCGCTGGTGGTTTACGATGATTTGTCAAAACAGGCCGTTGCGTATCGCGAATTATCTCTTTTGCTTCGCCGGCCTCCGGGACGCGAGGCCTTTCCTGGCGATGTTTTCAATCTTCACAGTCGTTTGCTGGAACGCGCAGCGAAGATGCACGTGAGTCTTGGTGGCGGTTCACTGACCGCGCTGCCCATTATTGAAACGCAGGCGGGTGACGTGTCCGCATACATTCCCACCAACGTAATTTCAATTACAGACGGACAGATTTATTTGGAACCGGACCTCTTCTACGCCGGTCAGCGACCCGCTATTAATGTGGGTATTTCTGTCTCCCGGGTAGGGGG
This sequence comes from Deltaproteobacteria bacterium, assembly GCA_016935665.1. Classification (GTDB taxonomy): domain Bacteria; phylum Myxococcota_A; class Polyangia; order JAAYKL01; family JAAYKL01; genus JAFGXQ01. The sequence continues at coordinate 47,387 of JAFGQN010000166.1, read as the reverse complement.
GAATGCGCAAATCAAGGCCATGAAAAGAATCGCGGGCCCGATGCGTTTGGAAATGGCGCGATTCCGCGAAATGAAAGCATTCGCACAATTTGCATCCGATTTGGATGAAGCCACCAAACAACAGCTCGAACGCGGGTATCGTCTTGAGGAATTGTTGAAACAGGGGCAATATGCACCGCTTCCTGTGGCGAAGCAAATCGTGTCCATCTGGGCGGCGATTAACGGATATCTCGATGATTACGAGGTTTCCCAGGTTGGGCGGTATGAGCATGAACTGTTCGCATTTATTGACCATTCCAAACCCCAGTTACTTGAGCTGATAATTGAGAAGCAGGCTCTGGATGATGATGTGGTCGAAGCTCTGAAATCCGCTTTGGATGAGTTTGCAAAATCGTTTGTAGCCTGCTGAACGGAAATAATACGCTATGGCAAATCTTAAAGAGATACGTCGGCGAATCGCCAGTGTTCACGGAACACAGAAAATCACGCGCGCCATGAAGATGGTGGCAGCGGCCAAGCTTCGTAAAGCACAGGAACATGCCGAGAGTTTCAGAGATTATTCCCGCTTGATGTCTGAAGTGCTTGCGGAAGTGGCGTCGGACGCCGAAGAAGATGCGCATTCGCTTTTGATTCGGCGCGAGCCCGAGAAGGCACTGGTTTTGGTGATCTCATCCGATCGAGGGCTGTGTGGTGGATTTAACAGCAATTTAAACCGTCTGGTGGCGGCGGAGTTGAATTCGGGGCGAGTCCATACGGATCTGTCGGTAGTGGGCCGAAAGGCGAAAGGATACTTCGAACACCGCATGGTGAAGATTCAAACGTATTACGACGAGGTCTTCGATGATTTGGATTACGACAAAGCTGCGTCAATTGCCGCCGAACTGGCGAAGCTGTACGAAAATGGCGATTACGACATGATTTATCTGGCGTACAACGAAATGGTTTCGGTGGTTTCCCAGGTGCCAACGCTGGTTCAATTGCTGCCAGTTGCATTGCCGGAGAAGAAAAAGGTTGAAGCCGGCGAACTCGCTTCCCCTGTATTTATTTTTGAGCCCAGTGAGAGTGAACTGCTTGCCGCTTTGTTGCCACGGTACGTGGAAGTAAAAGTGTTTAGCGCACTGCTGGAATCGGCAGCGGCAGAACACGCGGCGCGAATGAGCGCCATGGAAACCGCAACTAATAACGCGCAGGATATGATTGACAGTCTGACTCTGGTTTACAACCGCGCCAGACAGTCTGCAATTACCAGCGAATTGATGGATATCGTGGGCGGCGCTGAGGCGCTCAACGACTAAGGGAGTGCGAGCAATATGGCTGAGCTTCACAAAGGTAAAATTGTACAAGTGATTGGTCCCGTTGTGGACGTGATGTTTGAAGAGGGGGATTTGCCCACAATCAACACTGCTCTAAAGGTTACCAACCCCGGCATAAGTAACAAAGAGTGGAATCTCATCGTTGAGGTGGCGCAGCATTTGGGTGAACGTACGGTTCGTGCGGTGGCCATGGACTCAACAGAAGGTCTGCACCGGGGAATGGCGGTAATGAATACTGGCGCTCCCATCCAAATGCCTGTTGGAGAAGCGTGCCTTGGCCGTATTCTAAACGTGGTGGGCGAACCTGTTGACGAAAAGGGACCGATCAAAACAAAGGAAACGTCTTCCATTCATCGCGACCCGCCGACGTTTGTTGAGCAGAGTACTGAAGTTGAAATGTTTGAAACCGGCATTAAAGTCATCGATTTGCTGGCGCCATACCGGAAAGGCGGCAAGATTGGTCTGTTTGGCGGCGCAGGCGTGGGCAAAACCGTTTTGATTATGGAGTTGATTAACAACGTTGCTAAAAAGCACGGTGGGGTTTCCTGTTTCGCCGGCGTGGGTGAGCGTACCCGTGAGGGGAATGACCTCATGCTTGAAATGGAAGAATCCAAACTGGGTACTGGGGAGTCGGTTCTCTCGAAAACCGCGTTGATTTATGGTCAGATGAACGAGCCCCCAGGCGCGCGTCTCCGTGTGGCGCTGTCGGCGCTGACTGTGGCAGAGCATTTCCGTGACAAAGGTGGGCAGGACGTTCTGCTTTTCATAGATAATGTGTTCCGTTTCACCCAGGCAGGCTCAGAGGTGTCCGCCCTTTTGGGGCGTATGCCATCCGCGGTGGGGTATCAGCCCACTTTGGCCACCGAGATGGGTGAGTTGCAGGAGCGGATTACTTCCACGAGCAAAGGATCGATTACCTCTGTGCAGGCCATCTACGTTCCTGCGGACGACTTGACAGACCCGGCGCCGGCAACTACGTTCGCTCACCTGGATGCGCAGACGGTGCTTTCCAGAAAAGTGTCCGAGCTTGGTATTTATCCGGCGGTGGATCCGCTGGATTCCACTTCGAGTCTGTTGGATCCAAATGTAATTGGCGATGAACACTACAAGACCGCGCGTCAGGTGCAGCAGGTACTGCAGAAATACAAGGAGTTGCAGGATATTATTGCGATTCTGGGGATGGACGAATTGTCAGAGGAAGACAAAATCACGGTGGCGCGTGCCCGCAAAATTCAGCAGTTTCTGTCCCAGCCGTTCTTTGTCGCGGAGCAGTTTACCGGTTTTGCCGGCCAATATGTCGAAATCGCAGACACTATCAAGGGCTTCAAGGCCATTCTCGCTGGTGAAATGGATGGATTTCCGGAGCAGGCATTCTGGATGTGTGGTCCCATTGAAATGGTGAAAGAGAAAGCGGCTGCAATGAAGAAGAAGGCGTCCGGAGCGTAATTTCAATGAGCGATGATTTAATAAAACTGCGTGTGGTGACTCCTTCGGGACCTGTGGTCGAACAGATGGTCAGTTCGATTACCACGTCTTCGGAGCTGGGCGAATTTTGTGTGCTGCCTGAGCACAGACCCGTTCTGGCGTCTTTAAAACCAGGGCGTTTGATGTTCGAGATGGACGGTGAACCAAATGTGTACGCCGTGGACATTGGATTTTTCGAAAGCAGTGCTAATCACGTGAATGTGATGACACAGCACTGTGTTTCAAAAGAATCCATTCAGGCAGAGATTGAGGATCTGGAAAAAGAACTGGGCAGCTTACAGGAAGAGTTTTCCGGATTGGAAGACGATAGTCCCGCACGAACCACGCTGGAAGCCGGCATTACCTGGTTGCAGGCCCAATTGGAAGTCGCTCAAAAGTAGACGTCCATCTTTCTGCAATCTGCCGCTTTTCTCACAAATGTCTATTTTCACTCGCAAATTGTAACGCTTTACATTATATTTTTGATGTCAAATGCAGGACATTGTTTGAATAAGTAAATATATTTCAGTAATCTGGATGGTCAGCGTTCGGAATTCGAGTGTTGAACGAACACTAACTTATCCGGGGCGGAAGTTTAAGGGATGGAAAACATCAACATGGCACACCCTTTTTGCTTGGAATTGGCGATCAGCCAGGGAGCATTCTAATGGCAAGCAGCACATCGGCGGTTATTCAGAAATCGGCAACAATTCTTTGGATGAAACCAACTTGTTTGTATACGAGGGGGTTCGCATTTGGATTCGCATTGGTATTTTGGACCCTGTTGGGGGGCGTTTTCGGATGCAGCAATTCAATGCCGGATGGCGGCACTTATGCCCTTGACACTGAAACCGTCACCGAGACAGAGACTGAATCGTACACTGATTCGAATTCCGCGTCGGATTCGGAATCCACCAGCGATGTGGATTGCACGGCCGTCGCGCCCTGCAGTGAAAACGGGCGATGTGTTTCCACAGATACGGGTGCGGTTTGCGAATGCGATGCCGGATGGGCCGGGACCACCTGTGATGAGTGTGCGGCGGGGTGGCACGATGAAAAAGGTGAGTGTGAGCTGGACGAAAAATGTCTGGAAACCAGCTGCGCATTTCATGAAGTGGATGGTGGCTGTTCCGTGGATGATGGTGTCGTGGTTTGTGATTGTGAAGGGAAGTGGGACGATAAAAATCACTGTGCTACCTGTCTTCCCGGGTTTCACGAAGAAAACGATGAATGCGTGGAAGATGTGTATTGTCTCGACGGTACGCGCCCCTGCATGAATTCGGCGCGCTGTTCAGAGGAAGCGGGGCGCATTGTCTGTGACTGCAGTGTATCCGGGACAACGTCTGCGGGGAACAATTGGATTGGTGAGTTGTGTGAAATCTGTCCCGAAGGATATCATGTGGATGGCAAAAACTGTTTAAAGAACGAAACCTGCACAGCGAGCGCCTGCGGCGATAACGGCCAGTGTGTGGTAACAGTGGAAGGCTCAGCCATTTGCGTTTGTTCGACCGGATGGACTCACGAGAATTCCAGTGACGCATTCAGCGATTGCAGTGAATGCGCCAATGGATATCATCATCCGGATGGTGATGCGACTGTTTGTGTTTTGGACGAAGAATGTGCCGCCACTACCTGTGGCGATGGCACGTGCTTCGAGAATACCAGCGGTACGGTTTTCTGCGTGTGTCCCTTCGGGTCACATCTGGATGCCGACACGTTCTGTGAAGAGTGTGTGAGTGGGTATCACTGGGATGCCGGAATCGGGTGTGTGGAAGACGACGATTCCTGTTTGGTACTGAATCCCTGCGGCGACCATGGCACTTGCCGTTATGTCGATGGTGTGAAGAGTTGTGAATGCGATGCGCTGTACACTGGCGCAACATGCAGCGCTTGTGTTTCCGGGTACCAGGATGAAAACGGGGATGGAGAATGCCAACCGGATTGCGATACTGCAGCGTTGCAGGGGATGAACTGTGGCGACAACGGTGACTGCGGCGTTAATGTTTTTTCGGGGTTGGCGGAGTGTGAATGTGACAGAGGATACGCCGGAGCGGATTGTGCCGGTTGCGCATCCGGATTTCATTGGGATTACACCCTGGACGTCTGTCTGGAAAATGACCAGTGCGTGCAGGACGGCGTCAACAGCAGTGATTGCAGTGGAAATGGGACGTGTGTGGATAATTCCGGAGTGGTGGTGTGTGAATGCAACGTCGGCTGGACAGGGACCGCCTGTGACGTTTGCGCCGCGGGATATCATCCCAGCGGTTCAAGCTGTGTCATAAATACTACATGCACCCAGGATGGCGCAAACAGTGCTGATTGCAATGGTAACGGTTCCTGTGACGATTCTTCCGGAGCACCGGTATGCATCTGTGAAAATGGATGGACGGGAACCAACTGCGATGCGTGTGCGACAGACTATCATCTCTTCAGCGGTAATTGCGTTTTGAATGAGCAGTGTGTGGCAACCAGCTGCAGTGGAAATGGCAGTTGTCAGATTGTGGACGGTCTGGTGGACTGCGACTGCACGGCGGGCTACACGGGAACCTACTGCGATCTGTGTGCGACGGGATTTCATCTTGACGTCGTTTCGGGAAATTGTGTCACAAACGAAGCATGCGTCGACACCTCTGTTCCGAGTGCGGACTGCAACAGCAATGGAACCTGCAATGATACCACCGGCCTGGTGATTTGCGAGTGCAACGCCGGCTGGACAGGGATAACCTGTGAAGTCTGCGCTTCGGGATATCATTTCAATGGTTCCAGTTGCGTAGCGGATTCCGTCTGTAACCAGGATGGCGCCGACAGCGCGGATTGCAGTGGCAACGGTTCCTGTGACGATTCTTCAGGAGTGCCGGTATGCACCTGTGAAACCGGTTGGATGGGAACGAGCTGTGACACATGTGCGACAGACTATCATTTGTTCAGCGGCGATTGTGTGTTGAACGAGCAGTGTCTGGCAACCAGTTGCAGTGGCAACGGCAGTTGTCTGATTGTGGACGGGCTGGTGGACTGCAATTGCGCATCGGGTTACACCGGAACCTACTGCGACCAGTGCGCTGTGGGATTTCACATCGACTTTTTGTCCGGGAATTGTGTCGCAAACGAAGTCTGTGTGGATACCAGTGACCCAAGTGCGGATTGCAGCAGCCACGGGGCATGCAATGATACCACCGGCCTGGTGAGTTGCGAATGTGACGCTGGGTTTGCAGGCGATGACTGTTCGGTATGTGCCAATGGATATCACATGGAATCCGGCAACTGTGTTGTGGACACTGTCTGTACCGCCTCAAGTTGTGCCAATGGTGGCGCCTGCACAGTTGTGAATAACGCTATTTCCTGTACGTGTACCGGAAACTGGGATCCGGCCACCTATTGTGCGACTTGTGCCAGCGGTTACCATCAGGTGGGCAGTACGTGTGTTGTGGATGAAACATGTACCGCATCGTCTTGTAATTACGGAGGAACATGCAGCATTGTGGGCGGTGTGGTATCGTGCAGCTGCAATAGCGGGTTTACAGGGGATTATTGTGAGTATTGCACCGATGACATTTATGAAGAAAACGACAACGATTCGGAAGCGGTCTTAATCACCAATGGCTTTGATGCGGTTCAATTGGTCTCCTGCCTCGATTTGGACAGCCCTTCTCCTGGCACGTCGGATCCAGATGTGTTTGAGTTTGATATCACGGAGGCCTCCACCATTGATGCAATCATAACGTTCAATGGTGCGGCGGCCGACCTGGATTTGTATTTGTGGGAGGGCAGCATCGATCACTCTTCATGGACAACTCTGGTAGACGCCAGTGAGGATATTGGCACCAGCTCTGAGTCAATCACGTACTTTGTGTCTTCTGCGGATGTGGGTACCTATTATTTAGAGATATTAAACTGGGACAAGCGCATACGTGCATCGTACGAGATCGATGTTATTATTACACCAATGGCGGATTCAGACAGCGCCACCGACACGGACTCCGATACCGGTACAGACGTCGACACAGACACCTGCGATCCGCTCCCCGCATCGTGTGCTGCAGCGGGGGTGGAATGTGGTACACATTGCGGGGGGAATCTTGTTTGCGGCGAAACCTGTGGCGCTGGAGAAAGTTGCTATGAGGGAATTTGCGGAACCAGCCCTTGCGTGGTCAGCTCCGGTTCCTTTAACTGTTGCCGATCAGATGATGTGAGCATTGTCCTCTGCGATGGAGGCGTGGCGATTTATGATGGAACGTGTGGTGCGGGAAATGTCTGTGGCCAGGTGGGGAGCATTTGGAAGTGTACAACCACTCCGGACAACCAGGACGTGCACTGCGCGGAACCCATGTATTGACAGATCTTCCGGACAGGATTATGGAGGTGGTGGCGGCGTTGCATCGCATGATTAATGTGGTATTTTCATTTTAGCCTTCTTTGCGGGGTATTGGGTATGTTTAAATGGATGTAAAATTAAATAAAGAACAGCCGGAAGCGAAGCAGCAGCAACTTAAAAGTTACGAAAAACCTGCGATTGTGGCGGAAGAAACGTTTGAGCTGATGTCTCTGAGTTGCCCTATGAAATCGTCCTGCGCGGCTGCGAACGTACCCCCAAGCGGCTGAACCCCATGGCCGCTGATTCGATTTTGTGGCGAATTGCCCACATGAATATCCAGATCATATCGAAAACCGATTTGCCTTCCCATTGGCTAACGCTGTGGCCGCACCATCAGACGGCGAGTGTCCCTCCTGCACCTGTTGATATTCAACTCGAATTGACGCCAATGCCTGACTGGTACAGCGGTTTTGACACGGACGGCGATTTTTTTTACCAGACCAATGCAAAAAACGAAGTGACGCAAATTCGCATTGAACATCCGTTTTTTTGGGTGGAGCTTGCGGCCACCCAACCCGCGAGCGCATATCATGGTCAAGTGACCATTCGACAAAATGGACTTTGGCCTATGATCATGCTGATTCGAGCGTGTCTGGCGCTTTTGGCGGTACTTCGAAATCAGGTAATGTGGCACGCCTCCGGTGTTGTGCGCAATGGCAGATTGTGGGCCTTTTCCGGACCCGCAGAATCGGGCAAAACCACGATTGTGGAGAAACTGAACAACGGTGGTCAGGTCTTTTCCATTGACCGCATTGTATTGAACAATGACACAACGGCAGCCACCGGTGTTATTGCGGCGGGAACACCGTTCAGTGATGAAACGGGGCAGCATCTGCCTTGCCCCTCAATGCCTCTTTCGGGCATCTGTTTCATTGAAAAGAGCAACGCGGCGGCCAGTGTGCGAAAGTTGCCGGTGGAAGAATTTTTGTCCCGATTTTTAAACGAACTGCTGGTGTTTCGCAAAGACGCCGGAATCATGATGTCTCTAATGGATTTGGCCGCACGCATCTACGAGACCATACCGGTGTACCATTTGCGGTTTCCGCTCAACGAAACCTTTTGGCCCTTGATTGACACGCCTGGAGCATCCAATGGCAATTGAATCAAAACACATATTTTCAAGGAATCCCAGAATCGCTTTTCGAAGAATCGCTGAAGTGATGGTGTTGGTGGACGTTTCTGAAAACATCCTTTTAAAACTGAATGCAACTGGCGCCTTCATCTGGGAACACGGTGATGGAATGCCGCTGGAATCCATCGCGCGCCGCATCGCCGAGCAGTTTGATGTGGATGTCGTTCGGGCACAGACGGATGTGCTCGAATTCGTTGAAGTGTTGGTTCAAAGAAAACTGGCCACCGTCGCCGGGGGAGGAGAAGAATAAGACGTGGAATTGCGGCAAACATGCAGGGACGATTCCGAGCGGATATGGGACATGCTGGCCGCGCAAAGTTCGTTTCCGCTGACGGCAATGATTTCTTTAACAGAACGCTGTCCGCTTTCGTGTACGCACTGCTATCTTTGCGAAAGACCTTCTTTGGTAGCGGACGAACTGACAACCCAGGAACTGGTGCAACTGCTCGATGAACTGGCGGCCCTCGGCGTGATTAAAATTACGTTTACTGGCGGCGAGCCTGGCCTTCGCAAAGATCTCTGTGAAATTGTGCAGGAAGCGGCATCCCGACATTTCGTTGTTTCCGTCAAGTCGTCCGCTGCGCTATTCAGTCCTTTGCAGACAGAACAATTGTACCGCAGTGGGGCGCATAATCTCACCATCACTCTGTTGCACACCGACAGCAGCGCGCATGACGCTTTTGTTGGAATGCAAGGTGCGTTTCACAATGCAGTGAACGCCGCACAAACCATGGTAAAGGCCGGCGGCCAGCTGCATGTCACCATCCCGGTAATGCACTGGAATATTTCAGTTATTCCCGCGCTTTTGCAATGGTGTCATGAACAGCAGTTTGTCACCAATTTTGATGTGCGGATTTACCCCCGGCTGGATGGCGGTGGCGACACAGCGAAACTGCGAGCCAGTGAGGATCAAATACTGAAACTGTTCAGCTATCCCGAGGTAGCCAAAAGCATCAAATCAACCCCAAAAAACATGAGTGAACGCATCTGTTCCGCAGGGAGCACTGACGTTCATTTCTGTGCCAACGGAGATGTGTGGCCCTGTACCATGATTCCTTTAACACTTGGAAACCTCAGACAATCATCGTTCGCCAATATCTGGCAAAATTCAGAAGTCAAAAAACAGCTCGATGCATTGCGCTGGGGAGACAATCCCGCCTGTCATCATTGCGCGTACTCCGATTATTGCGGACGCTGTCCCGCCGATGCCTTTTTGGAACATGGAAATGTGGAAAAATCATCCTCCCAGGATTGTCTGCTGGCCCGCTTGCGACATTCGATGAAATCTCAATGAACAACGCGGCAAGCAGTGGAGACAACGCCAGATGGGTGCGAGCTACAGGGGCATCCATGCTGCCGTTTATTCCGCCGGGAAGCCGGCTGAAGGTCATCTCGGTTGAAAATGTGGACAGGCTCTGTGTCGGCGACGTGGTCTGTTTTATCGACGAGACAGGCGGAGGGACTGCGCATCGAGTCGTGGGGTTCGAAAACAGCGGGGGGCGAAAATCCTTTATTCTCAAAGGGGATGCCGCATGGCAAACGGAAGAGGTTGCGGCTGATTCGATTGTTTTCCAGATTTTGGAGATTCGCTGGCGTTGGTTGCACTACAGATGTGAAAGTCTTGTTGGAAAATCAGTCGCTCAACTGGCGCTGGGTGACGATGCCTCGCGCAGGTGGGTTCGTGGATTGCTTTGCCGCCTCTGGACCGGCGCCTTGTTCGTGGTGCGCACGCGTCGAAAAATAATTCCTTTCCGCTCTAAACCGCAAAAATGAACTTTTCCCATGGATTTTCCTGCTTTTGGCGTTTGTCAAATGCGGTCAACAGTAGCCCTGTACGGCAGTCCGTCCCTTTGCGCACCTGGTTTCCTCGAAAAAGCAATTTGAAGTAATTGGATTATTACCACGTCGGTGCTAAATTTAACCAGGGAGCAAGAAACGTGAAACAGAATGTCGGAAAAATCCTTTTTATTTCGGTTGTTAGCGGGATTGTGTTCGTGATGTGTCATTTCTCCGTTTCGACTCGATACTCCGCCAACGGCGTTCCCTGGTATTCCCACGGTATTGCGTTTGTGCTGGGCATGGTTTTGGGAGTAACGTTCCTGTCCCTGGGCATCGGATTTCGGCGAAGGCAGATACAGGAAAAAGACGAAGAGCTGCGCCGTCTTGCGGAACACATCCAAAAACAGCAGAAAAAAATAGACGCGCTCATCGAGGAAAAGGAAAAACACAGGGAAGATCAACGGCATGCGCCCAAACTCGAAGCGCTGGGACGTCTGGCCGGCGGCATTTCCCACGACGTGAACAACGTCCTCGCGTCCATCATGAGTATCGCATCCACCATGAAGCTGGACATGGAAATGACCAACTGCCAGGTCCCCGCCGAGGACGTAAACGACATCCTCGATGCCTGCCGACGGGGTCGCGATTTAACCCTCTCCCTGCTGGGATTTGCGCGCAAGGGCGATTTCCTCAAGCGCCCCATTTCCCTGGTGAAGGAAATCGAAGACATTCGCAAACTGCTGCTGCGCGTCTCCCCCAAATCCCTTGGCATCAAATTGGATTTCGAATCCGACATTCCCCAGATTGAAGGGGATCCCAGTGAAATCAAAAACGTGTTAATGAACCTGTGCATTAATGGCATCGACGCCATGTCGGGCGACGGGGAACTGACCGTCGCGTTGCGCAAAAAAAAGCTGAAAAAGCCAACCGAATTTCTACCGGCGGGCCCTTACGTTCTATTGCAGGTGACTGACACAGGTGAGGGAATGAGCGAAGAAACGCTTCGGCGCGCCTTTGAGCCGTTTTACACCACCAAGCCCGAAGGGAAGGGGACCGGGCTCGGGTTACCCAGGGTGTGGGCCATTGTTCAGGCGCATTCCGGCAGTGTGGAAATTGACAGCGACTCCGGCATTGGCACCACCTTTAACGTAATGTTTCCGGCGCTCGATGAAGCGCGCGAAGATCCCGGCATACGCGGCAGTCGGCCTCCGGTGAAGGACCTTCGGCGCCATACCGTTTTACTGGTGGATGATGAAGTGCTGATTCGAAAAAGCGCCAAACGCATCTTCGAAAAAATCGGTTACGCCGTTTACGTGGCAGAGGATGGTCAGCGGGCCATTCAAATCCTGTCGGAACACCGCCATGAAATCGACCTCATCGTGCTCGACATGATCATGCCCATCATGGACGGACCGGCCACGTTCGCCAGAGCCAGAGAGATGCGACCGGACATCCCGGTCATCCTGTGCTCGGGCTACAGCAAGGACGACAGCGCCACAGAACTGCTTAAAAACGACAATGTGGGCTTCGTTCAAAAACCCTTCAGCGTGGGCGAAATCTCCAGCCGCATGTCGCAAATCCTCGGATTCGACGCGTAACCCGTTACATTAAAACAATGACATTAATTGTCTTTGGGATTGAACTTGCTTTGGGCGCGCCAGATGCGGGGACGTGGGGACACCGGCGGGGGCGCCAGTGTGGGTTTGCCTTCCTTGCGTCGCTTGAACTGCGCGTGAATTTCATAGGCAAAGTTGTCCAGAATCTCCGGGTCTACCGGATCGCCATTGAGGTACAGCGTTAGACTGGGCATGCCTTCCTTCTCGGCAATGTGGTGCAGCTGGTTCTCGCTAATCTTGTTGGGCATGCATTCCAGCGGTCCCACACTCACCATCCCGTCAATCATGTTGTGTCGCCATTCATGGAGCGGTCCGCCAATGGTCAGCACCGACTCCCCGCTCAGATGTTCGCGAACGTACGGTTTTGAGGCAGCAAGCGCATCCTGCACCGTAGTGCGCGTGTGCCAACCCATGATATCCGCCATGCTGTAGTACAGTAAGTGCTGAATGTTGGCCTGCAGATAGGAACTGACCCAATCCGACGCCTGTTTGATTTGACCGTCCTGGTAATCCGTGTACTCCAGCCACTCATTAAACGGCGCAAACTTACACCGAATGCCTCGCTTTTCCAGATTGTCGATGACAAAATCATTGCTGAAGGGATCGCAGCGTACATACATCTCCCCGGTTACCAGCACCTCCGGCATTTCTTTGTCCACCATGATGTCGCGGTACGCCTTTGCGGCCCGTTTGAGCAAATCGATGATCCCAAACAAATGCCCCGACATAATATTGCTGATGGCTACCCCCATTGAAAGTGTGGAACCGCGCACATACTCTTCCAGCATGGTTTCCAGCTCTTTGCGGTAGTAGTTCCATATTTCCGTCGCCACCCCTTTGCGATTCTCCACCGGACGACTCGTGTACAGGCCTTCCAGCAAATAATCCGACGACGCCAGCGCCGCATATGCCACCGCCGCAAATGCATCCGGGACCGTCTCAAAATAGTCGTCGTCAATGGGCGCCCAGATGCTCACGCGGTCCAGCAGCCCCAAACGTTCAAACACAATGCGGTCCAGCACATTGTACGCCCCAAAGCGACAGGGACCGTTGGCCGTGGGCATAAAAAAGGTAAAGTTTTTAGTTTTGTCGTCCTCGCTCAACACCCGTTTTAAAAAGCTGCCCAGTGTAATCACCATGGGGAAGCATTCCTTGCCCGAGGTGTACCTGCGGCCCAGACTTAATGCCTCGGCATCGGGCATGGGCAGTGATTCCGCTTTCATGCCCAGACCGCGAAGCGCACCGGCCAGCGTTTCCGCACCAGGGCCCATCCTGGGCAGCAGCACCGTGGCATTTCGTCCCATGATGTCGTCCAACTCATCGGTTTCGCTCTGGAGCGCCATCAAATCTTTGGGTTCGGCGTCATTGGAATTGCCCGATGACTGGTCTTCATGCACACAGTATAAAAACGCTTCAATTCGCGTTTTGGTGCCCGCATCGCCACTGTGCCCATCGGTCTCAATAATAGCGGCCGGCTTGCCTTCCATAATGTAATTGTAAAAATGCACATTAAAACTGTCCGGCCCGCACGAATAGTTGCTGCAGAACAGACTGAACAGTTTGGGCGTTCGCCGAATCTGATGGGCCGCTCTCAGGTTCTTCTGACCATATCCCCAGTACCCTTTGGGAAAAATCGGCGTTTCCTCACCAATGGGGTAGCAATCCACCGGAACCGCAATCGCCCCCTGTTCCCGCAAAATGGCAGGCACATTGGAATTGAGCACATCATTGTAAATCGTGTAGGTCCGTCCCAGCACCACCACCGGTGTCACGCCGGTTTTCTCGCAAAATGCCAGCGCGTGCTCGCCCACCTTAATGCAGTCCGCGTCAAACTTTTCCTGTACCGCCGCGGCCTTGCGAACCACCGCGCGCCAGTTTTTGTGGGCCACGCCCAGCTCCTCGGCCAACGCCTTCATGCTGTCCAAAAAGAGCACCGATTCAAAGTTCTTTTTACCAATATTAATCACCGGAGAAACAATTTTCGCATTAATCTCTCCAAGGTCCGAAATCAGCATGTCCGCCGACCCCTGTACAATCGGGCACAATCTCGCCCAGGGCTCCGACCCAATGCGCTGTGTGCCACGCACCATGGGCAAAAACAGGTAGTCCGCCTTGCTCTCTGCCATTTCGGTCACCACCCCGTGGTACTGTTGCATGGGCGCACAGAAAGGCACATTGGCGTCTTCAATCCCTCGTTTCAGCGTCGCCTGATCCGCCGCCATGTGCAGTTCAAGATCAAACCCCAAATCGTAAAGGAAAGATGTAAAGTACGGAAACATGCTTTTCAAAACAAACTGGTCCGTAATGGCGATTGTGGGGTGGTTCGGGCGTTTCACGAACCGTTCACAAATCTTTGCCACCAGCTCCTCGCGTTCTTTAAATGGATTGGGCGACAGGTCGGGCAATTTCTTCTTGCCTGTCCCTTTGTCGTACAGCGAGCAGCCACCGCCCCAGGTGAACTTCTGCGTCACCCCCTCCACCACAGTGGTAATGCGATCAATGCGACAGTAATTGCCACTGCCGCCACACCCCTTGGTGGACTTGCAGGTGAATACATCTTTTTTTATGATTTCCGCATTCAAAAACCGGTGCAAATCCAAACCGTCTTCCAGACTGGGCGCCAGCTCTTTCAAACTGAGCAGCGCAATTCCCAGTGCTCCCACCGTTCCCGGATTGGGCGGAACAATTACCTGCGCCCCTGTCTGACGCACTACCGACGCAGCCAGAGCATCCGACGCAAACGGCATTCCCTGACAGAAAATCACCTTGCCCACCGACCGGCTGCCCTTCACCCTGTTTAAATAGTTTTGAATAATCGAATCGTAAATACCCGCAATAATCGACCGCTGCGGCACATGAGAGGCCACCGCTTCGTCTATAATCTCCGCCATAAACACGCTGCAGTGCTGTCCCAGTGACACCCCGTTTTCTGCCTGTAGCGCCTCATCGGCCAAATGAATCACATTTTCAATTCCCTGAAACTTCTTGCCCTGCTCCTCAATAAACGATCCCGTCCCGGCGCTGCAGGCCTCATTCATGGCTGCGTCCACCACACGCCCCTGCGTCAATCGAATGTACTTGGCGTCCTGACCGCCAATCTCAAAAATCGTGTCCACCGTCCGGTCAAAATGCAGAGCGCCTTCCGCATGAGCGGCAATCTCATTCATTACAAATACATTCTCGCCGCCATAACAGGTGGTCATCAGCGAGCCCACAATTTCGCGGCCACTGCCTGTGGCGCCCACCGCAATCACCGGCACCCTTGCAAAAGCACTGTCCACAAACTGCTGCATCAGATTCTGCGCCGCCACCACCGGTGCGCCATTGGTATTAATGTACGCTTCCCACACCTCCCGTTTCGTACGGCTGTCCACCGCCACCACCTTGGAGCCCGTCGAGCCAATGTCAAAACCCAGAATCAACCGCATCTCATCCGAAACCGGCGGTTTTTCCTCCGCAGTCAATCGGGTCACCTTGTCCAGGTAGTTCGAGAGCGGCGGCAGCGTCTCCAGTGCATGGTCTTCGGGCGGGTTAAACAGATTTGCCATTTGAGGCACCGCAGCGTCCTGCGCCATGGCAATGGCGGCGCACCCCAGCGCTTCAAAAAACAGACGCGCATCCCCATCGGTTTCCGTCAGCGTCATGTCGTTTTTTTGGGCAAATGCCGCAAAATTGGCCCGAATGCGCTCCGCCTGAGTAACCCCACCAATGAGCACCATCTCTTTGGGACTCACGCGCGGCTTAATCAATACCTGCACATTCTCACACACCGCATCGTACAGGCCCGCCAGAATGCGCTCCTGCGGCTCCCCCTTATTGGCCAGGTGCGTCATGTCGGTTTTCAAAATCACCGGGCATCGGCCCGAGAGCGGCGCCGGCTTTTTCACCGGCGCGCACAAATCACTGGCGTCCTCAATCGACATATTAAATCGTTCCACCAGTTGCCGCAAAAAGTTCCCTGTCCCCTGGGAGCATCGGGAATTCTCGCGAAACATCTCGATATTTGAATCCCGTATTTCCAAAACCGAAAACCCGTGACTGCCAATCGACACAATCGTCGCCGGTTTTTCGCCAAACAAATATTCAAAGCCCTTAATCTGGGATTGCTTAATGGGAATGCGCGGCACGTTCATGGTACGACTCAGACGGCCCGTCACCGCAGCGCCCGAAATGGCGTCCCAGTCAAAGTCCAAAAGCATTTCGCCAAGCACTTTGGTGGGCTCCTTATGATGCTGCGTCACCGCGCGCTTCGACCAGCGTACCTCGCCGGCTTCATCTCTAATAAGTTCCACAACTTTAATGGTTTCAGCACCCACATCGATGCCAAGGGTTCTTTTAATTGAAAACATATTTTTACCTGCTTAAAACAAAGAAACGAAGTCAAAACTAGACTCCAGTGTCAGTCGTCACTCCAATACCACTAGACTTGAGTGTCAGTCCAGAAAAAAAGCACCCCTCAAAAACGCGATTTTTTCAGACAGGGCAAGGGAACCCGCGTTTTTTCGCTCTGCGAATATTTGACCGCATTTGAACAGTGCTTACCATTTGGATGAAAATAAAACCAAACCGAAAGGAAAAGGACACTTTATGGAAATAAAAGCCACCTACCAGGGAAACAAACGATTCCAAAGCAACGACGGCATTGCCCGCATCACCATGGATGCCCCCAAAGACGCAGGCGGTCTGGGCGAGGGCGTTGGTCCCAAAAGTCTGCTCCTTTACGGTCTGGCGGGCTGCACCGGCCTCGATGTGGTCTCCATCCTCGAAAAAAAGAAAGTGGATTACGATGATTTCGAAATCACCGTGGCCGCCGAACAAACCGGCACCCATCCCAAAGTGTACAAATCCATTAAAATCACCTACACCTTCAAAACCGACGAGGCAAACCGGCAGGACATCGAGCGCGCCATCACCCTGTCCGAAACCACCTTCTGCGGCGTCTCCGCCATGCTCAGCAAAACCGCCAAAATTGAATGGGAACTCATCATTAAATAAAACGCATCCGTACGGGCAACTCTCCGTGGTTGCCCCTCATCTCACCCCATTCCCTTCGCCATCAGCAACTCATTCAAAAAAATATCCGCAAAAAACACATCCGCCACATACCGTCCATACCGGTCTCGACCATATGTTAATATTTTGATTCTTGTTCCGATGTTTATTGTTCGTTCAACGAATCTTTTGCTGCGTTCCCCCATCTCCGTCCCCAGTTCGCTCTCAGCCGCAACCGCGAAAGCAACGTCGTCCCATTGGCCAGCAGCACCTCCACCAGCAGCGTGTCCCCATCCACCACCTTCTGCAAATACCCTTCATAGCAGTAGCGCTCGCCAATTCTACACGCAATCCCACGCAAGCGAAATCCCCCGTCTTCATCCAGCCACTCCACATGCTGCCCAACACTAAAATTATTCGCCCGCGCCCGTGAAAGCGGCTGCGTCACATAAAACCCCAGGTCCAGCGCCGCCCGGCTTCCCGTTTCTCTTTCCACTGCAATTACCCGGCACACATTCAACCGCCCCTTGCGCGGCACCAGCTTTCTCCGACCCGCCTCCTGCGCCACCTGTTGATTGTGTGCCTTCACCAGCTGCAACAGCGCCTCATGTGTCAAATTCTCATCCACCGCTCGTTGCATCAGCCCATCGCGCACATCCTTGTCCGGCACCGACAACAGCGCCACATAGTGGCTCCAGCTCAATTGCGCAGAGGTCTGCGCAATCTCATACTCGCTATAAAACGCCCGCGAATACTCAAGTTTTCGTTTCGAAAACCCCAAACCCAAATCTTCGGTCAGCTTCAAAGACAACTTTTCAATCAGCTTCGACCCATATCTGGCGCGGATTTCCCCCTCCTGCTCCGACTCCACAATATACCGTCCCACCAGCCAATTCACCCGCACCAGCCGCCGCTGCCGCTCCGTCACTCCCAGCGCCCCCAACTCTGTCTCATACAGCGAACGAATCCGCCCCACCAGCGCCTCAAATGCATCCACTTCAACAGACATAAAAAAAGTTCTACCAAAAATCATCCCCACCCGCAACAAACCCGTCTCGCCATCCACCCCATCAAACCCTAACCCCCCAAACCTTCACTCTATTTTCCTCTTGACAAATCCATCCCGTCGAGTACTTTTCCGATGCTCTTTTTAGAGATACCTTCTAACCCAAGGTAGGCCAACATAGCTCAGTTGGTAGAGCAACGCATTCGTAATGCGTAGGTCTGGGGTTCAAGTCCCCATGTTGGCTCGCTAAAAACCCCGTAATTCTGATGAGTTACGGGGTTTTTGTTTTTGAGCGGGCCGACAGGCGAGTCTCTGCGGGGCACTGGCGGGGCACTTGGGGACAACAATTGGCAGTAAATCACTGCAGTTTTCAACACGTATTTTGAGGATCTCGCCATAGCTCCAAAGGAGCGACGGCGGGCAAACGGCACTTGACTTGCCCGGTAATTTGGTCGGTAACTTGGTTGGTGGCTTGGTTAGTGAAACGTTATTTTAACGAGTCAAGATAGGTTTTGCCTTTGGCGCTGAGGCGGTATTTTTGCAATGGGCTGCTGGGCTTGTCTGGAAGAGTCAGTTCAATAAAACCAATTTTTAGAGACGGTATCAAGTATGCGTTTTTGAAATGATTTCTATGCCTTAGCCCCAGTTCTTTTTGCAGCTCGGTTCGACTCATTTCTCCTTTTACCGTTTTTACAAGCCTGTTAATTTCTTCGGTGACCAGGTCCGCAGCTTGGTCGGTGACTTGGTCGGTAGCTTGGTCGGTAGCCTGGTCGGTAACTTGGTCGGTAACCTGGTCCCTACCTGGTCCCTCTTGATTCTTTTCAGCCGCTTCCAGCGATAACCGATTTTTGAGAATCACGGTTAATCCCAGTGATTCCGCCTCAAATTTTGGGGCGGGTATCTTGTACTCTTCACAAGCGTCGGTGACCTTTTGAATACCCCGCCCCCAGGCGTCGATATAGCCTGCTTTGTAGCAGGCACCGGCAACGAGCGGGTTTCTTGGAATGCTCTGGTGTGTTTCGGTGAGCTTTTCCACTGGTACTTCCTCAGGCAGCTCGCCGGGGTTCCAAAGTGTCAGCTTGTAATCATACACGCGCATCTGAATCATGGACCCCATGTAGTTTTTGTGCACCAGGGCGTTGAGTAGGATTTCGCGCAGCGCCTCTATTGGGTATTCCAGCATTTCAATGCGCTTCATTCCTTCAAACCGAACCGGTTTCACCAAAAACTTGTGCTCCAGTTGCACCAGCACTTCGCGAAGCAGAAACACCAGGTTGCCTTCGGGGGCTTCTTCAAAAAGCAAATCCGCATGGTCTTTACCGAAGCGCCCAATTTTTACCATCATATTAGGGAAGAATATGCCGGGGTCTTTGCCAAACATTACCAGCGCGGCGCGAGTGACCTTGCTATCTCGCAATAAACGCAAACCGTTCAACAGTTCAAGGGTAGACAGCGATTCCACATTGGGAATCCGCCCAGCGGTTTTGGCGTCTTTGATATACTGGCGCACCGAATTTTCATCAATATCGTCCAGTGTGGCCCGTTCTTCGATTACCGCATCCCAGGTATTACCGGCCTTTTTCAGCAAAAACTCATTGAGCGAATTTCCGGTAAGCTCCATGTTGGTGCTGCCGGTGCGGTAGTAATAGTGGCCCCGGTACGATACCGGTGCTGAAGAAACTTTTATAATAACTTCGAGGTAGTCGTTACCCGATTCGTGATGAAGGTTCACATCGGCTATCAACCCGAGCTGGTTGCGGATTTTCTGGGGAATGGTTTCCAGTAGCTTCTGAGCATTCGACACACCGCACACCTCACCGGTATCGGTCTTCCCGACAACGATTTTGCCGCCCTGCGCATTGGCAAAGCCACACACCCATTCAAGATACTTGTCCTGCCAGCGTTCCTTCCACTCGGTGTTCTGCGATTCCTTCATGGGGATTGAGTTATCATCAATAGATTGGCTTGGCAAATCGCGAGGAGAGTGAATTGCCCGTATCTATTTGAAAAGGATTTGCCAGAAATCGAAGATGAAATGATAGTGCATATGCCACAAATCAAATTCTCGATAACAAGGATTTTAGTCCCAGATATCCATGTTGTGTGGCTGTATTTTTCAATTCAGCAATTATTTCTTCAGATAAGTTGGCCTTTTGCCGTTCGAATGTTCTGTGGGCGCTGTGCGATTTCCCGAATTGAGGCCCCACATAATACGCTACTTTGTCAAGGTTGTACGCAATGGTTTCGAATACTGCAGGAGGAATGCTTTCAAGTTTGAAAGTTGTGATGATGTCTAAAAGAATGGTGATATTTTGGTTATATGCGTGAAACGCGCCGTTTGGCTCAGCGCGTTTCCAAGTTTCATCCAACACTTTGTTTAGTAGAGAAATGAAGCCTGATACGACATATGGTGAAAAATTGGCCAAAGCAGCAAGTATTCGTTTGCGATAGTCAGCGTCGTCTATAAACATTTGTATCGTTGTTTCATTGGGGTCAATCAATTGTTCCGAGAAGGTTTTCAGGGCAGATATTTGCGTTTCCCGCTCTTTTTGAAAGAGGATATGCTGCTCAATGAATTCATTGAAAAAATATTCAATCTCGCAAGTTTCAAAAATAACTATGCCATTTCTATCACGATAAGGCCCAGGGGCGGGAGCACTGCGTCTGACTATTTGTATTGTTTCGTTTGGATAATTTCCTGCGTTTGAGCTGAAGACATTTGTTGACCAATCCAAAGCGGTTAAAACATTAACATCACCCAATCCATATCCAAGGAGGAGTACCGTGGATTCTTTCATGGTAAGGGCAAGCTTTATTTGCCGATACTCATTGGGCCTGAACAATTCGATGTAATCTTCCTGGGAAATTATTAGACTGTCTGGATTCGAACGAATGCCGTGAAGATGATAGATCGGTGTCATCCCAGCTGGAGAGCAAAGCGATTCTGTAGGTGCCAAGGGAATGCATTTGCCTGTTAGTAAGCTTTCCAGAATTAGGTCATAATTGGTTGTCATGATCCAATTTGCGCTCATTTGTTCGATGTACTGCGAGTATTTCTCCCTTTTATCTTTGTTCGGATACCAGCTCGTTAAGGCGGCGAGTGATCTCTTAAAGGTCTTTACCGCCTCTTTATATTCAATGTTTTGTTGGGCTGAATAAATTTCGCAAATTTTTGTAGCGAGATCTGGGTAGCTGATGCAGTGCTTATCGATGGAGTTATAGTCAATGTCCAACTCAGCTGAACTTTTTTCAAGTAGCTCATTCCAAGAGAGTGCAACAGAAAATCCTCCTTCATCCATTACCGCTTTTGAAAAGCCTGCGCCAATGAATAAGCCCAAGTTGCCGAAAGATATTGATTCCGAAATAAAACGGAAAACTTCGTTTTTATTTGTTGGATTGGATAGCTTTATCAAATCTCATTCTCCCGCAAATTTATAAAAAAACGCTGATACTGGCGGCCGTCTGCGATTTGGTAACCTGTACCGAAGATATTTACAACGACTTTGCTTTTGGTGCATGGGACGATACGGAATTAGTCGCTTTTTTTGGGGGTGTTTTTTTTGTTATTGCCCTGCCAGTGCCCTATAGTCATGCTTATAGTCACCAAAAGCAAATAAAATCAATTAAGTATGTCGTAATGTCAATGCATTATTAGTTTCTTGTTGCGGTTTTCTCTTGGTTGCCATACATTTTTCTCCTCATCTCAAGCGGAGGTTTTCACATGGCCAATATAGAAAAGCGGATTTCAAAAACGGGCGTTGTTTCTTACCGGGCGTTGGTTCGGTTGAAGGGATATCCACGGCAGTCGGCGACGTTTGCTCGGTTGACGGATGCGAGGCGGTGGGCGCAGAAGACGGAGGCGGATATTCGGGAGGGGCGGTATTTTCCAACGACGATGGCGAAGAAGCGGACGGTGGGGGAGATGATTGAGCGGTATCGGCGGGATGTGTTGCATCAGAAGAAGAAGTCCAGTGCGGTGTCGCAGGATAAGCAGTTGATTTTTTGGGCGAATGAGTTGGGGGAGTACACGCTGGACCGCGTGACGCCCGCGTTGCTGGCGGAGTATCGGGACAGGCTGTTGAGTGAAGATACCAATCGCGGGGGCAGGCGCACTGCGGGAACGGTTACCAGGTATATGGCGTCGCTGTCACATGTCTTTACGGTGGCTATGAAGGAATGGCAGTGGATTGATGACAATCCTTTTCGGCGGGTGATCAAGCCTAAACAGTCGCGGGGCGTGGTGCGGTTTTTGTCCGATGATGAACGGGCGGCATTGCTGAAGGCGTGCAAGGAGAGTTCCAACGGCGATTTGTATTGTGCAGTGGTAGTGGCCATTTCAACCGGCTGCCGGCGGGGTGAGCTGTGGAATCTCAAATGGGATCATGTGGATTTGAAGCGGGGGCTGTTGATATTTGAAGACACCAAAAACGGCGAACGGCGCAATGTTCCCCTGGTGGGGCACGCGCTTGAGGTGATGAAGGAGCGCAGAGAATCGCGCACGGTGCTGCCTATGTCCAACGACTATGTATTTCCGGGAAAGGTGCCTGGACAGCCCATGGACCTCACACGCCCGTGGCGTGAGGCGATGGTTACAGCGGATATCAAGAACTTTCGCTGGCATGACTTGCGGCATTCCTGTGCGTCATATCTGGCAATGAATGGGGCCACTCTTGCGGAGATAGCGGAAGTGCTCGGCCATAAAACACTGCAAATGGTGAAACGGTACGCCCACCTGAGCGAGGCGCACACTTCCAAAGTGGTGGCGTCAATGACCGACAAGATTTTTTCACAGGAAACAACATCATGACGCAAAGCTACAGCGACAGAGTCAACAAGCTGCGGGCGTACTTTGCCAGCGAATGTGCTGCACTCATGCGAATGCGTGTTGGTATTGCCGAGAAGAAGCAATCGAGGGTGAGGTTCTCCGTTGATGAGCGAATGCAGTATCAAATGCAATTTTTGAAAAAGTGCTTGGCATTGAAAACAGATGCAAAAGCGATGTTGATACAACGCGTGCTCCCTTTGCGCTCAACGGACCCTTTCGAAGAAAGTGATGCATACATCGAAGCGCTATTATCGTGGCTTACGGAGCACCATATCAATGTTCCCTGGGCGAGGGGGGCAATTAGCACCTATTTGCTGAATCTGAAGCGAGGCAATCCTGAAAAGTATGCGATGGTGCTCTCTGGTGCGGTTCCAATGATGCCCAAAGAGCCGCCATTCTCTTTTAGTGCTCCTGATTGGGACCCTGTATCAGATGGGGAAGGCCTGCAGCTCAAGGGCCTGTGCAACGTGCTCACAGATCGTTTTTTCACCTATCTGGAGAAAAACGCTGACCTACAGGCGCAAGAGGGACTGCGATATTTGCCAGAAACACGGGAGCGAGCCAACACGCCCGATGACCGAGTTGAATGGCTGGTACGACGTGTGGTGTTTCGCTGGTCTGCCGTTAAAATAGCGCGAGAATACAATGTAGGCGGTCATGAGAACATGCAGAACGCAGCCCAGTATGTACGTCGGGAGACTAATCGTCTCAGTGTGATTGTTGACATAGAGATCCCACCGTACGACAGGGTAGAGGGGACATAAGTTTTAATTCCTATGTCCCCTCCCGTTCACGACCGACACCCGCCATACTCCCAAAGAAGAAACAACAACCCACATCTTTTAGGGAGGTAACAATGACGAATCCACTTGACCATTTCATTACGGTAGACCAGTTCGCAGCCCGTTATCCGTGGCCGTCAAAAGGCGGTCTGCGCTGGCTCATTTTTACAGCGGAAGAAAAGGGCATCACGCATTGCTTCATTCGTGTGAATCGTCGTGTGCTTATCGACGAAATCGCGTTTCTAAAATGGCTGGAAGCGCACCGTGGTGTACCTGTGGGGAAATCAGGGATTGTGCGCCGTGTCGACTAAAGACGACGTCCCCCGGTTGTCACCGAGGGAACTTACACTCTGTATCAACCATATTCCTCGTCTCACCGAGGCTGACAAGACCATATTAAACACTATGTCGGCATTTTTTTGGAAAGGCACCTATATTACGTGGATCACACAGAAGAAGCTTGCGAAAGAAGCGGGGCTAACTCCTGAATGGGTATCGAAGCGCCTCAAGTTAATGGTGAAAGCCAATGTTTTAATTATGGGGGTATTGCGTGACGGCGATTTTCTCCCTAACCGTAAACGTGTATTCGGACGCGTCAGAACATATCGGCTTTCACATCAAATTATTCGAAGCTACGTAATGCGAATTCAACATGAACAGAGTTCAAGTACTCATCGGGAACAAGTTGAAGTCTGTTCAAGTGGCAAGGGGAACTCCGTTCAAGTCAAACATGAACGCAGTTCAAGTTCTCTTAATAAACAAGAAACAACATATATAAAAAACACGGCCCCTGTGGGGGCCGACGAAACGCCGATCACGACGAGACTGCAGGACCTGTGTTTTGTCATCCAAAAGAAGTTCCCTGTGAATGCCAAAGAACTGCACATCAATTACAACGATGCGATTGAAGCGGGTGTGGAAATTCCACCATTGCTCCAGGAGACCGTGCAACGGCTTGTAGACGCCAGAGTGCTCGAATTGAACAAAGCCCAACAGATATTGTTTCCCGGCTGGCAAGACGGCCGCCGAATAGATGACCTTTTAGATGAATCGCATCAGCGTGCTGGAGATAAAATGGTCGACCCGGTCGTCAAAGATATTTCAGTCGCAAGGTTAATCGAAGACACCAAATCTCGGGTGGTGTGAATGGAGCCCGTCATCGTGAAGACCGAAAACACTTGGCATTTTCTAGGCATTTTCCAGTCAGTTTCCAGTGCAATGGCGTTTTTATATAGGCGTTTTAAAGGCATTTTGGTGTCGTTTTCGGGTATTTAGCCGTTTCGGTACCATTCTCCATTGAATATCCGACATGTAAAGTAATGTGGAGGGCAGCATTGAAAGGGAGGTGAATGCGCTACCTTTGGCAATGGTGTCGAACGTCAAAAATGGCTTTAGGAATCGCAGAGAAAATTGTGCTGCTGGCGCGGGAATCGTTACAGCATTAGGAACGGTCTCAGGGGCACACAGGAAGCTGATAGAGGGGAAATCCGCAAAGACGGCTGTGAGCATGAAAAATTGTCGGTGAGTATCAGAAGCTTGCAACACATGAAATTCAACCGATGTCGGATTCTTCTCGCGCTATTGGGATGATTTGTGGCGCGGAAGTTTAAACAATTATGGTTAATTGTTTCGTTGTACGCTGTTGATTTATACTGTAATATTTCTGTAACATTCGAAATAATACGTGTTCAGCAACAAAGAGCGCTTGGCCTCAAGCAGATCCTAGCTGATACAGAGGGATTCACTATGCGAAACAAACTTCTCGATAAAGTTTTTGAGAGAATTGTGCCTTCGGCAGAAGATTCAGATTTTACCCTTTTTTTCACACTAATGGTTTGTGGGGAGGCGTTGGTGAAAACCGTTGTTTTGGGATTGATGTCAGCATTGGCGAAAGACAAGGAAAGAAGCAGCTACAATTTGGAGTATCTTTTGGTACGCAGCGATGGAATTGGAGAATGGGGGCGAGCGCTTGAGCAGTTGCTGAATGGGCCTGCATCTCAACATCTAATCAATGAAGCGGGTTCTCAACAGAGGGAACTCGCGAATAATTATAGACAGCAGGATTGGCAGTACGAATCGACTGCATTATTGAAAGAAGTGCTCGACGATCTAAAAATCACGTCGGAGGTTTTGCCGCCTAAAACAGATATGAAAAGATGGTTTCGACTGTTTTCAACTTTACGGAATAAAACGAGGGCGCATGGGGCAAGTCTTCCGGGATTGACGAGTGGTGTGTGTCAAAGATTGGAAAAGAGCATCCGTCTTTTTTACGAGAATTACTCTCTATTTGATTTGCCATGGGCATTCTTACACAGGAATTATTCTGGAAAATATCGCGTTACATGTGTTTCTGGCACTGATTGTGAAAAGTTTAATTATCTAAAAACGCAGAACAAAATTTCGTTGCCTAACGGAGTGTACATTTTCTGGGATTCCCCTCGGGAAGTACCACTTTTAGTGGGTGATCCTGATCTGCAAGATTTTTTTCTTCCCAATGGTGGTATGGGTACTAAACGTTTCGAGTTGATGTCCTATGCGAGTGGAGATCGTATTGATGGCGATTCGCGGAAATACAGCACTCCCCCTGGTGAATTGCCGACAAGCGAGACTCATAGTATTGGCGGGTTGGTTGTTAAGGGAAATTGTTTTTCAAATGTTCCTGAGCAGATAAAGAACTACATTTCAAGGCCTGGCTTGGAAGAGGAGTTGTACAAGCTATTGATAGATAACCGGAGGCCAATTGTCACTCTCGTTGGGAGAGGCGGCATAGGAAAAACATCGTTGGCGCTGAAGGTTGTACATGACTTGATGGAAACAGAACGTTTCGAATGCGTTATTTGGTTAAGTGCTCGCGATATTGATTTGAAGCTTACTGGCCCCAAACCCGTAAAGCCTTCTGTCTTTTCTCCTAAAGATATGAGTCGACTATACGCTGCATTGACATTGAGCGAAGATGAGATTGCGAATAAAAGTTTTGATGCACAAAAGTTTTTTGAGCATGACCTTCAACAAAGTGGTTCAGATAGCAGCGCAGGCACGTGTTTGTTTGTTTTTGACAATTTTGAAACCACACAAAATCCGATAGAAATATTTGGATGGCTTGATACACATATTCGATTGCCCAATAAAATACTTATAACGACGAGGCTTCGAGAGTTTAAAGGTGACTACCCGGTAGATGTTCGTGGAATGGAGGACAGAGAAGCTCGCGCGCTAATAGATCAGACTTCTGCAGAACTTGGAATATCAAGCGTAATATCTGAAGCTTACAAAGAAGATATAGCTGCAAAATCTGAAGGGCATCCTTATATCATTAAAATTTTACTAGGTGAGGTTGCTAAGCAAAAGAGAGAAGCAAACATTCCGCGCCTGCTTGCCGGGACGGATGAGGTATTAATTTCTTTATTTGAAAGAACCTATGCTTCCATCTCCCCCTGTGCTCAAAGAGCTTTTTTAACCTTATCGGGATGGAATGCAGCTGTTCCGCGCCTTGCACTGGAAGCAGTTTTATTGAGATCGACAGAAGAAAGAAGTGAGGTTGAAAACGGTGTTGAGTCATTGCTTCTTTATTCAATGGCAGAAGAAAATGTTTCAGCTGCTGATCGGCAGCCTTTTATCAGCGTACCCTTGGTTGCTTTGGTGTTTGGTAAAAAGAAGTTGAATATTAGTCCTTTTAAAGACTCGATACGTGCTGATATTGACGTCCTACAGTTGTTAGAAACCAGTACGAACGACGTTGAACTTGGACTCGCACGCAAACTGGACAAATTCATTGCCAATATAGCATTGCGAGTCGAGGAAGGTGTTCCGTTTGAGGAATTTCGGCCTATTCTGGAAATGATATGTCAGTCATACACGTACGGTTGGCTCATACTTGCCAAATGGCAAATGGAGCAGAGAACAGATGATAGCTACAAATATGCTTGCAAAGCTGCACGGTACTTTTTGGAAAACGAGTTTGAAAGCCCTGAAATCGCGGACGCATGGAAAATATTAGGTCATGCATGTTATCAGCTCGGCGATTATCTTGGAGAGATTCACGCTTTTATTGAGAGAGCTCAATTAAGTGATATTTCGTTTCGGGACATTTCAAATACAGCTAATCGGCTAAACGAATTGGGCAAGAAATATCCGAATGAGTTTGATTCAGAGCAGAAGAATGAGTTTGCCCGGCGTTTATTGGATGTTATGGACCAGAGGGTGTCAGCCGCTGATGCAGATGATTATTCTCGTATGGCGTGGTTGGCAATATCAATAAATCAGGAAAACCGCGCTCGTGCGTACGTCGAAGCTGGTTTAAAGTTGGAATTTGACAACATACATTGCCAGCGAATAGCGGAAAGACTGGGAATGGATGTGACAGAATTTGAATTATGATAAAGATACTTAGATTTTCATAGTGCACTCATGGGGCACTCCGGGGCAAAAAAGGGCAGTTTTTGCCAATAATGCCCAATAATCGAATGCTCTTTAACCTGCCGAATTAATTGTTGAATTTTATAGTTTGTTGTTGGCCGCTATTGCCTTTTACAAAATTCGTAATGCGTAGGTCCGGGGTTCAAGTCCCCGTGTTGGCTCGCTAAAAACCCCGTAATTCTGATGAGTTACGGGGTTTTTGTTTTTGGGGGTTTGGGCCCGATTTTGGTCATGTAAGCGCAGTGTAAGCAAAAAACTTCAACGACAATCAACCATATCTGGCCGCTTTTAAGTTTTTGTATTTTGAAGACCGCGCCAAAGCGCGCAGCGCGACGGCGGATGACGACCCAGTATTGCATATTTGTTCGTGTTGTGGAATATTTGCAGTGCTATGAATGACATGTCCGTTATTAAGAAACGATTATCACTGATTGCCGCCACCCTCTTGCAGCTATTCGCGCTTGCGTTGGCTGCACTGGCGACTTTTTATTATGTTCGGGAGCAGGGCAGGGGAGATGCAATTGTCACCGTGTCGGTTGGAATTGGCGGAATAGGTGTGTTGCTGTGCCTTGTCGCCACATGGTGGTTGGATTTGACGCAACGTGTTTCCAGATGGGTCTTTTTGGGGGCGCCTCTGCTCTGTAATTTATGGGCCATGTTGATCCCATACATCTTTGGAGGGCAGTTTTTTAGCGAAGTGGCGGTGCATAATCATTTTGGCTTTCCGGTTGACTGGTATTTTTATGGCGATGCGTTGCATGTGGTTGGAGGACAGTCTATTGCGCTTATTTGGGCAGCTACCGCAATTTTTTCGGTGGTTGTGCTCAGCAGGACAACGCTGGTCCACCTTTTTGATTGGCAACCACCTCG
Organism: Deltaproteobacteria bacterium; assembly: GCA_016935665.1. Classification (GTDB taxonomy): domain Bacteria; phylum Myxococcota_A; class Polyangia; order JAAYKL01; family JAAYKL01; genus JAFGXQ01. The sequence goes on along the minus strand of JAFGQN010000166.1, from coordinate 18,820 downwards.
ATTCTTTCGCTCTGGCGCGACCTACTGTTTTGGCTTGTTCGGAGTCGTACTTTGGGGAGTGATGATTCTGGCCAACAGACCATATGAGATTGAATCTGTTTCACATTTCGTCGGACACTGGCTGACGACTTTGTTTTATCCCCAGCAAGGGGGTGGATTTTTGGCATGGCGTCAGTTGCTGTGGGTCATTTTTCTGTTCCAGTTTTTCTTTGGTCATTTGTTTGTGCAGCCGAAATCGACTCTTTTAAATGGCGCAGACAACTATCAGTCTGTTTCCATTGTGGCGATGTTTGGATTGCTGATTTGCCTGTTTGATGCGGGGCGTTCAATGTTTGCCGCAGCGGTGATGCGCTCCACAGTGGAACCATTAATGTCATCTTTGACATGGTTTGTGTTTGGCGAAACGCCCTGGTTTGTTTATGCGACGATTTTTCATGTGGCGGCATTGTTGATAATTGGAATGTCGGTAGTTGGAGTAGTGCTTTTTCGTCGAAATCGTCATGGTGATGGGTTCCGTCTTCAAACTGTACTTTTTGGGGTAGCGTTGTTTCTTCTGCCGGTTGTTGGGCGAGAAGCATGGGGGATTGCTGCGATGCGCGCGACTGCGGGCGAACATAATTCAGATACAGCGCTGGGTGATGTTGGAAGGTTTGCAGCGCGAGTCCCAATAACATTTGAGAACGAACCTGGGCAGCCTGTTTTTTCTCTTTACGATAAAAATATTGACTTGCCGAAGGTGGAATACGGTCTGCAGGCAGTATTGATGCAGGATAACCCTGTCTTTCTTTCTCTCGTTGATAGCCAAATTTATGTGAACCAAACGCCTGTTGCGAGTTTAGAGAGGTTACCCGGGGCATTGAAAGATGCAAGGGCTGATTTTCAGTCTCATGTTCAACAGCACACGGTTTTTCGAAATTGGGATACGTTTCGATTGCGTACCTACTACGAACTGGATGGCGCCATCGAATATCGCTCATTGGGAACTGCTTTTTTATTGGCTGATTCGAAAACGCCAGCAACGCGCATTCGAAAGATTTTTGAACTCTGCGTAAAAGAACGCCTCGAAGTCCGGCTGGTTGGTCTGTCGCGAAGCAGCAAAAAAGATGCATGGTATATCCAAAAGGCAACCCGTCCTCTGCGTTTTGTAAGGGCAACACCGCGACAGAAACACTCTGGTTTTACCCATTTTCGATTCGAAGGTACAAAGATATATGTGACTCGATTTGCAAAGGGAAATTCCACAACGACTCTGCAAAAGCTGAAAGAACAGCTCGAAAGATGTGAAGGTCCACGAGAAGCAGCTCCTCGACTGGTTTCTTTTTCGGATGATATTTCATACGGACAGCTGCTGGCCGGAATTTCATTTCTTAACGAAGGGTTTGGAACGGACAATATTGAACTGTGGGTGAATATTGATCCTTGACCTCAATCGACACCTCAAAGCGGCCAGTTGTGATCCCTTGAAAAGCGGTCAGAGAGGTTGGGACGTGGCGAAAGCGGAAAGACATGTCGTTTCGCGGGAATGAGCAACGTCTTCAGGGAAGCGAAACATAATCAGGTGGTTGCGCTGGAGCAGCTGGGTTGGCTGTTTGGGCGCATCGCGGAGGAGATCGGCGAGGGAAATAAGCAAAGCCAGGGAAATAAGCAAAGCGCCCAAACCGATGTTGTGAAACGGGTGGACCGCGATGGCCAATAAAGGCATAACTTCTCTTAAAAGGAAATGCGGCCTGCTGTTAAAGCGCTCTGTGCTTCCAATTATGAAGTATTTCGGCGTTGGGCGTTATGACTATCTGGGCGAGCGTGATGAGAGCATTGATTTGTGGAGGTGTCAATTCCCGGAACAGGCGGGCATGGTTATCGAGTATTTGTGTATTCTCGACGATGTCTTCCTGGTACCTGATAGATTCCGGAATCGTATCTTACCAGATGACACAATCGGCCGTCTTTATCATACCAGTGCCGATTTCGTGGACAGTTATGAGATTGAAAACATTTACTGGGATATCGAGAAACACTTCCACAAAAAGCTGACGTGGGACACGATCACTCCGGAGATGACGATGGCGGAGCTGTTTCATATTTTGAAACAGTAAGAACACCAGATCAGCCAACAATCAAGCAAACCGCCGTTGAGTCAAAGTTGAAAGAATCATTCGATGTATCCCGGTGAACGAGATGTTCACATATTCGCCGCGGATCATTCGAGTGCTGTTTTACACATGCTTCCATTTGCGCCACAGAGACGTTCGCCCAAACACCAGGGCTGCAAAAGATGAAAGAGTCACCGGAAGTCATTTCAATTGCGAGCTCGTCAATGTGAACAGGATCTCTACTGTATCCCAGGTATTGCGATTCGGTTGCAGCGAACAGGCTCGGTTCAGGATCTGCGTGAGCACAGGAGTGGTCACGTGTAATCTGGGTGTATTTGCTATTTCGAAAACGCAGCAATCTACATACGCCAATGTGGGCGATATGAAATGACATTCCTTTTAGCAATCCAGCGGTTAGTGTCCATGTGGCATGCTCAGAGGAATCCATGATGTCAACCTGCTTTACGGGCAAGGTTTGGTCCACGTGCTCAACAACTGAGCGGAGATTTATATTCGCCATATCCGAGCGACAAGTTTCAATGATGCGTCCGATGCCTGCATCTATATTGCGCGGTTTATGGTATCCGCCATAACCTGAGCCTTTCGCTCGACCGACGCCAATTAAACCGGCCGCCTCATCAATGATGATGCGATCATCGTTGGATGTGAAATCAGCACCTCGGGTAGCGCCAGCACATATGGCAGGTTCTATTCGAAAAACGTCTGAAATGAATACGTTCTGCAACAATTACTCTCCTTATTCCTATTGCATCATTCTATCTTATCGGTCTATGATTTAACAGCTTTTAAAAAGAAGAAACGAGCACACACATCATGCAATGGAGCAGACTTAAGAAACAGGTCGAAGCGATGTTTTGCGATTCGCTAAAGGGGCAAGTCGAATTGCGGGCGACGCGGTACCGGGGAACTCACGATGAGGAGGGCAAAGGGTGGATTACGGTGGACAAAGAAGAGATCTACGATTTTTGCACGATGAAGTGGATGAGAGACTACTACGGGATATCAAACGAACTTCGTGCAATAAACAGATGTACGGACCATTGGAATCCCGAGCAGAGAGATGGCTATTATGCCGCTTATGACGAGGCCGACAAAATAATGAACGAGAAAGGCAATTATTCATTGAATGGCTACTATCGTTCACTCGAAAATTATCTATCTCTGTCAATTGATGACGCTTTGGGAAGCGAAGACATTTTGACTCGTGCCATTGCAATGATTGATCGTCGCTTTGGAAAACGGCGGATTCGCGCACACGAACCTCGGAAAACAGAGCATTCGCTGGTGAAGTATATGTTAGAACTGAGATGTGCTGCGGATGGTATTCGTCGGCCTGATGTGATTGGGAACATAGATAGCAAATCCGGAAAGCGCTGAAATGGGCAGAAATCAAAGACTCTACGAACAGCTCGATGAATTGGAAGATGAATATCTTCGACTAATAACCGGGCAATTCAAACAAATGGCTGCCGGGAAGAGTGCTTTATATTTGAGCAATTTGATGAATACATGGGGACGCTATGGAGGGGAAGAAGCAGATGTCATCGAGCGTGTAGATTATAAAATCCGAACGCTTCAGGAGAAACTTGGCGTGTCTGACGCGGATTCGGCATTGAGTATTGCGGGTACATATGTACAGATTTGCAGTGCGGACACTTTTCACTGGGAATCGGAGCAGCCCCTGGCAAAAATCATACTGGCAAAGTTGTCCTCTGGTGCAACTCGATTGTCTCCAGGTGACATTGATACGGCACATTTGTGTCCCCCAAAACAAAAGGAGCGGCCACGCGATATACAGAGAGGGGCAGCTTATCCCAAACCAAAGAAGAACAGAAGATTTCCTGTTACTTTGAACGAAATTTATGAGTTTGTGAAAACAAGCAAACTCATAGGATATCGCGGACGAAAACTATTAGTTGAGTTTGCCAATCCGAATTCATATGAAAATCCAAATTCGAAGAGTAGAAGTGGTGTGGTTCTGTTTACACTTTATCCCAGAGATTACATGGTTAGTTATTCAGTGCCAGAAGGAATGAATAAGGAGCTCCTCAATGCGGGAATCAAAGCAGCTCTCATCGCTTTAAAGGAAATAAACGAAACGCATGTAGAGACATCCAGTGGCAAGGTGGAAGAGTATAACTTTGTATTTGAAGAAAATGAGTTGGCCGTATACCTGTTGGATTACCTGTACAAACCAACTAAATATCGAAGCGGCAACAAATTTTGGCGGTCATGCAAGCCCAAGGTGGGAAAGACAAACGAAAAACTGATTTCCCGAATTTCACTTGGCGCATAGACTCGGCATATCCAAAGGACAATCTGACAGTGGACAAGTCAAAATGGAAAGCTCTCCAAACCAAAGCCAGACGTGGGGATCCCGAATCCCAGTGGGAGGTTGCTTCATACTATGAAGACGGAGTTAAAGATGCCGATAGGAATGTGGTCGTTCGTCAAAATTTGAAGAATGCTTTCGTGTGGTATCAAAAGGCTGCAGAGCAAGGGCATGCCGCTGCTCAAGTTGCCTTGGGCGTTTTCCTCAGTACCGGCACGGGCGTCGCTCTTGACAATGAGGCAGCAATTTATTGGACTGAAAAAGCGTTTCAAAGCGGTGGTGCGGTGGCAGCCCACAACATGGCGACCATTTATCGCGATATGGGCAACTATCGAAAGGCTTTCTCCTGGTACACAAAAGCGGTGAACGCTGGCCATGTCGACTCAACACTCGAAATTGGGCAATGCTATTTTTATGGAATTGGCGTGAAGCAGGACTATGCCGCTGCAGTTGAGTGCTTTCAAAAGGTGGCAACTGATTTAGCTGGCCAGGTTTGCGACGCCGATGTGGATGATGCCCATCATTTTCTTGGGTTGGCGTACCTGGAAGGGAAGGGCGTGAAGCGCAACATCAAAAAGGCAAGAGCTCATTTTGAAACTGCCGATAAAGACCGAGACCACGAAGCGTCGTGGATTTATTTGAATCTGATTGGACGGACATTGGAAGAATAGCGCTGTTTGTGGCGTTGGGAGTACATGAAGTTTAATCGCCATTGGATCTATCCGAAAGTCCGAATCATTCACAAAATCATTCCCTACGTTTTGGTGGGCGGTATCATTAGCGGCGCGTACGGCGCTATTCATGATCAAATCAGCTACGCCATTTCACCGGAGTACTTCACGCACTTCAAATTTCATCAGTTCCACTATGCAGATTTCGGGCTGCCGAATCGTGTGTTTGTTGCAATCATCGGTTTTCTGGCCACCTGGTGGGTGGGGGCGATTGTCGGGTGGTTTATTGCGCGGGTGCGGTTTAACAGTGATGACCTGACAACGGCACGGAGAGATATTTTGCGAGGGTTTGGGATTGTGTTTGGCTGTGCGGTGGTGGCGTTTTGCGTCGGGGCAATCCTCGGATGGTTCATGTTTTTAAGATCCGCCGTAGCCGTTGGCGAAGGAGGACAAGCGATCACATTCATGGGTTGGGAGCGGGAACTGTCAGAGGCGATCTTGCAACGGTTCGCGATGGTGGGGGTGATTCATAATTCGAGTTATTTAGGGGGAGTGGTGGGGTTGGTGGTGGCGTTGGTTGTTCAGCGAAGGAGGCGAAAACTGTCAATTGTCGCGGGGCTGTTGCCCAAATCATTTTGACCCAACTTTTTGGCAAAATGTACCGTTTTCGGCCGGGCTATTCCAAACTTACAGTCCCAGTGATTTCACCTCTGGCTCAGTTTCTGTAGGCGTTTGCGCCGTTTTAGCCAAAATCCTCAATTTTCGAAGTCAGCATGAAAAGCGCTTTCGAACGCAAAATTTTCTTTTGGGCAACAGCCCCTCGCGACCTGACCCCTTTTTCTCAGCAAAATCTCCGACCTGCTCACCGAGCAAAAACGAATCAACAAAAATCTGGTCGCCATGAGTGTGATTGTGCTACTGCTTTTTTTCCTGCAACGCAAACCGTGAACGCCCTCCAAATAAAAAATTCGAGACTCCATATTTTGAATTGCGCCGAAATTGCCCTTGCGACGGGATTTCGTGTGCTGCTGAGGGTTGGGGGCCAGAATCGAAACGAGCAGAAATTGCGGCGGCGCAGGCGGTAAAAAGGCGGTGTTTTGTTGGGGGAGAGTGGTTTGGAAATGTGGATGTTGAGCGCGATAGAATTGGCAGCAATAGGCAGTAAATTACAGGCTTTCAGCCCACAATGGCTTTCAGTTGCGCGGTCAATTCCGGCAGGTCGGTTTGAATGGTGCTCCACACCTGGTCGAGGTCCACGTCAAAATATACATGCACCAGGCGGTTGCGCATTCCAACGATTATGGGCCACGGAATTTCAGGGTATGCTTCACATGTTTCCGCTGAAACGCGGGCGGCGGCTTCTCCGATAATCTCAATGCACTTGATGAGCCCTAAAGTCCAAATGTGGTCTTTGTCCAGGTCCTTCCGTGTGCGTGTGGCTGCGGACTCCATCGCCTCGGTGGCGGCATCAATCATGTGTTGGATTCGAATGCGGTCTTTAGAGTCCATACTGAACTTCGCTTTTGGAGAGCACCTCATCCCGAAAGTATTTGCTCAATTCGGCAGGTGTTCGAAGGTCCACCTTTCTGCCAAGCATCGTCGAAAGCTTCGCTTCAAGGGCAGCCATCTGCAAAAAGCCAGGTGTATGGCCGGGTTCGAACTCAACCAGAATATCAACGTCACTGTCGGCGTGAAAAGCCTCGGTGAGTATGGAGCCAAACAACGACAATTTGGCAATATGATGCGCCTCGCAAAAATCCTTGATTTCCTGCGAATCCAAAATCACATCATGGAATGTCGTTTTCTCAGCCATGCAATGCAGTTTAATTGAATTTCACAAGCCCGTCTACCATTTGAATCATGCCCCTGGCCAACAACTCCGCGCGTCAAGATCCGCACAGCCCCTGCTGACACCAACACTCACCCACGCCCCAAATCACCAGAACCTCACTCCGCACTCGCACCGGTCGCAGTGATGGAGGGGGAAGCCCCGAAGATTTCACCCCCCGGTGGGCGCGCAGCGTCCACCACCCCGCCGCGCAGCGATACACTCGCAATCTTGCCGTCATTCTTTCTTTTAAAATTATTTCTTTCAAAAATCTTTGGGGATTCCCTCGGAATCACAAGACTGCGGAGCGCGCCCCTGCACCCCCACGTAACCCATTTCCGAGCGCCACCAGTTCACAACAGCACTCAATAACCATCCAAATTTTCTTTGGGCACAGTGATTTGAAACGCTTTGTCAAAACGCCCATTGACATAGATAACCCGCTTTCCTTTGCCGAGGTCCACGGCGTCCAAGTCCAGGTACTCCACCCATGGATGCTCAAAGTCTTTTGCCATCCAGAGAAACATACGCTTCACCCGCACTGAACGGCACGCCACCAATAATTGCTGTACTTCTTTAGGGCGCAGGCTGGCCAATCCTTCAAACACGGTACTTGCGTAATCAAAGTCGGCGTTGTTTTTCACCAGCGAGAGCATCTCAAATGCTGCCCGTTCCGGCGTTGAAACCTTTATTTCAAACTCTTTGTGGGGCCACGCCGTAAGTGAGGCCCCCGCAGGCAAGTCGAACAACGCGCCGTTGTGGTGTTCAATCGGCGTCCGCCAGTCAGTTTTGGCAAACCAGTCAGGTAGTCTTTCCTGTCCATCAGAAAACAGGTGAACGGTTGCCGCTCCCATCGGTATGAAGTGCCCCTGTCCTTTCATCTGCAACGCTGTCATCCCGCCAGCATGAACCGAAAGGCTCAACTGCGATTGCATCGAATACACCGCCCCTTGCCATTCCACGGTGTCGCCAGTGTGGATGTACGCCCCCCGCCCGATACGGGTGAGCCAGTTTGAAGCGACATAGATGCGCGCCAGATCGTTCGATATGTGGTTGTCTGCCAGGAATCGCGATGTGACCACTCTGCCCATGGGGTGGTTTTGAAGGAATTGGTTTAAATTTTTTGATTTTGGAGTACTCATGATACGTTTATTTTGAATAAATTAAACCAAATCAGACAAAATGTCCTCATATATGCATAAAGTGGTGACGTTTTGTCTGATTTTGAATTGTGCGGTCAGTGTCCGCACAATTGATACCGCGGAGGCTGGCTTGAATATTATTTGGCGGTAGCGGAAGACAGTATTGGGGCAATAAACTGCTGTATTCCGCAAATGACTTCCCCGATATCATCCGGCGCAGTTCCTTGCATCCCTCGTTTTAAAAACGCCCGCCATTGTTTGGCGATATTCTCGTTTTGGGCGAATGAATCCTCAAATACTATCGGGGTGGCGGTGAGTTCGGTATTTCTGTTTTCAAAAGTCTGTTTAATGGCAGCTGCCAGGTTGTCTCGGTTGAACTCGTACTGTTTTGATAGGGTGTAAATATCAAAAAAGTCCTTCATTCGGCTGTTCATGGTGCCACGTTCCACCATGGTTTGAAACTTCTCGGCGATGACTGCTTCAAGGGAATACATTTTCAGTTTAGGGGCGTCGAACTCCAGCATCGCGGGATATTCGCGTTCCTCTGGCGGTGGAAACACAGCGTCGCCAAATCCCACGTCGATTTGCATGGGAATCTTTGCATTTTCCAGCTGGCCTTTGAATTTCACCCGAACACCGCTGTAAGTGGATTCTTCTTTGATGAGTTCGCCCTGGACAGTGTCAGGGCTGAATGAGATGCCGTCGTCGACAACCGGAACGGTGCACACATCGCGAACGACGGTTTCAATATTCTCAATGCTATTGTCGGCAGCGCCCAGCAAATCAATATCTTTAGTGGGGCGCATCATTGGCGCATTAAAGGCCCGGAGCATCAACGCGCCTTTCAGCACAAAGCGATCTCTGTGTTTGGATACACCGAATCTGAAAAGGAAACGTTCCAGGGCGTAGTACTGTATCAGCTCCTGAAAGGGCCGGTTGGTTTCGCGTGCTTTGTTGAGCAATCGCGCCCGTATCGAGGCGGCAATATTTACCGGTGTCATAGTAGTGCCTCCACATACGGGCGAATGACTTTTTCCACACGGCATATTTTTGCATATTTCATGAGCATGTTGATGTTGCGTTCCTTGCGCTTCGCCCACATTTGAAGCGCTTCGAGTGCCACGTCCTGGCCCAGTTTGTTTCTGTATTTGAAGATGTCAGCGATACTTTTTTCCGGGGTGTAAATGCGCACGGATACGCCGTCAATGGTATGCATCTCAATGCCCTCGGAATAGGCGTCGCCTGAAAACCAATATGTGTTGATTGGCGGGTAGTCTATGCGCGGCAGTTCCGCACCTCTGGGGAGTGCAATATCCACCGCGTGAGGAACCTGCGTAGTGAGCTCATGAAAAGAGAGTGCCGAAATAAGGCACACAATGCCTTGTGTGGCGCGACTCGCCACTGTCGCCAGGTCGGGATTGCTCATCCCTTCAATGTCAGTCAGACGGTACACGCCACGGGATATTGCCTCAACGATACCCTCGTCTCGCATCTTGTACAGCGTGTATCTGGTGATTCCCAGCTCAATGGCCTCAGCCATTCGCAGTATTCCATTGTGCTTTTGAAACACCTCAATCACATTTTCGAATGGTTTCCTCATTTCAGACATAATACCAGCACTTGTGAATAAGTGAAGGTGATTTGTCTGATTTGTATTGTGTGTTGAAATAATCTTGCCTATTTTATGGGACACCTTCCCGCACAACGCAGACAGTGAACAACAGATATTCTCCATGAAAAACAGTAAGTTTCCCTGGTCATTTTCTTCGTGGTCTGTAAAATTATGAGAAATCTTCAATGGATACAGCAGAATAGCCAATAATTCGGAATCGGAAAAGATGCAGACACTCGAAGAATTTATTCAGAAATGGTCAGAATCTCAGGCGTCTGAGCGAGCTAATAAAGATGCTTTTCTCATGGAGCTTTGTGAGGTACTGGGCGTCGATAGGCCCAATCCAACGACAGGCGACGCTGAAAAAGACACGTATGTTTTTGAGGGCGATGTTCGAATTCCGCATGAAGGTGATTCTTCCAGTATCGGAAAAATGGATCTGTACAAAAAAGGTTGCCTGATTCTGGAGGCCAAGCAGGGGTCAACTGCAGAGTCAAAAAAGATTGGTACTGCTAAAAGAGGGACGGGCGGATGGTATTTGGCGATGCAGGAAGCATATGGGCAAGCCCTGAAGTATGCCAAACATGTGGATTCACCGCCGCCCTTTCTTGTAATCTGCGATATTGGATACTGTTTTGATATTTACGCATCGTTTGATGGGTCAACCCATTATTCGCGGTTCCCAAATCCGCAAAAATTCCGCTTTTTTCTTAAAGACCTCGCTCAGAACGCTGAAACATTAAAAAAGATTTTCACCGATCCACTTGCGTTGGACCCTGCGAAACAGGTCATTAAAGTAACCCGTGAAGTTGCTGGAAAACTTGCGGAGTTGTCAAAAGACCTTGAAGGTGCCGGACATCATTCGGAAACTGTCGCGACATTTTTGATGCGCTGTATTTTCACGATGTTCGCTGAGGACGTTGGGTTGCTGCCTCACAATATCTTTACTGACTCAATCGAGCGCTTTTGGCTACCTTCGCCCAAATCATTTCCCAATGGCGTGCGCGCATTATGGAAAGCCATGAATGATGGTGGCGATACCATGGTCGCCGGAAAGCTATTAAAGTTTAATGGTGGACTGTTCGCCAGCCAGGATGCTCTGCCACTCAATGAAAAGCAACTACAGCTACTGCTCGACGCTGCCAAAATGGATTGGTCCGATGTTGAACCCGCAATTTTCGGTACCCTTTTGGAGCGCGCATTAAATCCGAAAGAGCGTCATGCTCTTGGTGCTCATTACACGCCCAAAGCATATGTAGAACGGTTGGTCCGACCGACTATTGAAGAGCCGCTTCGAGAAGAATGGAATCTCGTGAAGGCTGAGGCCATGCATCTGGTGGAAAGCGACGATATGCAGGCAGCCCGCAAGGTAGTCCGCGCTTTCCATTCAAAGCTTTGCCAAACAAAGGTGCTCGATCCCGCCTGTGGTTCAGGGAACTTTCTGTATGTGACGCTGGAAATGTTCAAGCGACTAGAGGGCGAGGTATTGTCCATGCTTGAGGCGTTCGGGGAATCGATGCGATTTGACTGGGAAAATCTCACGGTAAATCCGTCACAATTTTTAGGAATTGAAGTCAAACGCTGGGCCAAGGAAATTGCTGAGATGGTGCTGTGGATTGGGTATCTACAGTGGCATGTTCGAACGTACGCGAGAGATGAGAAAACGCTCAATGTTCCTGAGCCTGTTCTGCAGAACTACGGCAATATTGAATGCAGGGATGCAGTATTGGCGTACGACAAAGAAGAAATTGTTATAGATGATCATGGGAAACCCTTAACGCAATGGGATGGCGAAACCATGAAAGAGCATCCTGTAACAGGGAAGGATATCCCTGATGAAACAGCGGCAGTAGTTCAGTATCGATATATCAATCCGCGCAAGGCCGAATGGCCCAAAGCGGATTATGTAGTTGGAAATCCCCCTTTTGTTGGAAGCAAAAGGATGCGAACAGCAATCGGTGATGGATATGTGGATGCCCTCAGAAGTGTGTATCGAGAGCTACCTGAGACTATTGATTTTGTGATGTACTGGTGGAACTACGCGGCCTCCCTGCTCAGTACTGGTCAAATTCGTCAATTTGGCTTTATTACAACAAACAGTATTTCTCAAACCTCTAGTAGAAAAGTGCTTCAAAATTATCTTGAGAGCAAATTGCCATTGTCTGTCGTTTTTGCCATACCAGACCATCCTTGGGTTGATTCCGAGAGTGGGGCTCAAGTTAGAATAGGAATGACTGTGGCAGCTCCAGGTAAAAAGCTTGGGATATTACGTACTGTCACATCAGAATCGTTCGCAGGAACGGAAACTGTATCTGTAGAATTGAGCTCAAAGGTAGGGATAATCCACAGCAACTTGAAAGCAGGTGCAAATCTTACGACAGCGATTCCTCTCTTAGCTAATGCAAAGATTTGTTGGCAAGGATGTAAATTAGTCGGCTCACAATTCCAGATCGATTCGGAACAAAAGACAAAGTTCGTCACTCGTCAACCAGAGTGCGAGGAACGGCTCCCTCGGTATTGGGCAGGACGTGACATAACTCAAAAACCAACAGAGCGTTACGTAGTCGACATGTTCGGGCTCTCAGAAGAAGAAAGTCGTGGAAAATATCCAATCTTGTACCAGTACCTTTATGACCATGTACGACCAATTAGGATACAGAACCGCGACAAAACTTTTCGTGAAAAATGGTGGGTTTTTGGTAGACCACGTCCCGATTTACGCTTGGCAAACAGCGGCCTCAATCGATATATTGTCACAAGTGAAGTAGCAAAGTTTCGAGTTTTTACCACACTTACGTGGCCAAACAATCTCGTTGACGGTGGAGTCATTGCGATTGCTCTCTCTGATTCGTATCATCTCGGAATACTCAGTAGTAAAATCCATGTGATTTGGTCCGCTGCAACCGGCGGTCGGATGGGAGTGGGAAATGACTTGCGTTATCAGAACGGTCCTTGCTTCGATCCTTTTCCCTTTCCCGCGTGTTCCTCTCATAAGAAAAAAGAAATTGCTAAGATTGCTGAGAAAATAGAGAAACATAGAAAAGAACAAATAGAAAGTCACCCTGAGATTACTCTCACATCTCTTTATAACGTGCTGTCGAAGTTGCAGGGTAATGAAAAATTGTCGCATAAGGAAGCTCGAATCTATCAGCTTGGTTTGGTTCAGGTTCTAGCTGTGTTGCATAATGAGCTCGACGCTGCTGTCTATGATGCCTACGGCTGGAAGGTTGGGGAGTCCGAGGATAATATTATTGAGTGGTTGTTAGATTTAAATCATCAGCGCGCGACAGAAGAAAGAAATGGCATAATTAAATGGCTTCGACCAGAATTTCAACGTGCAAACGTTAGGCTGCCCGGAGAAATTCAGGAATCCCAAGAAACCATTTCTTCTGCAAAACAAGCAGAATCCAGTTTGTCTAGAATTCCTTCCATGTCAGAGAATAAACGTTCATGGCCCAAAACGCTGCCGGAAAGAATCTCAGCAATTCGCGATTTGATTCAGAATTCGGAAGGCACATGGACAAGTGAGGATGTGAAGAATTCTTTCAAAAGAGCGCAAGTTAAATCTGTTGAGCCGGTGTTGGAGAGCTTGGCGGCAGTTGGGGTGCTGGTTCAGTATCAAAGCCATGATGTCGTTAAATGGAGACGAGTTGATTAAAAATTCTAATCTACTATTGGAGGGAACGTTTTCGTGAAAATCGTGAAACTAAAAGCGGAAAATTTCAGATTGTTGAAAGACTTTGAACTTTCCTTAGAAAATGAGCTGTCACTCATCATTGGCAAAAATAATTGCGGTAAGACCTCTCTTCTGTCTTTGTTAGGGAAATTTTTGTCTGCGAAGCCGACGTCGAGCATGTTCAGTTACGACGATTTCAATATCGGCTTTCAGAAAGCACTTCGCGATAACGTTGTCAATGGTACGCCAATGGCGTCGGATGTGTCGCGAAGACTTTCACTGAAGGTATTTATTGAATATTCTGATGCTGACAGTTTGGCAAATATTAAAGCGTTAATGCTGGATCTTGACCCGTGTAACAATATGGTGGTGCTGCTTTTCGAGTATGTCATTGCCGAACCAGATTTTTCAAAATTACATTCTGCATTTATCGAATACAGAACCAAAAAGAAGGCAAGAGTGTCTGCGTCTACGGTTGAAAAAATTGGCGGAACAGCAGCCGACGTCGAAAGCGGCAACGAAGCATTGTCCGACGAGTCTTTGTTTAACGAATTTATGCAAAAAAAACATAGACAGTTTTTTCGGATTTTCCGCAAATCAATTTCGTACGATATTGAAACCAAATCTGAAAACGAAAGTGAATACAGAGACCTTGATAAAGATAATGTATCTCTCAAGGGGCTATTGAATTTTCAAGCGATCTCGGCAAAGCGAGAAGTGTCTAACAAAGACTCAAATAAAACACTCTCGAATTTGGCATCGAAGTACTACGAAAATAAAGAAAAAAAGGCAGAAGAATCACCGGAGATAGAAAGCTTCAAAGATGCTTTGAGCGATACTGACAAGCACTTGAATACCGCATATGGCAAGATCTTTCATGACGTCATTGAAAAAGTAAAACGATTTGGCGGGATAAAAGCCGGAGATTCGCAAATCTGTGTCAACTCCACATTGGAGCACAAAAATCTTTTGAAGGATAACACAACCGTTGCATATAACCATGACGGGGACAATGATTTCTCTTTGCCAGAAAATTATAACGGCCTTGGCTATTTAAATTTAATTAGCATGATTTTCGAGATCGAAGTTCGGCTTCACGATTTTCAGCGCGAAGAAGACGAAAATGAGCCCCCTGCAGAGATTAACCTCCTATTTATCGAAGAGCCCGAAGCACATACCCATCCGCAAATGCAATATGTTTTTATTAAGAATATAAAAGATATATTGAGAAACGCGAGCGAAGGAAAGTCTGGTCCTGCTTTCAATCTTCAGACAATTATCACCACTCATTCTTCTCATATTGCTGCGGAAAGCAGCTTCGACGATATTAAATTTTTTACAAAAAACGGTATGGCAGATGCGATCATTTCGAAGAATCTGACTGATCTGAAACAGGAATACATCATCGATGAAGAACAACAACACTTCAGGTTCTTGAAGCAATATTTGACGCTTAATAGAGCTGAACTTTTTTTCGCTGACAAGGCAATATTGGTGGAGGGCGACACAGAACGTATTTTGTTGCCCGCAATGATGAAGAAAATTGATCAAAACGACGTTCAAAACGAAACGCCACTATTATCACAAAATATTTCAATTGTAGAGGTTGGTGCATACTCTCAAATTTTTGAGAAATTTATAGATTTTATTGGCATTAAGTGTCTGATAATCACAGATATTGATTCGGGGAAAGAAAATGAAAACAAGAGGATTGCAGCAGAACCTGTGGCAACGGCGACTCATTCTTCGAACACTGCTCTAAAATTTTTTCTGAACGGTTGCGATTTCAAATCCTATTTAAATCGCCCTCTCGACCAAAGGTCGATATCAAAAGACCCAAAGGACAGGACTTGGAAGGTGAATAAAGGCGGGCATGTTCTAATTTGTTATCAAATGGAGGAGAAGAACGCGAAAGGTGACGTGTATTATGCTCGCAGCTTCGAAGACGCTTTTTTTCATCTAAATAGAAAATTCATCTCTGATAGTAGTGATACATTTGCTGGACTCAAAAATCGGGAGAAACTTGAGGATGATATAAATAGTGCATATACGCTCGCTAGGGAATGTGTGGATAAAAAGCCTTCTTTCGCACTCGATATTCTTTTGCATAGTATAGAGGATGACGAGACAAATTTACAGTTTTCAAACTGGATAACGCCAGCATACATTAGTGAAGGGCTGTTATGGTTGAAACAGAATTAGAGCCCGAGGTCGTTCAAATATTCAAGCTGATCAATGAAGGGCATAACTTCTTGCTCAGCGGCGGCGCTGGAAGTGGAAAAACATATTCCTTAGTACAGGTCATTAACCACGCCTTTGACGAACATCCGACTGCGAAGATTGCTTGTATAACCTATACGAACGCAGCGGTGCGTGAGATTGCAGAGCGGGTGGATCATTCGAACCTTTCTGTCTCTACTATTCACGATTTCCTATGGGACAATATTTCTCAGTTCCAGGTTGAACTGAAAAAGTGCCTTGTTGATTTGTTAAAGAGCGGGGACTTGAAATCGAATTTAGCTCAGGAAGCCCTTGATTATTCGTTTTTTGACAGCGTAGAAGAAGGTATCCAGTATAAAGAATACCTTCGGATAAAAGATGGGATTGTTTCACATGATGAGGTGCTGATACTCGCGGAATCCATGTATGAGAGATACGGCAAGCTCAGAAATATTCTCATTGATAAATACCAATTCATTTTTGTGGACGAATATCAGGATACCAGTCCCAAAATTGTCAAAATTCTTCTTAAATATCTGCAAGAGCAAAAGAGAACAAATACAATCGGTTTTTTCGGTGACAGTATGCAGTCAATCTACGATGATGGCGTAGGTGATTTGCAGTCATATATTGAATCAAAAATAATTGAAGAAGTACCCAAAGCCCAAAATCGAAGAAATCCGCAAAGTGTCATTGACTTGGCAAATCAGATTCGTACTGACAGTATAACTCAGATTCCATCCGATGATATGGGTGCTCCGAATATGAAGGATGGAAAAATTGTTCCAGGGAAGACGACATTTCTTTACTCTTCATCGAAGTCAATAAATCAGGTGATTAAGTCCTATGAAACTTCACATTTTGAGGGGTGGGATTTTGCAAATTCGAAGGAAACCAAACAACTCAATTTAACGCACCGTCTCATTGCTGAAAAGGCTGACTTTTCTGAGTTATATGAAATCTATGACGTCGATCCCATTTTGAAGTTTAAGTCTAGCTTGGTCGATAAAATAAAAGAAGACAATATTGAAATCGCTGATGACGATACGTTTGAACACGTTGCCAGAGCTGTTCCCCTAAAGAATCGGCAAAAAGAAAACAAACTTGATCTCATCTTAGCCGACCCCAAACTGAATTCACTTTTTGGCCAATTAAAGGACCTGCCGTTTACAGAAGTTCGCAAGATATATGTCTCTAAAGATGCTCTTCTTGACGACAAAAAAATTGATACTGACGCACAGGCGAAAAAGGGTTCTAAACGCGATAAACTGATTAAGCATCTGTTTAAAATTCAAACAAATATTTTGTTGTACAAAGAAAAAAGATTCAATGAATTTATACAAAAGACAGATTTCCCGTTGCGATTTGGCAGAGACAAACAAACACTACGAGATACAATAGAAAGTTTTGCTTCCAATCAGAACAAGACGATTGGTGAAGTAATTGAAGAAGCGGATCGAACGGGAATATGCCTGATGGATGACAATATTCAGTCGTTTAAACGTGAGAATTCGTATGTCTTCTCCAGAGTTTCGAGTCTTCCATTTTCCGAATTTCAAAATCTCTTTTTTTATTTAGAAGGGTTCACCCCCTTCACGACTCAGCACAACATCAAAGGTGACCAGTTCAAAAATGTTCTTGTGGTTTTAGATAATGGTGGTTGGTCAAAATACAATTTTGAATATTTGTTGGACGATTCAATATATGCATCGCTTAAACCCGCGAAGAAAAAAAGTTACCCGGATATTTTATCTCGTACGAAGAAGATTTTTTACGTTTGTTGCACCAGAGCAATGAGAAACTTGGTCGTGTTCTACCAGAATCCCAGCCCTTCGATAATTGAAAACGCCAAAAGAATATTCGGGGAGTCAAATGTTTATGAGGTCTAAAATACGAATTAATGGCGCAGCACAGACATGCATTTTGCGAATATGTGGGACGGTTTAAAAATTTGAAGTATTCGGTTTTTTCAATGGTTGTGAGCAATATGAAAAATATTTTTTTCCAGTACAAAACATTAAGAATCGAAGACGCGGTCATGAAGCGGCTGTGAAAGGCTCAGTAATGCCAAAGAAATCACCAGTGAACACAGATGAAAATGGAGTGGAAGCGGCCAAGGGGCAGTTTCTCATTTATAAGGCCGAAGATGGCTCACTGAAGCTCGATGTGCGGCTGTCGGGAGAGACTGTATGGCTGACACAGCCATTGATGGCCGAGTTGTTCCAGACCACTCAGCAGAATATCAGTCAACATGTGCTGAACATTTACGAGGAAGGCGAGCTTCCTCCCGAGGGAACTCACAAGAAATTCTTGTCGGTTCGATTGGAGGGGAAGCGTGAGGTCAAGCGTCTGCTGGATTATTATAATCTGGATATGATTATTTCGGTGGGGTACCGGGTGAAGAGCCATGTGGCGACACGCTTTCGCATCTGGGCAACGCAACAATTGGCCGAATTTGTCAGGAAGGGCTTTTTGCTGGATGACGAACGGCTGAAAAACCCGGATCAGCCTTTTGATTATTTTGAAGAGCTGGAACGGCGTATACAGGATATTCGCACTTCCGAGCGCCGGTTTTATCAGAAAATTACCGACATTTATGCCACCAGCATTGACTACGACCCAACTTTGGATATCAGCATTGATTTTTTTAAGACAGTTCAAAACAAGATGCACTGGGCTATTGTCGGCCAGACGGCGGCGGAAATTATTCACTCCCGTGCCGATTCGGAAAAACCGAACATGGGACTGACCAACTATCGAGGCGCAAAGGTTCGCAAGCAGGATGTGACCATTGCCAAAAATTACCTGCATGAAGAGGAATTGGCCGCTCTTAATAACCTTGTCGAGCAATATTTGATTTTCGCTCAGGGCCAGGCCATGCGTCGGATTCCCATGTATATGCAGGACTGGATTAAAAAGCTGGATGGTTTCCTGACCATCAATGACCGGGACATCCTGAACCATGCTGGCAGTATTTCCCATGAGATGGCGAAGCAACTGGCCGAAAACGAATATGAGAAGTTTCACAGCAAGCGCCTGCTGGAATTGGCGCAATCCACCAGCGATTTCGATAATGCTGTGAAACAGCTCGAAGCCTCCGGGAAGAATGGTCAGGACGATAAGGGTAAGTCATAAAAGGTCAGTATCCGTTCTGTGAACACGCCGCCTTAGCGGGATGAAATTTTCCAGAACGGGTTGTGCTGCAGCAGAGTGGTGACTTCGTCGGTC